>NZ_JBHVRS010000012.1:0-268899 GCF_042885595.1 Kitasatospora sp. NPDC058046
GGTGGGGCGTTCAGACCGTTGGCAGTCTGAAAATCACCCGTCACGCCCCTCTCCGCGGCCACCCCCTGCGCCACCCCCTCCCGCAGCGCGTCCCTCTCGCCTGGTCGGGTGGGGAGGGGCGGGCGGGTGGGGGTTGCCGTGGGTGGGTGCTGGGGGAGGTTTTGTTGCGGGCGCGCGGGCTTTCGCCCTGCGCGCCCGCTGGGTGGGAGCGCAGGCGGGGGGTGGGGGGTCGGGGGAGACTGGGGGCATGCCGGAGCTGCCTGAGGTCGAGGCGTTGAGTGCTTTCCTGTCCGAGCGGTTGACCGGGCGGGTGATCGCTCGGGTGCAGCCGGTGGCGATCAGTGCGTTGAAGACGTACGACCCGCCGGTGACGGCGTTGGAGGGGCGGACGGTCGGGGCGGTGACCAGGCGGGGCAAGTTCCTGGACGTGGAGGCGGAGGGGCTGCACCTGGTGGTCCACCTGGCCCGGGCGGGCTGGTTGCGGTGGAAGGACGGTCTGCCCGCTGAGCCGCCGCGGCCTTCTCCGCGCAATCCGTTGGCATTGCGGGTGCGGTTGGCGGGAGAGGCCGGGGACGGGTTCGATCTCACCGAGGCCGGGTCGAAGAAGGGGCTGGCGGTGTACGTGGTGCGGGAGCCGGCCGAGGTGCCCGGGGTGGCCAGGCTCGGGCCGGATCCGCTGGATCCGGGCTTCGGGCTGGCGGACTTCGCGGCGTTGCTGCGGGGCGAGCGGCGTCGGCTCAAGGGGGTGCTGCGGGACCAGGGGGTGTTGGCGGGGGTGGGCAACGCCTACTCGGACGAGGTGCTGCACGCGGCCCGGATGTCGCCGTACAAGCTGGCCGCGAGTCTGACCGAGGACGAGGTGGCCCGGCTGTACGAGGCGCTCGGGGGCACGCTGCGGGAGGCGGTGGAGCGCTCGCGGGGGCTGGCGGCGGGGGAGCTGAAGGCGGAGAAGAAGCTCGGGCTGCGGGTGCACGGCCGGACCGGTGAGCCCTGCCCCGTGTGCGGGGACACCATTCGGGAGGTGTCCTTCGCGGACTCCTCGTTCCAGTACTGCCCTACCTGCCAGACCGGGGGCAAGCCGTTGGCGGACCGGCGGTTGTCGCGGCTGTTGAAGTGAGGGGGAGGAGAAGTGAGGGGGAGGGGAGGGGGAGTGGGGAGGGGAGGGGAAGTGAGGGGTGGGACGGGTTCTGGCCGTCCCACCCGGTCGTCGGCGTTTGGTCAGCGCTTGATGGCGACGCCGCCCCAGTAGTAGGCGGCCTTCGGGTCGGCCGGGGGCTCGCCGTCGGGGCGCCAGGCCAGCACAGGGGCGACGCCCGGTTCGACCAGGTCCCAGCCGTCGAAGAAGCGGACGACGTCGTCGTAGCCGCGCGGTACCAGGGTCATCCCGCCGGCCCGGGCGGCCTCGGCGACCTTGCCGACGGCCTCGGGGTCGAAGTCCGGGGTGGGGGTGGTCAGGGCGATGCAGCTGCCGGCGGGCAGGGCATCGCGCAGTGCGGCGACCCGGCCCCAGGGGTCGTCCTCGTCGGCGATCAGCATCAGTACGGCGATCATCAGCAGGCCGACGGGCTGGGTGAGGTCGAGGGTGGCGGTGAGCGCCGGGTCGGCGAACAGCTCCTCGGGCTTGCGCAGGTCGGCGTGGATGTAGGTGGTGCGGCTGGCCGGGCTGGAGACCATCAGGGCGCGGGCGTGGGCGAGCACGATCGGGTCGTTGTCGACGTAGACCACCCGGGTGCCGGGGCTGACCGCCTCGGCGATCTCGTGGGTGTTCGGCGAGGTCGGGATGCCGGTGCCGAGGTCGAGGAACTGGCGGATGCCGTGCTCCTGGGCGAGGTGGCGCACGGCCCGGCCCTGGAACGCCCGGTTGGCCTTGGCCATCGCCTTGACGCTCGGTACGGCCTGCTCGATGGCCTGCCCCATGGCGCGGTCCGGCGGGAAGTTGGTCTTCCCGCCCAGCCAGTAGTCGTACACGCGCGCAGAGTGCGGGGCGGTGGTGTCGACACCGAAGCGTTCCCACTGGCTGAGCTCGGTGGCGTCGTCGTCCTGCGGGCCCTGGCGGGGGGAGTCCTGACTTGTCGTCATGGCCACGTCCTCTGATGGCAGATCATCACACTGGGGAAGGCACAGCGTAGCGGTCCGGACGGGAGGTGGAGCGTCCGGTCGGGGAAGATCCGTGGAAGATCTTCGGAAGCGGAGTGGACGGCGGGAATCGTCAGACACGCCCTGGGCCGTCGGAGTGGTGATGGGGGCCGTCGGAGTTGCCGTCGGGGAGCGGCGGGGACGGCCGGGGGAAGCATCCAGAATGCTGTCAGATCGTCAGATTACTTCGCGCAGATTGCTGCTGGTTACGGCCGGAATGTCCCTGCTGGGGACGGCCGCCGGATGTCGGAGCCCTTGGGGTGGCGGGGAGGGCGGTGCGGCAGCGGGGGCGGCCGATGCCGCCGTTCCGGCCGACCCGGCGGGGCCGGCGGGGGCGTCGGCCGCGCCGTCGGTGGCGGCCCCGGGGGGCACGCCGTCCGCGGTGCCCTCGCCGGCGCCGCCGTCCGGCGCCGCGCCGAGCGCGGTGCCCGTGCGCCGGGCGCTCTCCGAGGCGGAGAGCAAGCCGGTGTACGACCTGGACCCGGAGCGGAAGGTGGTGGCGCTCACCATCGACGACGGGCCGGACCCCCGGTACACGCCGACCGTGCTATCGATGTTCGAGCAGTACGGGATCAGGGCCACGTTCTTCCTGATCGGGGAGAACGCGGTCGAGCACCCCGCCCTGGTGCGGGAGATCGCGGACCGCGGCCACCACATCGCCAACCACACCTGGACCCACCCCGACCTGCGGCACATGTCGGAGGGCAAGGTGCGGGACGAGCTGGAGCGCACCTCCGACCTGCTGCAGCGGACCACCGGCCGGCAGCCCACCTGGTTCCGCGCGCCGGGTGGGGACTTCTCGGCGGTCTCGCTCAAGGTGGCCGCCGACCTGGGGATGCGGAACATGGCCTGGTCGGTGGACCCGCGGGACTGGGCCCGGCCGGGGACCTCGGCGATCATCGACCGGGTCCTCAAGAACGTCCGGCCCGGGTCGATCGTGCTCAACCACGACGGGGGCGGGGACCGGTCGCAGACGGTGGCGGCGTTGAAGGCGTACCTGCCGGTGCTCGTCGACTCGGGGTATCTCTTCACGGCTCCGCCGAACTGAGTTTCGCATGACGGGGCAGGTCGCGGTTTTAACCCTTAAACCACTCGAATGGGTGGATTAGAAGAACCGTTTCTGCGGTTTTTGGGCCTCTAGGGTGATCTCGCACCAATTAACCGGGTACTGCCGAGTACCACCTGAAAGGCCCTCACTCATGCGTCTCCGCAACGCCATGCTCGCCGCCGCCAGCGCCGTCGCCCTCGTCCTCGCCGTCCCGTTCTCCGCGAATGCCGCGACGGGCGACTTCCTCTACAAGGTCGGCCCCGGGGTCCCCGTGGGCCTGGCCGACCCGCAGAGCCGCGAGTGCATCGACCTGCCGTGGACCACCGAGGAGGACCCGGGCTTCGCGCCGGAGAACCGCACCCAGTCCACGGCCACGGTCTTCCTGGACTTCGGCTGCTCGGGCGACGTCTTCTACGTCATGAACCCCGGCAAGAAGCTCGGTGACCGGCTGAAGCTGCGCTCCGTGGTCTTCTCCTGAGCGCGGGGGAGCGCGGGGTGGCCGGGGCCGGGCGGGCGGCGTAGGTTCGAACTGTCCGGCCCGGTCGCCGGCCCCTCGCCGTGCCCGTACGCCTGTCGTCGTCGCGCGGCCCGCCGTGCCCGTGGTCGGGCGCCGCAGCCTGGGCAGAGCGAAGGAGGGCCTGGGATGACCGGCAACGGCTACGCGCACCCCGAGGCGTTGGTCCGCACCGAATGGCTGGCCCACCACCTGGACGACGGGACGATCCGGGTCGTCGAGGTGGACGAGGACACCGAGGCCTACGACCGGGACCACATCCCCGGCGCGGTCGGCTGGAACTGGACCACCGACCTGCACAGCCAGGTCGGCCGGGACTACATCGACCGCGACGGCGTCCAGCACCTGCTGCGGGCGGCCGGGGTCGAGGACGACACCACCGTGGTGCTCTACGGGGGCAACAACAACTGGTTCGCCGCCTACGCCTACTGGCTGTTGCGGCTGCGCGGCTTCGGGCCGGTGCGGCTGCTGGACGGCGGGCGCAAGAAGTGGGAGCTGGAGGAGCGGGAGCTCACCCGTGCGGTGATGGACTACCAGCACAGCGGGTTCCGGTTGAGCGGGCCCGAGCGGCCGGAGCTGCGGGCGCTGCGGGACGAGGTGCTGGCGAGGGCCGAGGTGTTCGCCAAGCCCGGGGCGGACGCGGTGCTGGTGGACGTCCGCTCGCCGGCCGAGTTCCGGGGCGAGCTGATCGCGCCCCCGCACCTGCCGCAGGAGCAGGCGCAGGTGCCCGGGCACATCCCCGGCGCGGTCAACATCCCGTGGTCCCAGGCGGCCAACGACGACGGGTCGTTCCGTTCGGCGGAGGAGCTGCGGGCGCTGTACGGGGGGAAGGGCGTGGAGCCGGAGCGCGAGGTGATCGCGTACTGCCGGATCGGCGAGCGGTCCGCGCACACCTGGTTCGCGCTCACCGAGCTGCTCGGGTACCCGCACGTGAAGAACTACGACGGCTCGTGGACGGAGTACGGCTCGTTGGTGCGGGCGCCGGTGGTGCTCGGGGCGTGAGGGGGAGGAAGGGCAGGAGGGGTGCGAGGGGCTTCAAGGGCCTCAGGGGTGGGTGGGGTGGCGTGACGGCTTCGCGGCCGGGCTGCGAAGCCGTCGTGTCGGCGGGTTTCTTTTCATGAACATCTCACCGGAGGGGAGTGGACGAGGGGCTGCCGGGACAAGGATCGATCCGACCCAATCGTTCCGGTGATCCCTGGAGGACCACGTGCGCAAGAGGCTGATCGTCTCTGCTGCCAGTGCCCTGAGCCTGTTCCTGGCCGTTCCCGCCTCGGCTTCCGGCTTCCAGCCGGGCGCGGCCGGGGTCGGCGACCCGTACTACCCGACCTACGGCAACGGCGGGTACCGGGTCTCGCACTACGACATCCGGTTGAAGTACCAGCCCGCCACGGACGAGCTGGAGGGCACCACGACCATCCTCGCCACGGCCACGCAGGACCTCTCCCGGTTCAACCTCGACTTCGCGTTGGACGTCTCGGAGGTGCGGGTCAACGGCCGGGTCGCGAAGTTCGCCACCAGCGGTGAGCAGGAGCTGGAGATCACCCCCGCGCGGCCGCTCGCCAAGGGCTCCCAGGCCACCGTGGTGGTGCGCTACAAGGGTGTGCCCTCCACCGTGAAGAAGTACGGCTTCACCAGCTGGCACCGGACCCCGGACGGCGCCGTGGCGGCGAACGAGCCCGAGGCCGCCTGGTGGTGGTTCCCGAGCAACGACCACCCGAGCAACAAGGCCACCTACGACGTCTCGGTGCTGGTGCCGGACGGCAACCAGGTGATCAGCAACGGCGTGCTGACGGGCACCACCTCGCAGGCCGGCTGGACCCGGTACAGCTGGCGGGAGAACAAGCCGCAGGCGACGTACCTGGCCACGCTCGCGGTCGGCAAGTTCGACATCACCCGGGACACCACGCCGAGCGGGCTGCCGGTCTACAACGCGTACAGCAAGGACCTCGGCGAGAACGCGGACGCGGCGCGGGCGAGCGTCGAGCGCACCGGTGAGCTGGTGGACTGGCTGAGCGGCTACTTCGGCGAGTACCCGTTCAGCTCGGTCGGCGGCTACGTCCCCAATGTGCCGACCGGCTACGCCCTGGAGACCCAGACCCGGATCTTCTACAGCCCCCGGCAGTTCGCCCGGGGCACCAACACCTCGGTGGTCGTCCACGAGCTGGCCCACCAGTGGTACGGGGACAGCGTGTCGCTCTCCAAGTGGAGCGACATCTGGCTGAACGAGGGCTTCGCCCGGTACTCGCAGTTCCTCTGGTCCGAGCACGAGAACGAGGGCACCGCGCAGGAGCTCGCCGACTACGTCTACGCCTCGCACCCGGCCGACGACCCGTTCTGGAAGGTCAAGCCGGGCGACCCGGGCCCGGACGACCAGTTCTCCGGCGCGGTGTACGACCGGGGTGCGGTGGCCGTCCAGGCGCTGCGCAACGCCGTCGGGGACGAGAAGTTCTTCAAGATCCTGAAGGGCTGGCCCACCGAGCGCCGCTACGGCAACGCCACCATCCCGGAGTTCCAGGCCTATGCGGAGAAGGTCTCCGGGAAGAAGCTCGGGGACGTGCTGAACACCTGGCTGTTCACCCCCGGCAAGCCGGCGGTCGGGCCGGTGCCGCCGGGTGCCGCGGCCGCCGCCTCGCTGGCGCCGGGTGCGGGCCGGGCGGAGGGTCAGCTGCCGGCGGAGCCGAAGTCCTGGAAGCAGATCCAGGAGACCAACTCGGTGCACCAGTCCCATAGCTGACGACATGTCGGAATGGTCGGCGTGACGGCTTCGGGGCGCGGGCGCGAAGCCGTCATGTCGGCGCGTTTCTTTTTATGAACATCTCACCGGAAGGGAGTGGGGGAGGGGTTGACGGGACAAGGATCGGTTCAACCCCATCGTTCCGGTGATCCCTGGAGGACCATGTGCGCAAGAGGCTGATCGTCTCTGCTGCCAGTGCCCTGAGCCTGTTCCTGGCCGTCCCGGCCTCGGCTTCCGGCTTCCAACCCGGCGCGGACGGCGTCGGGGACCCGTACTACCCGACCCTCGGCAACGGCGGGTACCGGGTCTCGCACTACGACATCCGGTTGAAGTACCAGCCCGCCACCGACGAGCTGGAGGGCACCACCACCATCCTCGCGACGGCCACCCAGGACCTCTCCCGGTTCAACCTCGACTTCGCGCTGAAGGTCTCCGAGGTGCGGGTCAACGGCCGGGTCGCGACCTTCGCCACCAGTGGCGACCAGGAGCTGGAGATCACCCCCGCGCGGCCGCTCGCCAGGGGCGACCAGGCCACCGTGGTGGTGCGCTACAAGGACGTGCCGTCCACCGTGGAGAGGTACGGCGGCTACACCGCCTGGCGCCGCACCCCGGACGGTGCGGTCGTGGCCGGCGAGCCCGTGTCGGCCGCGTGGTGGTACCCGAGCAACGACCACCCGAGCAACAAGGCGACCTTCGACGTCTCGGTGCTGGTGCCGGACGGCAACCAGGTGATCAGCAACGGCGTGCTGACCGGGACCAGTTCGCTGGCGGGCTGGACCCGGTACAGCTGGCGGGAGAACAAGCCGCAGGCGACCTACCTGGCGACCCTGGCGATCGGCAAGTTCGACATCACCCAGGACACCACCGCGAGCGGGCTGCCGGTCTACAACGCGTACAGCAAGGACCTGGGCGACAACGGCGCCGCGGCGCGGGCGAGCATCGAGCGGACCGGCGAGCTGGTGGACTGGCTGAGCGGCTACTTCGGCGAGTACCCGTTCAGCTCCGTCGGCGGCTACGTCGCCAACACCTCGTCCAGTGGCGCCCTGGAGACCCAGACCAGGGTCTCCTACGGCCCCGGGCTGTTCGCCCGGGGCACCAACACCTCGGTGGTCGTCCACGAGCTGGCCCACCAGTGGTACGGCGACAGCGTCTCGCTCTCCAAGTGGAGCGACATCTGGCTGAACGAGGGCTTCGCCGAGTACTCGCAGTTCCTCTGGTCCGAGCACGAGAACGAGGGCACCGCGCAGGCAGTGGCCGACTACATCTACGCCTCGCACCCGGCCGACGACCCGTTCTGGACCGTCAAGCCGGGCGACCCGGGTGAGGAGAACCAGTTCTCCGGTGCGGTGTACTACCGCGGCGCGGTGGCCATCCAGGCGCTGCGCAACGCCGTCGGGGACGAGAAGTTCTTCCAGATCCTCAAGGGCTGGCCCACCGAGCGGCGCTACGGGAACGCCACCATCCCGGAGTTCCAGGCGTACGCCGAGAAGGTCTCCGGCCAGAAGCTCGGGGATCTGCTGAACACCTGGCTGTTCACCCCGAGCAAGCCGGCCGTCGGACCGGTGCCGCCGGGTGCCGCGGCCGCGGCCTCGCTGGCGCCGGGCGCGGACGCCGGCCGGGACGCGGCGCCGGTCGAGCCGAAGTCCTGGAAGAAGATCCAGGAGGCCGGTTCGGTGCACGAGGGCCGGCACTGACGGCAGGGCGGTACGAGGGCGTTCGGGTCGGCGGTTCCGCGCGCGCTGCGGGGACCGTCGGCCCGGCCTATGCCTCCCCGGGGCCGTCCGCCGCCAGCAGTTCGGTGAGGCGGCGGACGGCGAAGGGTATGAGCTCGCGGACCGGGACCAGGCGGCAGGGCGCGGCGCCGACCAGGACCTCGCGGATGCCCGCCAGCTCCTCGAACTCCCGCCCCACGACCGGGAAGTGGGTGTCGTTGTCGTCCCCCACGTCCGGTGCCTCGATCCAGACCCGCTCGCCCTGGATCGCCATCGGGAAGCGGCGGAGCTTGAGCCGGCGGTTGGGGGCGAAGGTCTCGGCGTAGTGCAGGAAGGTGTTGCGGTTGTGGCCGACGCCGACCAGCAGCACGTGCCCGCCGAGGTCGTGCAGCGCGCCGAACGGCGACTCCCGGCCGACGGCGAAGCCGAGCGAGCGCCGGGCGGTGACCTCCCGGGCGTGCGCGCCGACGGCGGCGACCGAGACCTGCGGGTGGGTGCTGCGCAGGCTCTCCGGCAGGGCGCGCAGCGCCTCCGCGACCGCGCCCGTGTCGCACGGCAGCCCGGCGTGGAACAGCGGGACGGCGGCCCGGAGTTCGGCCAGCTCGGGGCCGGGCGGGCCGCTGTGCCCGGGGGCCGGGTCGTGGACCGTGCCGGAGGTGAAGGCGGGCACGGCGACGGTGCCGCCGGGCCCGACCGCCTCACGCAGGCCGGCCACCACGGCCGCCGCGCCGCCCTCGACCCGGCCGAGGCTGGAGAGCGAGGAGTGCACGATCAGCGCCATGCCCTCACGGACGCCCACCCGGTGCCAGCCCTCCACGAGGTCGGCGGTGGTGAGCGGGCGGGTGCCCGGTGTGGTCATGGTGCCCCCTGGTGACGGCGGTGCTGTTGGTACTGGATGGTTCGGGGCCGACCATAGCGGGTGGCACTGACAGTGGGTCAGGACGGGGGTGCCCTGGGTCAGCTCGTGGTCGGCCGGACGGCGGGGTGGCCGGCCGGGAGGCGGGGGTAGTCGGTGTAGCCGGTGGCCTCCTGGCCGTAGAGGTGGGTGGGGTCGACGGGGGTGAGCGGGGCGTTCGCGGCGAACCGTTCCGGCAGGTCGGGGTTGGCGATGAAGGCGCGGCCGTAGGAGACCAGGTCGGCCAGGCCGGCGGCCAGCACGGCCTCGCCGCGCTCGCGGTCGGTGGCGGCGCGGTTCTCGCCGACGTTGCCGATCAGCGGGCCGGACCAGCGCGGGCGCAGGTCGGCCAGGGCCGGGTAGTCGTCGTTGTCGGTGAGGTGGAGGTAGGCCAGGCCGAGGCCGTCGAGTTCGGCGAGCAGGGCGCGGTAGACGGGGGCGGGGTCGGCCTCGTCCATGCCGAACTGCGGGTTGCCGGGGGACAGCCGCAGGCCGAGGCGGTCGGGGCCGATGGCCTCGGCGACGGCGGTGACCAGTTCGATCGGGAAGCGCAGCCGGTCGGCGAGGGTGCGGGGGCCGTACTCGTCGGTGCGCAGGTTGGTGTTGTCGGCCAGGAACTGGTGGATCAGGTAGGAGTTGGCGCCGTGCAGTTCGACGGCGTCGAAGCCGGCGGCGAGGGCCAGGCGGGCGGAGTCGACGTGGTCGGCGACGGTGCGGCGGATCTCCTCGCGGGTCATGGCGCGCGGGGTGACGGCCTCGGCCTTGCCACCGTCCTTGACGTGCACCGGGCCCGGGGCCGGGACGGCGGAGGGGCCGGCCGGGACGTCGCCGAGCAGCCGGTTGAGCGGGTGGCCCTGGCGGCCGCCGTGCATCAGCTGGGCGGCGATCCGCCCGCCGGCGGCGTGCACGGCCCCGGTCACGGCGCGCCAGCCGGCGGCGTGCGCGGGCGTCTCGAGGCCGGGCAGGCGCCAGCCGGACTGGCCCTGCCGGCTGGGCCAGATGCCCTCGGTGACGATCAGGCCGGCGCTCGCGCGCTGGGCGTAGTACTCGGCGACGACGGGCAGCGGCGTGCCGTCCTCGGCGGCCCGGTAGCGCGTCATCGGGGCCATGACGACGCGGTTCGGCAGGTCGAGCGCGCCGAGGCGGTACGGGGTGAGCAGGGATGCGGTGGCGGTCGTGGTCATGCCGGTACGGTAGAACTTGACATCAGTGTCAGGTTCAAGCGCCGACGGCCGCTCCGTCCGCCGGCGCGGCAGCCTCGGTGAGGATCAACTCCTCGATCCCGTACAGGAACCGCTCCATCGCGGGGCGCGGCAGCAGGGCCGGGTCCGCCGTCATGGCCAGGCTCAGCGCCTCGGCGGACTGCAGGGCGTCCAGGGCGTAGGTCAGGCCGGGGCGCGGCTCGAATTCCACCGGCCAGCTGAGGGTGGTGTGCTCCTCGCCGGGGGCGGCCGGGGCCGGGAGCAGCTCCCGGGTGTCGTTGAACACGCAGGAGCGGTCGGCCAGTTGGACCCCCTCGGCGGTCAGTCGGTCGATCTCGGCGGCCAGGGCCAGCCTGTCGTAGTACGCGTGGCGGTAGGTGCCGATCGCCGCGGCATGGGTGCGGCGCACGACCTCGCCGAACTCGGCGGTGGCGTCCGGGAGATGGAAGAGGCCGTCGCCCGCGATCACACCGACCGCGTTGGCCAGCTCCGGCAGGAAGCGGTTGTTGACCACGACGTTCAGCACGGCCTCGGTGGAGCCGGCGAGCCGGGCGGTCATCGCGGCCGTCGCGGCGAGCAGCACCGAGCCCGTGCTGACCCGGTGCCGGGCCGCGACCCGCTCGACGGCCCGGGGCAGGGCGGGGGAGCGGAGCACCGCGTTCGGGAACCGGGCGGGCTCTGCGGTGGTCGGCGGGAGGGGGTGGGGCGGGAAGAGTCGGGGCGGGCCGAGCCGGAGCTTGCGCACGAACTGCTTGCGGGCCCCCGCGTCGCGCCGCAGGCCGCGTTCGGAGGTCTGGAACTCGGCTTCCTCCAGCGGCTGTTGGGCGGGTTCGCGCAGCTCGGCCAGCTCCTCGGGGGAGCTGCCGAGGCAGAGCGCGGACAGATCGGCGACCAGCCGGCTCATCCCGGAGCCGTCCACCGCGGTGTGCGAGAGCACCAGGCTGATGTGCCGGACCAGCCCGCCCGCCGTCACCGCGCCGACCCGCACCGGCCACTGGGTGGCGGTGTCGAAGGGCTGTGCCGCCAGCTCCTCGTGCAGCCGGGTGCCGAGTTCGGCCGGGTCCTCGTGCTCTCCGGCGGGCCACAGGTGGACGTCCAGGGTGCCTTCGCCGTCGACGAGTTGGCGGAGGCCGCCGGCCTCGTCGGGGAGCAGCCGGGTGTGCAGCGAGTCGTGCAGGTGCAGCAGTCGCTCCAGGGCGGCGAGCAGGACGGGCAGGGGCAGCCCCGGGTCCAGCGGCGCGGCGGTGGCGATGTTGTAGCGCGGCGCGTCGGCCGGCGGCAGCCGTCGTACGGCGTCCCAGATGGCCCGTTGGCCCCAGGTGGCCGGTCCGGTCCCGGTCCGTCCGGACGAGAAGGCGAGCTCCAGCAGTTGGCGAGTGGTCACCGATCGGCTCTCCGTAGTGCGGTGGTCGTGGCGTCGTGGCGTCGTGCCGGTGCGTTGGGAGCGCGGGTGCTGCTGGGGAGAGTGTGGCGCACCGCCCGTCGTGCGTCGAGGGTCGTGCGGCCGTCCGCGCCCGGCGGCCGTCGGGGGTTCGGGGCTTCCAAAAGTCTCTTGATGTGAAGTATCTTGATATCGAGATTGATGCCGATCGCGCGACTCGCGCCACGCACACGACGGGGGCCTGCCATGCGGGGGAACGGACTGATAGCGCAGCTGCGGCGGCCGCCGGGCGGGCGGGACGCGCGGATCATGCTGCTGGCGCAGTGCGTCGACCGGACCGGCACGGGGGTGTGGGCAGCGGCCTCGGTGCTCTACTTCACCTACGTCTGCGGGATGGACGCGCGGCAGCTGGGACTGCTGCTCGGGGTCGGGGCGGTGGCGGGGATCGCCGGGTCCCCGCTGGCCGGGCGGGCGGCCGAACGGGTGCCGGTGCGGTGGCTGCTGATCGGCTGCCACCTGCTGCGGCTCGGGGCGATGGGGCTGCTGCTGGTGGTCGACGACTTCGCCGCGCTGCTGCCCGTGGTGGCCCTGATCTGCCTGGCCGAACGGGCCGCCAAGACCCTGGAGATGCTGTTCGCGACCCGGGTGGCGGGCGAGCGGAGGGCCACCTACCAGGCGCTGTTCCGCAGCGTGGCCAACGCCGGGTACGCGCTCGGCGCGGGTGTCGCGGCGATCGGGCTGGCGGTCGGGACCACCGCCGCCTACCGGGTGCTGATCCTGGCCAACGGGTTGTCCTACGTGCTGGCCGCCGTCCTGGTCTGGCGCACCCGGGAGCCGTCCGGGCGCGGCCTGGTCGCGGCCAAGGCCGGGGAGGCGCCCGCCGGGGCGCCGACCGCCGCGCCCAGCCCCTGGCGCGACCGCGGCTACCTGCGGTTCGTCCTGCTGGACATGCCGCTGAACCTGGACGACTCGGTCCTCAACGTCGGGCTGCCGCTCTGGCTGGTCCACCACACCGGCGCGCCGCACGCCGTCGTCCCGGTCTTCCTGGTGCTCAACACGGTGCTCGTGGTGCTGCTGCAACTGCGGGTCTCCGCCTGGGCGGAGGGCGCGCTCGGGGCGGCCGCGGCGGTCCGCTGGTACGGGGTGACGGTGCTGGGGGGCTGCCTGCTGATCGCGCTCGCCACCGGCGCCGGACCGGTCCTGGCCTCGGTCGCGCTGCTGGCCGCGGCGATGCTGATCACGCTGGCGGAACTGCTCCGCTCGGTGAGCTCCTGGGAGCTGGCGGTCGTGCTGGCCCCGCCGGGCGCCCAGGCCTCGTACCTCGGGGTCGCCGGTATGTCCCAGTCGGCGCAGAAGTCGGTGGGGCCGCTGCTGCTGACCGGGGTGGTGATGGCGGCCGGGCCGGTCGGCTGGCTCGGGCTCGGCGCGGCGACCGTCGGCCTCGGCGCGCTCCAGCGCCGGGCCAGCCTGCGGCGGCTGGCGGCGCTGGGCGGGGCGGCCGACGGTGCGGGGGCCGAACCGGCGCGGCCGGTCACGGCCTCGGTGGGCTGAGTCGCCACGGAGTCGGTGCGGGGGAGTCCCGGGACAGCGCTGGGGGACGACTGGGGGACATCCCCCATTCCTCCCCCAAGTAGCGGAGCACCGCGGCCCGTTCGGACCGGAACCGGTTAGCGTGCGGCCATGACTTCGATCATGGGTTCGACCCTGCGCAGGCACCTCGTCGTGGCGGCCGGCGTCACCGTGCTGCTCGCCGCCAACGCGGCCACCGCCGTCGCCCGCCCGGCCGGTCCGTCCGTCGCCGAGCAGTTGCGCCGGGACGCCGCGGCGATCCACGACCTCGGCATCAGCGGCGTGCAGGCCCGGGTGATCGGGCCCGACGGCCGCCAGACGGTCGCCACCAGCGGCACCGCCGACGTCACCACCGGCCGCCCGGTCTCCCCCGACGGCTACTTCCGGATGGCCAGCACGGCCAAGACGATGGTCGCGACCGTGGTCCTCCAACTGGAGGCCGAGGGGCGGCTGTCGCTGGACGACACGCTCGACCACTGGCTGCCGGAGGTGGTACGGGCCAAGGGCGGAGCCGGCGGCGGGACCACCGTCCGCGAGCTGCTCCAGCACCAGGGCGGCATCGTGGACCACCTGCCCGGATACGACTCGAAGGACGGGTACGAGCGGGAGCGCTACAAGGTCTACCAGCCCGAAGACCTGGTGGCCGGGGCGGAGTTCGGCACGGACAAGAGCTGGAGGTACTCCAACGTCGGCTACCTCCTGCTCGACATGGTCGTCGAGAGGGCCACCGGCCGCCCCGCCCACCGGGAGGTCGAGGACCGGATCCTGCGCCCGCTCGGCCTCGATCGGACCCGGCTGATGGGCACCTCGCCCACCCTGCCCCGGCCGCACGCCCAGGCCTACCAGCTCTTCCCCGAACCCGACGGCCGGGTGGACGTCACCGAGCAGGTGCCGATGGACCAGGGGCTCTCCTGGGCCACCACCACACGGGACGAGAACGTCCTCCTCCGCGCACTGCTCGCGGGCCGGCTGCTGCCGGCGCGGCAACTGGCCGAGATGCGGCGGACGGTGCCCGTGGACGACCAGACCTCGGAGATGTGGCACGGCGGCGAGTACGGGCTCGGCCTGGTCAAGCGCTCGCTGACCTGCGGCGGGACCTACTGGGGCCACGACGGCGGGGACGGCGGCTTCATCACCCTCAACGGCGTCACCGAGGACGGGAAGCGCAGCGCCGTGGTCTCCATGTCCGAGGCGCTCGGCGACAGTTGGGAGCACATCAAGGCCCAGGAGGACGCGGCCTCGAAGCTGATCGACCACGCCCTGTGCGCCGGGAGCCCCCGCGCCAGGTGAGCGGGCGTCGGACTCTGTGATCGACGACCGCATCGTCCGAGGGGAGGGTCGTGCGGGTAGGGAACGTCTCCTCCCCGGGGTGTACACGGATAGGTCGTAGGGTCGAGGGCAGGTCGTCCCGAGGGGCGATGACCGGCGGGTGCCGGCGGCCACAGGGTGAGGCCATGACGGAAGTGAAGAACATGAAGGAACGTCAGTTCACATCGAAAATAAGGCGGTTCACCTCGGTCGCGCTCGCGGTCGGGCTGACATCCGCGCTGCTGACGGCCCTGGTGCCCGCCGTGGCCCAGGCCGCCGGCACCGACCTCGGGACCGGCCCGGACGCCGACCGGGGCGGCTGGACCGCGAAGATCAGCCGGACCGAGTACGGCGTCCCGCACGTCCTCGCCCGCGACTTCGGCGGCCTCGGCTACGGCTACGGGTACGCCTTCGCCCAGGACAACCTCTGCCAGCTCGCCGACCAGGTGCTCACCGTGCGCGGCGAGCGCTCGCGCCACCTCGGCCCGGACGGCGAGTCCGTGGACCGGGTGAGCAACCTGGTGAGCGACACCTACCAGCAGGGCCTGCTGCGCGCCGGGACGGTGCGGCGGCTGCAGGCCGCCCCCGCGCCGCTCGGCCCGACCGACGAGGTGCGGCAGCTGGTGGACGGCTACGTCGCCGGGTACAACCGCTACCTGCGCGACACCGGCCCCGACCACCTGCCGGACCCGTCCTGCCGGGGGAAGGCCTGGGTCGGGCCGATCACCGCGGACGACCTGTGGAACATCCTCTACTCCGCCAACACCCTGGCGGGCAGCGGCGCCGCCAAGCAGCAGATCGCCACGGCCGTCCCCGCGGCCTCGACCGGGCCCGCAGCCACAGCCGGGTCCGGCGCCGAAGCCGCCGGACCCGCGGCGGACGCACCCCGGATCGCCGCCCCCGGCCACTCCGCCGACAACCCCGAACTCGGCAGCAACGCCTGGGCGATCGGGCGCGACGCCAGCCGCGACGGCACCGGCCTGCTGCTGGCCAACCCGCACCTCCAGTGGGCCGGCGAGCAGCGCTTCTACCAGGCCCAGCTGACCATCCCCGGCGTCCTGGACGTCGCCGGCGCCGGACTGTACGGCATCCCGTTCCTCCAGATCGGCCACACCCGCGGCCTCGCCTGGAGCCACACCACCAGCTACGCCGACCACTACACCCTCCACCGGCTCAGCCTGGTGCCCGGCGACCCGACCGCGTACCTGGTGGACGGCAAGGCCGAGCGGATGGCCCAGGAGACCGTCAAGGTCACCGTCCGGGCCGCCGACGGGACGCTCTCCACCGTCGACCGGAGCCTCTACCGCTCCCGCCACGGCTACGTCCTCGCCGACGGCTGGACCGGGGAGCACGCCTACACCCTCGGCGACGCCAACGCCGAGAACCTCCGCTCCCTGAACCAGTGGCTGGCGGTCGGCCGCGCCCAGAACCTCGACCAGCTCCGCCAGGCCCAGCGCACCTACCAGGGCCTCCCGTGGGTGTACACCACGGCCGTCGACTCCACCGGCACCACCTGGTTCACCGACGCCTCCGCCGTCCCGAACCTCCCCGACGCCCAGCGCGACCGCTGCCTGGTCGCGGGCGGCGGCTTCGGACAGGTGCTGGACGGCTCGACCGCCGCCTGCGACCCGGGCACCGACCCGGACGCGCTCGTGCCCGGCGTCTTCGGCCCCGCCAACCAGCCGGGCCTGACCCGTACCGACTACGTCGCCAACTCCAACAACGGCCCGTACCTGACCAACGCGGAGGCCCCGCTCACCGGCTTTCCCGCCATGTACCAGGGCGCCTCCGCGCGGATGCTGCGCAGCCAGCTGGGCCTGCGGATGATCGCCGACCGCCGGGCCGGCACCGACGGCCTCGGCGCCCCCGGGTTCACCCTCGCCTCGCTCCAGGCGACGATGTTCGGCAACCGGGTGCAGAGCGCCGAACTCGACCGTGACGACGCCGTGGCGCTGTGCCGCGCCCACCCGGAGATCGCCGCCTCCGACGGCAGCCGGGTCGACGTCCGCCCGGCCTGCGACGCGCTCGCCGCCTGGAACACCCGGGCCGACGCCGACAGCCGGGGCACCGTGCTCTGGCAGGCGTACCGGGACGCGCTGGCGGGGACCGGCACGACCGCCTGGCAGACGGTCCCGGCCGATCCGGCCCGGCCGCTGACCACCCCGCGCGGCATCGACGCCGCCAACCCCGAGGCCCAGCGCGCCCTGGCCGACGCGGTGAAGGGCCTGGCGGCCCGCGGCCTGCCGGTGGACGCCCCGATCGGCCTCGTCCAGCGCTGGGCGGGCATCCCGCTGCACGGCTGCTCCCACCAGCTGGGCTGCTTCAACGTGCTGACGGCGGGGCCGGATTCGGGCACCGGCGGCGGCACCTACCCGACGAACCTCGGCAGTGTCCCGCACGGCGGCACCTTCCTGATGGCCACCGAGCTGACCGACCGGGGTCCGCGCACCAGGACGCTGCTCACCTACGGCGAGTCCGCCGACCCGACCTCGCCCCATTTCACCGACCAGACCCGCGTCTACGCCCGCAAGCAGTGGGTGACCGAGCGCTTCACCGAGGCCGAGATCCGCTCCGCGCCGGGCCTCACCGTCACCGTCCTGCGGCGCTGACGCGCCGTCGTACGGGCCTCCGGGCCGCCGCCGTTCCCGGAACGGCGGCGGCCCGTCCGACCTCGTGCGGCGGGGTCAGGCGAGGGTGACCTCGACCGGGAGCCGCTTGATGCCGTTGACGAAGTTGGAGCGCACCCGCGGGACGTCCCCGGCGAGTTCGATGCCCGCCAGCCGCGGGATCAGCTCCTCGAACATGATGCGGATCTCGGTGCGCGCGAGCAGGTTGCCCAGGCACAGGTGGGGGCTGCCCTTGCCGAAGGTGACGTGGTCGTTGTCGCGGCGGGTCACGTCGAAGTCGTAGGGGTTGCCGAAGACCTCCTCGTCGCGGTTGCCGGAGGCGAACCACATCACGACCTTCTCGCCCTCCCTGATCCGCCTGCCGCCGAGTTCGACGTCTCGGGTGGCCGTGCGGCGGAAGTGGTAGACGGGGGAGGCCCAGCGCAGGAACTCCTCCACCGCGCCGGGGATGAGGGACGGGTCCTCCCGGAGGCGGGCGAGCTGCTCGGGGTGCTGGAGGAGGGCCAGCATGGAGTGGCTGATGGTGTGCCGGGTGGTCTCGTTGCCGGCGACGACCAGCAGCAGGAAGTAGTTGTCGAAGTCCTGCGGCGAGAGCGGCACCCCGTCGCGGGGGGTCTCGTTGACCAGCCTGGAGACCAGGTCGGTGCCGGCGCCGCCGCGCCGCTGCCGGGCGAGTTCGCGGCCGTAGGCGAAGACCTCCAGCGAGGCGGGCGAACGGAACGGCAGGTCGCGGTACTTCTCGCTCTCCGCGCTGTGCAGCAGGACGTCGGCGTAGTCCGGGTCGGTGTTGCCGATGATCCGGTTGCCCCAGTCGATGAGCTGCTGGTTGTCCTCCGGGGGCACGTCCAGGAGGCGGGCGAGGACGTTGATCGGGAAGTCGGCGGAGACCTCCTTGACGAAGTCGAAGCGGCCCTTGGCCAGGGCGGCGTCCAGCGTGGTGGCGGTCAGGCCGCGCAGGAAGTCGGCGTAGCTGTTGATCACGCCCGCGCCGAACTGGCGCTGGAGGATGCTGCGCAGGGCGCGGTGGCGGACCCCGTCCAGCTCCAGGATGGAGGCGCGCTTCTTGATCTGGTCGTCGTCGACCTCCTCCAGGTTCACGAACCTCGTCGAGGTGAAGGTCTCGGCGTCCCGGTCGACGCGGGCGATGTCGGCGTGCCGGGTGACCGCCCAGAAGCCGGAGTTGGGCGCCTCCTCCGGCTGCCAGTGCACCGGGTCCTGGTGGCGCAGGGTGTGGAACATCCGCCACGGGGTGACGCCGTCGGTGAAGTTGTCGAGGTCGGCCAGGTCCACCTGGTCGAGGGGCAGCGGTTCGTCGATGGCGCCGGAGGCGGGCGGCGTGGACGGCACGGTGGTCACGGTTGGTCTCCTCGGTCTCACAGGTGGTACGCGTACTCGGTGAACTCCCAGTCGGTGACGTGCCGTTGGAAGCGGGCGACCTCGTCGCGCTTGTACGAGAGGTAGGCGTCGACGAAGTCCCGGCCGAGCACCCCGGTCAGGGCCTGGTCCGCCTCCAGGGCGTCGAGCGCCTCGGGCAGGGACGTCGGCAGCAGCGCGGACCTGGCGCGGTCGTAGCCGTAGCCCTCCAGCGGGGCGGTGGGCTCCTCGCCGGCGAGGACGCCCAGCAGGGCCGCCGCGACGGTCCCCGCGATCAGCAGGTAGGGGTTGGCGCTCGCGTCCCCCAGCCGCAGTTCGAAGCGGCTGCCGGAGCCGCGCTCCGGCGGGATCCGGACCATGGCGCTGCGGTTGTCCAGCCCCCAGTCGATCAGCCAGGGGGCGAGGGTGTCGGGGCCGAAGCGCTTGTAGGAGTTGACCGTCGGGTTGGCCAGCGCCGCGAGCGCCGGGGCGTGGGCGAGGACGCCGGCCACCGCGTGGCGCGCGGTCGCGCTGAGCCCGTACGGCGCGGCCGGGTCCGCGAAGACGTTGCCGCCCGCGCCGTCCACGCAGGACAGGTGGAGGTGGAAGCCGGAACCGCCGGCGCCCTGGAAGGGCTTGGCCATGAAGGTGGCCAACCGGCCTTCCTTGCGGGCGAGTTCCTTGACCGCGGACTTGAAGCGGAAGGCGCGGTCGGCGGCCGCCATGGCGTCGGAGTGGTTGAGGTTGATCTCGAACTGGGAGCCGTCGAACTCGTGGTTGCCGTTGGTGATGCCGATGCCGAGGTCGCGCAGCAGGCGCAGGGTGCGCAGCAGGTGGTTGTCGGCGTCCGCGCGCAGCCCCGCCGTGTAGACCACGCCGGCGGCCTCGCTGTAGCGGCGCCAGCCCTGCGGCGTCCCGGGTGCGGCGTCGCACAGGAAGTACTCCAACTCCGGCCCCACGACCGGGTGCAGGCCGTGCTCCCGGCACCGGTCGACGACCGTGCGCAGCAGGTCGCGGGGGGATTCCGGGGCGGGCCGTCCGGTGGCCGGGTCGGTGACGTCGCCGAGGCAGCTGGCGACTCCGGGCTCCCAGGGCAGGGCGGCCAGGGTGTCGAGGTCGGGGCGCACGCAGATGTCGGGCAGGCCGGCGTCCAGGCCGCCGGGGACGGGGACCACGTCGCCCTGGGGGCTGGTGTGGTAGACGGCGCGGCAGAAGGCGAGGCCGTGTTCGCAGGCCGAGGGCAGGTGGTCCAGCAGGACGTCCCGGGCCCGTTCGGTGCCGATGAGGTCGGGATAGGTCACCCGGACCACGTCGATGCCCTGGGCGGCCAGCCGCTCCAGGTGGTGGCGGACGGGAGGGATGTCGGATGCGCTCACCGGTGTCTCCTCTGGGGGAAGTGGGGCGCCTCCCCGCGTTCACGGCGTCGGGAGGGCCAGGGCGCACGGCAGTGGCGGGGTGGGGGAGGGGGCGCGGCGGCTTCGGGCTGCGGGGTGGGGCAGGACACGCTCGCTCGCTGGTGGCAAACGGTAGGGACGCCGGTCGCTCTCCCGCAAGGGGTCTGCCCCAGAAATTTATCCATCCGGATAGCTCTTGACCAGAGGCCGGCTGCTTCCTATGTTATTTGACATCAAACGTTTTGGCGGTCGCTCGTCACCGCCTTCCTCGGCGGCCATCGCCCCCTGCCTCCGGCGTCCGCCGCCCCCTCGGTCGTGATCCGGCCCCCGCGGCCCCACGCCCCTCGCGATCCCCCCGTTCCCTCCCGTTCCCTCCCTTTCCCGCGACGCTCCCCCACCACCAGGAGGACCGGCCATGAAGGTCGTCGTCGACATGAACAAGTGCCAGGACCACGGCCAGTGCGTCTTCGCCGCCCCCGACGTCTTCCGCTTCGACGAGGACGGACACCTCGCGTACGTCGCCCACCCCGACGAGGGCCTGCGCGCCGACGTCGAGGAGGCCGCCGACGTCTGCCCGCTCCAGGCCATCCGGATCGAGGACTGAGCCGTGACCGCACCCACCGCCGGGGCCGGCGTACCCACTGCCGGGGCCGGCACGCCGACCGCCGGGGCCGGCGCACCCGTCGTCGTGGCCGGCGCCTCCATGGCCGGGCTGCGCGCCGCCGAACAGCTGCGCGCCGCGGGCTGGGACGGGCCGATCACCCTCGTCGGGGACGAGCCCCACATGCCCTACAACCGGCCCCCGCTGTCCAAGGAGGTCCTGGCGGGCACGGCCTCCTTCGACTCGCTCGCCCTCCGGCCCCGGGCCGGCGTCTCCGACGTGCACTGGCGCCTGGGCACCGCGGTCGTCCGGGCCGACCTCGACCGCCGGACCGTCGAACTCGACGGCGGCGAGACCCTGCCCTACCGCGCCCTCGTCGTGGCCACCGGCATGCGCGCCCGGCGGCTGCGCTGCCCCGGCCCCGCCACCGGACGGCACACCGTCCGGACCCAGGCCGACGCCCGGGGGCTGCGCGAGGCGCTGACCCGGCCCGGCGCGCGGGTGGTCGTGGTCGGAGCCGGCTTCATCGGCTGCGAGGTGGCCGCCACCGCCGTCGCCCTCGGCGCCGCCGAGGTCACCGTGGTCGACCCGCAGCCGCTGCCCATGGTCGGCCCGCTGGGCGAACTGCTCGCCGGGTCGCTGCTCGGCCGCCACCGGCGGCGGGGCGTCCGCTTCGCCCTCGGCACCGGGGTGACCGGCTTCCGGGGCGAGGACCGGGTCACCGGGGTGGCGCTGGCGGACGGCAGGGTGCTGGACGCGGACGTGGTGGTGGAGTCGGTTGGCTCGGTGGCCAACACCGAGTGGCTCGAGGGCAACGGCCTGGACCTCTCCGACGGCGTGCGCACGGACGAGCACCTGCGGGCCGGCGGGCGGCCGGAGGTGGTCGCCGTCGGTGACGTCGCCCGCTTCCCCAATGCCCGGTACGACGGCGTCCCGCGCCGCGTCGAGCACTGGTCCATCCCCACCGACACGGCCAAGCACGCCGCCAGGGTGCTCGCCGCCCACCTCGCCGGCGCCGACCACGGTCTCGCGCCGTTCGCCCCGCTGCCGACCTTCTGGAGCGACCAGCACGACTTCCGGCTGCAGTCCTTCGGCGCCCCCGGCCTCGGCCGGGACGACGCGCGCGTCCTGGACGGCGACCTCGACGGGGACCCCGACGGGGACGTCCTGGTCGGCTACCACCGGGCCGGCCGCCTGGTCGGCGTCGTCGCCCTCGGCGGGCGGGGCGCCGCGGCGGCCGCCGCCCGCTACCGCGCCGAGCTGCTGCGGCGGCCGGACGTCGAGCAGCCGGCCGTCGAGCAGCCGGCCGTAGGGCAGCAGGCCGTAGAGCAGCCCGCCCTCCCGCAGCCGGCCGTAGCGCGGCCCGCCCTCCCCCACCCCGCTCCCACCGCGTAAGGAACCCCAAGTGGCCAGTGTCCGTGGATACTTCCACCCCAAGACGGCGACCGGCGACTCGTCGCTGATCCCCCCGCCGCCGTGGCGCTACTCCGGCGACCTGCTCACCGTCGAGTACCGCACCGACCCGGCCCGGGTGCGCGAACTGCTGCCCGAGCCGCTGGAACTCGCCGACGAGGACCCGGGCGCCGTCGCGCTGATCTGGGCCGACTGGCAGTCCTGCTCCGATTCCGGACGGGAGCTGCTCGACCCGGTGCGCGCCCAGTACAAGGAGGCGTTCGCCGTCGTCCGCTGCGCGTACCGGGGCCGGACGTACAGCCGCTGCGCGCACATCTGGGTCGACAAGGACTTCGCGATCGCCCGGGGGCTGCACCAGGGCTACCCGAAGAAGCTCGGCTCCATCCACCAGACCCGGCCGCACCCGTACGGGCCCGCCCCGCGGATCGAGGCCGGCGCCCGGTTCGGCGCGACCCTCGCCGCCGCGGACCGGCGCCTGGCCCAGGCCGTCGTCACGCTGCGCGAGCCGTCGGAGAGCAACGGCTTCGTCAACGGCCACCCGATGCTCCACCACCGCTGGCTGCCCTCCATCGAGAAGGGCAAGGGCCTCGCCCTGGACGAGCTGGTCGAGTCCGGTGCCGCCTCCTTCGAGGCCGGGCAGCCCTGGGTGGGCGACGCCGAGCTGGAGCTGTTCGAGGCGCCCACCGAGGAGCTGGCCCGGCTGGAGGTCCGCGAGCCGATCGCCGCCTACTACCGGCAGGTCGGCGTGGTGTGGGACGGCGGCCGGCTGCTGGAGTCCGGCACCTCCGGCGCCGAGTGACCCCCCGCCGCACCGACCACGAGGAACCCGGAGACACGAGGAAGCGCAGGACATGAGCGAACACACCACCACCGTCGCCGGGGTCGCCGTCGACACCCGGCACTGGATCGGCGGCGAACGCGTCGCCTCCGCCGGCACCTTCACCGACGTCTCGCCCGTCGACGGCGCCGTCCTCGGCGAGATCGCCCGGGGCACCGCGACGGAGGCCGCCGCCGCGGTCGCCGCCGCCAAGGCCGCCTTCCCCGCCTGGGCGGCCACCCCGCGCGAGGAGCGGGCCCGCCTCCTGCACGCCGTCGCCGACGGCGTGGAGCGCCGGCTGGAGGAGCTGGCCGTCGTGGAGACGGCCGACAACGGCGCCCTGCTGCGCTCGCACCGCCGCGGCGTCATGCCCCGGGTCGCGCACAACTTCCGCTTCTTCGCCGACTGGCTGCTGCGGCTCGGCCACGAGGACTTCGACACCCGCGGCCACACCAACCACGTCAGCTGGGACCCGGCCGGCCCCTGCGTGCTGATCACCCCCTGGAACGCGCCGCTGATGCTGGCCACCTGGAAGGTCGCCCCGGCCCTCGCGGCCGGGAACACGGTCGTCCTCAAGCCCGCCGAGTGGTCGCCGCTGACGGCCTCGCTGCTCGCCGCGATCGCCGCCGAGGCGGGGCTGCCGGCCGGCGTGCTCAACGTGGTGCAGGGGTACGGCGCC
This sequence comes from Kitasatospora sp. NPDC058046, assembly GCF_042885595.1. Lineage (NCBI taxonomy): Bacteria > Bacillati > Actinomycetota > Actinomycetes > Kitasatosporales > Streptomycetaceae > Kitasatospora > Kitasatospora sp. NPDC058046. Next base: position 23,384 of record NZ_JBHVRS010000012.1, read on the forward strand.
GAGATCGGCGACGCCCTCACCTCGCACCCGGACGTGCGCCGGATCAGCTTCACCGGGTCCGTGCCGACCGCCCGCCGGATCGCCGCGTCGGCCGCCGCCAACCTCACCCCGCTCAGCCTCGAACTGGGCGGCAAGTCCCCGCTGCTGGTCTTCGCCGACGCCGACCTGGACCTCGCCGTCGACCTCGCGGTGGAGCAGTACGACAACGCCGGCCAGGTCTGCCTGGCCGCCACCCGCCTCCTCGTCGAGGAGACGGTCGCCGAGGAGTTCACCCGGCGCTTCGTCGAGCGGGCCGCACGCCTCGTGCAGGGCGACCCGCGCGACGAGGCGACCGACATCGGCCCCACCGTCCACCCCCGCCAGCTGGAGAAGATCGACGGCTTCGTCCGGCGGGCCGTCGCGGCCGGCGCCCGCACCGTGATCGGCGGCCGGCCCCGGGACGGCCGGTACTACGCGCCGACCCTGCTCACCGACGTCGCCCAGGACGCGGAGATCGTCCAGGAGGAGGTCTTCGGCCCCGTCCTGACCCTCCAGACCTTCGGCACCGAGGAGGAGGCCGTCCGGCTGGCCAACGACACCCGCTTCGGCCTGGCGGCCACCGTGGCCACCGGCGACCCGGAGCGCGCCCGCCGCGTCACCGCGCGGCTGGTGGCGGGCACCGTCTGGGTCAACTGCTTCTTCGTCCGGGACCTCCAGGCCCCGTTCGGCGGCTCCCGCCACTCGGGCGTCGGCCGCGAGGGCGGCACCTGGAGCTTCGACTTCTACTGCGACGTCAAGAACACCGTCACCTCGCCGAAGGGGTGGACCAGCCATGGGTGAGATCGTCGGGGCCGGCCTGCTGGCCCACGTGCCCACCATCGTGCTGCCCGAGGAGACCAGGCGCCGACTGAACGACGGCCGGGAGATCACCCTCGTCACCGGCCTGCGGCAGCTGCGCGAGGAGGTCTTCGAGCGCGCGGACTACGACACCGTCGTCGTCCTGGACTCCCACTGGGCGACCACCGTCGAGTTCGTGGTCACCGCCCAGCAGCGCCGGGCCGGGCTGTTCACCTCCGAGGAGCTGCCGCGCGGCATGTGCCGGATGCCGTACGACTTCCCCGGGGACCCCGAACTCGCCCGCGCCATCGCCTCGTTCGCCGACCGGCACGGCACCTGGATCACCCCGGTCGACGACGCGTACCTGCCGATCTACTACGCCACCGTCAACCTGTGGAAGTTCCTCGGCGAGGGCCTGCCGGACAAGCGCTGGGTGACCATCGGCGTCTGCCAGACCGGCGACGCGGAGGACCACCTGCGGCTGGGCCGCGCCCTGGCCGACGGCATCGCCGCCACCCCGGGCCGGCGGGTGCTGCTGATCGCCTCCGGGGCCCTGTCCCACACCTTCTGGCCGCTGCGCGAGCTGCGCGACCACGAGTCCGGCGACCCGGCGCACATCTTCACCCCCGAGGCCCGGGCCGCCGACCGGGAGCGGATCGCCTGGTTCAAGGAGGGCCGCCACGACCGGGTCCTCGACACCATGGACGAGTTCCGGCGCCACCGGCCCGAGGCCGGGTTCTCCCACTACCTGATGATGGCCGGCGCCCTCGGCGAGCGGGCCTGCACCGCGACGGCGCGCCAGTACGGGGAGTACGAGAACGCGATCGGCACCGGCCAGGCCCACCTCTGGTTCGACCGCCCGCAGGGCGGCTGGACGGGCACCGGCCCGTCCGCCGCCTCGGCCGGCCCGCGCAACCCCCACAGCCTCCGCTAGAAAGGCCCCGCCATGCCCGAGTACCGCCGCATCCTGCTCGACGGCGCCGCCGTCCAGACCGTGCGCGAGGGCGACGACCTGGTGGCCGGCGACGGCCGGCGCGTCGCGGCCGAGGACGCCCACCACCTGCCGCCCGTCGTCCCCTCCAAGGTGATCGCCGTCCACCTCAACCACCGCAGCCGGGTGGAGGAGTTCCGGATCGGCCTGCCCGACAGCCCCACCTACTTCCACAAGCCGACCTCGGCGCTCAACTCCCACCGGGGCGCGGTCGTCCGCCCCGAGGGCTGCAAGTGGCTCAACTACGAGGGCGAGGTCGCCATCGTGATCGGCCGCACCGCGCGCAACGTCTCCCCGGCCGAGGCGGGGGAGTACATCGCCGGGTACACCGTGGCCAACGACTACGGCCTGCACGACTTCCGGGACACCGACGCCGGCTCCATGCTCCGGGTCAAGGGCTCCGACACCCTGTGCCCGCTCGGCCCCGGGCTGGTCACCGACTGGGACTTCCACGGCAAGCGGCTGCGGACCTACGTCAACGGCGAGGTCGTCCAGGACGGCTCCACCGACGAGATGACCTGGGACATGCACTACCTCGTCGCCGACATCGCCCGCACCATCACCCTGTACCCCGGCGACGTGCTGCTGTCCGGCACCCCGGCCAACTCCCGGCCGGTGGCGCCCGGGGACCTCGTCGAGGTCGAGGTGGAGGGCCTCGGCCGGCTCGCCAACCGCATCGTCACCGGGCCGACCCCGGTGCGCACCGACGTGGGGGCGCAGCCCACCGAGTCGGAGGAGGTGCTGTCCACCGCCCTGGGCGGGGACTGGGAGTTCCGCGGCATCCGGCCGCCGAAGCGCTGACCGGTGCGCGCCGGTAGGGTCGATCACATGACCGATCCCGTCAAGCCCACCACCGTCGAGCGCGGCCCCCGCAAGCGCGTGACGAACTACGGGACGGGACGGACGGCCCTGCTGGACGCCGCCGTGCGCGTGGTGGCCCGGGGCGGTCTGCGCAAGCTCACCTACCGGGCCGTCGCCCAGGAGGCCGGTGTCACCCACGGGCTCGTCGTGCACTACTTCGGTACGCGGGACGCGCTGATCGAGGAGGCGCTGACCCACGCCATCCGCTCCTCGCTGAGCGTCAGCGCGCTCGGCGTCGGCACCGGCCCCGCGGCCGACTTCGCCACCGGTCTCGTGGAGATGGTCGAGTCCGGTCCCGAGGTGCAGGCCTTCCAGTACGAGCTGCTGCTGGAGGCCCGCCGCCGGCCGGAGCTGCTGCCGCACCTGCGCGGCCTCTACGAGGAGTACTTCGAGGCCAGCCGGAGCGAGTTGGGCCGGATCCTGCCCGGCCCGGTGAGCCGCGGCATGTCCCGGCTGGTCTTCGCCGCGCTGGAGGGCCTGGTGCTGCACCAGCTGGTCTTCGGTGAGCGGGAGGCCACCGAGGAGGCGCTGGCGGAGCTCAGGGGCCTGCTGGCCGGGCTGGCCGAGGAGCCCGACGGGCGCTGACGCGGCGTCGCCCCACCCCCCTTTTTTCCTGCGTCCCGACCCCTTGTCAAACGCATGGCGCCGCCCCACGATGAGGCAACTCGTTTGACCTGAAACGACCTTCTCCGGACCTTCCCCCACTTCGACCTGGCAGGTGATCCGTGTGGACAGTCGGACGACGTCCTCCGAACGGACCGAGCGGGACGCCCCCACCGCGGCCACGCTCAAACCCAACGCCCTGGGTGTCCTGGGCATCCTCTTCTTCGTCCTCTCCGGCCAGGCCCCGCTGACGGGCATCGCCGGCGCCGCCCCGATCTCGGTCGCCCTCGGCAACGGCTCCGGCACCCCCGCGGCCTACGTGGTGGCCGGGGCGGTGATCCTGCTCTTCTCCGTCGGGTTCATCGCCATGGGCCGGCACGTCGTGGACGCCGGAGCCTTCTACACGTACATCGGCACCGGCCTCGGCCGGGCCGCCGGCGCGGGCAGCGCGAGCGTCGCCCTGTTCGCCTACTGCGTCATCCAGGCGGCGATGTACGGCCTGTACGGCTCGATCGTCAGCGGGCTCGTCTCCGACCACACCCCGCTCCACCTCCCGTGGTGGGTCTACACCCTGGTCACCATGGCCGTGGTGCAGGCCCTCGGCGCCCTGGGCATCGAGATGGGCGCCCGGGTGCTGGCCGCGTTCGTCCTCGCCGAGTTCAGCATCCTGCTGGTCTTCGGCGTGGTCACCCTGGTCAAGGGCGGCGGGCCGGAAGGGCTCGGGGTGGCCGAGAGCTTCTCCCCGTCGGCCGCCCTCCAGGGCGCGCCGGGCGTCGCCGTGATGTTCGCCCTGGCCTCGATGTTCGGCTTCGAGGCCACCGCCATCTACGGCGAGGAGGCGAAGGAGCCCAAGAAGACCGTACCGAGGGCGACCTACCTCTCGGTGACCGTGGTCACCGTCTTCTTCGCCCTCACCTCGTGGATGCTGATCTCCGCGTACGGCGCCGCCAAGGCCCCCGCGGCTGCCGCCAAGGCGGTGGCCGCCGGGGACTCCGCCGGGTTCGTCTTCGCCCCCGTGGCCGACCTGTTCGGCGGCTGGATCGGCGGCGTCCTGCCGGTCCTGCTCGCCACCTCGCTGTTCGCCGGCGTCCTGACCTTCCACAACTCCGCCAGCCGGTACCTGTTCTGCCTCGGCCGGGACCGGCAGCTGCCCGCGCCGCTGTGCCGGCTGAACCGGCGGCACGCCCCGGCGGTCGCGGGCCGGGTGCAGACCGCCATCGCCGTCCTCCTGGTCGTGCCCTTCGCGCTGGCCGGCAAGGACCCGGTGCTCACCCTCTTCTCCTGGTTCAGCGGACTCGCCGTCCTGGCGATGATGCTGCTCTACCTGCTCACCTCGGTGTCCGTCGTGGTGTACTTCCGCCGCCGACGGGTCGACACCAGGCTGTGGAACACCGTGATCGCCCCCGTGCTGGGCGCGCTCGGCATCGCCGGTGCCATCTGGCTCATCCTGGCCAACTTCACCACCCTGATCGGGGGCGAGGCGGGCACCGCGCTGTGGCTCGTCCTGTCCGTGCCGGTCGTCATGGCGCTAGGCGTGGCCAACCAGCGCATCCGGCGCCGACGCACCGGCTGACGCGCCCCCCCCAGCTGACGCTTTCCCCGGCGCGCGCCCGCAGGCAGGGCGCGCGCCACCCACCCCGCACCCACGTGCTCCGGAGGACCCGATGACCCTCGCCACCCACGACGACTGGCTGCGCCGGGCCGAGGCGCTGGAACCGGCCGTCACGCACCTGATCGACGGCGCCGACGAACCCGGCGACGGCGCGTTCCCCGTGGTGTCGCCCCGCGACGGCCGGGTGCTGGCCGAGGCCGCCGACGCCGGCCCGGCCGAGGTCGACGCGGCCGTCGCCGCCGCCCGCCGCGCCTTCGACCACGGCCCCTGGCCGCGGCTCTCCCCGGCCGACCGCGGACGGATCCTGCTGCGGTTCGCCGACCTCCTGGAGGAACGGCGCACGGAACTCGCGCTCACCATCAGCCTGGAGATGGGGAAACCGGTCACCGACGCCCACGACATCGAACTGCGGGCCGTCATCACCACCTTCCGCTGGTACGGCGGGCTCGCCGACAAGCTCACCGACGAGTCCCCGCACACCGCGCCCGACGCCCTCGCCCTCGTCACCCGGGAGCCCGCCGGCGTCGTCGGCGCGGTCGTCCCGTGGAACTTCCCGCTCACCCTGGCCGGCTGGAAGATCGCCCCGGCCCTGGCCGCCGGCTGCACGGTCGTCCTCAAGCCCTCGGAGCACTCCCCGCTGTCCGCCCTGCTGCTCGGACGGATCGGTCTCGCGGCCGGGCTGCCGCCGGGCGTGCTCAACGTCGTGGCCGGCGACGGACCGGTGGCCGGCCGCGCCCTCGGCCTCCACCCCGACGTGGACGTCCTCGCCTTCACCGGCTCCACCGCCGTCGGACGCCACTTCCTGCGCTACTCCGCCGACTCCAACCTCAAGCGGGTCTGGCTGGAGCTGGGCGGCAAGTCGCCCAACATCGTCCTGCCCGACGCCCCCGACCTGGAGCGGGCCGCGGCCACCGCCGCCTGGGGGATCTTCTTCAACCAGGGCGAGATGTGCACCGCGCCCTCCCGGCTGCTGGTGCACCGCTCCGTCGCCGAGCAGGTCACCGAGGCCGTCGTGGCGCGCGCCCGCGCCCTGCGGGTGGGCGACCCCCTCGACCCGGCCACCGAGATGGGCGCCCTGGTCGGCGAGCACCACCTCGACCGGGTGCTCGGCCACGTCCGCACCGCCCTCGACGACGGCGCCCGCCTGCGCGCGGGCGGCGGGCGCACCCTGACCGGCACCGGCGGCTCCTACCTCGAACCGACCGTCTTCGACCGGGTCGCCCCCGACAGCCGGCTGGCCCGCGAGGAGGTCTTCGGCCCGGTGCTCTCCGTCCTCGCCTTCGACGACCTCGACGAGGCCGTCGCCCTCGCCAACGCCACCGAGTACGGCCTCGCGGCCGGCCTGTGGACCTCCGACCTGTCCACCGCCCACCGGGTCTCCCGCGCCCTCAGGGCCGGCACGGTCTGGGTCAACTGCTACGAGGAGGGCGACCTCACCGTGCCCTTCGGCGGCATGAAGCAGTCCGGCAACGGACGCGACAAGTCCGCCCACGCGCTGGAGAAGTACACCGAACTCAAGACCACCTGGATCCAGTTGTGACCCGTCGCCCGCCCACGGCCCGTCGCCCGCTGATCGCGGTGCCGGCCCGCTTCGCCGCCACCACCTCCGCGCTGCGGTACGCCGCGGAGGTCAACGCCCGCGCGCTGGTCGAGGCCGTCTGGCGGGCCGGCGGCGAGCCCGCCACCCTGCACCCGCACGCGCCCGGCGGCACCGCCGACCCCGAGGAGGTCGCCGCCCGGCTCTCCCGCTTCGACGCGCTGCTGCTCCCCGGCGGCGGCGACCTGGCACCCCACCGCTACGGGGCGCCCGACGCCCACGAGGCCGTCTACGACGTGGACGAGGAGCAGGACGCGTTCGACCTGGAACTCGCCCGGCGGGCCCTCGCGAGCGGACTGCCGCTGCTGGCCGTCTGCCGCGGACTCCAGGTGGTCAACACGGTGCTGGGCGGCACCCTGCACCAGGACATGGGCGGCCCCGGACGGGACCACCGCCACCTGCGGCACCCCGTCCCGCTCGCGCCCGGCTCCGCGCTGGCCCGGATCACCGGCGCCGGGGAGGTCCGGGTGTCCTGCTACCACCACCAGCACGTGGACCGCCTCGGGGAGGGCCTGGCCGTCACCGCCCGGGCCGCCGACGGGACCGTCGAGGCCGTCGAACTCCCCGACTACGAGGGCTGGTTCGCCGCCGTGCAGTGGCACCCGGAGGACACCGCCCACGAGGACCCGGCCCAGCAGCGCCTCTTCGACGCCCTGGTGCGGGCCGCCGACTGAGTCCTACCGGCGGGCGCGCCGGCCGCTGCGGCGCGGGGCGGGCTCCTCGCCGTTCAGCAGCGCGCGGCGTCGCTCCTCGCCCGACTCCTCGACCTGGAGCACCACGCGCCGCAGCCCGTCGGCGAGGCCGACGCACTCCGCGTCGCTCAGCCGGCCGGTGACGAAGGACTCCTCCTCGTTGAACGCGGGGAACACCTCGCGCATGAACTCCTCGCCCTCCTCGGTGAGCGCGAGCAGCACCAGCCGTCCGTCGGTGGGGTGGTCGGTGCGCCGCAGCAGCCCGCGCGACTCCAGCGTGCGGGACACCCCGGTCAGCGTCCCCTTGGAGATCCCCGCCTCCTCGGCGACGTGCCGGGTCTCGGACTCGCCCCAGACCCACACCACCCACAGCACGACGAAGGCGGTCCAGGTCAGGTCCGAGCCCCGCAGCACGGAGTTCTCCAGGTGCTGCCGGACGGCGGACGCGGCCCGGTAGATGTTGGCCACCGCGGCCATCCGCTCCCGGCGGATCGGAATGCCGCCGAGCTTCGCCTGGACGAGCCGCTCCGCCTCGTTGATGGACCGCTGGCTGGGCACCGGTGCTCCCTCGTCTCGCCGTCACCGCATCGGACATGGCCTGCGCCGCCGGCACGGAGGTTTGGGCCCGTACCAGTGACTCAGGCATCTTAGATGGCCGGATCCGCCCACCCGCTGCGCGACCGCCCGGGCGGGGCGGGGCGGGGCGGGGGCGGGTCGGGGCTCAGGCGCGAGCGGCGGGGGCGGAGGCGTGGGCGAGGTCGTCCACGAGGGTGGGGGAGGGCTGGGGGATCTCGCCGTGGTCCTCGTCGTCGGTGGCGACGGGCAGCTGGTGGACGACGGCGGCCACGCGCGGTGGCAGGCGCAGGGTCAGGCCGTCGTGGCAGGCGGCGAGGGTGTCGGCCCACACGGCGGGGGGGAGCGGCCGGCCGGGCCAGGGCGCGGGCGGCGCGGTCGGGTTACGGGCTTCGGCGGCGAGCTGGTCGGCCTGGTTGCGCCAGTAGTCGGCGTCGCGGAACTCGCCGCGGGCGGCGTGCAGGAAGGAGAGGCAGCTGGCGGCGGTCGTGCTGCCGCCGCCGGCGGCGAACTGCAGCCAGAACTGGCAGCCGTCGTCGTGTCCGGCGAGGTGGAGCAGTGCGGCCAGGACGAGCGCGCCGCCGGGGTGGATGCGGCGCCGGTTGTTGGTGAGGGCCTCCAGGGAGTCGGTGGCCTCGGGCTGGGCGATGATCAGGGTCGCGGCGAGGTCGAGTTCGTGGCGGGCCTGGAGGTGCTCGGCGCCGAGGGGGGCGCGGGCGCGGACGAGTCGGCGCAGGTCGGGACCGGACACGCCGTCGGGCAGCTCGACCGGTCCGTCGGGTCCGTCGCCGTTCCCGTCGTACCGGTTCCGGGGGGTGGCTGCCCGGCGGTCGTGTCCCCGTGTCACTGCATGTCCCCCATGGTGGTGTCGGTGCCGAGGAGGCGGCGGAGCTTGGCCAGGCCGTGGCTGGTGGTGGTGCGGGCGTTGGTCTCGGTGATGCCGAGGTAGGTGGCGATCGTCGGGTAGTCGATGTCCAGCATGTAGCGGAGCACGATCATGTCGTACTGGCGCTCCGGCAGCCGCAGGATCGCCTTGTAGAGCTCCTCGTAGTCGTTGTCGAGGTTCTCCAGGCTGACGCGGGCCAGGGCTTGGGCGCCTCGGATGGCGACGATCCAGTCCGGGACGACCGCGCTGGGCGGGGCCTGGCCGGCGCTCATCTCCCGGTCGGCGATGCACCGCTTGGCGATCATCCAGGCGTGGGCCTCGATGTCGGGCTGGCTCAGCGCGCCGAGCCAGTCCTGCCCCAGTTCCCGGCGGGTGCTGCGGACCGCCTGGTCGACGAGTTCCTGGTCGTGCAACCGGGCCCAGGCGACTCCGCGCCAGGTCTCTTCGCGGCTGTCGCAGAAAGCCTGGTAGGACAGCCGATGAGTGGGGCGCACGGCTGCCCACTCGTCGTCGCTGGTCAAATGATCCTCCTCGTCGCCCGTGCGGACGACGTTCGGCCGACCCGGGGGTCGGGAACGGTGGAGTCCGGTGGAGAACGGCCGTCCTCCGTACGGACATCCAATCGTCCTGAAAAGCCTGATGTGAAGGGGATCCCAAAAAGGTTTGTATGAACTGGCATGTGATGACTTGTCAGATGGTGATCAGTCACATGCGATCAGATATCGTCACGTTGAGCTGAACGATGGCCCGCGCAAGGGTTCGCCACGCTGCGCCACGGGTTGTGGCGCGCCGGCCTGCGGGCACGACATGACGCCGACGCAGGGGGACAACGCACCATGGCAGCAGAGCAGCACGACGACATCGCCACTCCGCCGGGCGCCGAGGTCAACCTCGCCATCCACCGCCCGCACTCGGCGCGGATCTACGACTACTTCCTCGACGGCACGACCAACTTCCCCGCCGACCGGGAGGCCGCCGGGCACGCCCTCGCGGTCTTCCCCCAGGCCCGGTCGGCGGCCCGCGCCAACCGGACGTTCATGCACCGCGCCACCCGCGCGCTCGCCCGCGGCGGCGTGACCCAGTTCCTCGACATCGGCACCGGCATCCCGACCTCGCCCAACCTCCACGAGATCGCCCAGGGCATCGAACCGCGGGCCAGGATCGTCTACGCGGACAACGACCCCATCGTCCTCACCCATGCCCAGGCGCTCCTGCGCAGCAGCCCCGAAGGGCGGACCGCCTACGTCCAGGCCGACGTCCGGGACCCCGACGCCCTCCTGGACGCGGTCCGCGCGACCGGCGTCCTCGACTTCACCCGGCCGATCGCCCTGAGCCTCGTCGCCCTGCTCCACTTCGTCCCCGAGGGCGCCCACGAGATCGCCGAGACGCTCGGGAACGCGCTGCCGACCCGCGGTTCCGCCCTGGTGATCAGCCACTTCACCCCCGACTACGCCCCCCAGGACGCGGCCCGCATCGAGCAGGTCTACCGCGACAACGGCAACCCGGTCCGCGCCCGGGCCGCCGACGAGTTCGCCCGGTTCTTCACCGGCTGGGACATCCTCGCCCCCGGCATCACCTCCACCCCCCGCTGGCGCCCCGAACCGGACGCCCCGCACGTCAGCGACGCCGAGGCGTCCTGCCTCGCCGCCGTGGCCATCCGCCCCTGACCGGCCCCCGGCACCAGTCTGGCAGGCCGCCGCCCGCGGTGTGAAAGCCCGTCACGACGAATCGGCCCCGCTCGCCGCGCGACCGCCCGTCGGGGGGAGCGGTACGGCGGCGGTCCGGCCGCCGCCGTACCGCTCCGGCGTCTCTACGTCCCCGGGGCGACCGGGCTGATGGTGTCGCCGATGTCGCCCAGGAGGAGGGTCGCCCGGTCCTCCGGGTCCACCGAGTAGAACCTCTCGTCGAGGACGCCCGACAGGTGGCCGACGTGGAGCGTCAACGAGACCTCCCGCCGCTCCGCGTACCGGGCCAGCGCGAGCGCTCCCTCGGCGGTCGCGTGGCAGGTGAAGACGTCGACGGCGGCGCCCGGCCGGGCCGTCAGGTGCATCACCGCCATGAGGGTCACTCCGCTGGCCACGACGCCGTCGACGACCACCAGCCGGTCGCTCCGGGCGGGAAGCCGGTGGTCGACGCCGACGAGCAGGCCGCCGGCCGCGGGCATGCGCTTGGCCTGCGGTGTCCAGCCCTGGTGGCGGGGCAGCACACCGAGCAGTTCGGCCAGGATCCGCCCCTCGCGTTCCGGTGCGACGACGACCGCCCCCGGCACGGACGCGGCGTCCGCCACCCGGACGGGCAGCATGCCGTAGATGTCGAGCAGGGCGCGGAGGTAGCGGCGGCGGTGCGCCGCCTGCTGCTCGGGGAGGTTGGCGACCGCCGTGACCACCGCCATCCGCTCGACCACGCCGGGGTGCTCGTCGGAGGCGACCCGTACGCTGTCCGGCAGGTCGCCCGGGGCGTGCAGGGACTCCAGCGCCTGGGGGTCGAACCGCAGCAGGTGGGTGAAGCGGGTGTCGTGGTTCCGCTCGTACGTCTCCACCGTGCGCCGGGCGTCGGGGAGGAGAGCGTCTCTTCGCACGGTACGGGGCACTGGTGACCGGCCTCCTCGGATCGGCTTCCGCTAGTGGTTGTCGAGGCTCGGGACGAACGCCACCGGGAGCGAGTCGAACCCCCAGAGGAGGTTCGAGCGCAGGCGACGGACCGGGCCGGTGACCTCCACCGTCCGGACCCGCCGGGTGAGTTCCTGGAACAGCACGGTCAGTTCGAGCCTGGCGAGCGCCGCGCCGATGCAGTAGTGGTTGCCCACGATGAAACCCAGGTGGCGGTTGGGGGAGCGTTCGATGTCGAAGCGCTCCGGGTCGGCGAAGACCTCCTCGTCGCGGTTGGCCGACGGCAGCCAGGCCACGACGTGGTCGCCGGCGCGGACGGGCCGCCCGCCGAGTTCCACGTCCTCCCTGGCCGTGCGGAGGGAGTGCATGACCGGGGACGTGTAGCGGATGATCTCCTGGATCGCGGAGGGCATCAGGCCGGGGTCCGCCCGGAGCATTCGCCACTGCTCCGGGTCGCGGGCGAGGGCCAGCAGCCCGCCCACGGTGGCGTGCCGGGTCGTCTCGTTCCCGCCGGATATCAGGGCGTCGCAGTTGTAGAAGACCTCCTGTTCGGTCAGCGGCACCCCGTCGATCTCGCCGCACACCAGGGCGCTCAGGAGGTCGTCCCGCGGTTGCTTCCTCCGCTCCTCGGCCAGCTCCTGGAAGTAGCAGAGGATCTCGGTGTGCGCCTGGACCTTCCTGGCCTCCTCCGCCGCGTCGAGCGCGGTGGAGCTCCAGGCGAAGCGGGTCCGGTCGACCATGAACTCCCAGTCGGCCTCCGGGACCCCCATCAGGTCGCAGATGACCGAGACCGGCAGCGTCTGCGCGACGCGGGTGAACTCGCAGCCGCCCTCGGCCACCGCCTCCTCGATGGCGCGCGCGGCCGTCCGCCGCATGGTGGCTTCGAGCCGGTCGACCGTTCGGGGCGTGAACGCCGAGCTGACGACCTTGCGGATCCTGTCGTGCCGGGGAGGGTCGGTGACGTTGAGCATCCGGCCCGCCGCCGCGGCCAGCACCCGCGGGTCGGAGTCCAGCCGCATGCCGTTCTCGGAGCTGAACACCCGGGGGTCCGTCAGCACGTCCGTGCACAGGCGGTGCGTCATGACCGCCCAGAAGAACTCGCCGTTGGCCCGCTCGTTCCGGTACACCGGCTGCTCGGCGCGCAGCCGCGCCCACACCGGCTCCGGATCCGAGGTCTGGTAGAGCAGCGGATCCGACAGGTCGATGGTCATCCATGACTCCGGATGTCGGTGGAGGTGGCAGGTGGAAGTGGGGTGTGAACGGTCGGCGGGAGCGCGGTCAGAGCAGGGCGTCCGACACGGCCGCGGCGAGCCCCTCGATGGTCGGGGACTCGAACAGCACGCGGACCGGAAGGCTGACGTTCAGCCGCGCGCGGATCCGGGTGATCAGGCCGGCGGCGAGCAGGGAGTGGCCGCCGAGCTGGAAGAAGTCGGCGTCCACGCTGATGTCGCGCCGGTCGAGGAGCTCCTCCCAGATGGCCGCCAGCGCGGCCTCGACCGGTGTGCGCGGAGCGGTGTACGCGGCGCCGGCGTCGGCGGAGCCGGTGTCCACGGGGGAGGTGAGGGCGGCGCGGTCGATCTTCCCGTGCGGTGTCAGGGGCAGCTCCGCGAGGAAGCGGACGCCGGGGGGAACCATGTACCACGGCAGTCTCCGGCGGAGGAAGCCGATCAACTCCCGCTCCGTCAGGGCCATGTGCGCGTTCACGACCGCGTGAAGACCCAGGGCCGGGTTGTCCGGGTCGCTGTCGTCCAGCACCACGGCGCACGCCCGGACGGCGGGGTGTTCGCCGGCCACCGCCTCGATCTCGCCCGGCTCGACCCGGTAGCCGCGGATCTTCACCTGGTGGTCCCGGCGGCCGACGAACTCGATGCAGCCGTCGGCGTCCGACCGTGCCAGGTCCCCGGTGCGGTAGAGGCGGCCTCCCGGCGCTCCGGGGAACGGGTCCGCCACGAAGCGCTCCGCGGTCAGGGCCGGCGCGTCGAGGTAGCCGATGGCCAGGCCCGCGCCGCCCAGGTACAGCTCGCCCACCGTGCCCGCCGGGACGGGGGCCAGGGACTCGTCGAGGATGTGGCACCGCACGTTCGCGACGGGGTGGCCGATGGGGACGGAGGAGAAGCGGTCCGGGCTCCAGTCGGCCCCCGGTTCGAAGACGGTCGAGGTGATGGTCGCCTCGGTCGGGCCGTAGACGTTGCACCAGCGGATCCGCTCGCCGACCCGTTGCCGCCAGGTCAGCAGGGCCTGGCGCGACGCCTGCTCGCCCGCCACGACCAGCAGACGGAGCGACGACTCCTCGGCCAGCCGGACCAGGCAGTCCTCTTCCCGCACCCAGCCGTGCCAGAAGGCGGTGGGGACACTGAGGAAGGTGGTTCCGGTGTCGATCACCTGCCGGGTGAGGGCGCGGTACGTCTGCCGGAGCGGGTCGCCGTCGAGGACCAGGGCGGCGCCGTGCAGGAGCGGCGGAAAGATCTCCTCGGCGGCGGCGTCGAAGCCGAGGGGCCGGCACTGCAGGACCCGGTCGCCCGGCCCGAACCGGAAGTGACGGTTCACCGCGGAGCTGTGGTTCGCGAGCGAGCGGTGACCGACCAGGACGCCTTTGGGCCTGCCGGTGGAGCCGGAGCTGTAGATGACGTAGGCGGGGTCCGCTCCGGAGTCGGCTGAAGTGGAGCCGGCCGGTGGTTCGGTGGGCAGCGTGTCGAGGTGGGTCCGGACGTCGTCGAGGTCGACGATCCCGCCCCGGTAGTCGGCGAAGAGCGGGGTGAGGCCCTTCCGCGTCAGCAGGGTGGCGGCGCCGCTGTGCTCCAGGACGTACCGCAACCGCTCGACGGGGTAGTCGGGGTCGAGCGGGACGTAGGCGGCGCCGGCCCGGAGGATGCCGAACAGCGCGCTGATCAGGTGCGGCCCCCGCTCCACGCAGATCCCGACGCGGTCCCCCGCGCCGGTCCCGCGGGCGAGCAGGAACCGGGCGAGCTGGTGGGACCTGTCGAGGAGCCGACGGTAGGAGATCCGCCGGCCCTGCCAGAGCAGGGCCGGCGCCTCCGGTGTGCGCGCCACCTGTTCGGCGAACAGCCGGTGGAGGCGCGCCCCGGCGTCGGCCCGGGTCCCGGCGTCGGCCCGTGCTCCGTCGAGGTCGTGCGGGGAACCGCTCACGGCGCTACGGCCGTTCCGTTGCTGCCCGGACGATGTCGATCATCAGCCGGGTGTCCAGGAGCGCCTCGTGCGCGTTGGTGAGGGGCTGCGCTCCCGGCGCGCCGACGCACTCGTGGAAGTGCGCGAGCTGGGCCTTGAACGCCTCCTCGTAGGACCCCGTGACGGTCTCCTCCACGGCGGCCCCCCTGGCGGAGCCCGGCCCCGCCGGTGCCTCGTCACGCCAGATCCGTACGGTCGACGGCGCGTTGGGCAGGAAGGGGTTGGAGATGTCCAGCATCACCGTGCGGTCCTCGCCCCAGACGGTGAGGCTCTCCTCGAACCGGCGGACCGAGGTGGACGAGCCCTGGAAGACGCACTGGAACCCGTCGGAGTACAGGAGCGAGGCGGTGAGCGTCGTGCCGTCCGGCGAGCAGTGCGCCTTGATGGAGGCCGGCGGCGCGGGGAAGGCGGCCCGGTAGACGTTCACGTCGTGGCTCCACACCCCGAACATGTCCATGTACGCTTCCAGCGCTTCGGGCGAGGCGGCGCCGAACTCCCGGGCGACCCGGCCGCGCCGCTCGTCCGGCCCCGCCGCCCCGTCGGGATCGCCGGGGCGGGTGATCCGGGACAGCTCGGGGATGATCCAGTTCCCGTACTCGGGGCCCACCACGATGTGGATCCTCGCCATGACGGGCCGGGTGATCCGCGCGATCTCCTCCAGGCCCCGCCGGACGCCGCTGTCGTACCGCTTCATGTAGCCCACCATGACCTTGGAGCCGGTGCGGTCGGCGGCGGCGATCACCTCCTCGGTCTCCGCGATCGTGTGGCCGAGGGGCTTCTCGGTGAACACGTGCTTGCCGTGCTCCAGGGCGGTGAGCACCGGTTCCCGGTGGTCGGTGGTGAGGACGAGGACCGCGTCCAGTTCGGGTGTCTTCGCCAGCATGTCCTCGACGGCCGCGTAGGCGTTCGGGACGTGGAAGCGCTCGGCCACCGACCGGGCCAGGTCGTAGGACCGGTCGCAGAGCGCCACGATGTCGAAGCGGTCGCGCAGCGCCGCCAGATACGGGAGGTGCACCAGCTGCGCGATCATCCCGCAGCCCACGACCCCCACACGGACACGTACCATATCGGCCTCCTCAGAAACGGGCTGGTCCTGGTGCCGGCGGCTGTCGTCGGAGCACGTGCCCCAGGACGTCGACGACCCCCTCCAGGTCGGCCGCCGGCGAGACGTACCAGGCCGCGTCCCGTACGTGCCGGGGCACGGCGGGGTCCGCCACGAACGCGCACCTGACGCCCGGCACCCTGGGGACCCAGTCGGCGGGCGAGTTCCCGACGAGGAGGGTGCTCCTCGGGTCGCGCGCGGCCAGTCCGGCCAGGGCCACGCGCTTTCCGGACTCCGTGCGCGGATAGGGGTGGATCCCGGCGTACGAGCCGCCCGGACCGAGCTCGACGGAGACGGAGACGCGGCTCCCGGCGCTCCAGCCGGTCAGCCGGTGCCGTACGTCGTGGATGAAGTCCGGGGGCCCGAAGACGCTGGCGGACGCCAGGCGGTTCGCCCCGAAGGCCCAGGTGCGGCCGGTCGGCGGCCGGCCCCCGAACTCGGGGGCCACCGCGTCGCCGACCCGGGTCAGTCCGTGGGCGGCGGCCGCCTCCGCCACCTCGGCGCGCAGGCTCCGCAGCGCCGGGAACGGGGTGGTGACGCGCACGGTCCCGTCGACCGCGACCACGTTGCCGTTCTCGGCGATCACCGGGAACCCGGGTGCCGCGCCCAGGCCGATCCGGGTGCCGAACTCCCGCAGCTGCCGGAGCGGCGAGTCCGAGCAGAGGCCCACGGCGACGCCCGCGGAGGTCAGGTGCCGCACCAGCCGCCGGAAGCGCTGCAGGGCGAGGGCGTCCGGAGGGCCGCTGGGGACGGAGGGCACCAGGGTGCCGTTGACGTCGAGGAGCACCACGGCGAACGGCTCGTGGCCGGGCCCGGTCACCGGGCGGCCGATCCGGCCGGCACGTCCGTGCTCCGCTCCTCGACCTCCGCGATCAGTTCGGACCAACTGTCCATCCCTGCCTGGAGTTTGCGCAGGACGGATCTGACCGGCTCGCCCGGCTCCGCCATCCCCAGCGACAACAGCGGCCGGCGCGCGTCGGGTCGCAGGTCGGCCACCCGGAGGGTGCGCCGCAGCAGGTGGTCGACGCGGGCGACGAAGCGCGCGTTGGCCTCCAGCATGAGGACGGCGAACTCCCGGTCGGCCCCGGCGGGGCTGCCGAGCCGGGCCGAGGTCCGGACGAAGGGGAGCCAGTACGGTGTGCGGCCCCACGTTCCGTCCGGCAGCCGGACGACGAGCCCCGAGAGGCCGAGCAGGAAGTTCCTCGGGTCGAGCAGTTCCAGGGCGGGCCCGTCCGGCCCGGCGGCGGTCCGGTAGTGGAGCACGGGGTCGACGGCGGCGCCCAGGATGGGGGAATGTGCCGAACCGCCCAGCCGGATACCGGGGATGACGTGCCGGACCCGCCGTCCCGTGTCCTGGAACAGGCGGATGACGGCGGCGACGGTCCCGCCGGTGGCGATGTCGTCCTCGATGAGGGTGTAGCCCCGCCCGGCCGGGTCCGGTGGCAGCGAGGCGATCTGGTCGCGGATGGGGGCGGCGCCGGGCCGCGGCACCAGCCCGACCTGCCGGCGGCCGCCGAGCAGGAAGCCCCGGGATACCCGCAGCGGCCGGACCGCCCGGTCGAGGAGCGGATCGAGGCTCACCGGCGGCCCGCCGGTGACCCGGCGGCGGACCGCCAGTTCGAGGTGGTGCGCGTCGACCAGGTGGAACCGGAGGCCGCCCGGCCGTGGCACTACCGTGCGCAGCGCGTCCCTCAGGTCCCGCTGGAAGGCGCGGTAGGCCTCCGCGACGGCGGGAGCCGAGCCGCCCGGCGACACGGTGCCGCCCCCGGCCGGTGCGCGGCCCAGGGTCCGTACGCAGTAGGAGGTGTCGTCGCGCATGACGATGGTGAACGCGCCCGTGGCGGGGGCCTCGATGCGGGTCGTGACGTCGGAGCCCGGGTCGGGGCGTACGAGGTGGTGGTCGGGGTGCGCGAGGTGGTGGCCGGGGACGGCGCGGATCACCGCGGGCTCCGCTCGCGGCCCAGGACGTACCTGCCGCGGGCGACCTCCCGTTCCCCGTCGAGCACCACCTCCAGCGGCATGGGGTGGCAGTGGAACAGGGCCAGCCCCGCGTGCAGGCCGTAGGCGCCGACGTTCGGCACCGTCAGCAGGTCTCCGACGGCCACGTCCGGAAGGCGCGCGTCCCTGGTCCAGACGTCCAGCGGGTGGCAGAGCGGACCGGCGACGATGGTCCCGTCGGGGACGGCGGACGCGTGGGGATCGTCACCGCACTGGAACCGCGGCTCGATCCGGTCCTCCTTGCGGAGCCCCGACATCCCGCCCAGGTGGTTGACGCCGGTGTCCAGGACGACGACGCGCCGCCCCTGCGAGCGCTTGACGTCCAGCACCCTGGCCAGCAGCCGGCCGCAGCCCGCCGTCAGGTAGCGGCCCGACTCGAAGACGACCCGCCGCTCCCCGTCCGGCCAGCCGGGGAGCCCCTCCTCGAGCAGGGCGTCGAGCCGGCTCCTGAGCGCGTCGAACCGCGGCAGTTCGCCGGGGACGGCGTACGGTGCGCCGAAGCCTCCGCCGAGGTCGATCACGGGGAGCCGGCGGTCGAGCGCCGTCTCGATCCGCCGCACGACGTCGAGCCCGTAGCGGAACACCGCGAGCAGCGCGTCCACCCGGGTCAGGTTGCTGCCCATGTAGAGGTGCAGGCCGGCCAGTTCCGCGTGCTCCCGGTCCGCGAAGAGCTCGGGCCGCTCCAGCACCCAGGCCAGGTCGGCGCCGAACTGGGAGGGGCCGCCGGTCATCGCGAGACCGGCCCCGGCCGGGGGGACGGGCGGGTTGACCCGCAGCAGCGCGCGCACCCGCGTGCCCGCGGCGCGGCCCATCCGGTCGAGCTGGTCCAGGGCGTGCGGGGAGTCGACGGAGAACTGCCGGACGCCCGCCGCGAGGGCCTCGCCCACGTCCTCGTCGCGTTTGCCGGGGCCGGTGTAGAGCGCCCCGTCGGCCGGGAAGCCGGCCTGGAGGGCGGCGCGCAGTTCGCCGGGCGAGCTGACCTCGGCGTGGCAGCCGAGCGCCGCCAGCCGGCCGAGGACGGCGGGGTGCGGGTTGGCCTTGAGGGAGTAGAGCAGGGTGGCCGGGCCGGGCAGTGAGCCCACCAGTCGGCGGTGGGCGTCGCTCACGGCGGCCAGGTCGTAGAGGTAGGCCGGTGTCTCCCACCGGGTTTCCGGTAACGCCGTTCTCGTCGTCGTTTCCCCGACCTCGACGTCCATAGAACCGAGGGCTCCTCATGAGTCGTGCGGGCGCACCTTCTGACGGGCTTCAGGAGACCCCGCCGGGCCGGGGAGGACAAGGCCCCCTGGAGCCCGGTGGCTGCTTTCGGTCATGTCATGCCACTTCCGGGTGACGGGGTTCCGGTTTCCCCGGCCGGTCGGCGGACGCCGGGAGACGGCTGGTCAGGCGTCGGTCCGGCGGGTCGGCGGATCCGTCTCCCGGGGCGCCGCGCCGTCCGCGGGTTGGCCCAACTCAGGTTGGCTCATTACGAGTTGGGGTGATAGTGGCCCGTTGCTGTCCGTTGGGCGCGCCTCTAGAGTCTCGGCATCGGCCGTGGTCTGACGACGTTCGATACCCGCAGATTCTCGGTCACGCGAAACACGCCACCAGCAGCGGCTCACGGGACAGATCGGGGTACGCACATGCAGGAGCACATCGAGCAGGTCGGTACCAAACTCGTCTACTCCGACGACCGCGTCAGGGTGTGGGTCCTGGAGCTGGACCCGGGGGAGGAGACGATCATCCACCAGCACCCCTGCGACTACGTCTACGTCGCCACGGAGAGCGGCCGGGCGGAGACCGTGCACAAGGACGGCACCGGCTACGTCGGGGAGGACAAGCTCGGCGACGCCGTCTACCACGAGGCCGGGCAGCCGCACCTGCTGCGGAACATCGGGGACGGCCACTACTCGAACATCATCGTCGAGTTGCTGGCCACCACCAGGTGAGGCTGCCCCATGTCGGCTGTCGCGGCGTACGAGGCGCTCGTCGAGGCGGGTGTGGAGATCGTCTACGCGGTGCCCGACTCGCTCCTGGCACCGCTGTGCCGGGAGGCGTCGGCACGGCGTGAGATCCGGTACGTGCAGGTCAACGACGAGGCCACGGCGGTCGGCCTGGCGGCCGGCGCCCGACTGGCCGGCGCCCGTTCGCTGGTCGTGATGGAGAACTCGGGGCTGCGCCGGGCCTGCGAGACCCTGGCCCGCCTGACCATGAGCCACCGGCTGCACACCGCGCTGCTGATGTCCCGGCGCGGGGCCTTCGGCGAACCGAACTGGTGGGGAATTCCGCACGAGGAGACGATGCACCGGCACACGGCGATGCTCTCGCTGGTGACCGCGGACGTCCATTCCTGCGCGGAGTTGGCGGAATGCCTCCGCAAGGCCTATGCCACGCTCGACACCGGGCAGCGGAGCGTGGCACTCGTGGCGAACGCCGGGATGACGGCGGAACTGAGGGGTGCGCCATAGAAACCGCCGAATTCCTCGAAGCCCTGTACGCCAGGCTCCCCGCGGACTCGGTGTCGGTCGCGCCGCTCGGTCGGACGAGCGAGGTGATGTACGCGCTCCGTCCCGCCGACACCCTCTTCACCGACACCATGGGCGACGTCACCGCGATCTCCCTGGGAATGGCCATGGCGGCGGCCCCGCTGTCCGTGGTCGGCATCGACACCGACGGCGGTTTCCTGATGAACCTGTCCGTACTCACCGCACTGGGCGACCAGTTGCCGAGGCTCGGCAACTACACGCTGGCCGTCATCGACAACCACCTGTACGAGTCCGGCGGCGGGCTGCCCAGTCGTGGGACGGCCCTGGACTGGAGCGCGCTCTTCGGCGCCGTCGGACTGAAGTCGGTCCTCGTCGAAGCGCCGCACCAGGTGCCGGAGGTGCTGCCGCTGTCCGGCACGGTGCTGATCGCCTCCGTGCACAACCGGGCACCCGCACCGGACGCGCTGAAGACGGTCGACGGCGTCGAGTCCTCGTACCAGGTGGAGAGGGTGCTGGCCGAACGCACCGGGCGAACGCCGAGGCGGCCCGCGCTCAAACCGTGACCCTACCCGTGGAGTTGGTGGATCATCCGGTGAAGTACCTCCTGCACAGCGACGACGCGGCCTGCTACGGCCTGGACCCCGCCGGCTCCCCGACCCGGGTCCTCGTCTGCTCGACCGCGGCCTCGCGCACCCTCCTCACCGACCCGGCCGTCTCGGGCCACCGGTACCGTTCGCTGCTCGGCACCGCGGTGTCGACCGCGCTCGACCTGGTGGCGGAGGCCGATCCGGCGGTGGCCGGAGCCCTGGCGACCGAGGCGACGACGGTCGTCACCATCCTGCGCGGGGGCCTCAGTTTCGGCGTCGACAGCGCGCTGTCGCACCGCTTCGGCCCCCCCGAGGCGGTGAGCTTCGTCGGCACCGACCGGGGGGCCGCCCACCCGCTCGACATCTCGTACGAGCGCTGGGAGTTCGCCGGGCGGCAGCTGCTGGTGCTCGGGGACATCATCGGCACCGGGGCGACGGTGGAGAAGGTGCTCCGGGCCGCCCGGCAGGCGGCGCACGGCCGCGGCGCGGAGATCGCCGGCTACCTGGTGCTGACCGTCGGATCCCGGCAGGGCGTGCGGCGCCTGCGGGACTACTTCGCCGAACTGGCCCACCGGGGCGAGCGGTTCAGCGCCGTCATCGTGGCCCTGGAGGCACTGTTCGAGCTGCCCGACCGCACCCGGCTCGGGCAGTCCTTCCCCCAACTGCCCTTCGACTTCCTGCGGTCCCCCCGCTGGTCGACCCCGGACTTCGAACTGCACCGGCTGGGCCACCGGGACAGCCTCTTCGAGAAGTGCGCCGTCTACGACGGCGGCGTGCGCGCCTTCACGCCCGGCGAGCACCGGCGGTTCCGGGCGGACTGGTGGACGGAGGTGCGACGGCGAGGGAGCGCCGCCGGGCTCTCGCTGGCCGACCTGGGCCGGAGCACCGCCGGACTCGACCGGTACGCCCGCCCCCTGGACGACTGGCTGGAGGGGATCGGCTGGGCGGCGCCGGAGAACGTCCGGCACCTCGGCGTCGACCACGCCGAACTCCACGCGCTGGGACGCCGGGCCCACGAGTACGCGGAGACGGCCTCCCTCGACGCCTACGCCGACGCGCGCCTGGCACCCGGGGAGCCGCCGCGCTGAGCACCGCCGACGGTCTTCAACCTCCCACCCCACCAAAAGACTTCGCCGGAGCCCCGGCGAGGCCGGCGGCGGAGTCCGCCGGACGGACCGAGAACGGAGACCACATGACGATCGCCGAGTGGCTACGGGACAACGTCACCACGGACAAGCGGGCCCTGGACTGGTACACCGAGCCCGAGTGCGAGCCCCGCATCGTCCGCGCGTACCGGGAGCTGCTGAGCGGCTACGAGACCGACACCTCCAAGATCCTCAAGACGACCGTCCTGGTCGAGGGCGACCACCAGGGCGTCGTCCGGGTGCACGACATCAACTACTACTCGATCTGCGCCCACCACTTCCTGCCCTTCTACGGCAAGGTCGACATCACCTACGTCCCCGGGAACCGGATCCTGGGGCTCGGCAAGTTCCCGCGCCTGGTCCAGGCCTTCAGCAAGCGGTTCCAGATC
Organism: Kitasatospora sp. NPDC058046; assembly: GCF_042885595.1. Taxonomy (NCBI): domain Bacteria; kingdom Bacillati; phylum Actinomycetota; class Actinomycetes; order Kitasatosporales; family Streptomycetaceae; genus Kitasatospora; species Kitasatospora sp. NPDC058046. The sequence goes on from NZ_JBHVRS010000012.1 coordinate 45,493, forward strand.
CAGGAGCACCTGGTGAAGGACATCGCCGAGGAGATCATGGCCTCCGGCGGGGCCCGCGCCGTCCGCGTGGAGTCCAGCGGCCGGCACATGTGCATGTGCAGCCGCGGCCCGTCCGACCAGACCGTCATCACCGACACGACGTACGTGACCGGTGACGTCGAACTGCTGACGGCCTACGGCCCGCAGCACTGACGCGTCGTGTGATGGGAGGGTGCCGACTCCTCCTCCCCTCTCATCACACGACCGGCCGGTGCCGGCCCGCCCGTCAGCCCGTCCACTTCCCTGGAGAGCGAACCATGCGCAAGAACGGTGTCGCGCGCCGCGAGAGCACCGGGTCACCGTGGCCGGCCATCGTGACCACCTGGCTCTCCGGGGTCTTCGCCGCCTTCGGGCTGGGCGCGCTCTCCCCGCTCGGGTCCGAGATCCGAGGGGACCTGCACCTCTCCCTCGGCCAGTTCGCCTGGGCGACCTCCAGCATCACCGCGGTGAGCGCCGTCCTCGGCGTCCCCGCCGGGTGGTGGATCAGCCGGCTCGACGCCCGGAAGGCGCTGGCCGGCGGGCTCGTCCTCACCACCCTGTCCGTGGCGGCGACGGCCTTCGCGGGCAGCTGGTCGCCGCTGCTGGCGGCGCGCACCGCGCAGGGCTTCGGCTACCTCCTGGTCTTCGTCGGCGGGCCGATCATGCTGACCCGGCTGGCCGAGGGGCGGGCGCAGGCCACGGCGCTGGCGCTGTGGGGCACCTGCGTCCCCACCGGACTCGCCCTGGCCACCGCCCTGGGGGGAGCGGTCAGCGGCGCGATCGGCTGGCGCGGCTGGATGGGCGCGACCGCGCTCCTCCCGCTCGTGCTGGCGGTCGCGGTCGGCGCCACCCGCCCCGCCGCCGCCCGCGCGCCGACGGCGGACCCGGCCGCCGAGGGCACCGGAGCGCCGCCCCCGCGGACCGGCTGGATCCCCCCGGTGCTCTTCGCGCTGAGCTTCGCCTGCGTCTGCCTGGCCGGGGTCGCGATCGTCGTGCTGCTGCCCACGTTCCTGACGGAGGAACGCGGCGCGTCCACGGCCACCGCCGGCGTCGTCGCCGCCGTGGTCTCCCTCGGCAGCGTGCTCGGCAGCGCGCTCAGCGGGCTGCTGCTGCGCCGGGGCGTCGGGCTGCTCGCGATGACTCCGGTGCTGGCCCTGCTGCCCGTCTCGGCGCTCCTGGTCTTCGCGCTGCGCCTCCCCGTGGTGGCCGTGATGGTCCTGGCCTGCTTCGGCCTGGTGGTCGACGGGGTGATGATCTCCGCGATGTTCGCGGCGGTGCCGCGGATCGCCGGCAGCCCCCGGCGCGCCGACGTCACCAACGGGCTGGTCGCCCAGCTCGGCAGCCTCGGCACACTGGTCGGGCCGCCGGCCTTCAGCCTGGCCGTGGACGGCGCCGGATGGGCCGGCGCCGGGTTGGCCGCGCTGGCCTTCACGCTGGTCGGCGTCGCGCTGCTCCTGGCGGTCTCCCTGCCCGCGCCGCGCGGTCCCGCCCGACCCCGGTTACGCGACGGTCGGGCGGAGGCGGCGGGGGACCGGGCGGCGGTACCGTACGGAGGACCCGGCGGAAGGGATCTCACGTCATGACGTCCGGAACGCGTGCGGGCCGCGGGCCCCGTGTCGTCCTCTTCGACCTGGACGACACCCTGGTGGTGACCGCGGAGGTCAAGTGGGCGCACCACAAGGCGGTCGCCCGGCGGTTCTACGGGATCGACCTGACGGACGCCGAGCTGGCGCTGCACTGGGGCAAGCCCTTCGACGCGATGATCCGCGCCCTCTACCGCGACAGCGACACCCTGGAGCGGATGCGCGAGGCGAACCTCTCGCTGGAGGAGGAGTTCCTCAAACGGCCCCTCCCCGGCGCCGTCGAGGTCGTCCACGAGCTCTGGCGCCGGAGCGTCGGCGTCGGCGTCGTCACGTCCACCAACCGCCTCTCGGCCCTCCGGGACGTCGAACGGATCGGTGTGCGGACGGACCGGCTCGTCCTGCTCCAGGGAGCGGACGACAGCCCCCACCACAAGCCGGACCCCCGGGTGTTCGACGCCGCGCTGGCGACGCTGAGCGGAAGGGGGGTCGGCGTGGACGACGTCTGGTACGTGGGCGACGCCCTCATCGACCTCGCGGCGGCCACCGGGGCCGGGCTGCGCTTCGTCGGCGTCGCCACCGGCTTCCACACGCGCGAGGACCTCGAACGGGCCGGTGCCGAGCACGTCCTCGACGACGTACGGCAGCTGCCCGACCTGCTGCCCTGACCGGGGCGGCGCACCCCGCCCGCCGGCGTCCGTGGGCGCCCGTGGGCGTCCACCAGCGCGGAAGGCCAGGATGAACATCGAGACGCTACGCCCGGCCCCGGACACCTACGCGGAGTACTGCGTGCTCTGCCGGGGCGGCCCCGTCACCTGGACCACGGCCGGGGGCAGGCGGGAGGTCCGCTGCGGCAACTGCGGTGGGCGCAGCGCCCGGGCCATCGTCATCGACCCCGGCCTCTCCTGGTGGTCCGCCGAGGACGGCGAGTACTGGCACGAGACCGCGGCGGTCTTCGTCCGCGATCCGGCGGACAGGTTCCTGCTCTTCCAACGCGTCGCGTTCCCCTACGCGTTGACGGTCCCGGCCGGCCATGTGGACCGGGACGAGGACCCGGCCGACGCCGCGGCCCGCGAACTGCGCGAGGAGGTCGGCCTGACCGCCGGCGACCGGCTCCGGTTCGTCGCCACGTTCCCGATCCCGGGCGACTCCTGCCGACGCGGATCCGACGCGCACGTCTGGCACGTGTACCTGCTGACGGTGCCGGACGGGGGCCGCGTCACCGTCAACGAGGAGGGTGAGGCGCCCCGTTGGCTCACGCTGGACGAAGCGCTGGCGGCCGACCTGACCCACGCCGTGCGGCAGGTCGTCACCACCTGTACGGAGCAACTGCTGGACGGCTGACGGCCGGTGGGGCGGTATCCTCGGGGACCGGCCGGAGCAACCGGTCGGAGCAACAGGAGGACTGGTCCATGGCGGCGCTCATCGACAAGGTGGCGTGGATCCACCTGGAGAACGGCCTGGTGCTGAGCACGCGTTCCCACGGCAAGGACGCCTACTACCTGCCCGGGGGGAAGCGCGAGCCGGGGGAGAGCGACCTCGACACGCTGTGCCGGGAGATCGAGGAGGAGCTGTCCGTCGCCGTCGTACGGGACTCGGCCGCCCTGCTGGGCGTCTTCGAGGCCCAGGCCCACGGGCACGGCCAGGGCGTGGTCGTCCGCATGACCTGCTACACCGCCGCGTACGAGGGGGTGCTCGCGCCGGCCAGTGAGATCGCCGAGCTGGTGTGGCTCACCCACGCCGACCGGCACCGGACGTCCCCCGTGGACCAGATCATCTTCGACCGGCTGCGGGCCGACGGGCTGCTGCGCTGACCTACGTCCTTTCCAACGCCTCCTCCAGGAGGCCTAGTTGGTCGCCCAGCGCGTCCCCCAGCCCGTCCAGCGGGGCGAGCAGGGAGCGGTCCCCCACCAGGCCCAGATTCAACCGGCCGCCCGCCGAGCGGGCCGCGATGAACAGGCCGACCCCGTGGCAGACGCTGCCCAGCGGGTGGACCGTCTCCAACGGGCAGCCGGCGAAGTACATCCGCTGCGAGGAACCGGGGATGTTCGACACCACGACGTTGTACGGGGGGCGGGTCGCGCCGCCCAGGCCCAGCACGTTCTGCGCGACGAACGGCCAGGTGAACAGGGCCCCGTAGAGCCCGGTGGAGCCCTTCGGCAGCTCGCCCAGCTCCCGTTTGGCCAGCGCGCTGGACCGGGCCACGGCGCGCAGCCGCTCCAGCGGGTCGGCCACGTCGGTGCCGAGGCTCATGACCGTCATGGCGAAGGAGTTGGCGGTGGACGCGTCGCCCGCCTCCCTCGTCGAGACGGGGGTGCCCGCGGTCAGGGACCGCGCCGGAAGCGCCCCGGCCGCGGCCAGGCACTGCCGGAGGGCGCCCCCGCACACCGCCAGCAGGACGTCGTTGACGGTCGTGCCGGCGTCCTTCGCCACCGCCCGGAACCGGTCGAACTCGTAGCTGCGGGTGATCACTTGGCGCTGCCGCCCGACGGCGGCGTTGAGCGGGGAGCGCGGGACCAGGAACGGCACCGCGCGGGTGCGGTCGGCCCTGGCCCGCACGCCCCGCGCCATGGTCCTGGCGGCCCGGCCGAGGCCCAGCGCGGTGGCCGCGAGCCCGCGGGCCGTCGGTCCGGCTGCCCCGGTGCTGTGGTCGGCGGGGGCGGCGATGCTCCACAGCGGGCGCAGCCCCTCGTCCCGCGGATCGGTGCTCAGCATGCGCCGCAGGCGCTGTTGGACGCCGAGCCCGTCCGTGAGCGCGTGGTGCACCTTGACGTACAGGGCGAACCGGCCGTCCGCCAGGCCCTCGATCAGATGGCACTCCCACAGCGGCCGCGTGGTGTCGAGCGGCCGGGAGTGCAACCGGGAGACCAGGTCGGTCAGTTCGCGCTCGCCGCCGGGCGCGGGCAGCGCGGATCGGCGCAGGTGGTACGACCGGTCGACGTCCTGCCCGGCGAGCACCTCCCAGGTGCCGTCGAGGGCTCCCCAGCGTGCGTGGCGCGGCCGGAAGGTGAAGGGGGCCGCGACGGGCGCGGCGAGGAGCCGCTCGAACAGGCGCTGTACGTACGGCCCGGGCTCGGCACCGGCGGGCGGACCGAAGGTGGCCAGGAGCGCCACGTGCTGGGGAGTGGTGGCGGACTCCAAGGCGAGAAAGACCCGGTCGGGCATCCTGATCCTGGCCACAGCACCCCTCCTGTCCGCGTCCGGTCACCAGTCTGGTGGCGGCGGCACCGCCGGACAAGAGCGCACCGTCGGACAGGGACGCGCGGCCGACGACCCGACGCTCCGGGAACGCACCAGTCTCCGCGCCCGGCCCCGCCGCTGTCAGTCCGTATGGTTCCGGATTCCGCGCCCCCCGGCGGGTGGCTACCGTCCGAACCGTCCGAACGACGGACATCCGGCGGTCGCGGACCGGCCGCCGACACGCATCCTCAGGAGGTCACGGTGACCGCGAACCACCCCACCCGCAGGAGCATCCTCAAGTCCGCCGGCGGGCTCGGCGCCGCGCTGGCGCTCGGCGGCGCGAGCGTCCTCGCGACGGCCTCGACCGCCCACGCCGCCGACGACGGCTTCGGCCTGCACATCACCGACCGCGGCGAGGCCGACGCCCGGATGTGGTACTACCGCTTCCACACCGCCGAGATCGGCTGGGACCCGGCCGTCAACGTGCTGCTCCCCGACGACTACCACACCAGCGGGCGCACCTACCCCGTCCTCTACCTCCTGCACGGCGGCCTCCAGGACTTCATCGAGTTCGACCGCCAGGGCGTCCGCGACTGGACCATCGGCAAGCCCCTGATCGTGGTGATGCCCGACGGCGGGCAGGCCGGCTGGTACTCCAACCCGGTCAGCACCAACGTCGGCCCCCGCAACTGGGAGTCCTTCCACATCAACCAGCTGATCCCGTGGGTCGACGCCAACTTCCGCACCTTCGCCGAGCCCGAGGGCCGCGCCGTCTCCGGCTTCTCCATGGGCGGCTTCGGCGCGCTGAAGTACGCCGCCAAGTACTGGGGCCACTTCGCCTCGGTCAGCGCCCACTCCGGCCCGGCCAGCCTGCGCCGCGACAACGGCGCGGTCGTCCACTGGGCCAACGTCTCCGCCGCCGTCAAGGACCTGGCCGGCGGCACCATCTACGGCGCGCCGCTGTGGGACCAGGCCAGGGTGACCGCCGACAACCCGGTCGAGCGCCTGGAGAGCTACCGCAACAAGCGGATCTTCCTGGTCGCCGGCACCAGCCCCGACCCGACCAACCCCTTCGACACCTTCAACGAGACCGCGGTGCTGGCCGGGCAGCGGGAGTTCCGCGCCCTGCTCGACGGCGCCGGCATCCCGTACGAGGCCCACGAGGAGTCGGGCGGCCACTTCATCCGGCCCGACATGATGCGGCGCGACATCGACGGCATCATCGGCCGCCTCCGCAAGGCGTGAGGGGGCCGCACCGATGATCTCCCGCACCTCGCGGCGGGCCCTGGCCGTGGTGGCCCTGCTGCTGCCGGTCGCCGTCCCGGCCGCCCCCGCTGTCGCCGTTCCCGCCGCTACCGCTGCTCCCGCTGTTGCCGCCGGGTTCGCGGCGGCCTGCCCGACCGACGGCGCCATCACCCAGCACTACACCGCGGAGCACAACGGCATCGACATCGCCAACAACCGCGGCACCCCGATCTACGCGGTCGGCGACGGCAAGGTCGTCATCTCCGGCCCGGTGTCCGACTACGGCCAGTGGATCCGCATCCTGCACCCGGACGGGACCATCACCGAGTACGGGCACATGCAGCGGCGGGACGTGTTCGAGGGCGACGACGTGAGGGCCGGCCAGCAGATCGCGCTGATGGGCAGCGAGGGCAACTCCACGGGCCCGCACCTGCACCTGCGGGTCTGGGCCGACCCGAACGCGTCCCAGCGCACCGACCCGGAGCCGTACCTCACGGAGCGCGGCGTCACCGTGCCCTGCGTCCCCGGGAGCGGTCCCCGGCCCGCGCCGCTGGTGTATCCGGCGGAGTCCGGCCGGGTGGTCTCGGCCCGGTCCGCGGACGGGCGCCTGGAGGTCTTCGCCGCCGGGGCGAGCGGTGTCTCGCACGCCTGGCAGACCGTGGTCAACGGCGCCTGGTCGGAGTGGGAGGGCCTCGGCGGCCCGGGCGGCGCCGAACTCGCCATCGGTCCGAACGCGGACGGCCGGCTGGAGGTGTTCGCCCTCAACGGCACCACCCTCCAGCACCGTTACCAGCTCCAACCGTCCGGCGCCTGGTCCGGCTGGGAGGACTTCGGCGGCGGCGGCCACGACCTCGCCGTCGGCTCCAACCAGGACGGGCGGCTCGAAGTCTTCGCCTCGGGACCGGCCGCCGTCTTCCACCGCTACCAGACCGCGCCCAACGGCGGATGGTCCGGTTGGGAGGGCACCGGCGGAGGCCCGGCCAACAGTGAGATCGAGCTCGGCAAGGCCCCCGACGGCCGGCTCGAAGTCTTCGCCCTCAACGGCGACACCTTCCAGCACCAGTGGCAGACGGACGTCAACGGCGGCTGGTCCGCCTGGGACGCGACCTTCGGCGGCGGGGGACACGACCTCACCGTCAGCCACAACCGGGACGGCCGCCTGGAGGTCTTCGCCTCGGGACCGGTCGGCGTCTACCACAAGTACCAGACGAACCCCACCAGTTGGTCCGGCTGGGAGGCCACCGGCGGCCCCGCCGACTCCCGGCTCACCAGCGAACTGACCGCGGACGGCCGGGTCGAGGTGTTCGCCATCAACGGCAGTACGGCGCAGCACATCTGGCAGACCGCCCTGAACGCCCCGTACGGCCAGTGGGAGACCTTCGGAGGAGGCGGCACCGAGATCGGCGCCGCCGCCAACGCCGACGGCCGGATCGAGGTGTTCGGTTCCAACACCGACGGCGTCCACCACCGGTGGCAGACCGGCTTCTCCACCTGGTCCGAGTGGGCCTGGCTGAACACCACCCCCGGACCCGCCGTCAGTCTGAACACCACCCCCGGACCCGCCGTCAGTCGAGGAGCCACCCCGTGACCGGCCAGCAGCGCGCCCGCCGGGCGCCCCACCGTGCCCTGCTGTCCGCGATCGCCGCCCTGGGAGTCACGGCGGGCCTGACGGTCGCCGCCCCCTCCGCTCCGGCCGCCACCGGCAGCGACCTGTGTGCCGAGGTCGCCTACCAGGCGGGCTTCCGGGGCGAGGCCCTGGTGACCGCGATCGCCGTCGGCCTCGCCGAGTCCAGCTGCAACCCGCTGGCCTCCAACCGCGAGGGCAACACCCCGGACTACTCCGTCGACCGTGGCCTGTGGGAGATCAACGACCACTTTCACGGTGAGGTCTCCGACGCGTGCGCCTACGACGCCCAGTGCAACGCCGACCAGACCTACCGGATCTCCAACGGCGGCCTCGACTGGCACCAGTGGTCGACCTACAGCGCGCGCGCCCACCTGCGGCACATGGAGGAGGCCCAGGCCGCCGTCGACCGGCTCGGCCACCACGAGCCCGGTCCCGCGCCGCTGGAGTACCCGGCGGAGTCCGGCCGGGTGGTCTCGGCCCGGTCCGCCGACGGACGCCTCGAAGTCTTCGCGGCCGGGAAGAACGGCGTCTCGCACGCCTGGCAGACCGCGATCAACGGCGGCTGGTCGGAGTGGGAGGACCTCGGCGGCCCGGCCGGCGCCGAACTCGCCATCGGCCTGAACGCGGACGGTCGGCTGGAGGTCTTCGCCCTCAACGGCACCACCCTCCAGCACCGTTACCAGCTCCAGCCGTCGGGCGCCTGGTCCGGCTGGGAGGACTTCGGCACCGGCGGCCACGACCTCGCCGTCGGCGCCAACCAGGACGGGCGGCTCGAAGTCTTCGCCTCGGGACCGGTCGGCGTCTTCCACCGGTACCAGACGGCGCCCAACGGCGGCTGGTCCGGCTGGGAGGGCACCGGCGGCGGCCCCGCCGACAGTGAGATCGAGCTCGGCAAGGCCCCCGACGGGCGGCTGGAGGTCTTCGCCCTCAACGGCAGCGTCTTCCAGCACCAGTGGCAGACCGCCGTCAACGGCGGCTGGTCCGCCTGGGACTCCACCTTCGGCACCGGCGGCCACGACCTCACCGTCAGCCACAACCAGGACGGCCGGCTCGAGGTCTTCGCCTCCGGCCCGGCCGGCGTCTACCACAAGTACCAGACGGACCCGACCAGTTGGTCCGGCTGGGAGGCCACCGGCGGCCCCGCCGACGCGCAGCTGACCAGCGGGCGTTCGCCGGACGGCCGGGTGGAGGTGTTCGCCATCAACGGCAGTACGGCGCAGCACATCTGGCAGACCGGCCTGAACGCCCCGTACGGCCAGTGGGACACCTTCGGCACCGGCGGCACCGAGATCGGCTCGGCGAACAACGCCGACGGCCGGATCGAGGTCTTCGGCGCCAACACCGACGGCGTCCACCACAAGTGGCAGACCGGCTTCTCCACCTGGTCCGAGTGGGCCTGGCTGAACACCACCCACGGACCCGCCGCCGGCTGACCACGCCGGAGACCCCGCCGGAAGCCCTCTGGAGCGCAGCGATGCACCCGATCAGCAGGCGCGGCCTGCTGCGGGCGGCCGGAGCGGGAGCCCTCGTGCTCCCGCTCGCGGGCCGTACCGCCCCGGCGGCCTACGCCGTCCCGACCGGCGCCTCCGTCGGCGCCGCCTGGGTCGGCGCCGGCCCGTTCGACCACGTCTACGACCCGTCCACCGCGCGCCGCCGCTACCTCAACGACCACACCCTGGTCCAGGCCGACGGGCGCTGGCACCTGTTCAGCATCGTCGGCGACAGCGCGCCGCCCGGGCAGGCGCCCGACAGCGCGGCCGAGGTCTCGCTCGCGCACGCCTCGGCGCCCTCCCCGTCCGGGCCGTGGCGGAGCCACCCGGACGCGCTGACCGTCGACGCCTCGTACTTCGGCGAGGAGCACCTGTGGGCCCCGCACGTCGTCGAGTCGGGCGGCGTGCACTGGATGTTCTACGCGGCGGGCGGACGCGCCGGGGCGGCGGTCAACGCCGCCACCTCCACCGACCTGTCCACCTGGACGAGGCTGCCGTCCGGTCCGCTGTTCCGCGGGACCGCCGCCCGCGACCCGATGGTGCTGCGGATCGGCACCGAGTGGGTGATGTACTACACCGAGCTGTCCGCCCCCGGCGGCCGCCACCAGGTCTGCTACCGGCGCTCCGCCGACCTGCTGACCTGGGGCGAGCCCGGCGTGGCCTTCGCCGACGCGGCCACCGCCACGGACGGCGTCTCGGTCACCGAGTCGCCCTTCGTGGTGGCCCGGGACGGCTGGTACCACCTGTTCATCGGACCGCGCAACGGGTACGAGGGCACCGACGTCCTCGCCTCCCAGGACCCGTTCCGCTTCTCTCTCGACGGCTACGCCGGCCATGTGCCCGGCCACGCGGTGGAGGTGGTCACCGACGGCCGGCAGTGGTGGGCCAGCGCCGCCGGCTGGTTCCGGCGCGGCCTCTACCTGGCCCCGCTGGACTGGCGGTCCACCCCGCCGCCCTGGCAGAGCCCGGACAACCCCGTCGCCGCCCCGGACGTCCACGGCCGACTGACCGTGTTCGCCCTCGACGCCGCCGACCGGTCGGTGCTGCGCCGGGTCCAGACCGGCCCGGACACCGACACCTGGTCGGACTGGGAGGTGTTCGGGACACCCGCCGGCGCGGTGCCCGTCCTGGGTCGCAACGCCGACGGCCGGCTGGAGGTGTTCTCGCTCGCCCCCGACGGCGCCGCCCTGCACCACCGCGTCCAGCGGAGCGACGGCGGCTGGTCGGACTGGGAGGTCTTCGGCGGCCCGGCCGGCGCCGCCCCCGCCGTCGCCCGGAACGCCGACGACCGGCTGGAGGTGTTCGCGCTCGCCCCCGGCGGCGCCCTGATCGCCCGCCGCCGCCAGACCACGCCCGGCTCGACCGGCTGGGACGACTGGGACCCGGGCTTCGGCGGCCCGGCGGGCGCGCCGCCGGCCGTCGCCGCCAACGCCGACGGCCGACTGGAGGTGTTCGCGCTCGCGCCCGGCGGCGCCGCGCTGCTGCACCGCTGGCAGACCTCGCCCGGCGGCGCCTGGTCCGCCTGGGAGCGCTTCGGGACGCCCGCCGGGGCCGCGCCGCGGGTGGCCCGCGACGGCACCGGGCGGCTGAACGTCACCGCGATCGCCCCGTCCGGCACGGCCGCCTTCCATCGCCGCCAGTCGGTGCCCAGCGGGGGCTGGGACGCCTGGCAGCCGCTGCTCGGCTGGTCCACCGCCGCGCCGCCGGTGATCGCCGGCTCGGATGGCCGGCTGGAGGCCTTCACCCTCTCCCCGGGCGGCGAACGCCTCGCCCACCGCTGGCAGTCGGCGCCCGCCGGAGCCTGGGCACCGACGGACGTGCTCGGCGAGGACTTCGGCGAGCCCGGCCTGGTGCTCGCGGCGCCGCCCTCGGCCGCGGCCGACTCCACCGGGCGGCTGCACGTCTTCGCGGTGGCCGAGGACGGCCGGGTGCGCACCCGCGTCCAGGACCGGCCCGGTGGCGGCTGGCGGCCGTGGGCCGCCTTCGGCGACCGGCCGGTGGCGCCGCTGCGACCGGGGGCGCCGATGGGTGCGGTGGCACCCGTGCGTTCGGGGGCGCCGATGCGCTGACCGAACGCCTGTACCCTCCGCTCCCGCTTTGTCAAGTAGCCTGCGGCATCCGGTTTATTGTCGTACGCGAAGAGGTACCGTTCGTCCGTCCGGCAAGAGCCGGCGCGCGAAACGGGGGAGCGGTGCGCGGGACGGAGGAACGGTGAGCGGGATTGTCGTCCACCTGCCGGAGGGGAACGGCGACGACACGGTGACCTTACGGCTCGGTCCGGGAGAACGGGCGCGCTTCGGCCGGGGCTCCGCCCGCATCCCCGTGGAGCTGCGCCTCGGCGACGAGACGGTCTCCCGACTGGCCGGCGAGATCCACGCGACCGACGACCACTGGCAGTTGAGCAACCTCAGCAACACCCACGCCTACCTGGTGGAGAACCCGGAGGGCGCCGGCGAGTACCTGCGGGTGCCGCCACGGCGGATCGGCGCGCCGATCCCCTTCGAGTTCTCCCGGGTGGTGCTGCCCTCCCGGCGGGAAACCCCGCTCTCCTTCCAGGTGTTCGCGCCCGACCACGTCTACCTGGACCCGGACGCCCACGGCGGCTCCCGGGAGAGCCGCACCATGACGGCGTACTCGCTGGACGAGACCGCCACCTACTTCCTGGTCCTGGTCGCACTCTGCGAACCGTGGCTGCGCGACCGCTCCCCGGCCGCCGTCCCCACCACCCCGCAGGTGGTCGCCCGGCTGCACGGCCACCCCGCCTGCGCCCGGCTCACCGCCCGCGCCGTCAGCTCGCACCTCGACTACCTCGCCGACGAGAAGCTCCGCATCGACCTGCCCGACGGCGACCGCGCGGACCGCCGCAGCGGCAAACGCGAGGCCGTGGTGGGGATCGCCCTGAAGTTCGGCATCGTCCGCGAGGAGCACCTCGCGCTCCTGCCGGCACCCGAACCCGCCCGCACCGGACGGTAGGGAGGGGCGGAGATGCCGCAAGACCCGGCCTTTCCCGGGGAGGCCGTCCCCAGGGAGGGCGTCCCCAGCGAGGCCGTCCCCAGGGAGGGCGTCCCCAGGGAGGGCGTCCCCAGCGAGGCCGTCCCCAGGGAGGGCGTCCCCGAGCAGGACTTCCCCGGGGACGGCGAGGAACTGCTGCCGGCCGGCCACCGGGTCGGCGAGTGGACCGTCACCGGGCTGCTCGGCGAGGGCGGCTGGGCGACGGTCTACGCCGCCCGCCGGGCCGACGGCGGGGCCGGCCGCGCGGACGACGCGGACGGCACGGTCGCCCTCAAGGTGCTGCCGACCGCCGGACTCGCCCCCCGCCAGGCCCGCCAGGTCGCCGAAGCCGCCCGCCGCGAAACCGAGTTGGGCCGCACCGCCCCGCACCCCCGACTGGTCCGGCTGCTCGACACCCTCGTCCTGGCCGCCCCCGACCAGCCCACCCTCGACGGCGCGATCGTCCTCGTCATGGAGCGCGCCCGCTGCACCCTGCGCGACCTGCTCGCCCTCGGCGTCGACGAGGCCGAGGGCGCCCGGATCGTCACCGGCATCTGCGAAGGCCTGGCCCACCTGCACCGCTCCGGCTGGGTCCACACCGACCTCAAACCGGAGAACGTCCTCATCGGCGCCGACGGCGAGGTCCGCCTCTCCGACTTCGGCCTCGCCATCGAACTCACCGGCACCCACGGCCACTGCTCCCCGATGGGCACCCCCGACTACCTCCCGCCGGAACGCTGGACGGAACCACTCGGCGAACACGGCGTCAAAGTCCGTACCACAGCGGACATCTGGGCGCTCGGCATCGTCATCCACGAGGTCTTCGCCGCCGGCGGCCGCCCCTTCCCCGGCGTCACCCCCACCGCCCGCAGCGCCGCGGCCCAACAGTACGCGGAAGGCCGCGCCGCCCTGCGACTGGCCGCCGCCGTCCCCCCGTTCTGGCGCGCCCTCGCCGCCGACTGCCTCGCCCCCACCCACGCCGCCCGCGCCCCGCACACGGCGGAGAGCCTGCTCGCGCGCATCCGCGCCGACCGGGGCCCGCGCCGCCCGCGCCGTCCGAGCACCGCTTTGCTGGCCCTGGCCTCCTGCGCCACGGCCGCCGTCACCGCCACCGCCCTCTGGCCGCACCCGGAACCGCCGCCCGGACAGCCCGCCCACGTCCGCGTCTTCAACGCCGAACGCGGCTGCCAGGACCGCACCGACCACGACCCCCAGTGCAGCCTCGGCCTCGCCGTCGACCCCCTGCGCCCCTACACCGCCGACAACGTCGGCCCCGTCCGCGTCTGGCACAACGACACCCTCGACGCCGACTGCCAACTCCCCACCGGCCTCCCCGTCATCAACGAGGAAGACCTCACCTCCACCCTCTGGTACCGCATTCGCCTCCCAGGCCACACCCCCGCCTGGCTCCCCGCCGTCCGCACCCGCGACCGCCCTGCCCTGCACCCCTGCCCCTGACCGGACAGCCAGAACGGCCCTACGCGCCATCGGTCTTCCCGACCCCGGCCGCGAGGTCGCCACCGTCCTACGGCCGCACCGCCGCCGACCAGGCCCGACCCGTCAGCGCAATGGTGGTGCGGACGGAACGGGCGGGAAATGCCTGGCCGCGATCTACCAGGTGATCAGGACGTACCCGTCACCGCCGGTGCTCACAGCGGTGTTCCCGGCGCTGCCGCTACCGGTACCCGACTGGTCGTCCGGGCCGGGCGGTGGTGCGCCGCCGTTCCCGCCCCTGCCCCGCCGCTGCTGCCGCTGGTGCCGCCGCCACCGCCCCGGCCCGCGCCGCCGCTCACGCCTCCGTCCCCGCCCCGGAGGATCCGGTGATCGCAGAACCGTTGTGAACGCGGACGAAGGTGTCCCCGCCATTGCGGGGCCTCGCGCCGACGGACCCCGCCGTCCCCGCGCCACCGGGTTCGGCTGGGCGCAGAGTGGCGCCCGCCGCACCGCCTCCACCGCCTGCACCGCCACCGCCACTCCGGCCTCCGGAGACGCCGCCCTGGCCGACGATGACCACGAGGCGGATGCCCGGGGTCACCGGCACGGCGGTGCAGGCCAGGGCCGCTCCGCCGCCCCCGCCGCCGCCGCCCCCGCCGCCGCCCCCACCGGCCCCTCCGGCGCCGCCGCCGCCCGTGGCGCTACCGAGGAAGGTTCAGTTACCGCCTCCTCCTCCGCCCCACCCCACCTCCGCCACCGGGCGCGCCGCCGCCACCGGGACCGAGCGCGTACAGGTTCAGCGAGGTGACGCCCTCAGCCACCTTGAAGAGGTAGATGTCGGCCTTGCCGTACGCCTGCTGGCCGTGGGGCTGGTCGGCCAGGGCGGGGAGCCCGCCGTCCTCGGGACGCGGGGTGGGCGGGAGCCGCCGCCGCGAGCTGGCAGCACAACGCCATGGGCACCCCGAGCAGCACGCCCGGCTGCCCGAGCGGAAGCACCCGGTGCGCACGGTGCGCACGGGAGCGCCGTACCGGAGGCACGACGGACGACGACGAAGCGGACCCACGGACGGGCCCGCACGATCCACGGAGTCTCATGCTCCCCTTGCGCCCGGACCTCCGGGGCCGGTACCCGCCGATCGCCCCTGGCGGTGCATCAGAGGAGGCAGAGCGCGGGCGTGCGAACGAGGCCGCACGCCCGGGGTTTCCCAGGGAGACGTCTAGTATGTCGCCCCGGCAGGGGAGTTGCATCCCCAGGAGCCGCCGGCGCACACTCCCGTGTAACCCGTCGGTGGGCGGGCTCGAGGCCACTCTGTACCCTGGCAGCCCGCTACGGCGTTGCAACCGGCTCTACGGAACGCCCGGCATCCAGTTCCGGGCGCACCGGCCGATCGTGCCCGCCGTCAAGAGGCACGCCTGCCGGGACGGCGGCGCTGCCCGGGCCGGCGCAGCCGGGCACTGTTCCGGCCACCCCCCTTCGGACGCGGCTTCGGGGCACGGTCGAACCGAGCCCTCGAACGCTTCAACTCGGCCACCCGACGCGACGATCGCCGGGTACGGCGCGGACGCCGTACGGACGGCTCCACCGTTGTACCGGGCGGCAGATCCGCCCGCCGCCTGGCGCGGCCCTTGATGAATTGAAGGGACCACTCCAACACGATGCTCAGGACTACTCCCGCGGCCTTGACCGTAGCTTCGTCCTGCCACAGCAACTCGATGAACTGCACTTCTATCCTCCAGTGATTCGACAAGCTGGAGGGGTGTAGATCACGCGGCCGGGCCGACACCCAGCTTGTGGGTGCCCACCCCGGAACGACCGGCCGCGTCGGCCCTCCCGGGAGCCCGGGGAACCAGAGGTACCCGGAGCCGGGCGACTCCGCAGGCGATGGCCAGCGGCTCCGGCGCACCTTCGGTACCCGACCTCAGGACGCACGCGGCTGGCGGAGGATCTATTCGGGCTTCCAGCCGCCGCCGGCGGGCGCACAGCGGGGTGAGGGGATGCGGTCCCTGAACGCGCCGCTCGCGATGCCAATCCGGACGCATCGCTGCGGATGGCGCTACGCGGGCAACCGCAGCGCCCGGCACGACGGCGGCCAGCAGCGCGTCGACGAGCACGAGAACGGATTCTGAGACGTTCACCTGGTCATCCCCCCACGGGACAGAGGCCTTGGCGACAAGCCGCGCATAGTGCTGGGGTCTTCGCGCTCAGGGCAGCACCAGTATTGGTTGGTCCTTCATGGATCAGCCCAAGGCTTGCTGGCCGCTGGGCTTGGCTGCTGCATCCGACAGTTGATAAAGCCGCAGGTGAGAGGCTAAGTGTCGGATGATGAGTGTGGTTTGGGAGCAGTCCGGCCCGGGGCTGATGTCACCCGATCGTGGGACGCCCGTCTTGATTGGTGGGCCCTCGCGATGCCGGTGAGCTCATCAGCGAACTAGATGACTCGCTCCGATGAATCAACCTGCGAGCAAGTTCGGGAGCAGTGGCACCGGGAGCGGACTGGCACCGCGCATGGGTGATTACGTCGACCCTGAGCGTTGGTCGCGGAGCTGTCGAGACTGGTTCGGATGAGCGTGTTGGCCAGCGGCGGTGTCCGCCCGAGGACTTCACCGCCGCCAGCCTCTCGGCCAACTCTATGGCGCGCTCATTGCAAGCCCTCTAGGGCTGATGAGAACGAACCTGACCGGCGCCACGACGGCACCGTACGAGTGTCGGCCCGCCAAGGCTAGCGGCCTTTGTCGGATCTCACCAACGATCACCGCCCCCCATCGGGAGAGCCCCGTGAGCCTGTTCACCTCGTTGCGAGCCCTCCAGGGCTGGTTGCGACCCGAGCGGGACCTGCGGTGGATCGGCAGCGGCCTGGCGTTGCGAGTCCTCCAGGGCTGACTACGACGCATGCCCGTCGTGCTGTGCGGACAGATCCTCAACCTGTTGCAAGCCCTCCAGGGCTGATTACGACCAGTGTCCCAACCGGTGACGTCCAGGAGCAGGCCGTGTTGCAAGCCCTCCAGGGCTGATTACGACTGCGGCCGTCATCGCCACGGCCCGGCAACAAGGCCTGTTGCAAGCCCTCCAGGGCTGATTACGACCCGAGGGTAAAGCACCAGGTCCAGCGGCGCGTGCGGATTGCGTGCGGCGATGTTGTTGCGGCGACTCGGCGGTAGTGCATCGTGGCAGGTCAGGGCGTTTTGGGGCTGGTGCCTCTGCAGGTGGACGCTATTCCCGTCGCGGGGCTGGCGGCGCGGCCGGGGCCTCTAGCACATATGGCTGGCTATTGCTCCAAATCGTGAGGAATGCAGTGTCGATCGTTTACGCCCAACTACGTTGCGGCGTGTTCGGGTTGCGGCACGCGGGTCGGGAGAGTCTGGTGCGGGTGAGGGTCGATGTGACGCCGGATGCGTCGAGTGTGCGGTGGGAGGACGTGCACGGGGCGGCGCGGGGTGTGGTGTACGGGTTGCTCGGTGGGCAGGACGAGGCCCTGGCACAGGCCCTGCACGACGGCGGGTGGCGGGGGAAGCCGCTGAAGCCGGTGGGGGTGGCCGGGCCGCTGTTTCTGGGGGCGCCGCGGAAGAGGGGCGTGTACTCGACGTCGCGGGACGGTTCGGTGTGGTTCGGGTCGCCGGTGCCGGAGATCGCTTCGGTGTTGGTGCGCGCGCTGGCCGGGGCCGAGGAATTGGTGTGGGGCGCAACGCGGTTGCGGGTGCGCGGGGTCGCGGTGGACATGGATGCGCTGCTGCCGCCGGGGGAGGGGTCGGTGGAGCTGGAGACGATGACGCCGGTCGTGCTCAAGCACGAGAGCTGGAACCTGCTCCCGGGCGACGAGCACTACCTGGACCGCCTCCAGCACAACCTGGCGCACAAGGCGGACGTGTTGGGCCTGCCGGCCCCGCACGGTCTGCGGGTGCTGGAGGCGGGCCCCCGGCGGCGGTTCACGGTGCGTGGGGCGCCGCGGATCGGGGCGCGGGTGCGGGTGGCGATGGAGGCTGACGGCCGGTTCGTGAACGCGATCCGTTCCTGGGGGCTGGGCCTGGACACGATCCAGGGCTTCGGGTGGGTACGGTGACGGCCCTCGTCGCGTCCGGTCATCCCTTGCAGCGGGCGGGTGCCTGGGCCGTGGCCGTCATCGCCGAGCGCGACGTCCCGGGCCGGGTGAGCGCCGCAGACCTCGACGCCATGGCGTCCATCCTGGTGGCGGACGTGCTGGCGGCGGCGACGGCACCCAAGGACAGCGGCGGCCGCTACGACTGGTGGAAGGTCCTGTTCGCGCTGTACCCGAACTCGAAGGCCACGCACAGCAAGCGGCCCTCCGACCCGAACGTGCTGAGGCCGGACATCGAAAGGCTCTTCGCCCCGGACGCCCCGCAGTCCGGGCCGGTGCGGCCGTGCACGTTCTGCGGCGCCGGTACGGTGGTGGTCTGGGCGAAGTCGAACCTCCCCCTGTACGACACCAGCAAGGCCCTGAACACCCTGCCGCCCGGAGTCCCCGGCTGGCCGGTCTGCCGGGGGTGCCGGATCGCGATGTGGGCGCTGCCCTACGGCGCCTGGGTGACGGCCGGCTCGGCCACCGTCCTGTCCTGCCAAGAAGAAGGCGCTGAACGGGAGTTCGCCCGCCGTAACGTACGGCGTGCCCGTCGCGTCATGCAGGCAGGCTTCACCGGGATGCCCGCCGGGGCCAGGCCCGAGCTCGTCGTCCTCGCCGCGCTGCGGGACGCCACCGACGGCCTGTGCACGACCACCCTGTGGAGCTTCAAGAACGACAACCAGGAGCCCTGGCTGCGTGTCACCCGCACCCGGCGTGCTGTCCCGGCCTTCCTCGCCACCGTCGACGGCAACGCGCCGCTGCGCCGTGGCTGGCACCTGCTGCGTCGTGCCCTGGCCCGGCCGGACGCCGGGAAGAGCGGCGCGAGCGAGGCGGCACGGCTGCTGTTCGAGGCTGAGGACGGCCGGAGCCGCCCGCTGCTCGGGCAGCTGCACCGCCTCCTCGCGGATCCCGACGGCGCGTGGGGCGTCGACGACCGCGAGGCCCTGGTCCGGCTCGCCTTCACCTACGCCGAGGAGGTCTTCGGAATGGAAACCGATCTTGAACCGGTAGCGACGCTGATCGCCGACTGGATCGCCCAGGACGGCTCGCGCGGGCGCCTGGCCGAGTACCGCAGGGCCGCGCTCAACGACTACCAGCTCGGCGCGCTCATGGTGAAGGCCTACACGCGTCTGCAACTGGACGGGAACAAGACGCCGTTGGCGGGCCCCGAGCTGTGGAAGCCGCTGATCGGGCGCCGGCCGCGCGCCTGGGAGCAGCGGATGCTCCTGTTCGCGCTGGTGTCGGTGATGCTCCAGCGCCGAGGGGTCGCGATCAGCGGCAAGGAGCCCGACCCGCAGCAGGAACGCGAGATCGAGGAGCTGGCGGAGCAACCGGCGTTCGGCGTGGACACCGAGGACGAGTACGACGCATACGAGATGGAGCAGGCGTAAATGGCTTACCTGGCAGGGATGATGGTGCTCTCCGTGCAGGCCGGGGCACCCAACAACGGGCGGAGTGAGGAGACGGTGTCCCGCGTCAAGTTCGCGCGGGTCAGGGGCCGCAAGTACCCGTACGTGTCCGCGCAGGCGGCGCGTCGCTGGATCCGGGAGACGATGGTCGAGCGCGGTTCGGTGCCGTCGCCCGTCACCCGGGTGGGCAAGGCCCAGGGCAAGGCGCAGAAGGCCAACACCCAGGCGGATCCGGTCCGTTACGCGGACGACGACCTGTTCGGCTACATGCGGGCGGGTGCGAGGAAGGACGACGCGGCGACCACCCTGCGCGACAGCCCGTTCATGCTCGGCACCCTGATGTCCGTCGAACCCGCCTACCCGACCGAGGACTTCGGGGTCATGTCCCGGGGGGTGACCGAACCCGTCCTGCACGGGCACGAGTTCTACACCGCCGACCTCGCCGCGCCCTTCCTGCTCGACCTCCCGAGGATCGGCACGTTCACCCTGCCCGGCGCGGACGGGGTGGGCCGGCCCAACTACCTCACCCAGGAGCAGGCGCTCCAGGTGGCGGAGGCCGCCGCGCTCGGCGCCACCACCGGATCGTTCCGCGACCAGCCGGCTGTCCGGCTGCCGCTGGAGGAGCGGCGCCGCCGGGCCGCGCTGCTGCCCGAGGCGATCGCGCACCTGAGCGGCGGGGCGAAGCAGGCCCTGCACTACGGCGACCGGGTGCCCGCGCTGATCGTCCTGGTCGCCTTCAAGGGCGGCATCAACCCGCTGGGCCACGTGATCGACAGCGACCCCGACACGGGGGTGCGGGTGCGCGGGGACGTCCTGGTCCAGGAGCTCGAAGCGTGGGCGGGGGAGTGGGAGGGGCCGGTACGGATCGGTTGGCGGCCCGGCTTCCGCGACCAGGCGCGCGAGGACTTCGAGAAGCAGTGCGAGCGGCAGCTGGCCGAGGGCACCATCGTCGTCGACCACCCCCGGACTGTTCTGCTCAAGCTGGCGGAGGAACTGCGCGCGGGCGAGCTGGACGGCTGGTTCGACGACCCGGAGCCGCGATGACCCCGGCGCCACCGGGCGGGCCGGTACGGGCCCTGCGCGCGACGTTCCACGCGCCCGTGGCCTCCTTCCGGGACCCGCTGTTCCCCGGTGTCACCCGCGTTCTCCCGGTGCCGCCGCCGTCCACCGTCCGCGGGCTGCTGGCGGCCGCCACCGGCGCGTACGCCGAACCCTTCGTCCTCGGCATGGCGGCCTGGTCGGACGGCCACGGTACCGACACCGAGACCTACCATCCGATCGCCGCCGACGGCAGCAACCCGTCCGCCGGCGGCCGCATCCGGGCCGGAAAGGGCGGTACGACGGCCAAGGACCGGCCCTTCCTCGCCGACGTCCACCTGACCCTGTGGCTGCCCGAACCGGGAGCGGACGGCGACCGGTTCGCCCGGGCGCTGCGCCGGCCTCGTCACGCCCTGCGCCTGGGCCGCTCCCAGGACCTCGTCCACCTCACCGGACTGGCCCACGTCGTCCTCGAACCCGCCGAGCGGGCGGTCGTCGGCCACGCCCTCGCCCCCGCCGACGGCCACGACGTGCCCTCCGCCCACGAGCACCGCCTCGCCGACACCGTCTCCGCCGACCGCCTCACCACCCGCTGGTCGCCGTACCTGTGGTGCGACGAACCCGCCGGGGCGGCACCGGTCCGCGGCGCCTACCGAGAAGCACCCACCAGTAACGAGGACACCCAAGCCGTATGGCTGCTGACCCCCTGACCCCACCCCTGACCCCACCCCTGGCCCCACCACGAAGGCGCGCCCTCACCGACCTGCGGGCCAAGTCGCTGCCCCGGGAAGACCCCGAACGCCTCACCACCCACCTGCGCACCGTCCACGACGCGGTCGCCCAGCTGGAGGCGCGCATCGGGGCCGCCGGCGTCATCGCCACTGAACCGCAGTTCTGGAGCCTTGTACGCGTCGCGGCGCTGCTGCACGACGCGGGCAAGATCGCCGAACTGTTCCAACGGCAGGTCGAACCCGGCGGCAAACCCTGGGGCGAGCGCCACGAGGTCCTCTCCCTCGCCTACGTCGACCTGCTGGCCCCGGCAGCGGGATGGGGCAGCGAGGAGCGCCTGCTGATCGCCACGCTCGTCGCCGGCCACCACCGGCCGCTCCACGCGGCGTCCTCCCTCGGCGGCGGCAAGCCCGCCCTGTCCCGCCTCTACAACGAACGGACCCGCTGGGACGAGGCCTTCGGCCACGTGCCCGGCCCGGACGGCCCACGGCCGCAGGTCCCGCGCGGCCTGCACCAGGAACTCCTGGCCTGGCTGGCCGGCTCCCTCGGCACCGAACCCGCGCCACCGGGGCCGAACGACCCGGTGCTCGCCGACCGGGCCCGCCTGCTCCTCCAGGACGTCCTCACCGCCTGGAGGCTCCCGGTGAAGGCCCACCAGGGCCTGCTCGCCGTCCTGGCCCAGGGCGCCCTCACCCTGGCCGACCACGCCGGCTCCGCCCACGTGGACCTCCAGACCCACATGCCGCTGCCCACCGACTACCTCGCGCGGCTCCCGTACCCGCCGCACCGGCACCAGCACGACGCCGGTACGACCGTGGGCCACCTCGTCCTCATCGCCCCCACGGGCAGCGGCAAGACCGAAGCCGGACTCTCCTGGGCTGCCCGGCAGTTGGCGACGATGGCGGGCATGCCCAGGGTCGTGTGGACCCTGCCCTACCGTGCCTCCCTCAACGCCGCCCGACGTCGCTTCCAGGACACCCTCCACCCGGCCGCGGGGGAGAAGCAGCCCGACATCGGCCTCCTCCACGGCGCCCTCGCCCGTACCCTCCTCACGGAGGCGTCGGAGGACGACTGCTGTAGCGGCCCCACCAAGGACGACGCCCGCAAAGCCCGCGCCCGTGCCAACGCCATGCGCCTGTTCACCCAACGCCTGCGCGTCGCCACGCCCCACCAACTCCTCGCCGCCGCCATCGCCGGGCCCACCCATTCCTCCGTCCTCCTCGAACAGGCCAACTCCCTGTTCGTCCTGGACGAACTCCACGCCTACGACCCCGAGACCTTCGGCCGGCTCTGCGCCGCGATGCGGCTGTGGGAACAACTCGGCAGCAGGATCGCCGTGCTGTCCGCGACCCTCGCCCCGCCGCTGCTGACCATCGTCGACGAGAGCCTGCACCAGCCCGTCACCTGCCATCGGGCCGAGCCCGGGACGGCGCCGGTGCGGCACCGACTGGTCGTCGACGAGCTCGCGCTGACGGACCCGGAGAGCATCGCGCGGCTGGAAGGGTGGATCGACGAGGGGCACAGCGTGCTGGCGGTCGTCAACAGGGTTGCCGCGGGGCAGGCCCTCTTCGCCGCCCTCGCCGACCACGCCCGCGAGCAGCACCCCGACGACCCGGACGCCGCGCTGCTCCTCCACTCGCGCTTCAAGAACAAGGACCGCGACGAGATCGAACGCCGACTCCTGAAACGCCACCGCGAGCGCCGGTCCGACGACGCGCCGCGTCGAGGCGGTCTGGTCGTCGCCACGCAGACGGTGGAGGTCTCGCTGCAACTCGACTTCGACCGGGGCGCGGTGGAGAACGCCCCCATCGAGGCCGTCGCCCAGCGCGCCGGACGCGTCAACCGTCGGGGCCTCCACCCGGACGGGGCGGTCGAGTTCCGGGTCCACCGGACGGACGGCCACCGCCCGTACGACCAGGGCGCGGTGGAGGCCGCCTGGTCGGCGCTCACCACCCTGGCGCTGGAAGGCGCCACCGACCTCAGCGAACAGGACATCGACCGCCTCCTCGCGCTCGCCTACGACACCGACTGGGGCCACAAGTGGGTTGAGAGGGCTCGGGAGGCCCGCGACGGGTTCACCGCCGAGTTCCTCACCTTCGCCGACCCCTTCCACGACCGCACCGAGTACGCGAAGTCCCTCGGCGAACGCTTCGACACCGTGGAGGTGCTCCTGGAAGAGGACACCGAGGAGTACCGCCGACTCGCGGTCGGCAGGAAGGCGGACCCGCTCCTCGCCGCCGGACTGCTCATCCCGCTGGGCTACGGGCAGTTGAAGACCTACAGCCACGCGTTCGACCGGTCGCTAGGCGTCCATCTCGTCAAGGGCGATTACGACCCCGTCCTGGGCCTCCGCCCGCCCGCCGAAACGGAGACGATCCTGTGAAACCCATCCCTGCGAGTCCACTCGGCGACGACAAGGGCCTCGGCGGCGTCCACATCAAGTACCTGCGCCACTGCCCGCGCCAACTCTGGCTCTACACGCGCGGTTACCGGCCCGAAGGCGGCAGCGACCTCGTCGCCTTCGGGGAGGTCGTGAGCGAGACCACGTTCACGCGACGGCGGGACGTCGACCTCGGCGAAGCCCGCATCGACTGGGTCACCGCCGGGGCCGTCATCCACGAGACCAAGTCCTCCCGCAGCCCATCACCCGCCCACGACGCCCAAGTCAGGCACTACTGCCTGCTGTTGGAGCGCCGAGGCGTCAACGTGCGCGGCGGCACCGTCCACTACCCCCTCATCCGCCGCACCACCGATGTCCCCTGGAACGAAGAGGCGCGGGAAGCGGCCGAGACCGCCGAGGACGAGGCCCGCGCCGTCATCGCCTCGGCCGAACCCCCCGACCGCCGGACCCGTGCCGCCTGCCGCGGCTGCTCCTACCTCGACTACTGCTGGGGAGACTGATGCCCGCCGTCGGCCGTACCTACTGGCTCACCGGACCCTGCCGCATCCGCCGCGAGGACGACAGCATCCGCATCGAGCGTGCCGACGGCAGCCCCGTCCGCATCCCCATCACGGACATCCGCGACCTCGTCGCCTTCGAGCACGTCGACCTCAACACCTCCGTGATGTCCCTCCTCAGCCGCCACGGCGTCACCGTCCACATCCTCGACCACTACGGCAACTACGCCGGACACTTCGCGCCCGCCGAGGCCATGTCCTCCGCCACCGTCCTCCGCCGACAGGTCGAGATCACCGGCGACCCCGCGCAACGCCTCCCGGTCGCGCGCGGACTCCTCCTCGCCACCGCCGAGAACCTCCGCTGGGCCCTCGACACCGACCTCCTCGACCCGGCACTCGAAACCCTGCGCACCGCCCTGCCCGACTGCCACGACACCGACGAACTCATGGGCCAGGAAGGCAACTTCCGCCGCACCGCCTGGGCTGTCCTCGACACCCGCCTCCCCGCCTGGCTCCGCCTCAACGGCCGCACCCGCCGGCCACCCACCAACGCCGGCAACGCCTTCATCAGCTACCTCAACGCCCTCACCTACGCCCGCGTCCTCACCGCCCTGCGCAGCACCCCGCTC
The DNA here is from genome assembly GCF_042885595.1 of Kitasatospora sp. NPDC058046. Lineage (NCBI taxonomy): Bacteria > Bacillati > Actinomycetota > Actinomycetes > Kitasatosporales > Streptomycetaceae > Kitasatospora > Kitasatospora sp. NPDC058046. The sequence goes on from NZ_JBHVRS010000012.1 coordinate 69,837, forward strand.
CACCCCGCCATCGGCTTCCTGCACAGCGACACCGACCGCCGCCGCAACACCCTCGCCCTCGACCTCGCCGAACCCTTCAAACCCCTGCTCGCCGAACGGCTACTGCGACGGGCCGCCAGCCAGAAGCACCTCAAACCCAGCGACTTCGAGACGGAAGTCGGCCGCGCCGCACTCAGCGCGGACGGCCGAAAGAAGATCGCCGCTCTCGTCCGGGAGGAACTCGCGACGACGGTGTACCACCGGACGCTGAAGCGGAAGGTCAGCTACGAGGAGCTCATCCACCTCGAAGCACTCAAGCTCGTCCGGCTGTGTCTGGAAGGCACGCCGTACAAGCCCTTCCGGCCCTGGTGGTAGCCGCCGATGTTCGTCATCCTGGTCTACGACACCGCAGCCGAACGCAACCCGAAAGTATTGAAAACCTGCCGCAAGTACCTCCACTGGACCCAGCGCAGCGTCTTCCACGGCGAACTCACCGCCGCCCAGTACCGCGCCCTCACCCACACCCTCAATAGCGTGATCGACCCCAGCTACGACAGCATCGTCACCTACACCGCCCGCTCCCCGGACATGATCGACAGGGCAACACTCGGCGCCACCCTCGGCGGGCCGGGCGAGATCCTGTGACCAGCGCCGCTGCAGGACCGATCGGTCGCTGTGCTTCCAGCGCGTACGATGACGCCCGCAGGTGCTCTGACCTTGGACTTTACCCTCGGGTCGTGATTAGCCCTGGAGGGCTTGCAACCCGTCTCCTACCGGCAGGCGGAGCGCACCGCAGAGGCGGTCGTGATTAGCCCTGGAGGGCTTGCAACCGGCGATCACCCAGCCGTCCAGGCAGACGGCGAGCAGCCGTCGTGATTAGCCCGGGAGGGCTTGCAACCCGAGGTTGACGTTGGTGCCGCTGATGGTCCCGCGTCGTGATTAGCCCTGGAGGGCTTGCAACCTGTTGAGCGCCAGCGAGCCGGCTTGGACCCCGTCGTCGTGATTAGCCCTGGAGGGCTTGCAACGCGGTGGGGACGGCGGGGGCCTGGATGATCTCGGGTCGTGATTAGCCCTGGAGGGCTTGCAACACCTCGATCGGCCCGGCGAAAATCTCGCGCGGCGCGTCGTGATTAGCCCTGGAGGGCTTGCAACAGATTGGTGGTGCACGCGCCGAACGGCCCGTCCGGGGTTGTGATCAGCCCTTGAGGGGTTGCAATGGCAGCTGCCCGAAGGTCGGGTGGTCGGCGTACCGCGTCACGGTCAGCCCTGGAGGGCTTAAATCAGGGGCGGTGGCGGCCCCCGCCAGCTGCCGTCGTAGCGTGAGCGGCCCTGGGCCTATGGCAGGCCCAGGGCCGATCAGCGCCCGGTCAGATGCGGATGGCCGTGAGGACGTGGTAGTCGAGGAGGCCGTCGCGCCAGGCGGGGAGGAAGTGGCGGGTCCAGTGGGCGGAGGGGACGGCGTCGGTGAGGTAGCGGTCGAGGCCGGGCCAGACGTCGGCGCCGATGGATTCGGTGGTGATGTCGGTGAAGCCGGTGCGGGTGAGGGAGGTGGTGAAGTCGTCGAGGGGGTGGGCGATGTCGAGGCCGTCGGCGAAGCTGGCGAGGAGGATCTTGAGGCGTTCGGCGACGTCGGGGCCGGGGGCGGTGAAGAAGGTGGCGACGACGAGCCGGCCGCCGGGGCGCAGGACGCGGGCGGACTCGCGGGCGAAGCCGGTCAGTTCGCGGAAGTGCTGGGCGGCCTCGACGGAGAAGACGCCGTCCAGATAGCCGTCGGAGAAGGGGAGTTCGTCCGCCGAGCCGAGGGTGTACGCCAGCCGATCGGGGTACGTTGCCAGGGCTCTCGCGTTGACGGCGCGGGCCCGTTCGATCTGGTCGGGGTGGATGTCCACGCCCGTCACGCCCGCGAACCGGAACTCCCGCAGGGCGAGGGCGGCACCCAGCCCCCGGCCGCAGCCCACCTCCGCCAGCCGCAGCCGCTCCCGCGGCTCCGGGAACTCCCGCAGCACCCGCCGGTACATCTGTTCCTGGCTGCGCACCCGGTCCTCGGAGGTCGGGTCGGCGAGGTCGATCCCTTGCCAGTAGCCGAAGTTGATGAAGCCTCCGGCGAACGACGGGGCGGTGCTGAGGTCGTCGACGCCGTACGTCCGGCGTACGGTCGGGGGGATGCGGTTGTGGTCCATGGGCCGCTGGGTCTCCTGCTCGGTGGGCGCCCGGCCGTCGGGCGCGCCGAGGTACGTACCCAAACCTGTGGTGGTCCGAACACGGTACGTGATGGCGGAGCGTCCAGGGAGCGGTGGGGGAGCGTGGTGGTGCTCCGAGCGGGCTCGGAGCACCACCACGCGAACGGGGAGAGGCTACCGGGTGAGGTCGGCCGGTGTGTCGAGGCGGGTCAGTTTCCGCGGGTTGCGCACGATGTAGACCCGGGTGACCCGGCCGTTCTCCACCGCGAGGCTCACCACCGAGGGTTCGCCGCCGATGTCGATGCGGCCGGCCGGGGCGCCGTTGAGCCACACCGCGGTGGTGTCGAACGGGACCGGGAGCCGTCCGGTGCGCGCGAGCAGCGCGGCCACGGCCTCGGCCCCGTGCACGGGGGCCGGGACGGCGGCCGCGATCCCGCCGCCGTCGGCGATCAGGACGACGTCCGGTGCCAGTACCTCCATCAGGTCCTGCAGCCGCCCGGTGCGCAGGGTCTCCAGGAACCGTTCCACCACCCGTTGTTGCTCGGAGCGGCTGACCCGTACCCGGGGCCGGCGGGCCGCCACGTGTGCGCGGGCGCGCCGGGCGATCTGCCGGACGGTGGGCGGGGTCTTGCCGAGGGCCTCGGCGATCTCCTCGTAGGGCAGCTCGAAGACCTCGCGCAGCACGAACACGGCCCGCTCGGTCGGCCCGAGCGTCTCCAGTACGGTCAGCATCGCGAAGGAGACGCTCTCCGCGAGTTCGACGTCCTCGGCGACGTCGGGGCTGGTGAGCAGCGGCTCCGGCAGCCACTCGCCGACGTACTGCTCGCGCCGACGGGTGAGCGTCCGCAGCCGGTTGAGGCCCTGGCGGGTGACGATCCGGATGAGGTACGAGCGCGGGTCGTGCACCTGGGCGCGGTCGACCCCGGCCCACCGCAGCCAGGACTCCTGTAGCACGTCCTCGGCGTCGGCGGCGGAGCCGAGCAGCTCGTAGGCGACGGTGAAGAGCAGGCTGCGGTGGACGACGAAGGGGTCCTCGGTCATGCCGGCTTCACTCCGGCCGGCACGTCAGCGGCGTCGTCGGCGGTGACGGTGGGCCGGGCCAGCGGGATCCCGCAGGAGTCGGAGAAGCCCTGCGACCGGACGCCGTTCGCGGTGTTGTTCCTGGTGGCCATGTTGACGAAGGCGACGTAGGCGGTGAGTTCGACCATGGCCGCCGGGCCGAGCTCGCCCAGCAGGTGCTCGTACTGCTCGTCGGTGACGGCCGGCGGGGTCACGGTCATGGCCTCGGCGTACGCCATCACCTCGCGCTCCAGCGCCGTGAACACCTCCGCCGCCCGCCAGTTCGGCACCTGGCTCGCCTTGGCCGGGTCCAGGCCCTGGTTCCGGGCCTGGAAGTAGCCGACGTCCAGGCACCAGCCGCAGCCGACCTGGGCGGCCACCGCCATGTGCGCGAAGGACTTGAGGCCCTCGTCGAGCGCGTCCCACTCGGCGATCCCGCGGGAGAAGTCCAGGTTCGCTGTGGCGACGGCGGGGTTGTGCCAGACGGCCTCGACGGGTTCGAGGGCGGTCCCGAACGTCCTGATCATGTTCTCGCTCAGCTCGGCGGGCAGCTGGGCCTTCGGCAGTCGCAGTGCCATGGTGTCCTCCGGGTTCGGTGGTTCGGTGGTTCGGCGGGTTGCCGGACATGAAGACACCGGAGGGCGCCCGGATGTGACAGCGGATGGCGAAGCCGGGAAGCCAGCCAGCCGGGCGGGCGGCCGGGAGAAAAGGCGTTTCGGACCGGCCGGGCGGTTCGCTACAGTCCGCCGGGAGTCCGACCACCGCGAGGAGACCGACCACCGTGACCGTCCCCGACGACCGCCCCGCCCCGCCGCTGACCGGCGGTGAGCGCGAGATGCTGCGCGGCTTCCTCGACTTCCACCGGGCGACCCTGGCCCTGAAGTGCGAGGGCCTGACCGACGAGCAGCTGCGGCTGCGCTCCAGCCCGCCGTCCACGCTCAGCCTGCTCGGGCTGGTCCGGCACATGGCGGAGGTCGAGCGGGTCTGGTTCCGCCGGGTGATCGACGGTGAGGAGCTGCCGCTGGTCTGGTCCGAGGACGGCGACTACCAGGCCGCCTACGACCCCGCCGGCGCCACCCGCGCCGAGGCCTTCGCCGCGTGGCAGGCCGAGGTCGAGCACTCCCGCCGGATCGAGCTCGCCGCCGACTCCCTCGACGTCACCGGCTACCAGGCCCGGTGGGACGCCGAGGTGTCGCTGCGGCTGGTAATGCTCCACCTGATCCACGAGTACGCCCGGCACAACGGGCACGCGGACTTCCTGCGGGAGGCGATCGACGGCACGGTGGGCGCCTGAGCGCCGAGGGGAGCTACCGGGCTACCAGCCGAGCAGGTGGGTGCGCCGGGTGAGGGCGGTGAGGACGGAGCCGGTGGCGGCCTCGGGGGTGAGGGCCGCGGTGTCGAGGGTGTGGGCGGTGTGGACGGTGTCCTCGGGCGCCGGGCCGGGGTGGAGGACGACGTAGTGGAGGGCGGCGCCGGTGGCACGGCTCTCGCGGCGGAAGGTGTCGAGGGCGGCCGGGGCGGCGGGGGCCTCCACCACGACCTGGTAGCCGCGGGTGGCGTAGGCGAAGGCGGCCTGGGCGGCGGCCGCGAGGGCGGTGGCGTTCTGGCGCCCGGCCTCGGGCAGGTGGGGCGGGAGCTGGCCGCTGCGTATGACCCGCAGGAAGTCGTCCGTCCGCAGGTGGACGCTCGGGTTCAGTTCCCGGGCGAGCAGCTCCGCGACCGGGCTGTTCCCGGCCCCGGCCGGGTCGACGAGGACGAGGACGCCCCCGGCGCCCCCGCCGCCCCCGAGCTCCGGCCCACCTACGGTCGTACGGTTCACAGCTGCTGATCCCTTCGCGGGCCGGGGACGGTCGGGTAGCCGGGGCGGGGCGGTCGGAGTGCGAAGGGGCTGGTCGGCCCATATCCGGACATCCGACCGCCTCGTCCCTACGACTGATGCGTTTCGGGGATCAACCTAGTCCAAACGGGTGGTCCGAGTCGTCCCCAGCCCGCTTCCTGGGCGGGTCGGAGTGGTCGGTCGGCGGGGCCGGCCGGGGTGGTCAGCCCGCTTCGGTGCGCAGCACGATCGGGTTGGTGAGCGCCGCCATCGGGCCCCAGGGCAGGTCCGGGCCCATCGAGTTGCCCCTGCCGGGGGTGCCGTCCGCCTTCGGGTGGCGCACCTCGGCCCGGACGTAGGCGGCGAGCGAGGCGGTGGTGCGCCAGATCACGGTGCCGGAGCCGTCGGCGGGCAGCGACTCCTGGTGCATCTGGCCCTCGTCGGTGAGCAGGCGGACCGTCCCGCCGGGCACGCCGGAGACGGTGAGCCGGACGTCGAGCGGGGCGTCGGCCGGGACGGTCAGCTCCTCGCCGATGCCCGCCCGGCGGCCGTGCCCGGTGACGGTGAGGTCCAGCGTGACGGCGGAGGACTCGGCCAGCCAGCTGCGTCCGGCGCGCAGCCCGTCGAGGATCGCGTCCCGGGTGAGGTCCTCGGCCAGGACGACGTTGTGCGGGGAGCCGATGGCCTGCGGCTCGCTGTGCGCGTCGCTGTTGCCCAGGGCGGGCAGCCAGGAGCGGCCCTCGCGCAGGGCGACGGCGAGCCGGCCGTCCCAGGTGTCCACCGCCGACTCGTCGTCGTACGTCCAGGGGCCGTTCCACACCTCGACGCCGTCGGCCTGCTCGTAGCCGAACTTCCACTGGCAGGCGACGTACGGGCAGTACGGGTGCGCGGGCACGACCAGGCCGCCGGACCGGTGGACCTGGCGGACGAAGCGCGGGAACTCCTCGTCGCGGGAGCGGTAGCGCCAGTCGACGAACTGGCCGGGCTCCAGGCCGAGGGCCAGCCAGTGGCCGTTGCGGGTGGTGATCTCCTCGCCCGGCAGGATCAGCAGGTCGGGGCCGGCCAGCGGGCCCCAGGCGGCGTGCGAGGAGCTGGTGTTGTGGTCGGTGGAGACGATGAAGTCCAGGCCGGCCGCGCGGGCTCCGGCGGCCACCTCCTCGGGCTTGCGCCGCCCGTCGGAGTGGACGGTGTGCAGGTGGCAGTCGCCCCGGTACCAGGCCCGGCCGCGGCCGCGGGCCCGCTCCGCCGGGTACTGCGGGGTGAACCGCGGCCCGGGGGCGCCGAAGCGGAGGGTGACCTCGACGTGGTACTCCAGGCCCTGCGGGGCGACCTGGTAGGGGCCGAGGACGACGTGCCAGGTGCCGGGGTTGACCGGGCCGGGGAGGTAGCCGGGGGTCGCGGCGGCGCGGGAGAGGCTGAACTCGGTGCGGAAGCCGCCGGACCAGCCGCGGAAGCCGGGGCCGCCGAGGTCGGTGCCGCGCTCGTCGAAGATGCCGATGTCGCAGGAGTTGCCGGGGGTGCCGGCCGGGACGGGCGGCTTGTCGTAGCCGTAGGAGACGGCGATCTCGCGGACGCCCTCGGGGACCTCGACCGGGAGGTAGACGAAGTCGGGGGAGCCGGTGGGCAGGTGGCCGGTGAGGGTGAGGGTGCGGTCGGGGGGTGTGGCGCCTGGGGCGGCGGCGGGGCCGTCGGCGGGGGCGGCGTCCGCCCGGCCGGTGGCGGCGGCGAGGCCGAGCGCGGTGGCGGCGCCGGTGGCGAGGCCGGTGCGGAGCAGGTCGCGGCGGGCGGGCTGCGGAGTCGGCGGGTGGGTCGGCTGGTCGGCCGGTTGGTCGGCGGGTCGGTTCGGGCGCGGGGTGCTGGGCTCGGTCGGCATCGAGGTCTCCGGATCGGGGCGGGCGGGTCGCTCGCGGGCTTACCCGGGCGGGTGAACCGGGGGTGAGTCGTGGCCCACGGCGGCGGGGCGGGTCGGTGAAGAGGCGCCGGGCGGGGGCGGGGGCGAGTTGCGGGGAGTGACGAATGGTCGGTTCATAGTCATGTCATCGGGTTACATGCCATCGGGTTGTATGAGGCATGGCGAGTGCGAGACATGGCGCGGATGGGAGACGGGCGTGTCGGTGAGTCGGCGGGCACTGCTCATGGGGGTGGCCGGAGGAGCGCTGGCGGGGTGCCGGAGCAAGGCGGCGGGCACCGGTCCGGCCTCGCCGTCGGCGCCACCGTCCACCGAACCGTCCGCCGAACCGCTCGCGACGCCGTCCGGCGGGCCCACCGAGGCCCTCGCGCCGACATCCGCGCCGACATCCGCGCCGGAATCGACGCCCGCGCCGGACCCCGCGAAGCAGCCCCCGCACCCGGCGACCCGGGCCGAGGTGGTCGAGCGGTACGGCACGCTGGCCCCGGCCGAGTGGGGGCTGGACGTGTCCGGGGTGATCACCGAGCTGCCGGAGGGCGAGAGCGCCATGGCGCTCACCTTCGACGCCTGCGGCGGCCCCGGCGGCAGCGGCTACGACGCCGACCTGATCGACGCCCTGCGGGCGCACGGGGTGCCGGCCACGCTCTTCCTGAACGCCCGCTGGATCGACGCCAACCCGGACGAGTTCGAGCAGCTCGCCGCCGACCCGCTGTTCGAGATCGGCAACCACGGCACCGTCCACCGTCCGCTCTCGGTGACCGGCCGCTCCGCCTACGGCATCGCCGGCACGCGCGGCGTCGGCGAGGTGTACGACGAGGTGGCGGGCAACGCCGAGAAGCTCACCGGGCTGCTCGGGCACCCGCCCCGGTTCTTCCGCTCCGGCACCGCGCACTACGACGACGTCGCCACCCGGGTGGTCGCCGACCTGGGCCAGCGGGTGGCCGGATTCACCGTCAACGGGGACGACGGGGCGACGCTCCGGTCCGCCGAGGTGCGGCGGGAGGTCGCCTCCGCCCCGCCCGGCGCGATCGTGATCGGGCACATGAACCGCCCGGGCGGCGGCACCGCCCCCGGGGTGGCGGCGGCGGTGCCGGGGCTGCTGGCGGCGGGGCGGCGCTTCGTCCGGCTCTCGGACGTGCTGTAGCGGGGCACGCCCCCGCGACGGGGCCCAGGGGCGGTCAGGCGGGGTGAAGGGCGGTCAGGCCAGGCGCAGGCCGCCCGGGTGCTCCTCCTCGATGATCCGGACCAGCCAGTCGAAGACCGTCGGCCCCCTGCCGGCCCGGGCGGCGTCCAGCTGGGCGGTGATCCGCGCGCGGTTGGTCGGGTGGGCGCGCGCCAGCCGCAGCTCCAGCTGCCGGACCGTCTCCGGGTAGCCGAGGTTGCGGCGGGAGACCTCGTGGTGGCGCCACTCGATGACCCAGTCGCCGTCCTCGGGGGTGCCGTAGCCGCCGCGCAGGCAGTCGGCGAAGGCGTCGAGGTTGCGGCCGAAGTAGCCGTCCACGCCGATGGTCCGCCCGACCACGTCCCAGAAGTCCTCCAGGGTCTTGATCTCGTCGCCGTCGATCACATAGGTCACCGTCACGGGGTCGAGGATATGCCGCCCCGGTCGAGGGCCGGTCGGTGACGGTCCGGGGGCCGGTCGGTGACGGTCCGGGGCCTGGTCGCCGGTCAGGGGGCGACGGCGATCGCGGTGGCGAGCAGCCCGTCCCGGACCGCCCAGCGGCCGTCGAAGCCGTCGAGCCGGCGGCCGTTGACCACCGGGCCCGGGACGAGCAGCCGGGCGGTGAAGGTGCCGTCGGGGGAGAGGTCCAGTTCGGCCTCCTCGAAGTCCAGGAAGACCTGCGTCAGCGGGAACCAGGCCTTGTACACCGACTCCTTGGCGCTGAACAGGATGCGGTCCCACGGGACGTCCGGGTGCTCGGCGGCCAGTTTGGCGAGCCGCTGCCGCTCGACCGGCAGCGCGACGGCCTCCTGGACGCCCTCCGGCAGCGGCAGCGCGGGCTCGGCGTCGATGCCGACGGAGGCGAGGGTGCCGGCCCGGGCCACGGCCGCCGCGCGGAAGCCGTCGCAGTGGGTGAGGCTGCCGACCACGCCGTCCGGCCAGCTCGGCGCGCCGCGCAGGCCCGGGACGAGCGGGCGGTACGGGACGCCGAGCCGGGCGAGGGCGGCCCGGGCGCAGTGCCGGACGGTGGTGAACTCGCGGCGCCGCTTGTCGACGGCCCGGGCGACGGCGGGCTCCTCCTCGGGCTCCAGCCGGGCCTCCGGCGGGTCCTCGTAGGCCACCTCGGTCACCACGACGTCCGGCAGCAGGTCCCCGATCATCCGTTCCCCCCTCGGTCGGCCGCGCGGCCGGGCTGCCGCGCGGGACGAGGGTAACCCGGGTGGGGGGATCTTGGCGGGTGATCGGGGATCATGGCCGACCGGCCCGGCCCGACTGGCGCGGACCGGTCGGTCCGAGTCCGGTCCGGGGCCGGTCTGGGCCCGGTCCGGCCCGGCTTGGGCCCGGCTACTCGAAGGCGGCCGCCGCCTCGCGCAGCGCCCGGGCCACCGTCTCCGGGTCGTACGGCGCGGGCTCGCCGGGCCGGTAGGTGACGGAGTGCAGGGCGCCGGTGTAGCGGAAGGAGCGGTGCCGCTCGTACAGCGGCCAGGAGACCGGGGACTTGCGGTCGATGCCGACGCTGATGCCCTGGAACGGGGCCATGCCGATCAGCTGGTGGACCGGGCCGAGCAGGGCGGGCTCCACCCCGGCCGCGGCGCCGTCCCCGGTGTCGCCCACCGGCAGGCCGTCCACGAGCAGCCGGAACTCCCATCTGAGGTCGGCGACGGCGGTGACCTCCAGGGTGATCAGCCGGGCGCCGGCCGGCAGCGGTCCTCCGTCGGCCTCCAGCAGGTCGCCGTACTGGTTGTAGGCGAGGCGCAGCCGGCCCTCCTCGACGTAGAGGCTGTAGCCGCCGCCCTGGTCGCCGTGCGAGACCAGGACGCCCTGGTCGCCCGGCCGGTAGCCGTCGAGCGCGGCCTCGACGGTGAAGGAGCGGAAGGCGATCAGCCGGGAGGAGCGGTAGCGCTCCAGTTCGGGGGTGCCGGCCAGCAGGGTGACGGGGCGGCGCAGCCGCTCGGCCTCGGGGCCGCGCAGGGCGAGGGCGCCGCTGCCGTCGGCGAGCGGGAAGACCCCGTCGCGCCAGGCGGCGGCCTCCCAGGCGGCGGACAACTCCTTGACGAGGTCGGGGTGTTCGGCGGCGAGGTCGTGGATCTCGGTGGGGTCGGTGCGCAGGTCGTACAGCGCCCACTCGCCGTCGTCGTACGGGGTGCCCGGGCGGTGCAGGGTGACCAGCTTCCAGCCGTCGCGGTAGTAGCTGCGGTTGCCGGTCATCTCGCAGTACTGCTCGTGGTGGGTACCGGGCGCGGCGCCGTCGCGCAGCACGGAGGTGAAGCCGGTGCCGTCGAGCTCCTGGACGGGGTGGCCCAGGCGCTCCGACGGCCGTTCCACGCCCGCGAGTTCGAGCAGGGTGGGCAGGATGTCGGTGACGTACTGGTACTGGGTGCGGACGCCGGTGTCGCCCTCGGCGCGGGGCAGGCCGGCCGGCCAGGAGAGCACGAAGGGGACGCGGACGCCGCCCGCGTAGGTCTGGCCCTTGTAGAGGCGGAAGGGGGTGTTGGAGGCCATGCCCCAGCCGCGCGGGTAGTGCACCAGGCTCCGCGGGCCGCCGATCAGGTCGATCTCGCGCCGGACGTCCGGGTTCCAGTCCGCCGGCAGGTTCGGGTGGTGGACGAAGCGGCTGAAGTAGCTGCGGGTGCCCTCGGCGCCGCCCTCGCCGGTGCCGCCGTTGTCGCTGGTGAACACGATGATGGTGTTGTCGAGTTCGCCGAGGGCGGCCAGGGTGTCGGTGAGCCGGCCGAGGTTCTGGTCGACGTTGTCGACCATCGCCGCGTACACCTCCATGTAGCGGGCGTACAACGTCTGCTGGACGTCGGTGAGTTCGTCCCAGGGGCCGACCTCGTACCCGGCCTCGGAGTTGCGCTCGGGCAGCTCGGTGCCGGGCGGGAAGTGGCCGGCGGCCAGCTGGCGGGCGAAGCGGGTGCGGCGCAGCTCGTCCCAGCCGCCGTCGTAGCGGCCGCGGTGGCGGGCGAGGTCCTCGGGCTTGGCCTGGAGCGGGCCGTGCACGGCGTTGTGGGCGAGGTAGAGGAAGAAGGGCTTGTCGGCGTCGTGGGCGCGCAGTGAGGTGACCATCTTGACGGCCTGGTCGGTGATGTCGTCGGTGTAGTAGTAGCCGTCGGGGAACTCGTCGATGTCCAGCGGGCTGTTGTCGCGGACGAGTTGGTGCGGGTGGAAGAGGCTGGTCAGGCCCTCCAGGACGCCGTAGTACTGGTCGAAGCCCTTCTGGAGCGGCCAGTTGGCGCGGTCGTCGGCGGCGTTGGAGGCGGAGTCCCGGGTGAGGTGCCACTTGCCGACCGCGTAGGTGGCGTAGCCGGCGTCGTGCAGTAGTTCGGCCAGGGTGGGGATGTCCCCGGCGACCTCCATGCCGTAGCCGGGGAAGCCCGGGTCGGCGTTGGCGACGAAGGAGTAGCCGACCCGGTGCGGGTTGAGGCCGGTGAGCAGGGCCGCCCGGGCGGGGGAGCAGAGCGGCATGGTGTGGTAGTTGGCGAGCCGGACGCCGGTGGCGGCGAGGCGGTCCAGGGTGGGGGTGGGGATCTCGGCGCCGAACGGGCCGATGTCGCTGTAGCCCATGTCGTCGATCAGCACGACGACGATGTTGGGCGCGCCCTCGCGCGGGCGGACCCGCCGCGGCCAGGCGGGGACGGACTCGGCGAAGGTGCGGCCGACGGTGCCGGGGAAGCCCGCGTACGGGTCGCGGCGGTGCGGGTCGGGCTGCGGCGTCGGCCGGAGGTGCGGGTCGGGCGGGGTGCTCATACGGTGCTCCGGGGGTGGCTCGGGCGGGTGGCGGCTCGGCGGGCGCCGGCTCAGCGGCTGGCGGCCGGAGCGGGCTCCAGGCCCGGCACGGCGGCCAACAGCTCGGCGGTGTAGGGGTGTTCGGGCGCGGTGACGACCCGGTCGGCCGGACCGGTCTCGACGATCCGGCCGCGGTGCATCACCGCGATCCGGTGGCTGACCCGGCGGACCACCGCCAGGTCGTGGGCGATGAACAGGACGGCCAGGCCGAGTTCGCGCTGGAGCCGGGCGAGCAGCTCGATCACCTGGGCCTGGACCGAGACGTCCAGCGCGGAGACCGGCTCGTCGCAGACCAGCACGCTCGGTTCGGGCGCCAGGGCCCGGGCGATGCCGATGCGTTGGCGCTGGCCGCCGGAGAAGGCGCGCGGGTGGCGGTCGGCCACGGTCGGGTCCAGCCCGACCTGCTCCAGCAGTTCGGCGACCCGGGCGGCGCGCTGCTCCCGGTCGCCGAGGCGGTGGGCGATCAGCGGTTCGGCGATGATCTGCCCGGCGGTCATCCGGGGGTTGAGCGAGGAGTACGGGTCCTGGAAGACGAGTTGGACCTCGCGGTGCGGCCCGTCGCGCCGTGCCCCGCGGCCGAGTTCCTCGCCGCGGAAGCGGATGCTGCCGCCGGACGGCGGGTGCGCCTGGGCCAGCGCCCGGGCCAGGGTGGACTTGCCGGAGCCGGACTCCCCGACCAGGCCCAGCGTCTCGCCGGGGTGCAGGTCGAGGTCGACGCCGTGCAGCGCGGTGACGGCGCGCCGCCCGGAGCCGTACGTCTTGGTCAGGCCGCGGACGGTGAGCAGCGGCCGGGTGCCCGGGGTGCTGTTGGCGGCCGCCCGGGAGGGCTCCTCCAGACGCGGTACGGCGGCCAACAGCTCCAGGGTGTACGGGTGTTCGGGCCGGGCGAGGACCTCGGCGGTGGCGCCGCTTTCGACCACCCGGCCGTGCCGCATGACCAGCAGCCGGCGGCAGGTCCGGGCGATCACCCCGAGGTCGTGGCTGATCACCACCAGGGCGGTGCCGGTCTCCCGGTTGATCCGGGTCAGCAGCCGCAGGATCTGCTGCTGGACGGTGGGGTCGAGGGCGGTGGTCGGCTCGTCGGCGACCAGCACCTCGGCGTCGTGGGCGAGTGCGAGGGCGATCATGATGCGCTGGCGCTGGCCGCCGGAGAACCGGTGCGGGTGGTCGCGCAGTCGGCCGGCGGCGTCGGGGATGCCGACCAGGTCGAGCAACTCGGCGGCCCGGGCCCGCCGTTCGGCCTTCCGCCGGGTGCCGCCGTGGGCGCGCAGCGCCTCGTCCAGCTGGCGGCCGACGGTGAGCACGGGGTTGAGCGAGGACATCGGGTCCTGGAAGACCATGGCGATCCGCCGCCCGCGCAGGGCGCGCAGCGCGGTCTCGGGGAGGGCGGCGAGGTCCTGCCCGGCGAGGTGGACCGAGCCGGCGGTGATCCGGCCGCCGGGCGGCAGCATCCGCAGCAGCGCCAGCGCGGTGGTGGACTTGCCGGAGCCGGACTCGCCGACGATACCCAGGGTGTCGCCCGCTCCGAGGTCGAAGGAGACGCCGTCGACGGCCGTGGTGCCTTGGGGGTCGGAATCGCCGAAGCGTACGGTGAGGTCGGTGACGCGGAGCACGGTGGTCATCGGCGGATCCCCCGGTTCAGGGCCTCGGCGATCAGCGTGAAGCCGAGCACCAGTGCGGTGGTGGCGGCCAGTGGGGCGGCCGCGAAGGTCGGGTGGGTGGCCAGGTAGGCGACGGACTGGCTGAGGATGCTGCCCAGGGTGGGCTCCGGCGGGCGGACCCCGAGGCCGAGGAAGCTCATCGCGCCCTCGATGAACACGCCGAGCGAGAGTGCCACGGCGGTCTGGACGATCAGCGGGTCGACGGCGTTGGGCAGTACGTGCCGCAGCAGCACCCGGGCCCGGGAGGCGCCGCCGACCCGGGCCGCCAGGGCGTACTCGCGCTCCCGCTGGACGAGGATGCCGGCTCGCAACTGCCGTCCGTAGCCGGGGATCTCGGCCAGCGCGATGACGATCACCACCGGCCAGCGGCCCGGGCCGAGGACGGCGGTGACGGCCAGGGCGAGGATGAGCCCGGGGAAGGCGAGCAGCAGGTCGAAGGCGCGCTGGACGGCGAGGTCGGCCCACCGGGAGGTGGCCGCGAGCAGGGCGGCGGAGCAGCCGAGCAGGGCGCCGACCGGGACGGCGGTGACGATCAGCGCGAGGTCGGTGCCGATGCCGTGCAGCACCCGGCTGTACAGGTCGCGGCCGAGGTCGTCGGTGCCGAAGGGGTGCGCGGCGCCGGGGCCGGCCAGGGCGAGCGCGCTCTGGGCGTTCGGGTCGGTGCCGGTGAGCAGCGGTGCGAGCAGTCCGGCCAGGGCGACGGCGCCGACCAGGGCGAGGCCGGTCAGGCCGCGCGGGCTGAGCAGGGCGGCGCGGTAACGGCCGCGCGGTGCGGCGGACTTGAGGGGAAGGGCGGCGGTGGTCATCGGGTCACTCCCAGCGGATCCGGGGGTCGAGCCAGGTGTAGGCCAGGTCGGTGAGCAGTTGGACGGCCACGTAGACCGCGACCACGAGCAGCAGCAGGTCCTGCACCAGCGGGTAGTCCCGGCGTAGCACGCCCTGCTCGATCAGCTGGCCGAGGCCCGGCCAGGCGAAGATCCGTTCCACCAGGACGGCCCCGGCGACGAGGTGGCCGGTCTGGAGGCCGAGGACGGTGACGGCGGAGGGCAGCGCGTTGGGCAGTGCGTGCCGCCAGACGATCCGCCGCCGGGAGACGCCGAGCGCGGTCGCGGTGCGGACGTAGTCCTCGGCGAGGGCGCGTTCGATGCCGTCCTTGAGGTAGCGGGCCAGCACGGCGGCGCTGGGCAGGGCCAGGCAGAGGGCGGGCATCGCCAGGTACTGCACGGCCAGGTCCGGTTCGGCGAGCAGGGACTCGTGCCCGCCGGCCGGGAGCAGTTCGAAGGAGACGGCGAACAGCAGGACCAGCAGGACGCCGGTGACGAACGGCGGGACCGCCAGCACACCGGTGGTGACCGCCTGGACGGCGGCGGCGACCGGGCCGCGCCTGGTGGTGGCGCCGACCACGCCCAGCGGCAGGGCGATCAGCACCACCAGCAGCAGGGCGCCGAGGGTGAGTTGGACGGTGGCGCCGAGGCCGTTGCCGATCAGGTCGGAGACCTGGCCGCCGATCGCGTAGCTCGGCCCGAGGTCGCCGCTCAGCAGGTGGCCGAGCCAGCTGACGTACTGGCCGAACAGCGGTTGGTCGAGCCCGAGTCGACCGCGGATGGCGGCGACGGTGGCGGGGGAGGCGTCCGGTCCGGCGAGCGTGGTGGCCGGGTCGCCGGGGATCAGCCGGAGGATGAGGAAGACCAGGAAGGAGGCGAGGGCGAGGACGAGCAGTCCGCTGGGGAGGCGTTTCAGGAGGAAGGTGCGCATGGGGTTCCGGGCCGTCCTGCTCAGGCCGTGAGGTAGGCGTCGTCGAGGTTGAGGTAGCCGAACTTGTTGAGCGTGACGCCCCGGGCCCGGCGGCCCGCGACCTCGACCAGTCCGGCGATGGCGAGGTCGATCACGAACTCCTCGTCCAGCAGCACGTCGGTGATCTGCTGGTGGAGGGCCCTGGCCTCGGGGCTGTCGCTGTCGCTGCGGTTCCAGGCGCGCTGCACCACGTCGGTGTAGGCGGGGGAGGCGAAGCGGGAGCTGTTCCTGGCCTCGTTGAAGGGGTAGGCGCTCACCGCGAGGGTCGCGGGCTGGAGTTGGGCGAAGCCGTGGCTGAGCGTCCACAGGGCGGGCATGGACTGGGAGATCAGCTGCTTCTGCATGGTCGGCGAGTCGGCGGGCTGGAGCACCGTCTCGATGCCGACCTGCCGGAGGTCGTACTGGAGGATCTGCGCGATGGCCGTCGGCCCGGCCTCGTTGGAGTGGGCGAAGGGCAGGGTGATGTGCTCGGCGCCCGCCTCCCGGAGCAGCGCCCGGGCCCGTTCCGGGTCGTGCCGGTAGTGGGTGGCGCCGGCCTCGGTGTAGGCCGGGGAGGACTTGGGCCAGGGCACCGAGGAGACGGTGCCGTAGCCGCCGAGGGCCTGCTGGACGAGCCGGTCGCGGTCGACGGCCCAGGCGATGGCCTGGCGGACGCGCTTGTCGCGGACGTGCTCGGCGGTGACGTCCACGCCGATGTAGTGGGCGCCGGAGCCGGTGTCGTACTGCCTGATCCGGAACCGCGGGTCGTCGACCAGGGTCGCGGCGTCCTTGCCGCGGACGTTGTAGGAGAGGTGGGTCTGGCCGGTCCTGAGCGAGGACAGCAGCGACTCCGCCTGCGGGATGATCCGGATCTCCACGCCGTCGAGGTGGGGGCGGCCGGGGTTCCAGTACTGCTCGTTGCGGGCGAAGGAGAGCGAGGAGCCGGGCTTGCGCCCGGTGAGGGCGAACGGGCCGGTGCCGATCAGCCGGGTGCCGGTGACGGCGTCCTCGATGCTCTCCCGATCCGGGACGATCATGAATTCGAAGAGGTCGAAGAGGTTGCTCACCGGGTGGGCGAGCACCAGGGTCAGCTCGAAGTCGCCGTTCTTGCGGAAGTCGGTGACGGCGGCGGCGGTGGACCTCAACTGGGCGGAGCGGGCCGGGTTCTGGAGGTTCCGGACGGCGAAGACGACGTCGTCGGCGGTGAACCGGCGGCCGCTGTGGAACAGCACGTCCTCGCGCAGCTCGAGGGTCACGTTCAGGCCGTCCGGCGAGACCTCCCAGGCGGTGGCGAGCTCGGGCTGCGGCCGGAGCCGGTCGTCGTACCGGGTGAGGGTGTTGAAGGCGAGGCGCTGGACGAGGGTGTTGGCGCTCACGGCGAAGAGCAGGCTCGGGGTGATGTCGATGCCGGTCGCGACGGTCAGCACGCCGCCCCGGCGCGGGGAGTCGGCGTCCACGGCACCGGCCGCGTTCCGGGCGTGCTCGACGGCCGAGCGGCAGCCCGCGAGCGTCAGCAGTCCGGCGCCGGCGAGGCCCGCGCGCAGCAGGGTGCGGCGGCTCGGGGCTGGGGGACGGGGGAGCGCGGTCATGGCGGTCCTTCGGGGGCGGCTGCGGGTGATCGGGGCGGTTTCGCGGGATCGGGGGCGGCTGCGGGTGATCGGGGGCGGTTAGGGACGGTGGGTGGCGCGGGGTGCGGTGAGCGCGTGGACCGGCCGGGCGTACAGCTCGCCGAGCACCGGCGCTCCGGCGGCCACGGCGAGCACGTCCCGGCCGCGCGGCTGGGCGATCAGCAGGCCGGCGTCCCGGTGCAGGTGCGAGCGGAGCGCGAACTCGGCCCGGACGACGTCGAGATGGGCCGGGTCGAGGAGGGCGAAGGTCTCGGTCAGCACCACCAGGTCGGGGTTGACCACGTCGGCGAGCAGGGCGAGCGCGCGGCCGACGATCCTGGCCCGGTTACGGACCAGCCGGCCGGCCGTCGGGTCGCCGCGCCGGACGGCGGCGATCAGCTGGGCCCGGTCCGGTGCGGCGGTGACCCCCTCGGCGGCGGCCGCCGCGAACAGCGCGGTGTCCGAGGCGGCCACCGAGAGACAGCCGAGCCGCCCGCAGTGGCAGCGCTCCCGGCTGTCCGCGTCCGGGTCGGTGACCGTCCCGGAGACCGGGAGGTGGCCGAGGTCGCCGGTGGCCGAGGGCGGGCCCAGGTGGACGGTGCCCGCGACCGCCAGCGCCGCGTCCACCACGTGGCCGACGAACAGCTGCACCATGCTGCGGCGGGCCGCCGGGTGGCCGAAGAGGATCTCCGCCAGGGTGAGCGCCCGGGCGTGGTTGTCCACCTGGACGGGCAGTCCGGTGGCGGCCGTCAGCTGCTCGCGCAGCGGCAGGTCCCGCCACCGCAGCGGATCGTGCCGGACGACCACCCCGGCCGCCGGGTCGACGGAGCCGCCGGTGACGGCGCCGAGGCCGACCACCGTACGGTCGCCGCGCAGGGTGTCGATCAGCCGGGGCAGCCGGGCCAGCAGCGGCCGCAGCAGGTCCGGGCCGGTCCGGCCGCGGTGCGGGACCTCCTTGCGCCGCAGCACCCGGCCGCGCAGGTCGAGCAGCGCGACGGTGGTGAACGGCAGGCCGATGTGCAGCCCGGCCACGGCCAGGCGGTCCGGGTCGAGGTCGAGCGGCAGCTGGGGGCGGCCCAGGGTGCCGGTGCCGGCGGCCGCCAACTCGGGCCGCTCGTGCAGGAGTCCGAGCCGGACCAGGTCCACCGCCTGCCGGGAGACGGCCGAGGCGCTGAGCCCGGTGAGCGCGGCGACCCGGCTGCGAGCGATCGGCCCGTGGTCGAGCACCGTGCGCAGGACGGCGGAGGCGTTGGCGTCCCGGCGGTCGTCGCCGGCGCGCGGGGCGGTGGACGTGGTCATCGGCGCGGATCTTCTGCCGTGGTCCCTCGCGGCCCCGGTCAGTTGGCCGCTTCGAGCTCCTCGGCGGGCACCAGGCCCGGCACCCGCGGCGGGTCGGCGGGCTCCAGCAGCCGGCTCGGGGTGCCGTCCACGCCGACCGGCAGGTCGCCGTCCAGGGTGATCCGTCGCACCAGGCGCGGCTCGTCGCCGTAGTCGGCGACCGCGTAGTGCTGGGTGGCGCGGTTGTCCCAGATCGCCACGTCGCCGACCTGCCAGTCCCAGCGGACGGTGTTCTCCAGGCGCTCCACGTAGCGCTGGAAGAGGTCGATCAGGGCCTTGCTGTCGTCGCCCGAGACGCCCTGGACGCGCTGGGCGAAGGCGCCCAGCAGCAGGGTCTTCTCACCGGTCACCGGGTGGACCCGGACCACCGGGTGCTCGGTCCTGAAGGCGGTGGAGACGAACACGTCCCGGAACAGCCTGGCGACCTCGGCGTTGTCCGCCAGCTCGGGGCGCAGGGCGAGCCGGGCGGCGTAGTCGTAGTCGTTGGTGTGGACGGCGCGCAGGCTCTCGGCGAGCGTCTTCAGCGGGGCGGGCAGGTCCCGGTAGGCGGCCGCGGTGTTGGCCCAGACGGTGCTGCCGCCGGCCGGCGGGACCTCCAGGGAGCGCAGGATCGAGGCCTTGGGGTAGGACGGGACGAAGGTGACGTCGGTGTGCCAGTTGTTGGCGCGCACGCCCTTGGTGGCGTCCAGCTCGAAGATGTAGCGGCCGTCCGCGCTGGGCACGGTGGGGTGGCCGACCGGCTGCCCGAGCAGCCGGGCGAAGGCCTCCTGCCCGGCGTCGTCCAGGTGCTGCTGGCCGCGGAAGAAGAGCACCTTGTGCTCGTACAGGGCGGCCTCCAGGGCGGCGACGGTCCCGGCGGGGAGGTCGCCGCCGAGGCGTATGTCGTGCACGAGCGCGCCGATCCGGCCGGCGACGGGGGTGAGGCGGAGCGCGGTCGGGGCGGTGGCGTCGGCGGTGGTCGGTTCGGCGGGGGAGGCGGGGGCGGTGGTCATGGCGGGGCCCTTTCGGGACGGGTGTGGTGACGGCGAATACAGCTACGCAGCGTGACGGACGGCGGGTGCGCGGAGCGGCGTCAGGCGGCGGTGGGCGTACGGCTCCGCACGGCGGGCAGCGGGCGTACAGGGGCGCGACGGTCCGCTTCGGCGGACGTCAGCGGGCGAGGGCGCCGCGACAACAGCGGCGCGGGCAGCGGCGGGGGGCGGGGCGGACGACGGTGGCCATCGGCCCTCCTTCCTGGTCGCTGCGGATGGGCTCGGGCCTCATCGTGCTGAACCGCCCGGGCCTCTGTCAATCGTCATCTTGGCTGGTGGGAAAGGGCGTTGCCGCTTCGTTGCGGCGGCTTGCGGCCGCTTGCCGGGTGTTGCGGCGGATGACGGGGGGATGGCGGGCGCGCTGCGGGCGGGGGTTCGGGCTTGTGGCCCGGGGGCGGGGTTACTAATTTTCGGAGCGGAAGTAATCCGGGCCGGCGCGGGTGGTTCCCGCCTCGGGGCCGACGCCTGCCCGGATACCGGTGCGGCTGTGACGTTCGGTGACGGCGGTGCGGTCGCTACTGCCCGAGCAGGCGGGCGAAGTCCAGCCCGAGACTGGCGAGGACGGGCAGCGCGCCGAGGTCGGTCACGCCGGCGACCGGGATGCTGTAGCCCTGGTTCACCTCGCGCGGCGCGGCGCCGGCGGTGACGGGGGCGGTGGTCGGGAGCAGGACGCTGCCGAGGAGCAGGGCGACGAGCGAGGTGCGCATCTGAGGAGGCCTCCGGGGGCTCGGGTGACGGCCTGTCAACACCCTCCGTGGCAGGGCGGTCACGCATCTTCGCCCCTTCGGCCGCATTGGTAAAGATTCTTGCCTTGTGTTCATGCCAACATCGCGGAGGTCTGGACCACCTTGCGGTCAGGCGCATACGTTTCCTCCACAAAGGCGTTCGGTCGGTGAACTTCCGTACGAATGTGCCGACTTCTGCCTGTCATGCTCATGACCTTCACCGCAACCGAAGGGAACGAACCATGCGCGCCATCGGCAAGAACCTCAGGATCCTCGCGGGCGCCCCGCTCGCCGCGGCCGCCCTGATCGCCCTCACGGCCGGCTCCGCCAGCGCGGCGATACCGATCAACCAGCCCATGACCGGCAAGGCCACCTACTACACCGACGCCGGCTACGGCGCCTGCGGCACCCAGATCAACGCCTCCACCCAGATGCTGGTCGCCGTCTCGCACACCTGGTGGACCACCGCCAACCCGAACAACGACCCGGTCTGCAAGGGCATCTCGGTCAAGGTGACCTACCAGGGCAAGACCGTCACCGTCCCGGTGAAGGACCAGTGTCCCTCCTGCGACTCCACCCACATCGACCTCAGCCAGCCCGCCTTCGCCAAGCTGGCCCCGTTGGACAAGGGCGTCATCACCGGCCTGAGCTGGCAGTTCGTCAAGACCGGGCTCAAGGGCGAGACCGTCGAGCTCTCCGCCCCGGTCACCGGCTCCACCATCGGCTGAGCCGGCCCCGACGCCGGCCCCCGACGGCCGTGCCCGCCCCCGCGGCATGACGGGGGCGGGCACGGTCTCTCCGCGTCCGGTCCTCCTCCCGCGTCCGGTCGTCCTCCCGCGTCCGGTCAGGCGCCCGCGGACCCCGTTAGCCGCGGGGCCATCGCCAGCAGCAGCTGGACAGCCGGGGGAGCCGTCCGCGGATCGTGGGCCAGCCCCAGGGTGACGGTCGGCACCGGGGCCGTCAGCCGGCGCAGGCAGACGCCGGGTATCCGGAACACCCGGGCCCGGCCCTCGGGGATGGGCGCGATGCCGTACCCCGCCGCCACCGCCAGCAGGAGCTGCTCGTCGTCCGGCTCCTCCCGCACGATCCGCGGCGACCGGCCCGGCCACAGCTGCCCGGTGATCAGCGCGTGCATCCCGGGCCCGTTCTGGCGCGGCCAGAGCACCACCGGCTCGTCCGCGATCCGGTGCCGGCCGATCCGGGCCCGGGTGCGGGCGAGCGGATGGCCGGCCGGCACGGCGAGCAGCAGCTCCTCCTCGGCGACGATCCGGCAGTCGAGCCCGGGGACGTCCAGCGGCGGCCGGACGAACGCCGCGTCCAGCCGCCCGGCGAGCAGCTCGGCGACGTTGTGCGAGGTCCAGCCGGTCTGCAGGGCGACGTCCAGCCGCGGGTAGCGGTTGCGGAACTCCGTCACCAGGGCGTCGCAGACCCCGCCCCGGGCGGAGCGGGTGTACGCCACCCGCAGCCGCCCCTCCCGCCCCTGGACCACCGCCGCGACCCGCTCCTCGGCCGCCGCCACCTCCCGCAGCACCCGCCGGGCCTCCTCGGCGACCGCGCGCCCGACCGGGGTCAGCGCGCAGCCCTTGGTGGTGCGCTCGACCAGCTCCACGCCCAGCTGCCGCTCCAGCGCCTTGACCTGCTGGCTCAGTGCCGGCTGCGCCACGTGCAGTCGGCGGGCGGCCCGGGTGAAGTTCAACTCCTCCGCCAGCACCGAGAAGTAGCGCATGCGCCGCAGATCCATCCGCAGATCCATCCGGCGATGATAAGGGCGGCTTATCGCTTCCGGACAGAACCGGTCTTGGACGGCTTCCGGCGCGAGCCGCTTTCCTGGTGAGGGCCGCCGGCACCCGGCGGGCGGCCTTCGAGGGAGGGGTTCGCGATGGACGGCACGACGGACGGTGCGACGGGCGGCACGGTGGACGGCGTGATGGACGTCGTCGTGGTCGGGAGCGGGATCATCGGGCTCACCACGGCGATACGCCTGCAGGAGAAGGGACTTCGGGTCGTCGTGGTGACGGCCGACGGGCTGCTGTCGACGACCTCGGCGGTGGCCGCCGCCGTCTGGTTCCCGGTCGCCACCGGCACCGGCGGCCGGGTGGCGGACTGGTCCGCGACGGCCTTCGCGGAGTTCGCCCGCCAGGCCGAGGAGGGCGTGCCCGGCGTCTCGATGCGCAGCACCCGCATGCTGGAGCACGAGCGGCAGTCGGCAGGCCAGCCCTGGTGGGGCGACGCCGTCCCCGACCTGCGCCGGCTGACGGCCGCCGAACGCGGAGCGGACTGCGCGGACGGCTGGTCGTTCACCGCGCCCGCCGTCGAGATGCCGCTCTACCTGCCCTGGCTGCTCGGCCGGTTCGTCGACAACGGCGGCGGGATCGTCCACCGCCGCCTCGACACCCTCGACCAGGCCCGCGCCTGGGCGCCCGTGGTCGTCAACGCCACCGGGATCGGCGCCCGGCAGCTCTGCGACGACCCGGCCGTGCACCCGATCCGGGGCCAGCTCGTCCTCGTCCGCAACCCCGGCCTGCCCACCTCGACCCGGATCCAGGACGACCCGGCCGGCTACACGTACATCCACCCCCGCAGCACCGACGTCGTCCTCGGCGGCACCTTCGAGCCGGACGACTGGAACACCGTCGCCGATCCGGCCACCGCCGAGGCCATCCTCGCCCGCTGCACGGCCCGGATCCCCGCACTGCGCGAGGCCCGCGTCCTCGGCCACGTCGTCGGTCTGCGGCCCGCCCGCCACGGCGGTCCCCGCCTCGAGGCGGAGCCGGACGGCCGGACCGTCCACAACTACGGCCACGGGGGCGCCGGCGTCACGCTCAGCTGGGGCTGCGCCGACGCCGCGGCCGAACTGGCGGCCGCGGCGGTGAGTTGACCCCGTCGCGGGTGCGTACCGGCCCCCGAGCGCGCCGTCGCGGCGCCGCTCGGGGGCCTTCGGCCGGACGCCCACCGTGCCAAGTTCGCGGTTTTCCACGATGCCCGAGCGTGGCGGTCGGATGCCAATCTGTGACTGCCACCGCACCCCGCAGCCGGGTCGGGGCGGGACCGATCGGCCCCGGGTGACCGGCTGTTCACGTGGAACGCCCAGAAGGGACACTTGTCATGAACAGGCGAATCGGAGCGGCCTCGCTCAGCGCGGCTCTCGCGGCCGCGGTTCTCGTCGGCGGTACCGCCCAGGCCTACGCCGCCGCGGCCTCCCCCGCCCCGGCGCACGCCGCGCCGGCGCCCGTCGCGGCGCCCGCCGTCCAGGAAGGCGCGTCGGCGCAGGCGCTCGACATCTGGCACTGGGTCGGCCGGTACAACTCCCAGTTCGCCGCCGAGGCCGCGTACTGGGTGCTGTACGGCCTCGGGAGCGCCATCGCGATGAGGATCGAGAAGATCTGGGACAACGGCGTGGAGACCTGGGAGCTCTACATCCAGTGAGTCTCCACAGCCAGTGAGTCACCCGGCGCCGGCACCCAGCCGCGGCGCCCCCCTCCGGACGGGACCAAGGCGAGCGTGACGCGTGTCCGCTCGTCCAGCCGAGAAGAGAGTTGGTAGACCCATGCAGCGTACGACCTCCATGACCGGTCTGGGCCGCACGGCCGCGGGCGCCCTCACCGTCGTGCTGATGGCGGCCGGAGCGGTCGCCCTCGCCCCGTCCGCGCAGGCCGCGGCCGGGCAGGACGGGCCGCAGGCCTCGGCGGCGCAGCGCCCGGCCGCCGAGAGCGCGGCGGCGAACGTGCCGCTGGTCGCCGCGGACCGTTCCACGAAGGTCACGCTCTCCAACGGCAGCGGGTCCGGCCTGACCAAGACGTGGGACAAGCTCGACCACGGCTGCTGGACGAACGACATGCTGCCGTCCGACTACATCCCCAACACGAAGTCCTCCAGCTGGCAGAGCGAGTCCTGCGGGTTCGCGACCGGGACCGAGGGCAACATCACCTACACGCTCGACAACGGCGGCGAGGTCAAGCTGCACTGGAACAACCCGTACTGGGGCAGCAACGACTACAGCTGCTCCGTCCCGGACGGGTACACCTGTTCCCGGAGCGGCGGCAGCGGGGACAACACCGCGGTCACCTTCAGCATCGGGCGCAGCCGGGCCAAGGCCGCCGCCGCGGAGATGCCCAGCCTCACCAGCGCCTCCCGGAGCACGAGCATCAACCTGACCAACAACTCGGGGAAGCTGCTCACCCGCTCCGGCGCGAGCCTGCAGTGGGGGATCTGGTCCGACAACATGATGCCGCCGTCGATGGTCCAGCCCGGTGTCACCGCGAAGTGGGCGAGCGAGTCCGAGGGCGTGATGACCGGCACCGAGGGTGAGGTCAGCTTCAACGTGGCCGGGGAGCAGAACCAGGTCAAGGTGCACTGGAACAACCCGTACTGGGGCAGCAACGGCTACAGCTGCGACGCGCCGGCCGGGTACAAGTGCACCTGGCAGGGCGGCAGTGGCGACAATGCCGCGGTCTCCTTCACCCTGTCGAAGTCCTGACGCCGAAGTCCTGACGCGGGATCCGGTGCCGAGGCCCTGATCGCGCCGGGCCGGGTCGAACCGGCCGCCCCCGCCCGGGTGCATCCGCACCCGGGCGGGGGCGCGTCCGCGGCCGCTACCGCTCCAGCGCCGCCACCAGCTGGGTGCGCCGGGCGATCCGCAGCTTCCGGTAGGCGTTGGTGAGGTGGGTCTCCACGGTGCGGCGGGTGAGGCAGAGCGCGGAGGAGATCTGGGCGTTGGTGTGCCCCGCCGCCGCCAGTTCGGCCACGCGCCGTTCGGCGGGGCTCAGGGCGTGCCCGCCGTCCCGGTTCCGCACCCCGCCCTCGCGCAGCGCCTCCTCCGCCGCACCGAGGAGACGGCCGACCGGGGCCGGTCCGCCGGTCTCCGGGGCGGGCCCGGCCAGCCGCAGGGCCACGGCGTGCGCCTCGCGCAGCGTGTCGCGGCCCTTGCGGCCGCTGCCCGCCTCGATGTGGGCCCGGCCGAGGTCGATCAGCACCTCCGCGAGTTCCACGGGCGCGGCGGCCGGCCTGAGCAGTTCGGCGCCCTCGGTCAGCGAGCACAGGGCCAGCCGGCCGCCCACGGCAGCGGCGTGGGCCCGCAGTGCCCGGCCGACGGTGCGCGGGGTGCCCCAGGTCCGGGCGTGGCGCAGTTCCTCCTCGGCGAGTTCGCGGGCTTCGTCCCGCCGTCCGAGCCGTACCAGGGCGAGCGCCGCTCCGGAGCGCCACGGCGTGGCGACCGGGCTGACGAAGTCGTGGGCGAGCTGGCCGGCTCCGCAGACCAGGTAGTCGTCGAGGGCGGCCTGCCAGTCGCCGTCCGCGGCGTGCAACAGGGCCCGGGTGTAGCTGAGTTCGTTCCACTCCCAGGAGCTGTCGCTGCCGGACGGGCCGACCAGGGCCACGGCCTCCCAGGCCGCGGAGCGCCGGCCGGTCTCGCGCCGGGCGGTCGCCACCATGGCGGCGAGGTGCGGCAGTCGGACGCCCTGTCCGGCGGTCGCCTCCACCAGGGGGGCGTTCTCGGCGATGACGCGGTCGAACTCCCCCGCCCAGAGCGCGGCTTCGGCCCGGACGCTGAGCAGGCACTGCAGGCCCACGTCGGTCAGGTCCGGGGGGACGGGCGGGGCGGGCAGGCACTGGCCGGTCAACTCCCGTGCCTCGTCCAGGCGGTCCGCCCACTGGAGCAGGGTGGCCGCGCTGCCGAGCCAGGCGGTCCGCAGCCGCGGGTCCACCGGTGCGGCCAGCCGCGGCCGGACCCGGTCGAGCACCTCGGCCGCCGAGCAGAGGCCGGCCCCGGCCTCGTACTCGGTGATCAGTCCGCACACCAGCGGCTCGATGGCGGGGGGCGCGGTCGGGGCGAGCGCGCGCAGGCCGGCGACGGCGCCGCGCCAGGCGTCGTTGTCGTGCGAGGAGACGAGCGCGCCGAGGGTCCCCAGCACCTGGACGAGTTCGTCGTCGTCGGCGCCGCGACCGGCCCGGCGGAGGACCTCCAGCGCGGTGTCGGGATCCCGGCGCGCGACGTGGGCCGCGCAGAGGGCGGTGGCCGCGGTGGCCCGGTCCCGGAGGTCGGTGTGCAGTTCCAGTCCGGTGCGGAGCCGGCGGATGCCGGCGGTCGCGTTGTGCGGGAGTTCCAGGGCGCCGAGGCGCATGGTGAGGGCGGCCCGGCGGTCCGGATCGAGCGGGCCGCTCAGGGCGTGGCGCAGGTACGCGGCGGACTCCGCGACGTGACCGGCGCGCATCGCCTCCTCGGCGGCCTCGGACAGCGAGCGGGCCATCCACGCCTCGCCGGGCCGTTCGACCCGCAGGAGCCGGGAGGCCACGGCGGTCGCGGGCGCGCCGCTCTCGTCGAGCAGTTCCGCGACGCGGGTGTGCAGTGCGGCGATCTCCTCCGGTGCGGCGACGGCGAGGACGGCCTCCCGTGCGAGGGGGTGGTCCAGCAGCCTGCTGATGCGGCGCGCCGACCGCTCGCCCGGGGAGCGGGTGGCGGTGCAGAGGTCGGAGAGCTGGTGGAGCAGGCCGGGGCCGACGGGCATCCCGCCCTCGGCGGCGACGGCGAGGGCGAGGCAGGCGTGGCGTACGCAGGGGTCGGCCCGTCCCAGCCAGCGGGCGATCGTGTCGCGGAAGCGGCTGCGCGACGGGGTGGCCGACGGGCGGGGGAGCGCCCCGTCGGCGAAGTCGGCGACGAGCGCCCGCACCAGGGCCGGGTTGCCGATGCCCGCCTCGACGCAGGCCACGGTGGAGCGCTGGTCGAGGCCGGCGTCCCGGGCGAGGCGGATGACGGCGGGGACGCTGAGCGCGGGGAGGGCGACGGCCGTGCCGGTGGCGGGCGGGAAGGGGGCCGGACCGGACGGGTCGGCGCGCTCGGTGAGCACCAGCAGGACGGGGATCTCGGCGATGCGGCGGGCGAGGTAGCCGAGCCAGCGCCGGGACGGCTCGTCGGCGTGGTGGAGGTCGTCCACCGCGAGCAGGACCGGCCGCTCGGCGGCGGACCGGGTCAGCCTGGTCACCAGCCCGTGGAACAGCCGCTGTTCGTCCGCTCCGGCCGCGACGGAGAAGGGCACGGCCTCGTCGTCCGCGAAGAGCTGGCGGACGAGCCCGAACGGGAACGCCGTCTCCTCCGGTACGCCGCGGGCGCGTCCGACGCGTACGGCGTCACCGTCGGCCTGCCGCCGGACGATCGCCTCCAGCGCGGCGGTCCGTCCCATGCCGGACACCGGTGCCGAGAGCAGGACCCAGCGTCCGCTGCCCGCCCGCGCCGCCGCCGCGGCCGCCGAGGCCGTGCCCAGCACCTCGTCGCGCTCCAAGAGCATGTGCTCCCCATCCTGTCGGTCCTGTTCGGCCGGTCCGGCGCGTGGTACCGGTCCGGGCCGTCCCCAGCGGTCCGGACAGGGGTTTCCGCGGTCGTCGGAGCCGTATTCCGCAGGAACATCGTGAACGATCTCTTTCCGGTTCGATCTTCACCCACGGGTGGCGCGAGGCGGCCGGTCGAAACGGAAAACGGCGTGATCATGCTCATGGCGAAGCTTGATCCCGACGCTACCGCCGGGTTTCCCGCAGGGCGTCCTGCCTGCGACGACGGCCGCACCCGGCCGCCCGGCCCGTCGGGCGGGGCCCCGGAGCGGAGCGGCGGGCGGGCAGCCGTGCCCACTCGGTTCGTCGGCGTACTGGTGGGGCCCGGCCAGGTTGTTCGAATACCGCTCGATTCCGTCGGGCGTCGACCGGGCGGGTGGAGCGGGCCACGGGGGCGGCTTACTGTTCGGGGGTCCGCAGGCGGGTCGAGAGCGAGCAGTCCGAGAGTGGGGAGGCCGAGGGTGTCCGAGGCGAGGAAGCCGGTGCTGTACGTCGTGGTGTGCGCGGCGGGGGTCGCGGGCGGGGTGGGGGAGCTCATCTCGGCCGCGCAGGAGCAGAACTGGGACGTGGGGGTGGTGGCGACGCCCCAGGCCATGGGGTTCATCGACGCCGAGGCGATCGAGGCGCGGACCGGGTACCCGATCCGCTCCGCCTGGCGGAAGCCGGGGGAGCCCCGGCCGCTGCCGGACCCGGACGCCCTCGTCGTGTCCCCCGCCACCTTCAACACGCTCAACAAGTGGGCCCTGGGCATCTCGGACACCCTGGCGCTGGGGATCCTCTGCGAGTCGTACGGCTGGGGAGTCCCGGTCGCCGTCCAGCCCTGCCTGAGCGCGGCGCAGGCGGCGCATCCGGCCTATGCGGACAGCCTGGCGAGGCTGCGGCGGATGGGGGTGCGGATCGCGGACTTCACGCCGGGCTCGTACGACTGGACGCGGGCCCTGGAGCTGCTGCGGGACTGACAGGGTGGCTGATCGGGCCCGGTGATCCTTGCAGTGTGGGGGGTGGCCCGGGCCGAACCCGCGGAGGTAGCGTCCGGGCAGGTCAGCGAGGGTACGGGAGGTTTCCGGTGGCGGCGGTCAACGGCGAGGTGTCGTTCTGGTACGCGGCGGACGGGGTGCCGGAGCCGGGCCCCGCGCTGCCCGGGGACCGGGACGTCGACGTGTGCGTGGTCGGCGGCGGGTACACCGGGCTCTGGACGGCCTACTACCTGAAGAAGGCCGACCCCGGCCTCCGGATCGCCGTCCTCGAACGGCGGTTCTGCGGCTACGGCGCCTCCGGGCGCAACGGCGGCTGGCTGTACAACGGCTTCGCGGGGCGCGGCGCCTTCGCCAGGCGGTACGGGCGGGAGCGCGCGGCCGCGATGCAGCGGGCGATGGACGAGGCGGTCGGGGAGGTCGTCGGCGTTGCCGGGGCCGAGCGGATCGACGCGGACATCGTGCGCGGCGGCGTCCTCGAAGTCGCCCGCAGCAAGCCGCAGTTGGAGCGCCTGCGGGCCCACGTCGAGGCCGAGCGGGCCTACGGCGAGGGCCGGGTCGAGTTGCTGGGCGCCAAGGAGGCGGCCGCGCGGATCAACGTCGCCGGCACCCTCGGTGGCTGCTGGACGGCGCACGGCGCCCGCATCCAGCCCGCCCGGCTCGCCCGCGGACTGGCCCGAACCGTCCGCGAGTTGGGCGTCGAGGTGTACGAGGGGACGGCGGTCACCGCGATCCTGCCCGGCAGCGGCTACCGCAAGCCCCGCGCCGTCACCCCGTACGGCACCGTCACCGCCGACCACGTGCTGCGCGCCACCGAGGGGTTCACCGCCGGGCTGCGCGGCGAGAAGCGCACCTGGCTGCCGATGAACTCCGCGATGGTCGCCACCGAGCCGCTGCCCGCGGAGTTCTGGGCGGAGGCCGGCTGGGAGGGCCGCGAGGTGCTGGGCGACTTCGCGCACGCCTACATGTACGCGCAGCGCACCGCCGACGACCGGATCGCGCTCGGCGGGCGGGGCGTGCCCTACCGGTTCGGCTCGCGGACGGACTCGGACGGCAGCACCCAGGTGGAGACGGTGCGCCAGCTCCGGGCCGTCCTCGACCGGTTCTTCCCGGCCGCCGCGCAGGCCCGGATCGACCACGCCTGGGCGGGCGTGCTCGGCGTCCCCCGGGACTGGTGCGCCACCGTGGAGCTGGACCGGGTGAGCGGGCTCGGCTGGGCCGGCGGGTACGTCGGCAGCGGGGTGACCACCACCAACCTGGCCGGCCGCACCCTGCGGGACCTGGTGCTCGGCCGGGACACCGAGCTGACCCGGCTGCCCTGGGTGGGCCACACCGTGCGGCGCTGGGAGCCGGAGCCGCTGCGCTGGCTCGGGGTGCACGCGATGTACGCCGCGTACCACGCCGCCGACCGGCAGGAGGCGGCCGGCCGGGCCACCACCTCGCCGATCGCCCGGGTCGCGGACCTGGTCGCCGGGCGCTGAGCCCACGGGGCCGGGCCTCCGGGCGCCGGGACTCGGGCCTTCGGGAAACCGGGTGTTGAACGGGAGCGGGCGGCACCGGGTTGACGGTCCGGCGGCGTGCCGACCCGGTGCGACGGCCGCCGGTGCGGTCGTCCCGCCAGGATGTCCGGATGACAGTGAACGAGGCGGACCCGCCGTCGGCGCCGCACGATCCACGGCCGTCGCTTCGATCGTCCGTTCGGACGTGCCGCCGAGCGGAGTCGGCCCGCAGCACCCACGGTGAAGGCGTGCTGAGGAGAACACTGCCGGCCCTCGCGGTCGCCCTGCTGCTCTGCGCGCCGACGAGCGGCGCGTGGGCCAGGTCGCCGGGCCGGCAGGTGGCGGTCGTGGACCAGGCCTCGCGCAGCGTGCTGGTGTTGCAGAGCGCCGAGGAGCTGATGGCCTACCGCGGCCCGGGCCGACTGCCCGTCGTGTGGGGCTGGAGTGCCGACCGCGCACCGGAGTTGACGGATCTGGCGCCCGTCCTGGCGGATCCCGGACGGTTCTGGGTGGCCACGCTGACCGGCCTGTGGCGCTTCGACCCGGCCACCGACCGCTTCAC
The DNA here is from genome assembly GCF_042885595.1 of Kitasatospora sp. NPDC058046. Lineage (NCBI taxonomy): Bacteria > Bacillati > Actinomycetota > Actinomycetes > Kitasatosporales > Streptomycetaceae > Kitasatospora > Kitasatospora sp. NPDC058046. The sequence continues at coordinate 100,218 of NZ_JBHVRS010000012.1, forward strand.
CGCCGTGCACCTGGCCGATCCGGCCGCCGAGCGGGACCTCAAGAGCGTCGGCGACGAACCCGGCACCGGCCGGCTGCTCACGGCGGCGCCCGAACACGAGGCGCCGTGCGACTGGTGCACGTCGGTGATCACCCTGCACCGGCCGGAGGGGACGCGGTCGCTGCGGGGCTCGCGCCTGTACAAGGCGAGGTGGTGGAGCGTCTGGTAGCAGATTTCGTTCCCCGAGGAGTCGATCCGGGGCCGCGCGTCGTGGATACCACTCGAATTGCGGACGGCATTCGACTGATGGGGCATATTGTGTACACCGACAAACTACTCCGATGGAGGTCAGTTTTCCGTCGCGGTCGGCAAACCATCCGTCGACCCCCGTCGGCTGGGATAGCGTCGTGGGGTCGGGGGGTCGACACCGATCCGGTGCATTCGAACGCTAGCTACTGGGCCGTAATGGCCGAATGAGTCATGGAGAAAATCATGCGGAATTTCCCTGCGGAAAACCGGCCAGACGGAGTCGACGACCTTCAACTCGCGATGGAATCACTGGCCGCCTTCCCGTCCCGGAACGCAGGGAGCGGGGCGGATGTGACCGAGCGGCTCGCGGCCGTCCACGATCTGTGCCGCGCGGTCGACGCGGTGCTGGACAGCCTGGTCGTCCAGGCCGCCGCCGAGGCGGCCGAGGAGGGTTGGACCGCGGCCCGGATGGCGGCCGAACACTCCGGCTACTACGCCAGGTTGCAGCGCGCGCTGCTCCCCGCCGGTGCCGGGCTGACCCGGCAGTGAGCGCGGTGCTGCCGGGCGTGCACGTGCTGTCCTGCCCCACCCGGTGGAGCGACGTCGACGAGAACGGGCACATCAACAACGCCCGTCTGGTCGGCTACATCCAGGAGGGGATTTACGACCTGTTCTGCCACCACGAAACCGCCGTCCGGGAGTCGCTGTTCCCGTCCGGGTTCATTATCGCCAGGCACGAGATCGACTACCTGGAGCAGTTGCACCACCGGCCCGAGCCGCTCTCGGTGGTGCTCACCGTGGAACGGCTCGGACGGAGTTCCGCCCAGGTCGAGGTGAATGTCTGCCGGGACCGGCTCACCTTTATGCGGGCGCGGACCGTGGTGGTCGCCCGGGACCGCGAATCCGGCCGATCGCGGGCGCTGAGCCCGGCGGAACGGATCTTTCTCTCGGCGTTTATGTCGGACCCGGCCCGGGCCCAGGCGGTCCTGGCGGCCACGACGGTGACCGCGGCGGCAGCGGTGAGCGCGGCGCCCCCGGCGCAGCGCGTGGCGGCCGGCCCGGTCACCGGCGGGCTGCTGCCGTCCCGGCGGCCGCGCAGGCGGTGCCACGCCTCGGCGCGGTGAGCGGCGCGGCGGGCGGTGCGGTGCGGTGAACAGCCCGGTGGACCGCAGGACGGACCGTTGCCCCGGGGCGGCGGCGTGATCGACGGCGGCGGCCGGTTCCGAAGGCGCCGGGGCGAGTTACGCTGAGCAGCACGGGCACCGGTACGTCCCACGGCGGTCACGGACCGCGATCCCCGTCCTGGCCCAGGGCGAGCGCGCCGCCGTCGGTCCGGCCGAGCCCGCCGACCGGAAGGAGGACGCGATGACCATCTCCTGGGAGGACTTCCTCGCCCGCGTCGTGGAGCGCGGCGAGTACCGGGGCGCGGCCGAGGCGGACCACGCCACCCGGGTCGTGCTGGCCCTGCTCGGCGAGCACCTGGTGGGGTCCGAGCGGGGCGAACTCGCCGACGCGCTGCCCGAGACCTACGCCTCGCTGCTGCGCGACGCCCAGCCCGCGGCCGAACCGCTGACCGCCGAGCGCTTCGTGCAGGCCGTGGTGGGGTGGATCGACGGGGCGACCCCGGCGACGGCGCAGTGGGACATCGGGGCCGTGCTCAGCGCCGTCGCCGACCTCGTCCCCGGCGAGCTGCTGGACCAGGTGATCGAGCAACTCCCGGACGGCTACGACCTGCTGTTCGGCCACCCGGCACCGGCCTGAGCCCGCGGCCGGGGCCTGCCGCCTGAGCCCGCGGCGGGTGCCCGCCGCCTGAGTCTGCCGCCCGCGGCCTCGGCCGGTCGGCGCGGCTACCCCGTGGTGGCCCGGAACAGCTCCGCGCCCGGGCCGGTCAGTCCGACCGGCCCGGCGCCCGGGCGCAGGTAGGCCGACGCGCCCGCCGGAAGCGGGAGTTCGGAGCCGTCGGGGGCCCGCAGCAGGGCCCGCCCGGAGACGCAGAGCAGGATCTGCGGGGCGGGGCGGTCGACCCGGACGGCGGCGGCGCCGGGGCGCAGCCGGGAGAGCCTGAACTCCTCGGCCGGCGACGGGTACTCCTCCTCGAAGCCGTCGCCGGTCGGGCGCGGGGCGAGCGGCTCGACCTCCCGGGGCCGGAAGTCCGTGACCGCCAGCAGGCCGTCCACGTCGACGTGCTTGGGGGTGAGGCCGCAGCGCAGCACGTTGTCCGAGTTGGCCATCAACTCCACGCCCACGCCCCGGAGGTAGGCGTGCGGCACCCCGGCGTCCAGGTACAGCGCCTGCCCGGCGGTGAGCCGGACGTGGTGGAGCAGCAGGGCGGCGAGCAGCCCCCGGTCGCCGGGGTACTCCTCGGCGAGGCGGGCGTACGCGGCGCTGCTCGCGCCGTACGGCCCGTCGGCGGCCGCCGTGCGGCGCAGGGCGCCCGTGACGGCGGCGAGTTCGGAGCCGTCGGCGTTCAGGCCGGCGCGCAGCAGCTCGGGCAGGACGGCCTCGGCGGGCCGGGTGCGCAGGGCGTCGGCCCAGGGGGCGAGCACGCCGAGCGCGTCCAGCAGCCGGGCGGTGTCGGCGGCCGGGCGGAAGCCGCACAGTGCCTCGAAGTCGCCGAGCGCGCAGAGGAGTTCGGGTTTGTGCCCGCGGTCCTTGTAGACCCGCTCCGGCGTGTCCAGCGGGATGCCCCGGGCCTGTTCCGCCGCGTACCCGGCCTCGGCCTGGGCGCGGGTGGGGTGGACCTGGAGGGAGAGCGCCCGGTCGGCGGCCAGCACCTTGAACAGGAACGGCAGCGCCGGGCCGAACCGCCGGACGGTGTCCGCCCCGAGCAGGCCGTCCGGGTCGGCGTCGATCAGCCGGTCCAGCGGCCGGGGGCCGCTGCCGTCTCCGCCGTCGCCGCCGTCGCCGGATCCGTACAGCAGGGACGGCGCCGACGGGTGGGCGCCGAGCCAGAGTTCGGCCTGCGGGGTGCCGTCGGGCGCGGTTCCGGTGAGCGCGGGGATGGCGGTGGGCGAGCCCCAGGCGTAGCGGCGGACGGGGTTCTTCAGGAGGGCGAACGGCGGCATGCGGGCGGCTCCGGGGAGGCTCAGCGGCAGAGCGCGGCCGCGCCGATCAGCCCGGCGTCGGTGCCGAGCTCGGCGCGGCGCACGTCCAGGCCGCGGATGTACGAGAGGGCGGCGTAGCGGTCCAGGTGACGGGCGAGCGGGGCGAACAGCACGTCCCCGGCCTCGGCCACGCCGCCGCCGACGACGACCCGGGAGAGGTCCACCAGGGCGGCCGTGGCGGCGATCCCGGCGGCCAGTGCCCGGGCGGCGCGGTCGAAGGAGGCGAGCGCGACCGGGTCGCCGGCGGCGGCGGAGGCGGCGACGGCGCGGGCCGTCCGGTCGCCGTCCTCGGGCCGCCAGCCCTCGGCGAGCGCCCGGCGGGCGATCGCGGTGCCGCTGGCGAGGCCCTCCAGGCAGCCGCGGGAGCCGCACGGGCAGGGCTCGCCGTCCAGGTCGACGGTGATGTGGCCGAGGTGGCCGGCGTTGCCGCTGGGGCCGGGGCGCACCGCGCCGTCGAGCACCAGTCCGGCGCCGACGCCGGTCGACACCACCAGGCAGAGCGCGTTGTCGGCGCCCCGGGCCGCGCCCTGCCAGTGCTCGGCGGCGGCCATCGCGACGCCGTCCCCGGCGAGGTGGACGGGCAGCGTGCGCGCGGCCACCGCCGGGTGCGCGGCGACCGCGGCGACCAGCGGGAAGCCGCGCCAGCCGGGGATGTTGACCGGGCTGACGGTGCCGCCCGCGAGGTCGACCGGGCCGGCGCTGCCGATCCCGACGGCCGTCACGGCGGCCCAGTCGGCCGTCCCGGCGAGCCGCTCCAGCACCTGGTGCACCACGGCGAGCACGGCCGCGCCGGGCTCGGTGGCCGGGGTGGGCAGCTGGAGCCGGTGCCGCAGCCGTCCGTCGGCGTCGACCAGCGCCCCGGCAATCTTGGTGCCGCCGATGTCGAGGGCGGCGAACAGCGGGGTGAACGGCACGGTGGGCTCCAGGAAGTAGGGGGCGGCGCCCCGGCCGCGGGGGCTGGGGCGCCGAACAGCGTAGATCAGCCTCGGCGGGCGGCGCTGAGCCGCAGGGTGACCAGCTCGAACGGGCGCAGCGCGAGGCGCACCGCGCCGTCCTCGACCGCCACCTCGCCGCGGGTGCCGTCCCAGGGCCGCTCCAGCAGGTCGCAGGGGACGGCGCCGGCCAGCGGGTAGGAGGTGGTCAGCCGGCCCCGGGCGCGGCCGCCGCCGGCCTCGTAGACCCGGACGATCAGGTCCCCGCTGCGGTCGTCGGCGAGCTTGACGGCGCTCACCACCAGGGCGTCGTTGTCCAGCTCCACCAGCGGGGCGACCCGCTCGGCGCTGCCGGTGACCGTCCGCTCGGGCAGGCCGATCCGGTAGCCCTCGCGGACCGCGTCGCCGATCGCCGCGCCCGGCACCAGGGCGTGCCGGAAGCGGTGCAGGCCCTGGTCGGTCTTCGGGTCGGGGAAGCGCGGGGCGCGCAGCAGCGAGAAGCGGACCGTGGTGGTCGTCCCGCCGTCGTCGGGGCGCACGGTGCGGGTGACGTCGTGGCCGTAGGTGGAGGCGGTGACCAGGGCGACGCCCCAGCCGGGCTCGTCGAGGTGGACGAAGCGGTGGTTGCAGGCCTCGAACTTGGCCGCGTCCCAGCTGGTGTTGGTGTGGGTGGGCCGGTAGAGGTGGCCGAACTGGGTCTCGGCGGCGTAGCGCTCGGTGTGGACGTCCAGCGGGAACGCGGCCTTGAGGAACTTCTCGGTCTCGTGCCAGTCGACCTCGGTGTCGATGTCCACCCGCTGCTCGCCGGCCGGCAGGGTGAGGGTCTGGACGACGGTGGAGGAGCCGAAGGAGCGGGCGATCCGCACCGAGGCCCCGGCGGGGGACGACGCGGCGGTGAGCGAGTCCACGCCGGTCAGGTCGGTGACGGTGTTGCGGTAGAACTGGTCGACGTCCCAGGCGTCCCACATGTTGGGGAAGTCGGGGTGCAGCTGGAGCAGGTTGGCCCGGCTGCCGGGGGCGACGGTCTCCCGGCCGGTCGCGGTCTCGACCACCGAGGCGATCAGGCCGTCCGCGTCCACGACGACCTCCAGCAGGCCGTTGCGCAGCGTGAGGCCGCCCCCGGGGCGCTCGACCGCCTCGCAGGTGCCGTCCGGCAGGCCGACCGCGGCGGCCCCGCCGGCCGGCACCGTCGAGCGGCCGTGCGGCGCCGAGTTGAACACCAGCTCCCGCCCGCCGGCGGCCGCCCCGGCCAGCGCCTGCTGGGCCGCGCCGATCAGCGCCTCCAGCTCCCCGGCCAGCGCCGCGTACGTCGCCTCGGCCTCGCGGTGCACCCAGGCGATGGACGAGCCGGGCAGGATGTCGTGGAACTGGTGCAGCAGCACCGTCTTCCAGATCCGGTCCAGCTGCTCGTACGGGTACTCCGCGCCGGTGCGCAACGCGGCGGTGGCGCACCAGAGTTCGGCCTCGCGCAGCAGGTTCTCGCTGCGCCGGTTGCCCTGCTTGGTCTTCGCCTGGCTGGTCAGGGTGGCGCGGTGCAGCTCCAGGTAGAGCTCGCCGACCCAGACCGGCGGGTTCGGGTACTCGGCCTCGGCCTTGGCGAAGAACTCGGCGGGCTTCTCCCAGCGGACGGTGGCCGAGCCCTCCAGGTCCTTCATCCGGGCCGCCTTGGCGACCATCTCGCGGGTGGTGCCGCCGCCGCCGTCGCCCCAGCCGGTCGGGGCGAGCGAGTGCCGGGCGACGCCCTTGTCCTTGAAGTTCTTCGCCGCGTGGGCGATCTCGCTGCCCTTCATCGAGCAGTTGTAGGTGTCCACGGGCGGGAAGTGGGTGAAGATCCTGGTCCCGTCGATGCCCTCCCAGAGGAAGGTGTGGTGCGGGAACTTGTTGATCTGGCTCCACGAGATCTTCTGCGTCAGCAGCCACTTGGAGCCGGCGTTGCGGATGATCTGGGGCAGGCCGCCGGTGAAGCCGAAGGTGTCCGGCAGCCAGGCCTCGTGGTTCTCCACCCCGAACTCGTCCAGGAAGAACCGCTTGCCGTGCACGAACTGCCGGGCCATCGCCTCCGAGCTCGGCATGTTGGTGTCGGACTCCACCCACATGCCGCCCGCCGGGACGAACCGGCCCTCGGCGACGGCCTCGCGGACCCTGGCGTACACCTCCGGGCGGTGCTCCTTGATCCAGGCGAACTGCTGGGCCTGGGACATGGTGTAGAGGAAGTCCGGCTCGTCCTCCAGCAGCGCCGTCATGTTGGCGGTGGTGCGGGCCACCTTGCGGACGGTCTCGCGCAGCGGCCACAGCCAGGCCGAGTCGATGTGCGCGTGGCCGATCGCGCTGATCCGGTGCGCGGACGGCACGGCGGGCGCGGCCAGCACACCGGCCAGCTCCGAACGGGCCGCCGCCGCCGTGCCGTTGACGTCCTGGAGGTCGACGGCGTCGAGCGCCCGCTCGACCGCGCGCAGGATGTCCCAGCGGCGGGCGCCCTCCACCGGCAGCTCGGCCATCAGCTCGCCGAGCACCTCCAGGTCCAGCACCAGCTGCCAGACCGTCTCGTCGAAGACCGCCAGGTCCATCCGGGTCAGCTTGTACTGCGGCTGGTCGCCGGCCGTCTCCTTGTCGCCCAACTCGGTGGGCAGGAAGGGGTGGTAGTCCAGGATGACCGGGTTGGAGGCGGCCTCGACGTGCAGCAGCACCTGCTCGCCGCCGGCCGCCGGGGCGGCGATCCGCACCCACTGGTTCTGCGGGTTGAGGCCCTTCACCGGGGAACCGTCCGGGCGGTAGACCAGGCCCTCGCACTGGAAGCCGGGCATGTTGGCGTCGAAGCCGAGGTCGATCAGCGCCTCGACGCTGCGCCCGGCCCACTCCCGCGGCACGGTGCCGGTCACGGTGATCCAGCTGGTGCCCCAGGGCGCTCCCCAGGCGTCGCCGACCGCGATCGGGGTGCGCGGGGCGGCCAGGCCCTCGGCGACCGGGACGGGCTCGCCGGGAGCCGTCCAGATGCCGACCTCCAGCGGGACGGACTCGGGGTAGACGGCCGGGCGGATGCGCTCGTCCAGGACGCGCTTGAGGCGGGACTCGACCAGGGTGCGGTCATCGTGCATGTCAGCGGGCTCCGTTGCGTGGCTGAGGGGAAACGGACTGGCTAGAGGGACGGTACGTCGGAGGGGTGGACCACCTCGGTGATGCCGCGCGCGGCGAGGTGCTCGCGGTCCTCGGCGCGCTCGGCGAGCACCGTGGTCGGGCGGGCGCCCTCCGCGGCGAGGCGCATGAACGCCTCGTACACCGGGCCGCCGGGGCCGCAGACCGAGCGCCGGGGCGAGAGGGCCTCGTCGCCGGTGGCGACCACCACGGCGGTGCTGCGCGGCTTCGGCGGCTGCCAGGAGCGGCGGGCCTCGGCGGCGGCCTCGGCGAGCCGGGCGCCGGCCGGCTTGACCGTCCGGTCGGTGGTCAACAGGCCGAGGCTGTACTCCAGTTCGGGGAAGTCGGCGAGCGAGCGGTCCACGTCGTGCGAGCACCACCAGGTCACGCCCCACAGGTCCGGGCAGTCCAGCACGGCCTCCACGGTGGCGCCGGTGAAGCGCGCCGCGTCCTGCGGGGTGATGTGCGGGGCGGGCGCGCCGACCTCCTGCAGCCAGACCGGGCGGGCCGGGTCGTCCGCCCAGGCCTTGGACAGCTCGACCAGGTAGGCGGCGTGCTGCGCGGTGGCGGTGGAGTGGGCGCCGTAGCGCTGGGCGGTGCCGTTGAACACCCAGGAGTGCACGGCGGTCGCGGCGCCGATCCGGGCCGAGTGCCAGGGGGTGAACGGGTGCTCGTCCAGGTACCAGGCCGCGTCGTACGAGGCGTGCAGGTGCAGCCGGCCGGGGGCGCCCTGCTCGCAGGCGTCGAGCATCCGGCGCAGCCAGGCCTCCGCCTCGGCGGGGGTGGCCCGGTCCGGGTCGGGGTGCGGGGCGCCGGAGAACTGGTTGATCTCGTTGCCGAGCGTCATCCCGAGGAAGTTGGGCCGCTCGCTCAGGGCGTCGGCGAGGGTGCGCAGGTAGGCGGCCTGGCCGTCGAGCACCTCGGGGTCGGTGAAGATGTTGCGGCGGTGCCAGGTCTGCGTCCAGGACGGGAGGAAGTCGAAGCTGGACAGGTGGCCCTGCAGGCCGTCCACCGCGACGTCGAGACCGCGCTCGCCGGCCGCGTCCACCAGGGCCGTCAGCTGCTCGACGGCGCGCGGGCGGATCAGGGTGCGGTTGGGCTGGAAGACCGGCCAGAGCGGGAAGACCCGCACGTGGTCCAGGCCGAGGGCGGCGATGGAGTCGAAGTCGGCGCGCACGGCGTCGAGGTCGAAGTCGAGCCAGTGGTGGAACCAGCCGGCGCTGGGCGTGTAGTTGACGCCGAAGCGGGGAGCGGTGGTCATCGGGGTCATCGGAGGGCTTCCTCAACGGGTGTGGGGCGTACGGACGGTGGGTCGTCACCGGCGGGGGGCGGTCCCCGGTCGGGCTATCCCTTGACGGCTCCTTCCTCGACGCCCTTGAAGAAGAAGCGCTGGCAGACGCCGAACACCACGACGATCGGCAGGAAGGCGATCATGGTGCCGGCCGCGATCAGCCGGGGGTTGGCGGCGAAGGTGCCGTTGAGGTACTGGAGCCCGACGGTGAGGGTGTACTTCTGCGGGTCGTTGAGCACGATCAGCGGCCACAGGAAGTCGTCCCAGGCGCCGATGAAGGTGAAGATCACGATCACGCTGAGCATGCCGCGCACGTTCGGCAGGCCGATGTGCCACAGCCGCTGCCAGACGTTGGCGCCGTCCACCAGCGCGGCCTGGTCCAGCTCGGCCGGGACGGCGGCGAAGGCGGTGCGCATCAGCAGCACGTTGAGCATCGCGATCGAGCCGGGCAGCGCGACGCCGGCCAGGGTGTCGGCCAGGCCGAGTCCGCGCACCAGCACGTACTGGGAGACGATGGTGACCTCGCCGGGCAGGATCAGGGTGGCGAGGAAGAGGCCGAGGACGAGCTTGGCGCCGCGGAAGCGCAGCCGGGCGAGCGCGTAGCCGGCCAGCGTGCAGCCGACCACGTTGCCGGTGATGCAGACCACGGCGACGATCACCGAGTTGAGCGCGTAGGTCCACACCGGGATGACCTCGGCGACCTTGCCGTAGTTGCCCAGGGTGGGCTGGTCGGGCAGGAAGCTCGGGGTGCGGGTGTAGACGTCCTCGGCGGGGCCCTTGAGGGAGGTCGACAGCTGCCACAGGAAGGGGCCGATGACCAGCAGCAGGACCAGCACCAGGAGCAGGTAGCGGGCGGCGGTCTGCGCGGTGGAGGGGGTGTTGAAGCTCCGGGAGCGCCTGGCGGGGCCGGCGGGGCCGGTGGGCTTGGCGGCCACGGCGGCCTTGGCGGGCTCGGCGGGGGTGTCGGGGGACTGGGGCGTGCGGACGGTGGTCATGGGGGGTCAGGCCGCCTTCCGGTTCAGCCGCATCAGGAACAGCATCGGGCCGAGGGTGACGACGAACAGCAGCAGGCTGAGCGCCGAGGCGTAGCCCAGGTGCCCGTTGAAGCCGCGGCTGTACATCTGGATCAGCATCACCACCGACATGTCCCGGCCGCCGGGGCCGCCGAGGCCGTTGGAGAGCACGTACAGCTCGGAGAAGACGCGCAGCGAGCTCACCGAGATCAGCGCCGAGATCAGGATCATGGTCGGGCGCACCCCGGGCAGGGTGACGTGCCAGAACCGGTGCAGCGGTCCGGCGCCGTCCACGGCCGCCGCCTCGTGCAGCTCGCGCGGGACGTTGGCGAGCGCGGACAGGTAGATGACCATGTAGTAGCCGAGGCCCTTCCAGACGGTCAGGGCGATCGCGCTGAACAGCAGCAGCCAGCGGTCGGTCAGGAAGGCGACCGGGGAGTCGGCCAGCCCGGTCTGCTGCAGCAGGCCGTTGGCCAGGCCCCGCTCGTCCAGCACCCAGCCCCAGATCAGCGCCACCACGACGGCGGAGGCGATCACCGGGGTGTAGAAGGCGGTGCGGAAGAAGGTGATGCCGGGGATCTTGCGCTGCACCAGCAGGGCGAGCAGCAGCGGCAGGACGGTCAGCAGCGGCAGGCAGACCAGCATGAACACGATGCTGTTGACCAGGGCGTCGGCGAGCTGGTCGTCGTCCAGCAGCCGGCCGTAGTTCTCCAGGCCGGTGAACTGCCCGCCGCCCAGGGGCTTGGCGTTGGTGAAGGACAGGATCACCGTGTTGACGGCCGGCCAGAGGTTGAAGACGGCCAGCCAGACTATCGCGGGCCCGGCGAGCAGCCAGGGGGTGAACCAACGCCGGTGGGTCATGCCGTTGCCTTCCTGGGGCCTGGGGGTGGTGCGGGTGATTCCCGGGGAGCGGCGGGCGCGGGGGAGGCCCGCCGCTTCACCGGTACTTCGCCGGTACGTCTCCGGTACGTCGCTGGTACGTCTCCGGTGCTTCGCCGGTGCTTCGTCCGGTGCTTCGCCGGTGCGGGGTGGGGCACCGCGGAGAGTGGTGCGGCGGCGTCGGATCAGCCCTTGAGCAGCTTGTTGCACTGCTCGACGGCGGTGTCCAGCGCCTGCTTGGAGCTGGTGTCGCCGCTGATGGCCAGCGCGAACTGCTGCTTGATGATGGTGCCCATCGCGTCGTCGACCTCGACCGGTTGGATCAGCTTGGCCTTGGCGAGCGAGGCGAAGGCCGTCACCTTGGCGTCGCCCGCGTTGGTGCCGTCGCTCTTGCTGAAGAACGGGTCGTTCGCGGAGGCCTTGGTGGACGGGAACACGCTGGTCAGGTGGGCGAAGGCGGCCTGGTTCTCGGGGCTGGTCACCCAGCGGGCGAGGGCCACCGCGGCGGCCGGGTTCCTGGTGTTCTTCGGGATGGACAGGCCCTGGACGTACAGCGGCGGGGTGGCCATCGCGGGGGAGGAGACGACCTTCGGGGCGAGGGTCGGGTTGTCGGTGGCGAGGCTGGTGATGTAGTTGCCGCCACCGGTGGTCCAGGCCACCGTGCCGGAGCTGAAGAGCTTGGAGTTGCCGGCGTAGGTGTCGGTGAGCACCCCGTTCGGCATCAGGCCCTCCTTGAAGGCGTCGCGGTACTTGTCGAGCAGCGCGGCGGCCTCGGGGGTGTTGAAGGTGAAGGACTTGCCGTCGTCGGACATGATCTTCACGCCGATGTTGTACAGGTCCCCGATGCCCGGCTTGCGGCTCATCAGGTAGGTCTGGCCGCCGGACTTCTCCTTCATCGTCCGGGCCTGGGCGATCAGCTCGTCCAGACTGGCCGGGGGCTTCTGCGGGTCCAGGCCGTTCTTCGTCAGGAGCTCGGAACTCCAGTAGTTCACATCGGTGTTGAGGTACCAGGGGTAACCGAAGGTGCCCTGGTAGCCGTTGAACCGGTAGGCGTCCACGCCGCCGGGGACGTACTCCTCGGCGAGCTTGGGGTCGGCCTTGGCGATGTCCAGCAGGACGTCCTTCTTCGCCAGCGGGAAGGCGAAGTCCGGCGGGAGGTTGACCACGTCGGGCAGGCTGCCGGCGGCGGCCTGGCTGAGCACCTTGTCGGAGTAGCCCTCACCGGGCTGGTCGAGCCACTCGACGTCGACGCCGGGGTACTTCTTCTTGAAGCCGTCGAGCACGCCCTGCATGTAGTCGGTGAACTTCGGCTTGAGCGACCAGGTCTGGATCGAGACCTTGCCCTTGACCTCGCCGGTGGCGGCCGCACTCGCCACCGCGTCGCTGTCCTTGGTGTCGCCGGAGCCGAGTCCGCAGCCGGTGAGCGCGGCGGTGGCGAGCGCGGTCGTGGTCAGTGCCGCCCAGATTCTTCGCATGAGGGTCTCCCGGTCCTGGGGGTGGGTGGGGGATCGTGCCGAGCTCGGGGGTTGTGTCGGATTCCGCAACCTGACTAACTAAACCGGTCTAGCTATGCCAGGGACTATGCTCCCGCCTAAACTTGGATGTCAAGAGAGGAGTCGGGTTCTGTGGGCAGACCGACGATCGCCGACATCGCCCGCCAGGCCGGTGTCTCCAAGGGCGCGGTGTCCTTCGCGCTCAACGGCCGGCCGGGCGTCAGCGAGGCGACCAGGGCCCGGATCCTGCGGGTCGCCGAGGAGATGAACTGGCGCCCGCACAGCGCCGCGCGGGCCCTCGGCGGAGCCAGGTCCGACGCCGTCGGCCTGGTGATCGCCCGGCCGGCCCGGACCATCGGCGTCGAGCCGTTCTTCAGCCAACTGCTGTCCGGGCTCCAGGCGGTGCTCTCGGCCAGCTCGATCGCGCTGCACCTGATGGTGGTCGAGGACACCGCCGCCGAGATCGAGGTCTACCGGGGCTGGGCCTCCGAGCACCGGGTCGACGGCTTCATCGTGGTCGACCTCCAGGTCAGGGACCCGAGGCTGCCGGTGCTGGACGAACTCGGGCTGCCCGCCGTGGTGCTGGGCGGGCCCGGCAAGGGCGGCAACCAGCTGCGGATCTGGGCCGACGACCGGGAGGCGATGCTCTCGATCGTCGACTACCTGGCCGCCATCGGCCACCGGCGGATCGCCCACCTCGCCGGGCTGCCGCACTTCCAGCACACCCAGCGGCGGATCCGCGCGCTGCGCGACGCCTCGCGCCGGCTCGGGCTGGAGGAGGCGGTGTCGGTGCCCACCGACTTCAGCGACGCCGAGGGCGCGGCCGCCACCCGGACGCTGCTGTCCCGGGCCGGGCGGCCCACCGCGATCGTCTACGACAGCGACGTGATGGCCGTCGCCGGGCTCGGCGTGGCCGGGGAGATGGGGGTCGCGGTGCCCGGCGAGCTGTCCATCGTCTCCTTCGACGACTCGGTGCTCGCCCGGATCGTGCACCCGCCGCTGACCGCGCTCAGCCGGGACACCTTCGCGCTCGGCGAGCAGGTCGCGCGCAGCCTGCTGGAGGCGCTGGAGGGGGCCGGTGCGGGGCGGGACCTCCAGATGCCCACGCCGCGGCTGACCGTACGGGAGTCCACCTCGCCGCCCGGCGCGCCCGGGACTTCCCCCTCCGGAGTGGTTGTCGCGCGCATCGTTGACAGCCGTTCTGAACCGGTTTAGCCTCGCAGCGCCGAGCGGCAGCCGCTCGGTCCGCTCCGCCGCACTCCGTCCGGCCCCCGCTGCCCGTCCCGCCGACCGTCCCGCTCCCCGCGCCGCCGCTCCGGTGCGCCGGGGGCCCGGCGGCGGCGCGACCCCCACCCGATCCACCACCGGCACCACACGCTCCAGCACCGGCACGCCCGCATGCAGCCGGGCCCCCGTCCGCGACGGCGGGCCCGCCCCCACCCTCCTCCGCTCGATCGGAGCCACCGCATGTCACGACGCCTCCCCCTGCTGCTCAGCGCCGTCCTCGCGACGGCCGCCCTGACCGCCACCCCCGCCGCCTGGGCCGACCCGGCACCGGTCGCGCTACCGGGCGCCGGGCCGGCCGCGGCACCCGCCGCCACCGCCGGCCAGGGCAACCAGCCCTTCGCCTCGTACTGGTACCCCAACAGCATCCTGAACTGGGACCCGGCCACCGACCCGGACACCCGCTTCAACCGCTCCCGCGTCCCGCTCCAGCCGCGCACCAGCGACCCGGCGCTGCGGGCCAACCCCAACGCCCGGACCGGCGAAGGGAAGATCGCCTCGCTGGTCTCCTTCGGCCCCACCTCCAACAACCCCTCGCAGGGCTCCGCCGACCCCAACTACTACGCCTTCGGCTACTGGCAGTACGTCGACAAGCTGGTGTTCTGGGGCGGCTCGGCCGGCGAGGGCCTGATCCTCGCCCCCAACCCGACCGTGATCGACGCCGCCCACCGCAACGGCGTCAAGGTGTACGGCACGGTCTTCTTCCCGCCCGGCGCGTACGGCGGACAGCTCCAGTGGGTGCGCGACTTCGTCCAGAAGTCCGGCAGCCGCTACCCCGTCGCCGACAAGCTCGTCCAGGCCGCGCAGTACTACGGCTTCGACGGCTGGTTCATCAACCAGGAGACCGGCGGCGGCGATTCGGCCCTGGCGGGCGAGCTGCGCAACCTGATGCAGTACACCAAGGCGCAGAGCGGCACCGAGTTCATGTGGTACGACGCGATGACCACCTCCGGCGGGGTGAACTGGCAGAACGCCCTCACCTCCGCCAACTCGCCCTTCCTGCAGGACGGTTCGAAGCGCACCTCGGACTCGATGTTCCTGAACTTCGACTGGTCGGCGAGCGGCCTCAACTCCTCCCGGGCGCTGGCCCGGCAGCTCGGCCGCAGCGAGTACGACCTCTACTCCGGCATCGACACCGAGGCCAACGGCTACAACACCGGCGTGAACTGGTCCGCCCTCTTCCCGTCCGGGCAGCCGCACACCACCTCGCTCGGCCTCTACCGCCCCGAGTGGACCTGGAAGTCCGCCACCGACCGCGCCGACTTCTACGCCAAGGACGCCCGCTACTGGGTCGGCGCCAACAACGACCCGTCCCGGACCGACCTCTCGGCGAGCTGGCCCGGCCTGGCCGGCTACGTCGCCGAATCCTCGCCGATCACCGCCAAGCCGTTCGTCACCACCTTCGACACCGGGCAGGGCGACTTCTACAACGCGGCCGGCACCCGGGTCGCCACCGGCGGCTGGAACAACCTCTCGCTCCAGGACGTCCCGCCCACCTACCGCTGGATGGTCGACTCGACCGGCAGCAGGCTCACCCCGTCCGTCGACTTCGGCGACGCCTATCAGGGCGGTTCCTCCCTGCGGTTGAGCGGAAAGCTCGACGCCGCCAACACCGTACGGCTGTACCAGACCAAGCTGCCCGTCGCCACGAACACCAGGCTGGGCCTGGTGGTCAAGACCCCGGCCGCCGGGCCCACGAAGCTCAAGGCCGCGGTGTCGTTCACGGACTCCCCGAGCAGCTTCACCACGGTCGACGTCGGCGCCAACGCCGGCACCGGCTGGGAGCGGCACACCCTCGACCTCTCCCCGTACGCGGGCCGCACCATCGCCCAGATCGCCCTGCGGGTCGAGGGGAGCGACCCCTCGTACGACCTCCGGGTCGGCCAACTCGCCGTCTACGACGGCTCGGTGGAGACCCCGGCGGCACCGGCCGGACTCACCGTGCTCGGCGCGAGCGACGTGACGGCCGGCTCCAGCCAGTCGCTGCGGCTGTCCTGGACGGCGGCGCCCGGCGGCAACGTGCACCACTACGAGGTGTACCGCCGCAACGCGGACGGCAGCCGCAGCTTCCTCGGCGCCACGCCCAACGACGCGTACTTCGTCGGGCGGCTCGACCGGGCGGGCGGCGAGAACGCCACCACGCTGGACGTCGAGGCGGTGTCCACCACCTACGGGCGCTCCACCGCCGCGTCCACGACCGTCGGTTGGAACAGCACCCCGCCGACCTCCACCAACCTGGCGCTCAACCGCCCGGCCACCGCCTCCGGCCAGTGCAACGCCAACGAGGGCCCGGCCAAGGCCGTCAACGGCAGCGTCAGCGGCGGGACCGGCGACAAGTGGTGCGCGCTGACCTCCGCCAAGTGGCTGGAGGTGGACCTCGGTTCGGCGAAGCAGCTGTCGAAGTTCGTGGTCAAGCACGCGGCGGCGGGCGGCGAGAGCGCCTCGTTCAACACCCGCGACTTCACCATCCAGGTCCGCTCGGGCGCCAACGACCCCTGGACGACCGTCGCCGACGTCACCGGCAACACGGCCGGCACCACCACCCACCCGGTGGACACCGCCGCCCGCTACGTCCGGCTGGTGGTCAACACGCCGACCCAGAACGGTGATCCGGCCGCCCGCGTCTACGAGTTCGAGGCCTGGGGCGCGTAGCCCGCGCTGCCCTCCCGCTGTCCCGCGCTGTCCCGCGCCGCCCTGTTCGAGGAAAGGAAGCACCCCCGTGCCGGTCACCATCACCGCCGTCGAGAGCACCGATCTGTTCGTCGGCCCCGAGGACGCCCCGCGCCAAGTGCTGCGGGTCACGCTGGAGGGCCCGGCCGCCCGGATCACCGTCAGCGGCCCGGGCGTCCGCGGCGAGGCGACCGGCACGGGCCTGGTCGAGGTCCCGCTGGAGATCGGCGGGGCCTCGCCCGGCGACCGACTCCCGGTCACCGTCCGGGCCTCCGACGCCACCGCCGAATCCCTGTCGGACGCCACCGCCGAATCCGTGGTCGAGGTCGCCGAGCCCGGCTGGACGATGTTCCTGGTCTCGCACTTCCACTACGACCCGGTCTGGTGGAACACCCAGGCCGCCTACACCTCCCCGTGGGAACTGCTCTCCGCCGACGCCACCACCCGGCCGCTGTGGGAGCGCAACGGCTTCGCCCTCGTCGACGCGCACCTGGACCTCGCCCTGCGGGACCCGGTCTACAAGTTCGTGCTCGCCGAAGTCGACTACCTGAAGCCGTACTTCGACCAGCACCCGGAGCGCCGCGAGACCCTGCGGCAGCTGCTGGAACGCGGCCAGGTCGAACTCGTCGGCGGCACCTACAACGAGCCGAACACCAACCTCACCGGCGCCGAGACCACCATCCGCAACATCGTCTACGGCATCGGCTACCAGCGCGACATCCTCGGCGGCGACCCCCGCACCGCCTGGCAGCTCGACGTGTTCGGGCACGACCCGCAGTTCCCCGGCCACCTCGCCGCGGCCGGCCTCACCGGCAGCGCCTGGGCGCGCGGCCCCTTCCACCAGTGGGGCCCGATCCAGAAGAACTTCCGCGAGGCCAAGGACGACGCCCGGGTGATGCAGTTCCCGAGCGAGTTCGAGTGGATCGCCCCCGGCGGGGACGGCGTGCTCACCCACTACATGCCGCACCACTACTCGGCCGGCTGGTGGATGGACTCCTCCCCGGACCTCGCCACCGCCGAACAGGCCGTCTACGAGCTGTACCGCAAGCTCAAGCCCGTGGGCGCGACGAAGAACCTGCTGCTGCCGGTGGGCACGGACTACACCCCGCCGAACAAGTGGGTCACCGAGATCCACCGCTCCTGGGCCGCCAAGTACCTCTGGCCCCGGTTCGTCTGCGCCACCCCCCGCGACTTCCTCGACGCCGTCCGCGCCGAGCTGGCGGCCACCGGCCGGCGGCCCAGCCCGCAGACCCGCGACATGAACCCGGTGTACACCGGCAAGGACGTCTCGTACATCGACACCAAGCAGGCCCAACGGGCCGGCGAGGTCGCGGCCGTGGACGCCGAGAAGCTCGCCACGCTCGCCTCCGTGCACGGCCTCGGCCGCTACCCGGCCGCGGCGCTCGACAAGGCCTGGCGCCAACTCGCCTACGGCGCCCACCACGACGCGATCACCGGCTCCGAGTCCGACCAGGTGTACCTGGACCTGCTCGGCGGCTGGCGGGAGGCGTACGACCTGGCCTCCGGCGTCCGGGACGCGGCGCTGGACGCGCTGACCGCGCGGATCTCCACGGCGGGCGCGGGGCAGGCCGTCGTGGTCGCCAACACGCTCTCCTTCGACCGGACCGACCTGGTGAGTGTCGAACTCCCTTCCGGCACCGACTCGGTGAGGGTGCTGGACGACGCCGGCTCGCCCGTGCCCAGCGCCGTCGACCGGGGCACCCTGCGCTTCCTCGCCGCCGACGTGCCCGCGCTCGGCTGGCGCACCTGGCGACTGGTGGAGGGGGAGGCGGAGCAGCCGTGGACGGCGGCTCCGGGCCTGACGATCGGCAACGGCCGGTACCGGGTGACCGCCGACCCGGCTCGCGGCGGCGGCCTCTGCTCGGTTCAGGACCTCCTGTACGACCGGGAGTTGATCCAGGACGGCCGGATCGGCAACGAGCTGCGCGTGTACGAGGAGTACCCGCAGCACCCCGACTTCGGCGAGGGCCCCTGGCACCTGGTGCCCAGCGGACCGGTGACCGGCTCCGGGGGAGCCGACGCCGCCGTCCGCCGGGAGACCGGGCCGCTCGGCGAGCGCCTGCTGATCGACGGCACCGTCGACGGCGTCCGGTACGAGCAGACCGTCACCCTCTGGCGCGGCCTCGACCGGGTGGACTGCCGCACCCGAGTGGTGGACTACTCCGGCGCCGACCGGCTGTTGCGGCTGCGCTTCCCGGTGGACGTCCCCGGCGGCCTGCCGGTCAGCGAGGTCGCGGGCGCGGTCGTCGGACGCGGCTTCGCGATGCCGGACGTGGACTCGGCGGAGGCGCCGTGGACCCTGGACAACCCGGCCAACACCTGGTTCGGCCTCGGCGCCACCGCGCGGGCCGAACTGACCGACAGCACGGGGACGGTGACCGGTTCGCGCGCCCTCGGCGTGGCCGAGGTCGTCGTCCCCACCCTGGACGACGCCGCCGACGCCCGCCCCCTGGTGGTCGCGCTGGCACGGGTCGGGGTCACCGCCACCACCTCGGGCGCCGACTGGGCGCGGTACGGCTGGCTGGACGTGGACTCCAACCTGCCGGACTTCCGCATCGTGGTCGGCTCGCCGGACCTCAACCCGGTGGCACGGGAGTTGATCGACCTGGCGGGCGAGGAGTACGCGGCCGCCCTGAAGACGCACGGCGCGGTCTGGGTACCGGCGGCGACCCCGCTCACCGAGGTCTGGCGCCCGGACGCCGACCTGCGCGACCTGCGCGCACTGCCGGCACTGATCGTCTCCGACCCCTCCGCCCTGGTCGACGACCTGGCCGACGCCCGGATCACCGCCGTCTGCCCGTCCGCCGTCCAGGACCAACTCGCCGACCACACCGTGGCCTTGCTGAGCTTCGGCCTGCCCGGCTTCGCCGTCGACACCACCGGCGCGCTGCACCTGTCGCTGATGCGCTCCTGCACCGGCTGGCCGTCCGGCGTCTGGATCGACCCGCCCCGGCGCACCCTGCCCGACGGCGCCTCCTTCCAACTCCAGCACTGGACACACGAGTTCAGCTACGCACTGGTCGGAGGCGACGGCGACTGGCGGGACCAGACACTGCCCGCCCAGGGCCAGGAGTTCAACCACCCGCTGTACGCCCGGATCGCCCCCGCCCAGGAGGGACCGCTGCCGGCCACCCTCTCCTGGCTGCGGGTCGAACCCCAGCGCGAGGTGCTGCTCGGCACCCTCAAGCCGAGCGGCAACCCGATCGCGCACGGCTCGGCCGCGCCGCTCGGCAGCGAACTCACCGTCCGGCTGGTCGAGTCGACCGGCCTCGGTCGGACGGCGAAGCTCACCGGCGCACTCGGCCTGGACGACGTACGGGCCGCCGACCTGTTGGAACGCCCGCGCCCGGCCGACGGCCCCGCCCTCGACCTCGCCGGCTCGCAGATCGCCACCCTGCTCGCCTCCCCGGCCGTCACGGCCCCGGAGGGTGAGACGGACCTCGGTCCGGTGGCGGAGACGGCCCAGCCCGTCCACGCCCGCTACTGGCTCCACAACCGGGGCCCGGCACCACTCGGCTACCTCCCGGTGTCCGTCGGCGCCTCGCCCGGACTGCTGCGGACGGCGGGGGAGCCGGTGACGCTCTCGGTCGCCCTCTCCTCCCAGCTGCGGGACGCGGCCGTCGAGGGCACGGCCGTCGTACTCCCGCCCGAGGGCTGGACCACGAGCCTCGGCAGCCGCCCGTACCGGCTCGCACCCGACGGCCACCTGCGCTTCCCGGTGACCCTCACCCCGCCGGCCGACGCCGAGCCCGGGCTGCACTTCGCCGCCGTCCGGATCGAGCACGACGGCCAGCAGATCGAGGACGTGGTGACCATCGCCGTCGGCGACCTGCCCGACCTGCTGCCCGTCCCCGGCGACACCCCCGAGGACTGGACGATCGCCCAGGGCACCAAGGCGACCAGCGGCCGCGACACCGGCCTGGACGTCGAGGTCTCCACCGAGACCCTGCACGTCGTCCCCGGCAGCCGCACCGCCCTCTCCCTCACCCTCACCAACCGCACCCGCGGCGAGATCCGGGGCGAGCTGCAACTCGTCTCTCCCTGGGGCACCTGGGACGTCATCGCCGACCCCGTCCGCGGCTTCACCGTCCCGGCCGGCAGCTCGTCGGTGGTCGAATTCGCCGTCTCCGTCGCCGAATCCACCGACCCGGGCTCGTACTGGGCCCTGGCGAAGGTCATGTGGTTCGGCCGCTGCCAGTACGCCCCGACCGTCGCCCTGGTGGTGGAAGCATGACCCTCGGCCTCCTCGACGGTCGCCCCCTCCCACGTGCGGCCCTCGACCACCGCCTCGCCGCCCTCCGGAACGGCCCGCGCGCCACCGCCCTGCCACAACCAGGCAGTTCGGAGGACCGCCAGCTGACCCGCTGGGTCGCGCAGGTCTTGTTGACCGAAGCCCTCTGCGAGGCAGTCGCCGCCGAACGCGACCTGCCCGTCGACACCTCCGGCCCCGCCCGCCTCGACCAACAGGCCGCCGTCGAACTCGGCTCCATCACAGCGGCCGCCTACGAGGGCAACGCCGCCGTCCGCGCCGTCTACGACGCCGTGACGGCCGACATCGACCCCTCACCCGAGGACATCGCCCACTACCGCACCCTGACCGCCCGCCCGGCGACCGAGAGTTGGCACCTCGCTCTCCCCGACGGCGAGTTGGAAGCCGACCCCACCACCCTCCCCGTCGCCCTCGCCGAAGCCCTCCGCACAGCCCCACCCGGCGCGTGGGTCACCACCGGTCCCTGGACGGCAGCCCTCCTCGCCACCCACACCACCCCGGAAGGCGACGACCCCACCCCCACCCTCCGCGCCGCCGCCCGCCGAGCAGCATTCGTCCGCTGGCTCGACCACGAGCGCGCCCAACGCCTCACCCTGGCCGAGGGATTGGAACACCCAGGCGACCCCGCCCAGCCCGACAACCACCACCGCCACTGAGGTCCGCGGTCATTCCCGCCGTGCTCGCCCCGAGCACGGCGGGCATGGCTGTGCGGACCGGCCGGTCAGCGCAGAGTGCGGACCATGACGGCAAAGAGCGGAGCGTCTTCGAACGGCCGGTGCTCGCCGACCTTCTCGTACGCCCAGCGCTCGTACATGGCCTGGACACGAGGGTGGGTCACGTCGACATAGAGAACGGCCAGCGCCTCGTCCCGTCCGGACAACAGTGCCTCGTGCGTCTGCTCGGCGATGCCCAGCTTCCGCCAGTCGGGGCGCACCATGACCTCGGAGACGGCGAACGTCGACGTGTCGGCGGGCGGCGGCATGTGCTGGCGCCACCACTCGCGGCCGAACTCCTGCCGCGCACCGTAGGAATAGCCGATCGGCTCGTCACCGTCGTAGGCCATGACGCAGCTGTAGCCGGGCCGGGAGGTCCAGTGCTTGGCAAACCACGGGAAGCGCTGGACGAAGGGGTCGTCGGCCTGGTCCCGGTAGGCATCCGCGTGGATGTCGATGAGCAACTGCGCGTGGTCGGCGGGAAGACCGCCGGCCTCGTAGCGGCGGAGGGCTATCGTCACTGGGTTTCTCCCTGGGCGTGGACTCGGTCGGTCCACTCTCGCGTAGCCGCCGAGATCGTTGCCAGGGCACGTCGTCGGGCTGCGGCCTGAACTTCGCTCTCAGCCCGTCGCGTTCGCGCGTTTTGCGAGCTTCACCAGCTCCGACGGGGCGTTTCGACCCGCGATGACGACGAGCTCATGGATCGTCTCCCGGGCTGCCGCGTGGCTGCGGATGCTCTCCGGGGCCACTTCCTCGGCCCGGAGGAGACAGTCCAAGGCCTCGCCGAGGTGGCGTCGTTGGGCGTGTGCCCGTCCCAGGTCGATCAGGAGTCGCGATCTGCGTTCGGGTGACAGCTGTTCGGCATCGATCTGCCGACCCAGGTCCAGGGCTTCGCCGGCGTCGCCGAGATCGACCGCTGTCGAGACGGCCTGTACCTCCACATTGGTAGGGCCGAACTCCAGGTTGAAGTCGTTGCGGTCCTCGCCGAGTTGAGCTGCGACCGCGCGGGCGTTCGCCAGTTCCGTCCGGGCCCGCTCGCGTTGGCCGGCGCGAGCCGCGGTCAACGCGAGGACCAGGTGCAGCGAACCGAGGACCGATAGTGCTTCGGGGTGTGGCGGGTTGGCTGACGTGATGTGCTCGGTGAGGACGGCCACGGCGCTCGTGGCCGCGTGTTCGGCCTGATCCAGCCGACGAAGTCGGACGAAGGCGTGGGCCAGCCGGAAGATGCCCGCGAACACATGGAGCGGATGTGCGGACTGCTCGGCGGCACGGATGGCCCGATCGGCAGCGACCCAGGCCGCATCGGGCTCGTCCTGGCGCACGAAGGCCGCAGCCATCGCCTGGTACGCCTGGCTCAGCAGGAGATGGATGGCGGGGCGGGATTCACTTGGTGCGGTCCGCGCTGCCCGCTCCAACTTCGGCAGAGTGCCGACGATGGCCGTGCTCAGTTCGGCGAACCGTGCAGCGTGTGTCAGGTCCCAGAGCTCATCCACGGCGGCGGTCAATTGCTCGGCATCGACACGTTCGACCTGCGGGCGGGTCCTGAGCAGGCTGTCCAGCGCGGGATGACCGGAGAGCGACAGGCGAGCCATGTCGAGGTCGTTGGGCTGGTCCGGTTCGGGCCGTGACGCGGAAGCTGGTGGAGGGGCGTCAGGCCGCAGGGTCTGGACTGAGACGCCGAGCCCGTCCGCAAGGAGCTGGAGTACATCGAGCCGGACTACGGGTTGAACGCCACGTTCGACCTGGGACACCCAGCTGGCGGTGCGGTTGATGACGGCGGCGAGTTGATCCTGCCGCAAGCCACGGCTCTTGCGAAGTTGGGCGACCCGGGCTCCGAACGCCCGCCGCTCGTCCGGACTCACCGGGAGGCCTGGTCCGGAGAGGAGCCCTTACCTGAGATCTCCTCGAGGAATGTGACGTCGAAGGAGGCGAGGTACTGGGCGCGTTCGGCGAGAAAGGCCTGGACGTGCGGCTGTCGCTCGTGCTCCTCGAAGGCCTCGCGGTCCGCATACAGCTCGTAGAAGACGCGGACGGTGGGCTCCTCCGGTACGGCGTGGTTGACGTACACGAGAGTGCCGGGCTCCTTGGCGCGGATGCCCTCAAGTGCCTTCTCTGCCAACCGGTCGAAGGCACGAGCGGCTTCCGCGCTGTGGGCGACGAAGCGGACGACAAGACCGAATCCCATGGTGACGACTCCCCTTCCGACGTTGGCTGAGTCTTGCATGACTAGGCGAAGCTCTGCGAGTAGTAGTTTTCCTTGACTCGCAGTTTTTCTGCGACTACGGTCAGTGTTGCAGCCATGACGGAGGGTGCTGTTGGCGGCCTCGCTTACGCAGGCCGACAGCCATGCCGCCCACGAGGTGGAGCAGAACCCCGCCATGTCGATCGCTCATATCCGGTGATGGAGGAGCAATGGGGTGGAAGATGATCGTCAGCCCGCTCAAGACCGCTCGGTTTCCGGTGCCCCTGGGGTGGGATGTCCCGCCGGACAGCGCGGCCGTGCCGCCGGCGCGGAGGCTGGTGATGGACATCGTCCGCTTCTGGGATGTGCCGCTCTCCGGGGAAGCACTGCAAGAGCTGGAGCTCTGTGCGAGCGAGGTGATCGCGAATGCGATGGAGCACTCGAAGGCACGCTGCACGGTGACCGTTCGCCGCGCGGGCGAGCGGCTGCGTGTTGAGGTCGCGGATTCCAACCCGGCGTTCGAACGCGGTGGAGCGGATCCGGAAGCGACCAGTGGACGTGGGCTGATCCTCGTCGAGGCGCTGGCTCATGCGTGGGGCTGGCATCCGGTGGAAGGGGTGGGCAAGGTCGTGTGGTTCGACTTCCTGGAATCCCACGAGGCGCGGTGCCCCACGTACGGGTGGGGCACCGCGCGCAACCTCTGCGCGCAGAGCTTGGTGGCGTGAGCCGTCCCGCTGAGAGTGATCTCGTCGTAGGTGAAGTGGTACGACTACTTCCTCTATGGCGGCAAGGGCCCGGCCCGGGATCGGCGGCGGTCGCCCGTAGCTGTTCGGGGGTGCTCAGCACCCGCATCGCCGGGCTGACCGAGGCCGGTCTGCTCGCCCCGCACGACGACGCCTACCGGCTCACGCCGCTCGGCGCCGACCTCGTCACCGCCCTCGGCCCGCTCACCGCCTGGAGCCACCGGTGGGCCGCCGAAACGGAGCCGCCCGGCGGTCGGCTCGGGTGAGCCGACCGCCGGGCGGTCCGGGGCGTGGTCGTGCGGTCAGACGGTGGCGGCCTGCTCAGCGGCCTGCTCGGCAGGCTGCTCGTCGGTGCCGGAGGTGTTCTCCCGGGGGGTCGGGAGCACGGCCATGATCACGCCGGAGATCACGATGGTCGCCGCCCAGGCGAGCCCGTACTTGCCGACGAAGGTGCCGGAGAACGGGCCGGCGAACCAGTCGCACTTGGTGAAGGCGAGCCCGGCCAGCAGCGCGAGCACCCAGGAGACCATCGCCTGCCAGCAGAAGCCGCCCGTGTACCAGTAGCGGCTCTTCCTGCTGGTGTCCATGAGCGCGGCGGCGTCGTAGCGCACCGCGCGCGAGCGGCGCCGGTACATGTCCACCGCGTAGACGCCGATCCAGGCCGAGAAGGAGACGGCGAGCAGGATCAGGAAGGTGATGAACGAGCCCAGGAAGCTCTTGGCGACCAGCATCAGCAGCAGGCCGCCGACCAGCGAGATCACGGCGTTGATGCTGACGGCCATGGCGCGCGGCAGCTTCACGCCCATGGTCTGCGCGGTGAAGCCGGCCGAGTACATGGAGAGGCTGTTGATCAGCAGCATGCCCACGATCGCGGTCAGCAGGTAGGGCACGGCCAGCCAGGTCGGCAGCAGGTCGCCGAGGAAGGAGACCGGGTCCGCGGCCTCGGCCAGGCCGGGCGAGGCCACCGCCATCACGGCGCCCATCAGCACCATCGGCACCATGACCAGGCCGGCGCCGGAGACCGTCACGCCGACGATCTTCCGGCCGGAGGCGGCGTGCGGCAGGTAGCGGGCGAAGTCCGGGCCGGTGGGGACCCAGCTGATGCCGCCGGCCGCGATGGTCCCGATGCCGGCGATCATCATCGCGGTGGTGCCCGCGGGCTTGGAGAAGACCTCGCTCCAGTTCATGGTCGCGACCAGGTAGCCCAGCACGAGCACGCTGAAGACCCCGAAGAGGTACGTCGACCAGGTGTTGCAGACGTTCAGCGCCTTCCGGCCCATGCCGGAGACCAGGAAGGTGCAGGCGACGAAGGCGAAGAGCGTGATCACGATCAGCGCGGTGTTGCTCTTGACGCCGAAGACCAGGTCGAGGACGGTCAGCACGGCGTAGGCGCCGGTGACGGCGTTGATCGTCTCCCAGCCGAACCGGGCGATCCAGAGGATCGCGCCGGGGAAGAGGTTGCCGCGCACCCCGAAGGTGGCCCGGGAGAGGGTCGCGCCCGGGGCTCCGCCCCACTTTCCGGAGACCGACAGCACGCCGACCATGCCGAACGAGATGAGGGCGGCGCACGCGGCGACGACCAGGACCTGCCAGAAGTTCAAGTGGTTGAACACCACCAGGGCCGCACCCATGGTGAGGAGCAGGACGCTGATGTTCGCCGCGACCCAGGTCGGGAAGAGCTCGCGGACTCTGCCCCGGCGCTCGTGGTCGGGGACAGGCTCAATGCCGCGGGTCTCGATCGCGCCGTCGTTGGCGTCGGTGGACGGATTGTCCATGAGGGTGGCTCCGTGCGTGTGAAGCGGGAGGTAAATCGGTCAAATAAGATATTTGTGGAACTCTTCGCGCGTAGCGGGAGTCGAATCATCCTACTTTGTTCTGAGGGCAAAGCGGTTGGCGCGGGTGCTCGCCGGCGGCCGTCGGCGCACCCGTCTCCTGGGCCGCCTCCCGGACCCTCGGCCGGTCCACCCGGAAAACCCTGCGACCGCGGGGGCGGCCGGCCTGTTGAATGGCCCGCATGTCCAGTGCACCGCACAGCCCGGCCGAAGCCGTCGACCACCTCCTCGCCGAGCTCGCCCCGCTCGCCCACCCCGCCCGGATGCGGCGCCTCGCCGCCTGGACGAAGGAACGGGCAGCGGAGGGACCGAACGAGGGCGACGGGCCGGAGCGGTTCGGCCCGCTGCTGTCGGAACTCGACAAGCGCGGCGCCTACGGCCGAGGGCTGGCCGGAGTCGCCGCCACGATCGCCGGGGACGGCGCCTTCGTCGCCGCGCGGCTCACCGATCCCGACCCGGCGGTCAGCCGCCAGGCCCTGAAGGCCGCACTCCACCTGCCGGTCGCGGACGAGCTGCTGGCCGCGGCGATGGCCGACGCGCCCGCCGTCCTGCGCCACCGGCTCACCACCTTGATCGTCGCCCGCGGGCGCACCGCGCTGGCGGAGCGGCTGCTGCTCCCCGTCCGGCAGGCGTGGGGGGACGCGGCGGCGGCCCGGCTGCTGCCGGGCTGCGGGCCCGACACCGTCGCCCGGTACCTGCCCGGGCTGTTCCTCGCCGTGACGCACTGGAGCACCCTGGCCCGCCGCCACCCCGACCTGCTGCTGGACGAGGTGGCCCGCCAGCTCGCCGAACTGCCCGAGCCGGCCCGCCCCGCCTGGTGGCAGCGCAACGCGGACGTCCTGGCGGCCGCCGCCGGGCACCGACCGGAGCGGGTGCTGGACCTGCTGGAACGCCACTGCCCCACGTGGTTGCCGCAGCCGGTGCAGGGGTGCCTGGGCCGGTTGCTGACCGCCGCGCCCGGCCGGACCATCCGGTTGATCGCGCCGCCCGAACGCGCGGCCACCGCGTCGATCTCCCGCAGCGCGCTGACCCGGGTCGCCCGGTTCGACCCGCCCGAGCTGCCGGACCTCGGCCGGGCCTGGAGCACCGCCCCGATCTGGCTCGCCCGGCTGCTGCGCGCCCTGCCGCCGTCCCGGCGCGAGGCGTTCTACGACCTCGTCACCGCGGACCGGGACCTCAGCCGCAGCGAGCTGTCCGGGGCCGTGCTCGACGCGCTGCCCCGCCGACGGGCGCAGGCCGAGGCCCGGCGGATGGCCGCGCAGGCCGCCGAGCGCGGCGCCGCGTGGTCGGTCGTGCTGGCCCACGTCGCCCACCTGCCGGTGGCCGAGGCCCGGCCGCGGCTGCTCGCCGCCACCCGGCGGCCGGCCGCGGAGGACCGGGCGCTGGCCTACCCGCTGCTGGTCCGCAACGCGGCCCGGTCGGGCGAGCCGGCCGCCGTCGGCGAACTCCTCGACGACCTGCTGCGGCTGCGCAACGAGCAGGATCCGGTCCGCTCCCCGGCCCTGGTCGCGCTGGCCGAGGTCCCGCCCGCGCTCTTCCGGGGGGAGGCGGCGGCCGCCGCCCTCGGCCGGATCGTCACTGACGCCGTCGAGGCCCGGGACACCTCCTGGCAGACCCGCCGAGCGCTCTCGGACCTGGCCCTCGGCGTCCTACGGGAGCACGCGGTGAGCGGTGAACAGCCGCTACTGGGCTGGGCCCTGGCCGCCCTGCGGCAGCTCTCCGGGACGCTCGGCAGCGTTCCGCTGGGCCGACTGGACACCGTGCTCCGGCGCGGACAGGAGGCACAGGTCTTCGAGGCGCTGCGCCCGTGGCTGGCGGCCGGCGCGGACCGGGTCGACCACACGCTGACCTTCGCCCTGGCCGGAGCCCTGGGCCGGCGTGCCCACCACCTGCCCGAACTGCAGGAACTCCTCTGGGAGGCCATCCAGTTCGGTGACAACGCGACCTTCATCCAGGCCGTCCGGTACTGGCTCGCGGACCCGGCCACCCGCGGCGAACGGGTGGCACGGGTGCTGGAACTGGAACCGTCGGCCGCCGTCCTGCCGCCGGTGCTCCGGGTGCTGGCCCGCGGGCGCACCGACCTGCTGGACACCGTCCTCGCCGACACCCCGCCGTACGGGCGCTTCCTGGCGGCGGGGACGCACTGGCTGCCGCCGGTCGACGGGATCGAGGGCTGGACACCCGCCCAACAGGCCGCTGCCGCACGCCTGTTGGCGACAGCCGCGGCCGACGCCTCGCTGCCCCGGCAGGTACGGGCCGGACACCTGCGCACCGTGGTGGCGGTCCCCGAGCGCGGCTTCGCCACCGTCCGGCCGTACGTCGACTCCCCGGACACCGTGCTCGCCGAGGCCGCGCTCGGAGCCCTGATCTGGACCGACCGGCCCGCCGAGGCACTGCCC
Source organism: Kitasatospora sp. NPDC058046 (assembly GCF_042885595.1). NCBI lineage: Bacteria > Bacillati > Actinomycetota > Actinomycetes > Kitasatosporales > Streptomycetaceae > Kitasatospora > Kitasatospora sp. NPDC058046. Next base: position 128,404 of record NZ_JBHVRS010000012.1, read on the forward strand.
CTGCTGCTCGCCCAGGCCGGGAACGACCGGGCGCGGGTCGCGCTGTACGCGGCCGGGCGGGCCGCCGGGTTCGTCGCGCCGTCGCGACTGGCGGGCATGCTGCGGGCGGTGCTGCTGCCGACGGCGGACGGGGCCGCGGAAGCCGGTGGAGGGGCGGCCGGCGGCGGTGGGGCGAAGGTCACCAGCCGGAAGGAGCTGGTGCGGCTGGCCGCCCGGCTGCTGCCAGTGGACACCGCAGGCGCACTCCTCGCCGAGGCCCACGACCTGCCCGGCCAACACCGTGACGTCCGGGCTGCGGTCGTGGCCGCCACCGTCGACCTGCTCCCCGCACCCGCGGCCTGGCGGCTGCTCGAAGACGCCGCGACGGGTGCCCCCGTGGCCCGGTCCGCCGTCCTGCGCACCCGGCCGCTGGACCTGCCGACCACCGACCGCCCCCGCTACGCCGCGCTGGTGGCCCGGGTGGCGAGCGGCGACGACCCGCACACCGCCCAGGTCGCGCTCGACCTGCTGGCCGCCTGGTCGCCCTGGTACCCCGAAGCGGAGGAGCTGCTGCTGGCGGGCACCGTCGACCTCGCCAACCGCTCCTCCTGGCGGGCCGCGGCAGCCGGCCTGGCCGCGCTCGCCGTCGGCGGCACGGGCCGCCGGCTGACCGAGGCGCTGGCGCAGCTGCTGGCGAGCGAGGCGTCGGCCGCGGGAGCCCCGGAGCGGGAGGACGGGGACGTGGACGGGGATGGGGACGGCGACGGTGGCGGCGGACTGGACGCGGCCGCCGACCGGGACCGGCCGGCCCGGCAGCGGATCGACCACCTGGTCGCCCGGCTCGCCGCCGGCGTGGCCGACCGCCCGTCGGCGGAGGGCCTGAAGGCGGTCGGGGAGGCAGCCGAACTCCTCTCCACCGAACCTGACTTCATACCCAAGGCCATCCAATTCCTGACCGCCACCCTGGAGTTCGACACCACCCAGGACCATCTCCTCGCCGAACTGGACCGGTTGGCCGCCCTGCACAGTGACCGCCCGGTGTTGGCCGCCCGCACGGCCGAGGCCCTGCGGAGCCGGCTCAACACGCCTCGCCGCCCGGGCGACCCGGCGGTCCTGCACACCGTGACCGAACGGCTCGCAGCCCACGGCGGCCACACCCAAGGCCTGTTCGCGGTCGGTCTCGCCCATGCCCTGGGCCCGCGCACCGGCTGGCGCTCGCAGTGGCGAGCACTGCTCCGTACCCTGCGCCGCCACCCGCAGCCGGACGTCCGGGAGGCGGCCCTGGCGGTACGGACGGCGACGGAGTAGAAGGGCGGGGGAGCGGGGCCGGTAGGGGCGCGGCGGTCAGTCGTCGCGTCCGGCGGCCTGTTCGTAGAGCGCCACCAGGACGCCGTGCACCGGCTCGCCGGGCGGGGCCTCGGCGGCCTCGGCGACCAGGGCCTGGAGGGTGGCGCCGAGGCGCGCGGCCTGGTCGGCGGTCAGCCGCAGGTGCCGCAGGACCAGCACCGGCTCCTGCGGGGCGTTGGCGCACTCCTCGGCCACCGCCTTGAGCAGGGCGGTGGTCGGCCCGGCGTCGCGTCCGGCGCCACGCTCCGTGACGGCGATCCGGCGGGTGGTGCGCTGGTAGAGGTGCTCGCTGCCGCCGCGCACCTTCCGGGTCTCCACGATGCGGACGACGCCGGCCTCCTGCAGCACCTTGAGGTGGTGCGCCACCGTGCCCTTGCGGCTGTCCAACAGCGCCGCCAGTCGGCCGACCGTGGCGGGCTGCCCGCCGAGTGCCAGCAGCAGCCGTTGGCGCAGCGGGTGGGAGAGCGCCTTGTACTGCTGCGGGCTTTCGATGGTCAGCTCATGGTCCTCGGGCTGCTGGCCCTCCGGCTGGGGGGCGTGGGACTCGTGCTCCTGGGGCCGGTCTTCCCGCTGCTGGTCGTCCATGCGCAAAGCGTCCAATTTTATTGACGCTTTCGCAAGCCGCGTGCTCTACTCGTCGCGACCTGACCGAGCATCACCAGCGGGGGACAGCAGATGGCGCAGCTCCAGTCGGCCGAGATCACCGGGATCGTCACCGAGGTGAGCCGGCTCACGGCCGGGCTCTACGTCTTCCCCGAGATCGGCGAGCGGATCGCCCGGGGCCTCGACGACGCGCTGTCCCGGGGCCGCTACCACCAGGCCGGCGACCCCGAGACGCTCGGCTGGCTGGTCACCGAGGACCTCCAGTCCGTCAACGGCGACGGCCACCTGCGGCTCAAGTTCCACCCGCACGCGATCCCGACGGAGCAGGAGGACGGCGCCGTCCTCGCCGAACTGGCGCGGGCCGCCGACCTCTCGCTCGGCGGCGTGCCCCGGATCGAGCGGCTGGAGGGCGGCGTCGCCCTGCTGAAGCTCGCGCCGATCCTCTTCCCGCTCGACATGACCGGCGACTCGCTGAACGCCGCGCTCGGCCTGGTCGCGCGGGCCGAGGCCCTGGTCCTGGACCTGCGCGAGTGCGTCGGCGGCGACCCGTACACGGTCGCCCACATCTGCGGCCACCTCTTCGACGGCCCGACCCACCTCAGCACGATCTACGACCGCGAGGAGGACGCCGAACGGCAGTTCTGGAGCCCCGCGCCGGCACCCGGCCCGCGTTTCGGCGGCAGCAAGCCGCTCTACGTGCTGATCAGCGGGGCCACCTTCTCGGGCGGCGAGGCGCTCGCGTACGACCTCCAGCAGCGCGGCCGCGCCGTGGTGGTCGGCGAGGCCTCCGGCGGCGGCGCCAACCCCCGCCGGGGCTTCACGCTCCACCCCCACCTGGAGGCCACCATCCCGACCGCCCGCTCGATCAACCCGGTGTCCGGCGGCAACTGGGAGGGCACCGGCGTCATCCCGGACACCGCCACCGACCCGGCCCGGGCCCACCAGACGGCCCACCGCGCCGCACTGGCCGACATCGCCCGGCTCGGCGGCGACACCCCGTCGGCCGAGGAGGCCCGACAGGCCCTCCACGGCCGGGCGGACGACCACCCCACGCCGCCGGACGCCCGGCTCTGACCTCCGGCCCTGGCATCGGGCGCTGCGCCGGTTCTGCGTCCCGGGAGTGGTTCAGTGTCCGGGGGTGGCCCCGCACGCGGCCGTGGTGAGGAAGGCCGTCACCGCGGACTTGGCGGCGCGCGGGTCGGAGCGGTCGTACGGGTTGTGGGAGAGCACCAGTCGGCGTCGGCCGTCGGCGGTGCCGGCGACCATCGTCGAGTAGCCGGGGAGGTCTCCGCTGTGACCCCAGAACACGCCGCAGGGAGTGTCGAACCGGGCCAGCCCCAGCCCGTATCCGCGTCCTGGGCCGGCGTCCGTCGTCCTGGTCATCTCGGCGAGTTCGGCGGGCCGCAGCAGCCGGCCGTCCAGCAGGGCGGCGATGAAGCGGTCGAGGTCGGCGGCGCTGGAGATGCCCTGACCGGCGGCGCCCATGACGGACGGGTTGAGTTCGGTGACGTCCACCGGCCCGGTCGAGAGCTTCACATAGCCGTGCGCGTGGGGTCCGGGCAGCCGGACGGAGCGGCCGGGCATGGCGGTGTCACGCAGTCCCAGTGGCTGGATGATCCTCCGGTCGACCTCCTGCTGCCAGGGGTGGCCGGTGGCCTTCTCGATGAGCAGGCCCGCGAGCAGGTAGTTGGTGTTGGAGTAGTGCCAGCCCTGTCCCGGCGGGAAGTACGGAGCGTTGCGGGTGGCCAGTGCGAGCAGGTCGGCCGGCTGGTAGGTCTGCCAGCGCGGTCCCGCCAGCCAGTCGAGGTACTGCGACTCGTTCTGGGGATCCAGGCCAGGCGCATCGGTATAGTTGTACAACCCACTGGTGTGGTTGAGGAGTTGGCGGACGGTGATGGCCGAGCCGTTCGGGACCGCACCGGGCAGGTGACGGTCGATCGGGTCGTCCAGGCCGATGCGCCGCTCGGCGGAGAGCTGGAGCACGACGGTGGCGACGAAGGTCTTGGTGACGCTGCCGATCCTGAACCGGGCGTGCTCGGGTACCGGCGTGCCGGTGGCCAGGTCGGCCACACCGGCCCGCCCGCGCCAGACGGTCCGCCCGTCCTGCCGGACCTCGCCGACGGCTGCCGAGGAACCAGCGTCGACGATGCCCTGGAGCGTGGTGCGCAGTGCGGTGGCCTCGGCGCTTCCAGCCGCCAACATTCCCTGCTCGCCAGACGGTTGGGCATCGACCGATAGGCGGCCGGGGGGTGCGGCGAAGCTCGGGGCGGCACCGGCGCCGAGCAGGGTGGCGGCGGCCAGGAGCGCGGCCGCCGAGCGGAGGCCGCGCCTCAGGGCGCGCGGAGGTGTCGTCACGTCGGACATGGGCTGCTTCCCTCCCGGGGCAGGCGCGCATCGCCGCCCCCGTACCGAGCGTGCCGGAGGGGTTCCCGCCCGGGCATCCACCGGAGGTGCCGCGCCGTGTCCTCCCCGGGACCGGTCGGGCCGGTCGGGCGTCGCCCTGCGGGCTGAGCCGGTCCTACACCGCGGCCCGCCCCCGGAGCGGGACTAGAGTAGGACGGTGACCGCTCTGCCGGACAACCTGCCGATCAACGACGTTGAACGCGACCATGCCGTGGAGCGCCTGCAAGAGGCGTTCACCGAAGGGCACATCTCGCGCGAGGAGATGGACGACCGTCTCCACCAGGTGCTCACCGCGAAGACGCGTTCCGACCTCGCGCCGCCCCTGGCCTCGCTCCCCGAGCCGGACCAGGGAGCGGTCCCGACCATCGCCGCCGTCAGCGGGCGCCTGGTGCGCCGCGGCCCCTGGCGGGTTCCGCGCAGCTTTCAGGTGGCGTCGGCCTTCGGGCGGGTGCACTTGGACCTGTCGGAGGCGGTCATCGAACATCCGGTGATCGACATCGAGTTGGGGCTCGGTACCGGCAGTGCGAAGATCACCGTCCCGCGCGACGCCGTCGTCGACCTCGACGGCCTCCAGGGAGGCTGGAAGGACGTGCGTTACACGCCTCCCCGCCGCTCATCCGTGGGCAACCCGACGATACGGATCACCGGGACCACCGGCTTCGGCCGTCTGAAGATCCGGCACGCCCGGCGCTGAGCGTTGCGGACAGCAAGCGCCGCAGGATGATGAGCAACTCACCTTGTCCGGCGGGTGGTTGATGCGCCCGCCAGGCGATGTGGCCGTCCGGGCGGACGAGGACGGCGCCGCCGGTGGTGGCGGGAAGGCCGGTGGTGCGGGCCCAGTCGGGGGGCGCCAGGGTGTGTACGGTGACCGGCAGTCCCGCCGCTGTCGCGGTGTCCGCCTGGTGCTGCCAGCCGGCGTCCTCCGTGGCCGTGGTGAACAGGGTGAAGCCCGGCCCGACCAGGTCGAGGGTGGATGTGGCTGCGGCCCCGGGCGGGCCGGGGAGGCGGAGGTGGGGGAGGCGGGTGCCGGGCGTGCCGTCGGGGTGTTCGCGGTCCGGATCCAGGGGTGGCCGTTCCGGGGCTGTCGGGTCTGCGAGGACCGCCGTCGAGCGGTAGGCGGCGGTGAGCAGCAGCTCGTCGTCGATCCGGTACCCGGCGCGGGCACGGGAGTTGGCGAGCGAGATGTCGATGACCTGCCGGGCCACCGGGCGCCGCTCGGCCTCGTAGGTGTCCAGCAGGGCCTCGCCGGCCGTCCCGGCGGTGACCGCCGCGAGTTTCCAGGCGAGGTTGTCCGCGTCGCCGATGCCGGTGTTCATGCCGTGCCCGCCGGTCGGCGGCACCACGTGGGCGGCGTCGCCCGCGAGCAGCACCCGTGCGCGGCGGTAGGCCCCGGCGAGGCGGGCGTCCATCCGCCAGGTCATCGTGTCCTGGACGGTGACGGCCAGGCCGGGCAGTCCGGCGGCCTCCCGGACCAGTCGGGCGAGTGCCCGGTGGTCGCCCAACAGGGCGTCGATGCCCGGGAGTTCTGGGTCGTACGGGTACTGGTAGATCCACCGGCGGTCGTTGTCGACGGCCAGGAAGCCGCCGCGGCCCGGTTCGGTGAGGAAGTACGAGGCGCTGGCGCGGTCGGCCACCACCTCGCCGAGCGGTGCCTCGAAGCGGATGCTGAGGAAGTGGCCGAGGCCGGTCGGCCCCGCCATCTCGATGCCGGCCGCCGTGCGGACGGTGCTCGACGCGCCGTCGCAGCCGACCAGCCAATCGGCGCGCACGGTGTGGCGCTCGCCGGTGGTGCGGTCCTCCAGCAGGGCCTGGACGTGTCCGTCCCGCGGGGTGAGGGAGAGCAGGCGGGTGGCGAACCGGACGCCATTCGGGGCGAGTTGGCGGGCCCGTCGGAGCAGGACGGCCTCCAGGGCGTCCTGCGAGCAGATCAGCCCGGGGGTAGGGGTGCGCTCGGCGTCCTCCGGCGTGCCGGCCGCCACGCCGGTGCGGACGAAGTCCGGGTCGACCAGGCTGCGGCCCCGGTAGAAGAACACCTGCGAGGCCGGGAGCCCGGCCCGCCGGACCTCCTCCTCCAGTCCGCACCGCCGGAAGACCTCCATCGAACGCGCCGACACCCCACGGGCCTTGGGGTGGCGCGAGGTGTCCGGGTGCGCCTCGACGAGCAGGTGCGGTACGCCGTGGCCGGACAGCAGGACGGACAGGGTCAGGCCGACCGGTCCGCCGCCGACGATGAGCACGGGTGTGGTCCCGGGGTATCGCATGCCACCACTCCTCAGTAACGCCTACTGGGTCATTTTGACGTTACCATGGTCCGGACGGCACCCTCCCAGACCTCGCGAGGCGACCCCCCATGGCGCAGTCCCAGTCCCAGCCTCAACCCCAACCCCAACCCCAGTCCCGGCTCCAGGACGGCGACGACGGCAACCCCCGCGGCCTCCACTTCCTCACCGACCTCGCGAACACCGTCCGCGAAGACCCCGACGCGGGCGCCGCCGAACTCCAGGCCCTCCTGGAGCGCCACGGCGGCCCGCCCCTCCGGCTCACCGACGCCGACGCCCGCGAACTGCGCCAGGCCACCGCCGAGGTGACCGCCGTCCTCGAAACCGACGATCCGGACCACGCCGCCGACCTGATCAACACCCTGCTCGACCGCCACCCGCCCCGCCCCCGCCTGGTCCGCCTCCCCGGCCGGCCCTGGTCCCTGCACACCCGCGCCCCCGCCGACGCCGGCCTCACCCACTGGCTGCTCTCCACCGCCGCCCTCGCCCTCGGCCTGTGGCTCAGCGAACGCGGGACCTGCGCCTGGGGCCGCTGCGCCGCCCCGGGCTGCGGACGCTTCTTCATCGACACCGGCCGCCGCACCCCACAGCGCTACTGCACCCCCCGCTGCGCCACCCGCGTCCGCGTCGCCGCCCACCGCGCCCAGAAGAGCTAGAGGACTGGTGGTGACCGCCGGGGTCTACGCTGCCGCCGGAGGGCCCCTGGAGGGTGGCCCGCACAGAGCGAAAGTGAGGGCCGCCATGGCCGGGCGACACCGCCGCCCCCCGCAGCCGGAGCTGCCGCCGGACTCGGACGGCCGGCTCCGGGCCATCGCCGAGCAGCGGGCGGTCGTCGAGGACGGCATCGCCGTGTTCGACGGCTCGGGCGTCCCGTACCTGTACCGCACCGTGTACGAGCCGGACGGCACCGTGCGGCAGACCCTCATCAGGATCGATACCGGGCCCCTGTGACCAGTCGGCCCGGCCGGGAGGCGTCAGCGGAACGGCCCGCCCGGAGACCTGCTCACTGTCGGCCCCGGTGGCTGTCCGGCGCCCAACTGGCGAACCTCGGGTCGAGGTTCGCGCACGTGGACGACCGTCCGACCTCACCCCCATGGTGCGGGACGTACCCTTGGGGCGCCCTTACCACCCCGGTGCCGCAGGGGTGGACCGCCGCCGCTCGTGGCCGACTCCGTCGTTGACGACGGTCGTTCGAATACGTCACGCTCGGTGGAACGCCGAGGGCGGGTGCCGGTCGTGCCGCGCTCCGTGCGCCGCCGCCGATGTCCTGGTGCCCCGCCACCCCGGCCTCCGGATGCCCACCGTGAACCCCGTGTGGAGGTACCGCCATGTCCAAGCGCCGTCTCGCCGTCCACGGAGCCGCCGTCGCCGCTCTGACCCTCGCCGCCGTGCTGCTCCCGGCCGTCGGCGCCCACGCCGCGCCGCCCGCCGACTCGTGCACCCAGAACTGGAGCATCAGCTCCGGCGAGGGCTACGCCAACGGCAAGTGGTGCAACTACAACTCCAAGGTCGTCGGCACGGTGCACGACACCAAGGCGGACGGCCGCTGTCCGTACGTGCGCGGCAGCCTCTCCAACGGCGGCCACGTCGACAGCGACTGGGCCGGCGGCAAGGGCAAGTCCCGCGCCATCACCCTCTACGCGCCCTCGGGCACCCACATCACCGGCCTCAGCATGCGCTACATCGGCTGCTGATCCCGGCCGGGAGCGACTGAGGGCAGGTGGTCCACCGTCAGGAGCACGGCCCCGGCCGCCGCTCCTCCTCCGCACCGACGACCGCCCCCGGCTTCGCGTGCCGCCCTGGACGGGACAACGGTCACCACCACCCCGGCCCCGGGCGTCAAGCAGCGCGTCGTCGCTGCCGCCCTCTGCCGCTGAGACCCGCGTCCGCCGACCCCGATCGGGGTCGGCGGACGCTTCGGCCGCCGCTGCCCGGTAACTGGTCGCGGGGCACCAGATGGAACACCCACCTCTCGCCGAACACCGTCTCGGCTCCACCCCGGCGGCTCTTCCGGGCCCACCCGCTCGCGCGTCCGTCGTCCGGTCGGGTGGTGGCGGGGCCGGGCGGACGGAAATCGCTGCGCCTCTATTTCACCGCCCGAAAAGGCGAGAAGTGCGACGGTGCATCAAGCCACTCGTGGTCCACGTGCCATTGGCAGTGGGTCCCGATCACATAGCCGGCACCCGAGTTCAGGACGAACAGTTCGTCGGGGGCCGCAGGGAGGGCGAGGCCGAACTCCCGCGATTCCTCCGGGGTCTCGATCCGGTCGATCGACAGGCTCGACACGTCCGCCGAGACGCTCATGTGCCGGACATTGGTGAAGAGGACCTCGATGCGCTCGTCGGCGTCGAACCTCGGTGCGCTCCGGAGGAGGAGCCTGGAATAGCTGAACCCGTAGGCCCAGATCTTGAACTCGCGATCCCACTCGATCAGGCGCATGAACGTTCCCATCCGACGGACAACACAGGACTCGGCACGTCCGGCTCTTCCGGACGTGCCGCAATGACCGAGAGGCCCCTTCGACCGGCGGCGGTGGCCGCGGCAGAAGGGACCTCACCGTCGAGATCAGCCGGTTGGACGGCTGAACCGACTAGTTCCCTTCGGTACGTCCGCTACGGAACGTCGTGGTCGGCTGCCGGATCATCCGGCGGCCCGAAGGGCGTTGAAGTCGGGCAGGGACAGTTTGATGTCCTTGCCCCCGTACCGGAAGGTGATCGAATCCCAACTCCGGTTTCCCAGTCTGACGGACTCTCCGAGAATGTTCATCTCCTGCTGCGTCGTGATGGAGGACAAGCCCGCTCGGCCTTCCTTGTAGAAGTCCTCGAAGAGTTCCTGCGGCGTTCCGGGCTTTCCGTTGGACATCCTGAAGCCGTCGAGGACGACGTAGATCCGCCGGCCGGGCTGCTCGTGGGCGACGTCCCGGACGGCTGCCACAGCATCGTCGTACGTCTTGTCGAGGAAGTGCTCGTACCCGTTGGTGTCCGCGAAGTTGCGGAGGTCGCCTTCCTTCCGGATCCCGAGGGCGACCCCGCACACCTCCGTGTTGTGCACCAGGACCGGGGTCTCGCCGGCGAGGACGTAGTACGTGTGGAGGTCGTCGACGGTGAGGTTGTAGGCGGCCTGGAGGGTGTTCCAGTGTCGGACGTCCTCGATGCGCTGGGGCCGGCCGGCCGGGTCGCGCAGTTCGTCGCCGGTCCTGAGGTCGGCGGCGTCGACCCACTGCTTCTGGTTCTCGGCCCAGAAGGGGTGGTGGTCGGTGCTGGTCAGGGACTGTCCGGCGCCCAGGGAGACGTCGGTGAAGTCACGGTCGTCCGGGGTGTAGATCGTCGCGCTGACACGACGGGGTGCCGTCAGCCCGGTCGTGGGATCGCCGGCCAGGACTTCGTCGCCGACCTTGACGGATTCGATCGGGCGGGTGGAACCGTCGCCCATGAGGACGCGGGTGCCGGCCGGGAAGCTGTTGACCGGGCAGGTCTTGGGGAGCCGGCCGACCAGCTTCTTGATGAACTCGGCGGCCTTCTCGCCCCAGGAGCCGAACTTCTTGGCCCACTGGGCGAACTTGGCGACGGCGGCTCCGTCACCGACGAGGGGGATCGCCGAGATGCAGGAGAGGTAGGCGTCCTGGGTCCGGCCCTCGATGGCGTAGTAGGCGCAGTTGACGAGGTCGGCGATGTCGGCGAGGCCGGGGGCGATGACGCCGCCGGCGCCGCCGATGACGTCGAGGGTGAGGTGGATGCTCTCGGAGAAGAGACGGTAGACAGCGTTGATGTTGTCGCTGTTCTCCTTCTGCTTCTTGATCTCCTCCTCGAGCGCGGAGATCGTCTCCTGCTTCTGCCGGGCGTCCCTGGCCTGCTTCTCGGCCTCCTTGCGCTCCGCCTCCAGCCTGGCGAGCCGCGCCTTCTCCTCGGCGTCGTACTTGGTCTGGTAGCTGGCGAAGGCCTCTTTCTGGGCCTGGTCCGCAGCCGTCGCGTCCTTGCCGGCCGCCTCCGCGGAGGCCCGGGCGGCGTTCGCGGCGGTGTAGGCGTTGGATGCGGCGAACCGCGCTTGCCCGGCGGACTGCTCCGCCTGCCTGGCCGAGTACATCGCGGAGGCCGCGTCGCGGTTGGCTGAGGTCTTGGCGGCGTTGGCGGTCTTCGCGGCCGCGGCGGCCTTGGTGGCGTCGGCCTGGGCGGCGTCGGCGGCGGCCTGGGCCGTGGCGACGTGCTGGGCGGCGGTGTCGGCCGACGCCTTGGCGGTGGCCTCGTAGCCCCTGGCCTCGTCAGCGACGCCGCGGGCGTAGGCGGCGGCGGCCTGGGCCGTGGCCGCGTTCTTCTGGGCCGACGCGGAAGCCGCGGTGGCCTCGGCGATCAGGCCCTTGACGTCGGCGACGTGGACGGCGGTGAGCCGGTCCTTCTGCTGGGCGGTGTACTGGCCCTCGGCCACGAACGCGCGAAGCTTGAGTACCGGGCCTTCGAGGGCGACCCTGGCCGCGGCCTTGAGCTCGGGCTCGGTGGCCGGGGCGTCCTCGAGCCGGGTGGCGGTGAGGCGGTCGTCGGCGGCCTGCGCGTCGGCCAGGCCCTTGGCGAGGAAGTCGCGCAGGGCAGTGGGGGTGTTGGTCCGCAGCGCGGTGTCGGCGGCGGCCTTGACGGCGGGGCCGGCCTTGTCGCTGAGGCGGGTGATCGTCAGCCGGTTGGCGGGGGCGGCGGCCTCGAACTGCCCACTGTCCAGGAACGCACCGACCTGGTCCGCGCCTCCCTGGAGTGCGGTGTAGGCGGCGTTGCGGACCGCTTCGTTGTCGTCGTCCTCGTAGATCTGGGAGGCGCGATCGTGGTCGTCCCGCGCTTCGGCCGCGCGGCGTTCGGTCCTGACGTAGCCGAGGACGGCGGAGTCGTTGCCGACAAGGGCGGCCTGGGCCGCGGCCGTTCCCCAGGGGCCGGAGATCTTGCGGGAAAGGATGGCGAGCTTGCGGCCGTCGGTCGCGACCTGTTCCGGGGTGGCGCCGGGCTGGTTGACGGCCTGGGCGAGGCGGTCGGCCTCGGTCCGGGCTTTCCGGACCTCCTGGGCGGCCTGGTCGGCCTGGGTCTGCTTCGCCGTCTCGTCGGCCTTGGCCTGGCGGGCCTTCTCCACGGCGGCCGCGGTGCGGTTGGTCAGGTCCTCGGCCTCGGTGCGGCGGGTCAGGTCCTGGAGCGCGTTGGCCTGGTCGACAGCGCGCTGCGCGTCCGCGGCGGCGGCCGAGGCGGCGTTCGCGTGGTTGGTCGACTCCTGCGCGGCGTTCCCGCTCTGGCCGGCGTGGTCGGCGGCGTCCCGGGCGGCCTGCGCCGCCGCCGCGGCGTGTTCGCCCGCGGACTTCAGGAGCGTCGCGGCGGCCTCGGCCTGCGTCGCGGCCTCTCCGGCCAACTGCTGGGAGGCCGCGGCGGCACGGCCGGCCTCGGCGGCCGAACGGCGGGTGGCCGCCGCGGCCTGCTTGGCCTTCGCCGACTGGCCGCCGGCGCTGTCCGCGTAGGCACCGGCCTGCTCGGCGGAGCCCGCCGCGGAATCGGCGTTGCCCTTGGCGCTCAGCGCGGCACCGGCCGCGTCCTTGCTGCTCTTGGCGGACTCGTTCGCCTTGACGAGTGTGTCGTTCGCGGCCGCCGCCAGCTTCGCCGCGGCCGTGGCGGCGTCGGCGGCGACCCGCGCGTCGTGCGCCTTCGTCGCGTCACCGGCCGCCGCGGCCGCGGCCGTCTCGGCGTTGGCCGCGGCCCGCTGGGCCCCGGCCGCCGCGGCAGCCGCGTTCGACGCCGCGTAGGCGGCGGCCCGCGCACCCGCGTTGGCCGCACGGGCGGCGGCCATCGCCGTCCGCGCCGCCGCACCCGCGCGCTCGGCCGCCGTCGCGGCCTTGTTCGCCGCCTCCGTGGCCTTGGCCGCGTCGTTGCCGGCCTTCTGCGTCTCGGACGCGGCCAGCGCGGCGGCCTCCATGGCCTTCTGCGCCTCGTGGACCGCCTTGTCCTTGGCCTCGACCGCCGCGGCGGTCTCCTGCGCCGCCTGCGCGCCCGCGTCCTTCGCCTGCTGCACCAGCAGCGCGATGCTCGCGCGCTCCTGGTCACGGCTCTGCGCGATGTACTGGCCGGTCGCGAGGAAGTCGCGCACGTCCTGGATCGACCCGTTCAGCGCGGCGCGTGCCGCGGCCTGGGTGTTCGTGCCGCCGGAGCTGAGGATCTGGACCAGCTTGAGCCGGTCGTCGGCATCCTTCGCCGGGTACTGTCCCTCGGTCAGGAACCGCTGCAGGTCGTCGCTGGTGTTGCTGCGCAGCGCGGCGTCGCCGGCGGCCTGCAGGTTGCGGCCCGGGCCCATCGCGGGGTCGGTGATCCGGGTGATCATCAGCCGCCGGTCGGCGTCGAGTGCCGCCTGCCAGCCGCTCTGCAGGAAGGTTCGCAGCTCGTCGGGGGTGCCCTCGATGGCCTTGTCCGCGGCTTCGCGGACCTTCGGCCCGCCCACACTGGAGATCTGCGTGGCCGCGAGCAGGTCGTCAAGGCGCTGGGCGCCGGCGAGGTCGTTGTCGACGAACCGCTTCACGTCCTGCTCGGAGCCCGCGAGCGCCGCCTCGGCGAGCTCGTGGACGCGAGGACCGCCGTTGAGCCACGCGGTCAGCGCGCGCTCGCGGGTGGTCGGTTGGACCTGCCCACCGGTCGGCTCGGCAGCGGCGGCGCTCTGGATGCCGGATCCCACCAGACCGGCCGTCAGGGCGAGCGGCAGCAGGCTCAGGGAGAGCCTGCCCAGCAGCGGCGGCCCTCCCCTTCCTTGCCGTCGCGAGCGGGATATCGATTGGCGCACCAGAAAACCTCCACTGTCGGCATCGGCCGAATCCCGGCCGCAGCGGAGCCTACGCCAAATGATGTCACGACAGGACGCCTACGAAGTCAAGAAGTTGAGAGTTCAGACACGTGCAATAAACCCCCCTCAGTGGGTCCATATTTCGGCAAAGCGAGCGCATCGCCAGGAAGTGCTCAAGCTATTCGAAACTGTGACAGAGTGCCTGTTCGGGAGGGGTCTCCGGAAGAAAGACCTGGCGTGTCGTCAGTTTCATCTGGTTCGATGGGGCCGTATTCCGTCCTTGATCACGAAGGTGCCGGGTGATTGATTCCGCGCACCCTCGTCACTCATGACGTGCCATCACGACAGCTTGGTTCGCCTGCCATCAAGGGTGGTTCGTACCAATCAGCGGATCTGCCCGTCAGGGCAACACCAGATGAACGAAGAGGAATAGTCATGGCAAAGCGCATGTCCCGCTTGCTCGTTGGCGGTGCCGTCGTCGTGGCCGCCACGCTCGGCGCCACCGCACTGGCCTCCGCCGACGGCGTCCCGGCGGACAACTCGGCCGCGCCGGTGGCGGTCGAGGACTTCAACTACCCCGGCCCGGCGCCGTACCCCAACGTCAAGCTGCTGCGCGGCGACGGCCACATCGTGCTGTCCGACTGCGCCGTCGACAGCCAGATCAGCGTGCTCAGCTTCGACCTGCCCAACGCCGGCGGCAACCAGATCTGCTTCCGCGCCACCAGCACCACCGGCTACCTCGCCCTGGAGGTGCCCAACGTGTTCCGCATCCGCACGGACGCCTACTCGCTCAACGCCAAGCTCACCAGCGTCGACGGCGCGCAGAGCGTGGACATCGCCAAGGGCACCGCCGTCCCCGTCGGGATCGGCAGCGGCTCCGGCAACGGCAAGCCGGCCGCCCTGCTCGAACTGCGCGTCACCGGCTGACGACCGCCCGCCGATACCGCACCGCTCCCCGCTCTTCGCTCACCTCTCGATGGAGCCCCAGGTGACCCACACCCCCCTCCGCGACACCAGGAGGACCGGCCGCGCCACCGCGGGCCGGTGGCTGGCCGCCGCCGCCGTGACCGCCACGGCGCTCGTCGGCGCCACCGCGATCGCCGCCGCCGACACCACCCCCGCCGACAACTCCGCCGCACCGCCCGCGGTCGAGGACTTCGCCTACCCGGGCGCCGCCGCGATCACCAAGGTGAAGCTGCTGCGCGGCGACGGCCACATCCTGCTCGGCGACTGCGCCAAGCCCACCCAGATCCAGGTCTGGACCCTGGCCCCGGGCAACCCGGACAACCAGATCTGCTTCACCGTCTCCGGCACCACCGGGTCGCTCTCCCTCCAACTGCCCGAGGTCTTCGGTATCCAGACCGCAGGTGGCCGCGCGGTCCGGGCCGGCCTCACCACCGGCACCACCCAGAAGACCCTCGACGTCCCCAAGGACGGCTTCCAACCGGTCGGCGAAGGCAACAACGGCGCCTCGACCAGCCTCGTCGAACTGACCGTCACCGGCTGACAGCCACCCGCGCATCCGTTCCTCACCGTCTGGGAATACACATATGCCTCGCAACTCCTCGCCCCGCTCCCTGCGGGCGGGTGTGCTGGTCGCGGCTGCGGCCGCCGGCACGCTGAGCACCTTCTCTCCGGCCGGCGCCGTGGTCGGCGACGCGGCTGCCGACAACACCTACACCGCCGCCACCCGCCTGGTGATCGGCGACAACCTGCGCGGCTGCACCGGCGCGCTGGTGGACCGCTACTGGGTGGTCACGGCCGCCTCGTGCTTCTCCGACGACCCGGCGCAGCCGCAGGCCCTGGTGGCCGGTGCGCCGAAGTGGAAGACGACCGTGACGGTGGGCGCCAAGTCGGCCGAGGTGGCCGAGCTGGTGCCGCGCGCCGACCGTGACCTCGTCATGGCCCGTCTCGCCACGCCCGTCGACGGCATAGCCCCGCTGCCGCTGGCGACCGCCGCCCCGACGGCCGGGCAGAGCCTGCGCGTTCCCGGTTTCGGCCGGACGAAGGACGAGTGGGTGCCGAACAAGCTCCACACCGGCGTGTTCAGCCTCGACAGCGTGAGCGCGACGGGCATCGGCACCACCGGCACCGGCGGCGCGGCGGTCTGCAAGGGGGACACCGGCGCTCCCGCCATCCGTGAGACGAACGGCAAGGCCGAGCTGGTGGCCGTGGCCTCCCGTTCCTGGCAGGGCGGCTGCCTGGGCACCCCGGCTACCGAGACCCGTACCGGCGCGTTCAGCTCCCGCGTCGACGACCTCGGCGACTGGGTGAAGGGCCTGCGTTCCCGCACGGCGGAGGTCAAGGCCGGCCTGCAGCTCCAGATCATCGACATCAACAACAGGATGTGGAACACCGTCGACGACTCCAGGGCCGGCGGCTGGCTCGGCTCCTGGTCGCCCGTCAGCACAGTCTCGTTGACCGCCGTGGACAGCGTCGCCATCGGCGACACCGTGCACGTCTACGCCGTCGGTTCCGACGGCAAGGTCTACACCCACGACGGCAAGGTCGGTGGCGTGTGGACCCCGTGGGGCGAGGTCCCCGGCGGCGCCGGCGGTGCCCAGGGCGTCACCGCCGCGGTCCGCGGCAACACCGTCAGCCTCCAGATCATCGGATCCGACGGTTCCCTCTACAGCACCAGCGTCGACTACGCCGCCGGCAGCTGGCGCGGAAACTGGGAGCAGGTCGGCACCAACAACCTGAAGTCCATCACCAGCGCCACCACCCCTGACGGCGTCGTCCACGTCTTCGCCGTCAACGAGGACCTTCGCGTCTACACCCGCGACAACCGGCCCGACGGCAGCTGGACCCCGTGGGGCGAGATCCCCGGCGGTGCCGTCGGCGTCCAGGGCATCACCGCCGCCGCCCGCGGCAACACCGTCGACCTCCAGATCATCGGCGGCGCCGGCGACCTGTTCACCACCTACGGCCACTACGACCTCGGCCACTGGGACCCGCAGTGGCAGAAGGTCAGCGAGAACCGCCTGAAGGCCATCTCCAGCAGCGCCGAGGGCAACGTCGTCCACGTCGTTGCCGTCAACGAGGACACCAAGGTCTACACCCGCGACGCCGACTACAACGCCGGCAAGTGGACGCCGTGGACCGAGGTCCCCGGGGGTGCCTTCGGCGTGAAGGCGATCACCGCCGCCACCACCGGCTGACCCCGCACAGCACCGCACCGCGTCCCGCCGGACCGGCCGCCGTCCGGTCGCCCGTCCGGCGGGGCGCCACCTTCTCGTCACTCCTCAGGGGGGAATTCCTGATGTCCCGTAAGTCCCAGTTCCGTTCCCGTCGGGCGGGTGTGCTGGTCGCGGCCGCCGCCGCCGGCACGCTGAGCGCCGTCTCTCCGGCCGGTGCCGTGGTCGGCCCCGAGGCTGCCGACAACACCTACACCTCCACCGCCCGTCTGACGATCGGCGACAACCTGCGCGCCTGCACCGGCGCGCTGGTCGACCGCAGCTGGGTGCTCACCGCCGCCTCCTGCTTCTCCGACGACCCGGCGCAGCCGCAGGCCCTGGCGGCCGGCAAGCCGAAGTGGAAGACCACCGTCACGCTCGGCGCCAAGTCGGCCGAGGTGGTCGAGCTGGCGCCGCGCGCCGACCGCGACCTCGTCATGGCCCGCCTCGCCACGCCCGTCGACGGCATCGCCCCGCTCGCGGTCGCCGCCGCCGCACCGACGGCCGGGCAGAGCCTGCGCGTCGCCGGCTTCGGCCGGACCAAGGACGAGTGGGTGCCGAACAAGCTCCACACCGGCGCGTTCACCCTCGACACCGTGAGCGCGACCGCGATCGGCATCACCGGCACCGGCGGCGCCTCGATCTGCAAGGGCGACACCGGTGCCCCGGCGATCCGCGAGGTCAACGGCAAGGCCGAGCTGGTCGCCGTGGCCTCCCGCTCGTGGCAGGGCGGCTGCCTGGGCACCCCGGCCACCGAGACCCGCACCGGCGCGTTCAGCTCCCGGGTCGACGACCTCGCCGGCTGGGTGAACCAGGTGCGGGTCTCCCGTCCGGCCAGCCGACTGTTCGCGGTCGGCGGCGACAGCCAGATCTGGGCCAACGAGGGCGCGTACACCACGAACGTGTGGGGCACCTTCGAGGCCGTGCCGAACAGCGGCGGCGTCCGGCAGGTCAGCGCCGTCACGATGGGCGACAAGGTGCGCCTGTTCGGGATCGGCAGCGACCAGCGGATCCGGACCAGCACCAGGAACAGCGCCGGCGTCTGGTCGCCGTTCGAGGTCGTGCCGGGCAACAGCGGCATCCGGCAGGTGACCGCCGTCGCCATGGGCGACAAGGTGCGCCTGTTCGCCGTCGGCGGCGACGAGCGCATCTACGGTGCGGACGGCGACTACGCCGCGGGCACCTGGAGCGCGTTCTCGCCGCTGCCCAGCAGCGCGATCAAGCAGGTGACCGCCACCGTCGTCGGCAACACCGTGCGGCTGTTCGCGATCGGCGGCGACGGCCGGATCTGGACCAGCACCGGCGACTACACCGCCGGTACGTGGAGCACCTTCGAGGCGATCCCCAGCAGCGGCATCCAGCACATCGCCGCCACCACGATCGGCAACACCGTGCGGGTGTTCGCGGTCGGTGCCGACAGCCAGATCTGGACCACCGACAGCACCGGCAACGGCCCCTGGACCACCTTCGAGAAGGTGCCCGACGCCCTCGGTGTCAAGCAGGTCGCCGCCACCACCATCGGCGACACCATCCGCCTGTTCGCGATCGGCAGCGACGACAAGATCTGGACCGCCGACAAGAAGGCCGACGGCAGCTGGACCACCTTCTACAAGGTCGACAGCAGCGGCATCCAGGGCCTCGCCGCCACCACCGGCTGACCCGGGTCCCGTACCCGTGCCCCGCGGGGGCCGTCGGCGTGAGACCGACCGCCCCCGCGGGCTCCCACCCACCGACCCGAAGGGGAGTCCCCATGTCCCGCAAGTCCCAGCTCCGCCCGCGGCGGGCGGGTGTGCTGGCAGCCGTCGCGGCCGCTGCCGCCGGCGCGCTGACGACCTTCGCCCCGGCCGGCGCCGTCTCCGGCGGCGCCGCGGCCGACACCACCTCCGCCACCACCGCGCGCATCGTCATCGGCGACAGCCTGCGCGGCTGCACCGGCGCGCTGATCGACCAGTACTGGGTGCTCACCGCCGCCTCCTGCTTCGCCGACGACCCGGCTCAGCCGCAGGCCCTGGCGGCCGGCAAGCCGAAGTGGAACACCACCGCCACCGTCGGCGCCAAGTCGGCCCAGGTGGTCGAGCTGGTGCCGCGCGCCGACCGCGACCTGGTGATGGCCCGTCTGGCCGTGCCGGTCGACGGTGTGACGCCGCTGGAGGTGGGCACCTCGGCGCCGACGGCCGGGCAGTCGCTGCGTGTTCCCGGTTTCGGCCGGACCAAGGACGAGTGGGTGCCGTCCAAGCCGCACACCGGCGCTTTCAGCCTCGACACGGTGAGCGCGACCGGCGTCGGCATCACGGGGACGGGCGGTGCGGCGGTCTGCAAGGGCGACACCGGTGCCCCCGCCATCCGTGAGGTCAACGGCAAGGCCGAGCTGGTGGCCGTGGCCTCCCGCTCCTGGCAGGGCGGCTGCCTGGGCACCCCGGCCGCCGAGACCCGCACCGGCGCGTACGCGACCCGGGTCGACGACCTCGGCGTGTGGATCACCAACGTCCGCCACTCGACCCCGTCGGGGACGAAGGTCACCGGCTCGCCGTTCACCGTCGTCGACCCGGCCACCGGGCACCCGCTGACCTTCGTCCAGGACAGCAAGAACCACCTGTGGTCGGTCGACCCGCAGAACGAGGGCTGGACCGACCTGGGCGGCTACGCGGCCGCCCGCCCGACCGCGATCGCCAACCCGGCCGACAACCACGTGATCGTGTACGTCAACGGGCCGGACAACAAGCTCTGGTCCTACGACCGCACCACCGGCAAGTGGACCGACTTCATCCCCACCCCCGCCGGGACGGTGCTGGCCCCCGACGCCGTGCCGCGCACGGTCGTCGACCCGGCCACCGGCCACCTGGTCACCTTCGTCCGCGACACCGCCCACCACCTGTGGTCCGTCGACCCGCAGGGCGAGGGCTGGTACGACTACGGTGGCCTGGCCGCCACCGACCCGGTGCCGGTCGTCAACCCGAACGACGGCCACATCGTGGTGTACGTCAACGGGCCGAACAACCGGCTGAACTCCATCGACCGCCGGGGCGCCGGCCGGGTCGAGTTCATCCCGCCGGCCCTGGCCCCCGACGCGGTCCCCTCGACCGTGGTCGACCCGGCCACCGGGCACTTCACCACCTTCGTCCGCGACGCCGCCAACCACCTGTGGTCCGTCGACCCGTTCGGCCCGGGCTGGCGCGACTGGGGCGTGATGGCTGCCACCGACCCGGTCGCGATCGCCGACAAGGCCGGCAACCGGACCGTGGTGTACGTCAACGGGCCGAACAACCGGCTGAACGCGCTCGACTTCGCCACCGGGAAGTGGACCGAGTTCGGGCTCACCCCGTCGGGCACCGCGCTGGCCGCCGACGCCGTCCCGCAGACCGTCGTCGACCCGGTCAGCAAGCACCTGGTCACGTACGTCAGGGACACCAACAGCACGCTCTGGTCCATCGACCCGCAGAGCCAGGGCGGCCCGGCCTGGGTCCGCTTCCACGGCGGCCCCTCCGCCCCCTGACCCGCACCTGACCCGCGGCAGGCCCGCTGCGGCCCGCCACGGCCGCCGGTCGAAGGCCACCGGCACCCCGCGCACCCGCGGGGTGCCGTCCTCCCCGAACGCTCCCTGGAGATCCCTCATGCCCCGCAAGTCCCAGGTCCGCTCCCGGCGGGCCGGCGTACTCGCCGCTGCCGCTGCCGCCGGCACGCTGTGCAGCATCGTCCCGGCCGGCGCCGTGGTCGGCGACACGCCCGCCGACGGCTCCTACGCCTACACCGTCCGCCTGGCGATCGGCGACAACGTGCGCGTCTGCACCGGCGCGCTGGTGGACCGCTACTGGGTGGCCACGGCCGCCTCGTGCTTCTCCGACGACCCGGCGCAGCCGCAGGCACTGGCCGCCGGTGCGCCGAAGTGGAAGACCACCGCCACCGTCGGGCGCACCGACCTGGCCACGGGCGCCGGTGTCGTGACGGACGTGGTGGAGCTGGCGCCGCGTCAGGACCGCGACCTGGTCCTGGCCCGCCTGGCCGTCCCCGTCACCGGCGTCGCCCCGCTCGCGGTCGCCACCACCGCCCCGACCGCCGGCCAGACCCTGCGGGTGCCCGGGTACGGGCGCACCAAGACCGAGTGGCTCCCGAACCGGCTCCACTCCGGCGCGTTCAGCCTCGGCACGGTGAGCGCGACGGGCGTCGGCATCACGGGGACGGGCGGCGCGGCGGTCTGCAAGGGCGACACCGGTGCCCCCGCCGTCCGCGAGGTCAACGGCAAGGCCGAGCTGGTCGCCGTCGCCTCCCGCTCGTGGCAGGGCGGCTGCCTGGGCGTGCCCGCCACCGAGACCCGGACCGGCGCGTACAGCACCCGGGTCGACGACCTCGGCGCGTGGATCAACCAGGTCCGCGACGGCTGGTGGGACACCGTCACCGCCAACCCGGCCGCCCGCAGCTCGGTCTACGACCCGGTCCGGAAGACCACCACGGTCTTCGCCGTCGACAGCGACCGCCACGTGGTGTCCTCCTCCAGCGCGGACGGCACGACCTGGAGCGACTGGACGCGGGTCGGCGGCGACTGGCAGTTCGCGAGCGTCCCCACGGCCGTGTTCAACCCCGCCACCGGTGCCATCGAGCTGTTCGCCATCGGCACCGACGGCGTGCTCAGCCAGACCTACTGGCTGCCGGACGGCAAGGGCTGGATCGAGTGGTACTACCAGCCCACCGACAAGAGGTTCACCGGCAGCCCCACCGCCGTCTACAACCCGGCGACGAAGACCGCGGAGGTCTTCGCCACCCAGACCAACGGGGCCGTCGCGCACTCCTACTACACCGTCGGCATGACGGGGTGGAGCGGCTGGTACGACATCAAGGCCAACAAGGAGTTCACGGGCAGCCCGAGCGCCCTGTACAACCCCGCCACCGGTGCCATCGAGCTGTTCGCGGTCAACACCGACGGCGTGCTGAAGCAGAGCTACTGGCTGCCGGGCCAGGACTGGAACCCCTGGTACGCCCAGGACGACAACGTGAGGTTCACCGGCAGCCCCACGTCCGTCTACAACCCGGTCACCAAGGTCGCGGAGGTCTTCGCCACCCGGACCAGCGGTGTCGTCGCGCACTCCTACTACACCCCGGGCATGACGAAGTGGAGCGGCTGGTCCGAGGTCCGCAGCCGTCAGTTCGCGGGCTCGCCGACCGCCGTCTTCGACCCCGCCACCGGCGGCTTCGCGCTGTTCGCGGTCGACGGCAACGGTGTCCTCGCCCGCGCCGAGTGGCAGCCCGACGGCAAGCCGTGGAGCGAGTGGACCAACGTCGGGGACTGGCGGTTCACCACCGGCCGCTTCCCGACCGCGACGTTCAACGCGGCGGCCGGCACCCTGGACCTCTTCGCCACCGGCCAGAACGGCGTCTTCAACCACGCCTCGTACCAGCCGGGGAAGAGCGGGTGGAGCGGCTGGAGCACGCTCCCCGGCAAGACCATGGTCACCGGCTGACGAAGCGTCCACGGACCGTCCACGCACTGTCCACGGACCGGGCCCGGCCGCTCCCCGCTCAGGCAGGGGGAGCGGCCGGGCCCGGTCCGTCGTGCGCGCGCTCAGAGGCGCTCGGGGACCGGGTTGCCGACGGCCTCGATGGCACGGCGGACCGGGACCTTGAGCAGGACGGCGAAGCCGATGACGAAGAAGACCAGCAGCGAGATGATCGCCGAGCGGTAGCTGCCGGTGAGCTGGTAGGCGAGGCCGAAGACGAGCGGGCCCATCCAGCTGGTGCCGCGGTCGCTGACCTTGTAGAAGCTGAAGTACTCGGCCTCCCGGCCCGGCGGTATGAGGTGGGAGAAGAGGGAGCGGGAGAGCGCCTGGCTGCCGCCGAGCACCAGGCCGATCATGCAGGCCAGGGCGTAGAACCAGGCGGGCTGGTGGGCGGGCATGAAGTAGCCGAGGGCCAGGGTGACGACCCAGCCGACCAGGGAGCCGAGGATGGTCCGCTTGGCGCCGTACCGGTGGGCGATCCGGCCGAGCAGCAGGGCGCCGCCGATCGCCACGACCTGGACCAGCAGCACGGCGGTGACCAGCGAGGTCTGCTCCATGCCGAGTTCCTCGCTGCCGTAGAGCGAGGCCTGGGAGACGACGGTCTGGATGCCGTCGTTGTAGCAGAGGAAGGCCGCGAGGTAGAGCAGGGTGAGCGGGTGCTCGCGCATCCGGCGCAGGGTGCGGCCGAGTTCGCGCAGGCTGCCGGCGGCGGGCTTGCCGGGCTTGCCTGGCGCGGTGGCCGGGGTTTCCGCGGGGTCGGCGGGGGCGGTGGGGGCCACGCCGGCCCGGGAGGGCAGCCGCAGCATCGGGACGATGGTGAACAGCGCCCACCACAGGCCGGCCGAGGCGAGGCAGATCCGTACGGCGGTGCCGGAGTCCAGGCCGAACGCGTCGTGGCCCTGGAACAGCGCCAGGTTGGCGATCAGCAGCAGTCCGCCGCCCGCGTAGCCGTAGGCCCAGCCCTTGGAGGAGACCTTGTCGCGCTCGTCGGGGGAGGCGAGGCCGGGCAGGTAGGCGTAGGACAGCGCGACCGAGACCGCGTACGCGATGTTGGCGACCACCAGCAGCCCGCCGCCGAGCAGGTAGCGGTCGCCGCCGAGGAAGAACATCCCCATCGTGGCGAGCGAGCCGACGTACGCGAAGCCGCACATCAGCTCCTTGTGCCGCCCGGTGCGGTCGGCGACGGTGCCGGTCAGCAGCATCACCGCGACCGAGAGCAGCACGGAGAAGGAGACCGTGTACGGGAAGAACGATCCTGCGCGGATCGTCAGGCCGAGCGGGTGGACGTTGCCGGCCGCGTCGGCGGCGTCCTTGGCGACGGTGGTCAGGTACGGGCCGAGGAACACCGTCAGGACGGTGGCCGAGAAGGCGGCGTTGGCCCAGTCGTTGATGTACCAGCCGAACTGCATCCGGCGCAGGGAGCGTGCGTCGGTGTCGGCGGCGGCCGGGTCGGCGTCGGGGGCGGTCGGTGGGTCGTCCGGCAGGTGCGTCGCCGAGTTCGTGGTGCTCATGGGGTTCCCATCACCGTGCTGGAGCCGGTACTGCCGTCCGTCCAGCAGCCGCGCTCGCCGAGGACGTCCCGCAGGACGTCGATGCGATCGGCCATGATGCCATCCACACCCAGGTCCAGGAGAGCCCTGATCCGTGTGGGATCGTCCACAGTCCAGACGTGCACCTGGAGGCCGAGCCGGTGGGCGGTGCGGACGAAGGCCCGGTCGACCACCCGGACGCCCCGGTGACGCTCCGGCACCTGCGCGCACAGCCCGGCGAACGGCGCCCCGGACGGGGCTTCGGACGGCGCTCCGGACCGTGTGGAGGCCCGCCCGGGCAGGAACGATTCGGCCAGCGAGCGCAGCCGCAGCCGGGCCACCTCGCGCGGGCCGAGCGAGGTCGCCAGCCGGGGTCCGGCGGCAGCGCGGACGGCGGCCAGCCGGCTGTCGGAGAAGCCGCCGACGCAGACCCGGTCCCAGGCGTCGGTCCGGCGGATCGCCTCGACCAGCGGCCCGACCGCCGGCGCCGCCTTGACGTCGATGTTGAAGCGGGCCCCGGGGAACGCGCCGAGCAGGTCCTCCAGCAGCGGCACCGGCTCGGTCCCGCCGATCCGGGCCCGCCTGACGCTCTCCCAGGGCAGCTCCGCCACCGCCCCGGCGCGGTCGGTGACCCGGTCCAGGTGCGTGTCGTGGAAGGCGACCAGCACACCGTCGGCGGTCGCGTGCACGTCCGTCTCCAGGTAGCGGTACCCGAGCGCGACGGCGGCCTCGAAGGCGGCGAGCGAGTTCTCGGGGCGCCCGAGGTCACCGCCCCGGTGGGCGAAGGCGAGCGGCCCGGGGTGGTCGAGGAAGGGGTGCATGCGGTGCTCCGAGCTGCGGGGGGAGGGCCCGACGGCTCCGACGGGGTCGGGATCCGCGGGCGTACCAGCGCGTTACAGTATGACGCACCCTGTCAAGCAGTAACGCGCCGCCGGGCCCCCGGCCAGGCCCCGTCAGGTCCTCCCTCCGGGCCCGCCTGGTCCCCGTCAGGTCCCCGTCAGGCCCCCCGGACGTCCCGGCGCATGCCGAGGATCTCCGCGACGGCGTCCAGCCACCGGGCGAGCAGCTGGTCGCCGTCGACGCTGGTGACGGTGGTGGCCGCCGAGCCCAGCCAGTCGCGGGCGAGCCGGGCCGGCTCCGCCCCCGGCAGCGGCTCGGCGAGGTCCGCGGCGTAGCGGGCGCCGCCGCTGCGCACCACCTCGGCGAGGAAGGCGAGCGACCGGGGGAGCACCCCCAGCGCGTCGGCGGCCAGCGCCGCCGCGACGGCGCCCTCGCCGAACAGCGCGGCCCGGTGCGGACCGGCGAAGGCCAGGCCGTAGCGGAGCATGGCGGACACGTCGAGCTGCCGCAGCTCCTCGTCGGTCCTGGGACGGAAGCGGTCGTCGGGGCTCATCGGACCGTCACCGGGTAGGTGTTGCGCACGACCATGTTCCTGTTCTCTTCGCTGGGTGCGGGGAGGTTGCAGTAGCTGCGGAAGCAGTTGAGGAGGGTGACGGCGGTGGTCCCGCGGCCCTTGGCCTCGAAGGTGTAGAAGCGGGTGCCGCCGACGCCGTCCGAGGTCTTCGACTCCGCCGGGAGGTCGAGCTTCTCCGCGACCAGGGCCGCGACCGCGGCGTCCGGCTGCGGGGCCGCGACGCTCCAGCGGTCGCCGACCGAGGAGTTGTCCCGGACGGCGATCGTGAAGCGCTCGCCGACGGCGAGGCTGACCGAGCGCTCCTCCGCGCCGAGCACCCGGCCGCGGTCCGGACCGGACGGCGCGTCCTGCCCGCAGGCCGTCAGCCCGGTCGCCAGGACGGCCGCCAGCGCCACCGCCCGCAGCGGCCCGCGGGCCGGCCTCCGCGCCGACGCCGCCGTGAACACCCTTGCCACGCCGGTCACTTCGGCAGGTGGACGGCGTAGGCGGTGGGCAGCCGGTCGTCCGAGGCCCCGGCCATCCGGCCGTTGACGAAGTCGTCCTCGCTGACCCAGGTGGTGGTGCCCCACGGGTTGTAGATCTGCAGCATGTTGCCCTCCTGGCCGACGATCATCATCGCGTGGCCCGACCGCTTGCCGTCCTTGTCGTAGCCCTCGACCCCGACCGGCACCGGCTTGCCGTCGGCGACCGCCTTCTCGATGTCCGGCAGCAGCTCGCGCCGGGCGTTGCTGTCCGGCATCGGCTTGTAGTCGAAGTCGGCGCCGGTGTGCGGGCTGACCTCCTTCTCCAGCACCTTCTCCTTGCCGTCCGCCCCCATGCCGTCCCAGTTCGCGCCGCCGTCGCCCTCCTGGTGCACCCGGTGCTGCTCGGCCAGCAGCCGCTGCTGGAAGGCCGCCGGGTCGTCCTCCTGGCCGGACGGGCCGCCGGTCAGGTCCAGCGCGTAGAGCGGGTCGACCATCGCCCGGGCGGTCACGGTGGAGGAGGCGACGCAGGTGCCCTCGGTGTCCGCCTGCTTCCAGTTGGCGCCGTCGAAGGTCACCTGGTCCGTGTTCCGGTTGGAGCCGTTGTCCTGCTGCCCGCCGCTGCTGGTGTCCCCGTCCTCGGTGTAGACGGGCGTCAGGTGCGTCCGGAGCCACTCCGGGTCCTTGCCGTGGATCTTGCCCTGGAAGGCGCGGATCTCGTCCATGGAGTGGCCGGCCGCCAGCGCCTTCATCAGATAGGCGCGCTCCTGGGGGGACTTGGAGTCGGCGAGCAGCTTCTCGAAGTCCGCCCGGTCCTTGTCGTTCATCTTGTCCAGGTACTCGCCGGACCGCTTCATGTCGTTGGCGGTCAGCAGCTCGTTCAGCTCGGTCGGGCCGTCCGGACCGGAGGTCTCGGCCAGCACCAGCTTGTCGGCGGCGGTGACCGCGTTGGTCTTCATCTTCCCCGCCCGGGCCTCGGAGGCCAGCTTGTTCAGGTCGCGGGCCGCCGCCCGGGCCGCCTCGTCGGCGTGCTTGGCGGCGCTCAGCATCGCGTCGACCTGGGGCACGGCGGCCTGCTGCGCCTTCTTGCGCGCCGCCTCGTCCTCGTCGTCCTCGAACCACTCGTCGAACCAGCCCTGCTCGCCGCCCAGTTCGCTCAGCACCTGCTGGAGCGCGGAGCGTGCGGCGCCGTCCTGGCCCTGGGCGGAGCGCAGCGCGTCCGCGAGGCCGAGCAGGGCCGTCCCGCCGTTGTAGAGCGCGGTGGTCTGCTGGTCGACGGCGCGGGCGGCGGCGGCCACCACCTCGGCGGCCTTCGCACCCGTCGAACCGGTCCAGACGTCCGGCAGCCCGGAGGTGGCGACCGCCAGGACCTCCTGGTGGAGCTGGGTCGAGTCGGCGGCCGCGGTCTTGTAGCGGTTGCCGGTGGCCTCGATGGTGCCCGGGTCCCCGACCGGCGCGTGGACCGCCAGCGCGCCCTTGATCGCGGAGATCAGATCGTTCTTGTTGTCCGCCCCGCGGACGTCCTTCAGCCGGTCGGTCAGCGCCTTGCAGCGCTGCGTGGTGGATTCGCCTGCCATGACGGCCCGTTCGCCCCCTGTACCCGTTGCCCGTGGTGTCGTTCCCCGCCGCTGCCCGGCGGTCCTCCGTCGGCTGCCCATCGGCCGCTCGACGGCTGCTCATCGGCTTGCGGACGTCAGCTCGTCAGCCGCCGTCCGCTCCGGTGTCCGGTGCGCGCCGGCCCCGCCTCAGCCGAAGGGCCGGTAGTCGCCGCTGCGCGAGGCGGACGCGAGGTCCTTCACCACGCTGCCGTCGGCCGACTGGTAGCCGTTCGAGGAGCCCCGCACCTTGCCGGCCAGCTCGCTCAGCGCGCTCTTGATCGTCGCGGTCTCCGCCTGCCAGGCGCTGCTGAAGTTGCGGTACGCCGGGTCGACGTCCTCGCCCCCGAACACGTCCGCGCCGTAGCAGACCGGGTCGCTGATCGCCGTTCCGATCGTCCCCTCGTCCCCGGACGCCTTGTCCAGCGCCTTCGCCTGCCCCTCGGCCCCGCCGGCCTGGATCGCGTACCCCGACCCCTGCGCCATGGTTCACCCCTCGTGCGTCCCCCGAGCCGTCCACGCGACGGCGTTCGAGCACCCTACGGGCCCTCCGGTGCCCGGGCAATTCGTATCGCGCCTGGTGGGAGGGCTGTTGCGAATTCATGACACACCGTCCGGAACCCGGTGACGGCGGGCGACGGACGCTCCGTCCGCAGTCACCGGGCGACGGGCCGCGGACGTCACCCTGCCGCGGGCGGGGCGGCGGCCCCGGCTACTGGATGCTCCAGCGGTGCGGGTGGCCGGGGTCGGCGGGGCAGGCGAAGACGTTGAGCAGGCCCCAGCGGCCGACGGTGACCTCGGTCGGCATGACGACGCCGTGGCCGTCCGCCGAGGCCTCGTCCTCCAGCGGCCGCCAACTGCCGCTGCCGCCGTCCCACTCCGAGCTGTCGACGGTCAGCAGCAACCGCATCGGGGTCGCGCAGTCGTGGCAGTCCATCGGGGCCGGGTCGGTGCTGTGCCAGGAGGCGAAGCCGCCGACGCGCCAGCCGGGCGGGATGGACAGGTCGTACTGGTAGAGCGGCGGGTCGTCCTCCCCGTGCTCCTCGGCCGCAGCCTCCCGGGCCTCCTCCCAGGCGTCGATGCGGGCGCACAGGTCCTCCGGGAGGAGGCCGGCGAACGGGTAGGTGGGCACCTGCTCGGGATGCAGCACGCACGGCTCGGGCAGGTACCCGTCGAAGCCGACGACCTCCGGGCGCGGGGGCTGGGCCAGTACCTCGGCGACCTCCCACGAACGGCGCCAGCGCAGGTCGAGCAGCATCTCCCAGCGGCCCGGGCCGTGGGCGTCGAAGGGGCACCAGAAGACCTGGAGCAGGTCGCAGCCGTCCGGCCCGGGCGGCAGGTCGGGGACGTCCCGCCGGTAGAACTGGGCGAGGCCGACCAGCGGCAACGGGCCGTCCGCGGCCGGGCCTTCGACCCGGTGGCGGCGGTCGAGCTCCTTGAGCAGCAGCCGCTCCCCGTCCGTCGGCCCGGGATCCTGCTCGCGGTTCCAGGCCGCGGCCAGGACCTCCCGGGAACGGTGGACGTCCGCCGGGCGCCGACCGCGGGCGTGCGGGTGGGGGTCGGTGCAGACCGGCCAGGGCTCGTCGGCGGGCCACAGCAGCGGGCCGCCGACGGAGCTCGCCGAGGCGTCCGGCCGTCCGGGGCGCGGATGGAGCCGGGTGGTGGTGCCCCGGTGGTGCGCCAGTTCGGGGAAGAGCGCCTCGACGTCGAGCGGGCGCGGGGGTGTGGTTCTCGGCATGGGGTCGACCCTAGAGAGTGGCCGGTGGCGCCCGGGAGCAGGGTCCCCGGCGCCGTGCTGTCAGCGCCGTGCCGGTGTCCCGCCGACGGTGACAGCGCGGTGTCCGCGTCCTGCAAGTGGCGGACCGCACAGTGGTGTTGAGGCAGAGCAATCCATGGGAGGAACACCATGTCGAACAGCACTTGGCCGGGCTCCGGCCCGCGCACCACCTCCGTCCTGGTCTCCGGCGCCGGGATCGCCGGCACCGCCCTCGCGTACTGGCTGAACCGGTACGGCTTCCGGGTCACCGTCGTGGAGCGGGCCCCCTCGCTGCGCGGCGGCGGGCAGGCCGTGGACGTCCGCGGCACCGCCCTGACGGTGGTCGAGCGGATGGGGCTGCTGGAGGAGATCCGGGCCCGTCGGACCGGCCTGCGCGGGATGTCCGTGGTCGACGCGGACGGCCGCGAGCTGCGCCGCACCACCGAGTGGACGGCCACCGGAGGGCCGGTCGACGGCCCGGACGTGGAGATCCTGCGCGACGAACTCGCCGGGCTGATCGCCGCGGCGGACGCGGGCGTCGGGGGCACCGGAACCGCCGGGCCCGGCGTCGAGTACCGCTTCGGCGACTCGATCGACACCCTGGTGCAGCACCGGGAGGGCGTCGAGGTCCGGTTCCGCGGCGGCACCGAGCAGGCCTTCGACCTGGTCGTCGGCGCCGACGGCCTGCACTCGAACACCCGCCGCCTCGTCTTCGGCCCCGAAGCGGACTACCTGCACCCGATCGGCACCTACCTCGCCGGCTGGAGCGTGCCCAACCACCTGGGCCTGGACCGCTGGGAGGTCGTCCACCGGCTCGGCGACGACCAGAACTGGTTCTGCATGGCGATGACCGTCCGCGACAACAGCGAACTGCGGGTCTTCGTCGGCCTCGACACCGAGGAGCCGCTCGACCGGATGCTCCCGCGCGACCCCGCCCGGCAGCGGCGGCTGGTGGCCGAGCGCTCCGCCCACGCGCGCTGGGAGGTGCCGCGCTTCCTCCGGGCGCTGGAGGAGACCGACGCCTTCCACTACGACGTCGTCGCCCAGATCCGGATGGAGCGCTGGTCCAAGGACCGGGTCGTGCTGCTCGGCGACGCGGGCTACTGCTGCTCCCCGTTCACCGGTCAGGGCACCAGCGTGGCCCTGACCGCCGCCTACGTCCTGGCGGGCGAGCTGCACGCGGCCGACGGCGACCACCGCGCGGCCTACCCCGCCTACGAGCGGCGGCTGCGCGACCACGTGGCCGCCAACCAGGCGATCCTCGAACTGACCGGCGACCGGCGGGCCCGGGTCGACAGCATCGCGAACCTCGAAGGGCCCGGTCCGGAGCTGGAGGCGGCCTTCCGGGCGGCCCTCGACTTCTACCTGCCCGCGTACTGACCGCCCCGACCGCCGGTTTCGCCGCCCCGACGATCTGCCTCGATGATCCGCCCCGACGGCCCGTCCCGCCACGGGCCGTCCGGGCGCCCGTCCTACAAGGCGGGGGAGAGCTCCGCGGCGAGCCGGCGCAGCTCGGGCCCGTACTCCGGGTTGGCGAGCGCGGCCGCGAACTGGGCGCGCAGGTAGGCGGCGGGGTTGCCGGTGTCGTACCAGGTGCCGGCGATGACCTGCCCGTAGACCGCGCGCCGGGCCGCGTAGGCGTTGATGGCGTCGGTCAGGTAGACCTCGTCCTCGGGCTTCTCGTGCCAGCGGAGGGTCAGTTCGCGCAGCTCGTCGACGATGCCCGGGGTGATGACGTAGCCGCCGATCGCCGCGTACGAGGAGGGCGCGTCGGCCGGCTTCGGCTTCTCGACCAGGCCGCTGATCCGCAGCGAGCCGCCGCCGAGGTCCTCCTTCACCACCGGTACGCCGTACCGGTAGGAGTCCTCGGGCGCCATCGGCATCAGCGCGAGCACCGGCGCGTTGGTCTGCTCGTACGCCCTGATCAGCTGCTGCGCGCGGGGGACCTCCGCCACGAAGACGTCGTCGGGCCAGAGCACCAGGCAGGGCTCGTCGCCGAAATGGCGGGCGGCGTTGAGCACCGGGGTGCCGTTGCCGTACGGGCCGTGCTGGTAGAGGTAGCTGATGTGGCCCTTGCGGGACAGCTCGCCGACCTCCTCGACCGCCGCCGCGAAGGCCTCCTTGCCGTCCCGGCGCAGCTGCTCGACCAGGACGGGGTTGGGGCGGAAGTGCTCCTGGATCAGCCCCTTGTCGCCGTTCACGACGATGGTGATGTCGGTGATGCCGCTCTCGACCAGCTCGCGCACGGTGTGCTCGATCACCGGCTTGTCGCCGACCGGCAGCATCTCCTTCGGCGTGGCCTTGGTCAGCGGCAGGAGGCGGGAGCCGAGCCCGGCGGCGGGGATGACGGCTCGGCGGATCGTCCTGGGGGCCATGTGAGACGCTCTCTCGTTTCGTCGGTGGTGCGACGCCTTGGTGACGCGGCGTCACGGCCGACGCTATCAAGGACCGGCGGCACGTTGAGTGGACGGCTGCCGTACGGAAGTTGGCCCCCCGGCGGCCGTCCGGCTGCGCCCGCCGCCCGCGAGCGGCCGGTGAGCCGTGGGGCGTGGGAGGTGTGAGGGGATTCGTGGGAGATTTGTCCGCCGGGGGACGTCAAGACGGCGTCGCCCGCTCCGACCACCGGTCGAGGTCGGCCCCGCCGGGGCCCGCGAACCCGAGGAGGACGAGATGAAGTTCCTGATCAGCCTGCACCTGAACCCGGCCGTGCTGGACGCGCTGACCGACGAGGAGAAGGGGGCGATCGGCGCCGGGCACGGCCGGTTCATCGAGGAGCTCAGGGAGTCCGGCGAGCTGGTCCTCACCCAGGCGCTGGTCGATCCGTCGCAGGCCGCCGTGGTGACCGTCCGCAACGGGCAGCCGGTGGTGACCGACGGACCGTTCCTGGAGGCCAAGGAGTTCCTGGGCGGCTTCTACCTGGTCGACTGCGAGGACAAGGAGCGCGCGGTCGAACTGGCCGGCCGCATCCCGGACGCCGCGATCGAGGGGCTGGGCGTCGAGGTGCGGCAGGTGATGTTCTCCGACGGACACTTGGAGGCATGACGGAACCGGACTTCGAGGACCTGCTGCGTGGGCTCACGCCGCAGGTCCTCGGCGCGTTGGTACGACGGTACGGCCGCTTCGAGGGGTGCGAGGACGCGGTGCAGGAGGCCGTCCTCGCCGCCACCGTGCAGTGGCCGTCCGAGGGGGTGCCGGACAACCCGCGCGGCTGGCTGGTGACGGTCGCCTCGCGGCGGCTGATCGACCAGCTGCGCGGCGACCGCGCGCGGCGCGAGCGGGAGTGGGCGACGGCGGCCGCCGAGGTGGTCCCGGAGGAGGTGCCGGACACCGACGACACGCTGCTCCTGCTGTTCCTGTGCTGCCACCCGGCGCTGACCGCGGCGTCCCGGACCGCCCTGACGCTGCGGGCGGTCGGCGGACTGACCACGGCCGAGATCGCCCGCGCGTTCCTGGTGCCGGAGGCGACGATGGCGGCCCGGATCAGCC
The DNA here is from genome assembly GCF_042885595.1 of Kitasatospora sp. NPDC058046. Taxonomy (NCBI): domain Bacteria; kingdom Bacillati; phylum Actinomycetota; class Actinomycetes; order Kitasatosporales; family Streptomycetaceae; genus Kitasatospora; species Kitasatospora sp. NPDC058046. Next base: position 160,710 of record NZ_JBHVRS010000012.1, read on the forward strand.
GGGCCAAGCAGCGGATCAGGGCCGCCGGCGGCTCGTTCGAGCAGCCCGGGCGGGCGCTGTCGGCGGAGGAGCGCGAGGAGCGGCTGCGGGTGGTCCTGCACGTGCTCTACCTGATCTTCAACGAGGGCTACACCGCCACCTCCGGCGGCGAGTTGCACCGCCTCGACCTCGCCCGCGAGGCGATCCGGCTGACCCGGGCGGTGCGCGCGCAGCTGCCCGAGGACGGCGAGGTCGCCGGGCTGCTCGCGCTGATGCTGCTGACCCACGCCCGCCGCGCGACCCGGACGACGGCCACCGGCGACCTGGTCCCGCTGGCCGAACAGGACCGCACCCGGTGGGACCGCGACCTGATCGGGGAGGGAACGGCGCTGGTCAAGGCGGCGCTGGCCGGGCCGGAGCTCGGCCCGTACCGGCTCCAGGCCGCGATCGCCGCCACCCACGCCGACGCGGCCCGCGCCGAGGACACCGACTGGCGGCAGGTGCACGCCCTGTACCTGATCCTGGAGCGGATCGCACCCAACCCGATGGTCACCCTCAACCGGGCGATCGCCCTCGCCGAGACCGAGGGCCCGGAGGCCGGCCTGGCACTCCTCGCTGCGCTGGACGCGGACGCCCGGATGGCCGGCCACCACCGGCTGCTCTCCGTCCGGGCGCACCTGCTGGAGCGGACCGGCGACACGGAGGGGGCGTACGAGCACTACCGGCGCGCCGCCCGGGCCACCGCGAGCCTCGCGGAGCGCCGGTACCTGGAGACCCGCGCGGGCCGGGTGCGGCCGACCGGTTGAGCCGGCCCGCTGATCGGGTCTGCTGATCGGGCCTGCTGATCGGGCCTGCTGAGCCGCGTCCGGTCGGGCCGCCTGGCCGCGCCGCTTCGCGGGGCCCGGGGCCCGGGTCAGAGCCCTATCGCGTCGGCGGTCTGCTCGGTGGTCCAGGCGAAGAAGTCGTCCGCCGGGTCCAACGAGCCGACCAGCTGGCCGTGGAGCTCGAAGCCGATCAGGCCGACCAGCTGCACCCAGGCGCCGATGGTCCGGGCGAGGACGTGCGGCGGCAGGTCGAGGCCGAACTCCGTGACGATCCGGGTCAGTTGCCCGGCCAGCGCGCCGCGCGGCGGCGGGACGGGCTGGGTGGGCCGCAGCCTGGCGTCGCGGACCACGCCGATCAGGGCGAACGGCAGCCGGGTGGCGGGTTGGACGGTGGTGCGGGGCGCCGCGTAGCCCGGCACCGGGGTGCCGTAGAGCAGCGAGAACTCGTGCGGGTTGGCCCGGGCCCAGTCGCGGGTGGCCGTCCACAGCGCCCGCCAGCGCTCGCGCGGCGCGGCCGCCCCGGCGGTGGCGAGGGCGCCCTCCGCGGCCGCGCCGAGTTCGTTGTAGGCGTCGATGATCAGCGCGGTCAGCAGCTCGTCGCGGCTGGCGAAGTAGCGGTACAGCGCGGAGGAGGCCATGCCCAGCTCGCGGGCGACGGCGCGCAGCGACAGCTGCTGGGCGCCCACCGAGGCGAGTTGGCGGCGGGCCTCCTGCTTGATCTCGCGGGTGAGTTCCTCGCGGGCCCGTTCGCGGGCGGTCCGGATCGCTGGCATGGGGACAGACTGCCACAATTCGGAGCGCCGCACACAAGCGAGAGCACTGCTCTTGTTTCTTTCATTCGCCGGTGCCATGCTGAAGACATCGAAGCGAGAGCAGTGCTCTCGAAGAGAAGCGGTATTCACGGAACCGAGGAGTCGCGATGTCCCGCGCCGAGCACCTGCCCAGCTCCACCACCCGCCTCCAGGCGCCCACCACCCGCCTGGGCATCGCCGCCGGCAAGCTGCTCAACGGCATGGTCGCCGCCTTCGCCAAGGCCGGGGTCAGCCTCTGGGGCTCCCGGGTGCTGGCCGTCCGCGGCCGCACGAGCGGCGAGTGGCGCACCACCCCCGTCAACATCCTCACCCACGAGGGCGAGCGCTACCTGGTCGCACCGCGCGGCCACACCCAGTGGGTCCGCAACCTCCGGGCGGCCGGCACCGGCGAACTCCGGGTCGGCCGCCGCACCGAGGCCTTCGGTGCCACCGAACTCCCGGACGCCGACAAGCCCGAGGTGCTCCGCGCCTACCTGCGCCGCTGGAACTGGCAGGTCGCCCCGTTCTTCGAGGGGATCGGCCCGGACGCCCCGGCCGAGGACCTGCTCCGGGTCGCCCCCGGCTACCCGGTCTTCCGCATCACGGGCAGCTGAACACCCCTGCCGGACGGGGGCGTTCGTACCGGAAGGGAGGAACTACGGTGAGTCACCGGGCCCTTCTTGCTCCCGAATCGTTGTCCACGGCGGCAGACCAGCCGAGGACAACCACCGGAGGTTCCCCATGAGGGACGAGCCCGAAGCGACGGACGAACCCGAGAAGGCCGACGAACCCGAGAAGACCGACGAGGTCATGACGATCGACGGATACGAGATCGTCGACGGGATCGAGACGATCGACGGGATCGAGATCCCGCCGTACCGCAGCTACACCTGGGACGGCGAGGAGGGGGCCGTCCACATCGTCCTCTACCCGGGCGAAGAGGAGGCCGACGAGGAGCGCAAGGCCGAGTTCCGGGCGAGGGGCGTCCGGATGCTGGCCGACCTGAACGCCGAGCGGGAGGCGGAGCACACCCCGCCGTTCCCCGGTATGCCGAACCTCCGCCTGATCCACGGCGAGGGCCCCGCCTGAGGTCCCGCTCCCGCCTGAGCACCCCGCTGCCCGCTCTGTGACACCCCGCCCGCGCACGCGCCGAGGCGCGTCCGCGGGCGGGACGGTACGGGACGGTGCGGTAGCAGTGCGCGGGCGGTGCGGTCGCGGCGCGCGGGCGGTGCGCGCCGGACCGGGCCTCAGCCCTTGCCGCCGCCCGCCTTCAGCACCTGGGCCGCGGCCACGCCCGCCGCGCTGAAGCCGTGCCCGCCGCCCTCGACCTCGGCGGCGACGGCGAGGTCGCCGCGGTAGGCGATGAACCAGCTGTTGGTGGCCTGGCCGCCGGCCTCGACGGTGCCGGTCTTGGCGCCGATCTGGCCGGACAGGCCGGCCATCGGGGTACGGGCGGTGCCCTGGGTGGCGGTCTTGGCCATCATGGCGCGCAGGTCCCGGGCGACGTCGGCGGGGAGCCTGCTCGGCGCCGTCACGCGCTTGGCGTCCTCGCGCAGTACGGGCTGGCGGAACGTCCCGTTCTGCACGGTGGCGGCGACCGAGGCCATCAGCAGCGAGTTGACCTGGATCCGGCCCTGGCCGATGTACGCGGCCGCGGCCTCGTCCTTGTTCCCGGGCGTCGGGATGGTGGCGTCCCGGCTCGGGACGCCGATGTGCCACTCCAGGCCGAGGCCGAACTGGTCGCGGGCCACCGTGCCGAGGGTGCCGGGCTGGAGCTTCTCCAGGCCCTTGTCGATGAAGCCGGTGTTGCAGGAGCGGGAGAAGTCGTCCGCGAGCGTGTAGGACGGGAAGTCGCCGCTCTCGTCGTTGTGCCAGGCGCGCGGGGAGTAGGTGGTCTCCTTGCACGGCACCACGGTGTCCGGGCGCACGCCCGCCTCCAGCAGCGCGGCCGAGGTGATCACCTTCATCGTCGAGCCGGGTGCCTGGCCGCCCGCGAGCGCGCGGTTGAAGCCGCCCTGCGGGGCGTTGGCGATCGCCAGGATGTGGCCGGTGCTCGGCTGGACGGCCACCAGCGAGGCCGGATTGCCGTTCGCCGCCTGCTGCTTGACGGCGTCCTCGGCCACCTGCTGGAGGTCGGCGTCCAGGGTCAGCTTGACCACCGGGGCGCTCGGCGGCGTCAGCACGAACAGCGGCTCCGACTCGCCGCCGCCCGAGAGCACCACGGCCCGTCCGGTGGTGGCGGCCGCGCCGTCCGGCGGGGCGATCTGGGGGAGGACGGCGCGCAGCGACGGGAAGGTGTCGAGCGGCCGGCCCTTGCGGTCGGTGGGCTTGGACACCGGGTTGGGCGTCTCCTGCACCCCGATGGTCCGGCCCGGGGTGAGCTGGGGGTGGATCACGGACGGCTTCCAGCGCACCACGGGCCGCCCGTCCTGGGACCGGACGACGCTCAGCACGCTGTCGTACTCCCAGGCGTCCGGGGTGCCCTCGAACTCCGCCTTCACCCGGAAGCCGAGGGCCGGCTCGCTCGGGCCGTCGGCCTTCGCGGGGCCCGTCCCGGTCAGGGCGAGCGAGCGGGTGCCCACCTGCTCGTGGAACGTGGCCAGTGCGGCGCGGGCGGTCTCCGGCCGGTCCGTCAGGCCGGCGGCGGCCGGGATGTCGCCGCGGCTCCAGGCCGCCAGGAACTCCTTGGCCGTCGACTCGGCCTGTTCGGCGGTCGGCGGCTCCTGCGGGGCCTTCGCCACCGCGCCGGCGCCTTGGTGGCCGCCGCCGGCCGGTCCGTTGTCCGTCACGGCGTTCAGCACGTTGTAGGCGCCGTAGCCGCCGACTGCCAGCAGGGCGGCGAACACCCCGCCGGCGGCGACCATCACGACCCGGCGCGTGGTCGAGCTGCGCGGGGCCCCGTCGTCGTGCCCGTCGTGCCCGTCGAGGTCGTCCAGATCGTCGTACTGGTCGTACTCGATCTCGACATCGGCGAGTCGGCCGTCCTGCTCGTGCCCGGCGTGCCCGGCGTGCTCGTCGTGCCGGTTGTCCCTGTGCTCCTCGAACATGCTTCCGTCCCCCCTGCGATCCTCCGTGGTGGCGGGCACGCCCCCTCCGGCATGTCGGCCCGCCGGCCCGATGACCGGACGAAGGTCCGTTCGGGCGCGGACCAGCCTATGCCGGGACGGGTGATCGGTCGACAGCGGGACGGCCCGCCCGGGGATCGGCCGGGCGGGCCGTAGGGGCCGGTCAGGCCCAGGGGTCGGTGAAGGAGCGGCCGGGGACGGGCTTGGCGACCAGGGCGATGGCGGTGAAGAAGTTGACCTGGCCGATGGCGAGCATGAGCGTGGTCAGCGCCGTGTCGTCGTAGTGCCCGGCGACCTCGGCGTACAGCGCGTCCGACACCCGCTCGCCGTGCGGGTTGGGCTGGAGGACGGCCTCGACCAGGGCGAGCGCGGCGCGCTCCGGGGCGGTGAACCAGGGGGAGTCCGGCCAGCCGGCCACCGAGGCGATCCGCTCCTCCGACTCGCCGGCCCTGCGGAGGAAGCCGGTGTGCAGGACGGTCAGGTAGGTGCTGCCGGCGATCTGGCCGGCCCGCAGCTGGACCAGGCTGATGGTGCTGCGGGGGACGGACCGGTTGCCGGTGGCCTTGAACAGTGCGGCCGAGACCTCGGCGAGCTCGGGGACGAGCTGCACCGGGTCCTGGGCCATGCGCGGGCGCAGCGGGACCTCGGCGGTGATCGGACGGGCGTTCATCGTGGTGTTCCTCTTCTCGCGGGTGAGCGGGTGAGCGGGTGAGCGGGTGAGCGGGTGACCGGGTGGACCGTGCGGCCACCCGCTCACCGGTCCGACGGATCGCGGCGCGGCTTTGTGACAGCGCGGCCCGCCCGCAGCCCGAGGACGCAGCCGACGGCCACCAGGCCGGCCATCGCGAGCAGCGGCGCCGCCCAGGACCCGCTCGCGGTGTGGAGCGCGGAGGCGAGCGCGGGGCCGGTGGCGGCGAGCAGGTAGCCCCAGGTCTGGGCCATGGTGGAGAGCGCGGCGACGTGGTCCGGGTCGGTGCCCCGACGGGCGAACAGGACGGCGGCGAGCGCCTGTCCGCCGCCCATGCCGATGCCGAGGACGGCGGCCCAGAGCGGCGCCCCGCCGGCCGGGGCGAGCACCAGGCCGAGCAGGCCGAGGACGCAGACGGCCGCCACGCCCAGGATGTGCGGCCGCTGGTCGCTCCGGGCGGCGGCCAGGGTCGGGGCCAGGAAGCCGCCGACGGCGAGGCCGAGGATCAGCACGGCCTGGTCGGTGCCGGCGGTGGTCCGGCTCAGGCCCGCGTCGACCAGGACGGTGGGCAGCCAGGCCAGCGTCGCGTAGAAGACCAGGGTCTGGACGCCGAAGAAGGCCGTCAGGCTCCAGGCGAGCGCCGTCCGCCCGACCCGGCGGCGCCCGGCGGGTGCGACGGGCCCGGCCGGCGTCCGCGCGACCCGCAGCTGCGGCGCCAGGCCGGCCGCCGCCAGGGCCGCCGGGACGACGGCGATCGCGATCGCGGCCTGCCAGGACCAGGCGCCCGCGACCGGTGCGACCAGCGCGGCGACGACCGCCGAACCGGCGCCCATGGACAGCGCGTAGACGCCCGTCATGGTGCCGATCCGCCGGGGCGCGAAGCGGGCCCGGACGAACACCGGGATCAGCACGTTCACCACCGCCACCGCGACGCCCACCAGCACCGTGCCCGCGTACAGCCCGGGCAGGCCCGCCGTCCGCAGCACCGCCCCGGCCAGCAGCAGCACGCTCGCCCAGAACAGCCCGCGCTCCTCGCCGAGCCGCCGCCGGGCCAGGGCGCCGAGCGGGGCGAACAGGCCCATGCACAGCGGCGGCAGGAGGGCGAGCAGGGTCACGGTGCCCGGGCCCCAGCCGGCGACCGGCGCGAGCGGCCCGATCTGTCCGAACGCGACCCGGGTGTTGAGGCTGAGCAGGACGAAACCGAGGACGAGCAGGGCCCCGGCGGCCCGTGGGGTGCGGGAGGGGGCGGGTGCGGTGGTGGTCGCAGTGGCCGACGCGGTGGTGGCCGTCGGGTCGGTGAGCGGCATGGGGAGCAAGCCCTTCGCTTCGATGAGAGGTTAGGCTTACCTAAGCGTTCTCGCTCAAGCGTGCTTGAGCGCAACCCGGTCCCGGCGCACCCGGCCGAGCCCAACTCGGCCTGGGCGCAACCCCGAAGGAGGCGGCGGCGGATGGCGGAGCTCCACTCGATCACCGAGGTCTCGGCGGCCTTCGGCCTCTCGGTGCCCGCCCTGCGCTACTACGAGGAGTGCGGCCTGATCGCGCCCGCCGCCCGCCGCGGCCGGGTCCGCTACTACGACCGGGAGTCGCTGGAGCGCCTCGCCCTGGTCCAGCTCTGGCACGTGGACGGGATGATCCCGGTCAGCGGGACCGCCGCCGTCCTGGCCAGCGAGCGGGCGGCCGACCGCACGGCGCTGCTGCACGCCCAGCGGGACGGGATGCTCGAGCGCGCCCGCCGGCTGGAGCACGCCGCGGCCGTCCTCACCCACATGCTGCTGTGCAGTCGGGACCGCCCGCTCGACTGCCCGACCACCCGGGCCCACATCAGTGCCCGGGTCGACGCCGCCCTGGCCGGCGAGGAGCTCGCCGACGGCTTCCTGCCCGCCCGGCCGGACGGCCCGCGGTCGGAGCACCCGCGGTCGGGCGGCGTCACACCGCAGGAAGGCCTCGGCCCAGCACCGCCGGCGTCGGCCCGTCCGGCCGTACGGTGATGCTGTACGCCGCCCCCGTCGGCCGCGAGCGGAACGTCAACGGCCCCATCGGCAGCAGGAGTTCCAGCAGCGCCGTGGTCTCGCGCAGCGCGAACCGGGTGCCCAGGCAGGCGCGGGCGCCGAGGCCGAACGGGAAGTAGGCGCCGAGCTGCCCGGGGCGGTCCGCGCCGTGGGCGAAGCGGGCGGGGTCGAAGCGTTCCGGGTCCGGCCAGAGCGCCGGGTCGCGGTGGGTGAGGTACGGGCAGACCAGCACGTCCGTCCCGGCGGCGATGCGGTGCCCGGCGATGACGTCGTCCTCGACGGCGTGCCGGGGGAGCAGCCAGGCGGAGGGGTAGAGCCGCAGCGTCTCGCTCACCAGCGCCTGCGGATCGGCCCTCCGGGCCTCGGGGTGGCGGTCGAGCAGCAGGAAGAGCCAGGTGAGCGTGGTGGCCGTGGTCTCGTGGCCGGCGACGAGCAGGGTGACCAGCTCGTCGCGGATCAACCGGTCGGTGTACCCGGGGTCCTGCTCGCCCGCGTCGAGCAGCACCCGGAGCACGCCGGGCTCCTCGGTCGGGCCGGCCGAGCGCGCCGCGTCGATCGCCGCGTGCGCCACCGCGTCGATCCGGGCGAGGTCCTCGGCGACCGCGTCCCGGGCGTCCGCCGCGTTGGTGGGCAGGGTCGGCATCGCGGCCACCACCCGTTCCACCGAGCGGAGTTCGCGGTCCGTCCGGTCGTCCAGCGGCAGCCCGGTGAGCGCCCGCCAGACGGTGTCCAGGGCGAAGCCGCGCATCTCCTCGCCGACGTCGAAGGCCTCCCCGCTGCGCCGGTACCCCTCCCAGCGCTCGGCGGTGCGGTGCGCCGCCGCGGCGATCCGCCGCTCGTAGCGGCGCATCCCGGTGCCGGTGAACTGCGCCTGCAGCACGCGCCGTTGGCGCTTCCAGGGGTCGCCGGTGGCGGACAGCACGCCGTCCCCGACCAGCATCCGGGCGCGGTGCGAGCGCTTGACGTACCGGTCCGGGCGGTGGCCCAGGACGTGCTGCACGGCGGCCGGGTCGGTGACCAGGACGGTCGGTGCCGGGCCGAGCCGGAAGGCGGCGACGCCGCCGACACCGCGCTGGGTCCGGGCCAGCAGGTCGACGAGCTCGGCCTCCTCGGCCCGCCACCGCTCGACGACCTCCGCGGCCAGCTCCGGTACCGGACGGGTCTCGGTGCTCACAGGTCGTGTCCTTCCGCTCTGCTGACGGTTCGTCGGTTGCGGTCCGACTCTATGCCAGCGCGCGGCCCGTCCGGGCTGCGCCGAACGGCTGGCCGACCCGGCCGGGGGCGGCGCGGCGGCCCGACCGGCCGTACCCGCACGGGTACGGTGCGGCGGGGCCGACCGGCCCCTGCTCGCCGCGCGGATGGGAGAACGCATGCCTGGGACCCGGCACTTCGGAGGCGGCGGGATCCGAACGGGAAGGCCTGTCGGCGCGGGCCGGTGGCTGGCGGCCGCCCTGCTCGTCCCGGTCCTCGCGGCCTGCGGCGGCGGTGGCGGATCCGGGTCGGCCGGCGCCACCCAGAACGGCCAGAGCAGCGGCTCGGGCCTGCCGGACGACCAGCGGACCAAGGACGAGGGGGACCAGGGCGGGTTCCGGACCGCGGGCGAGCCCTCGGCGAGCGTCCAGGGCATCGACAACAGGGCCCGGATCACCCTGTCCTTCCCGTCGAAGACCAGTTTCACGGCCGTGATCAGCAAGGTCGCCGAGTGCGGCAGCACGTCGTACGCCACCCCCGCCTCGCAGCAGGTGCAAGTGACCGACGGCAAGACCGAGCTGGTCGACTTCCGGCTCCCGCAGTGGAAGCCCGGGACCAAGGACCGGACCGTCTGCCTCACGGTGACGGCCGACGACTCCTCCAAGCGGATCGAGGCCGCGGGCTCGGTGGTCGTCGTCAGCCCCGACGACGGGGCGACCACCGGCAACGGCGCGACCCCGAGTTACGGGTCGAGCCCGTCCAGCGGCGCCGGGAGCACCCCCTGAGACCTGCCGAGGAGGAACCCCCGGACGGGCAGCGGCAGCCGCAGCCGCGCTCCTGGGCCGACTGGCTCACCAGGCTTGCCACCTGGATCGCCCCGACCACCCTCCTCACCGCGTTGCTCTTCTTCTTCGGCTACGCCTACACCAGTTCGCTCTACGCCTTCTTCGGCATCGACGCCGGCACGATCGGCTTCGCCACCCAGGACCTGCTGATCCGCAGTTCCCCCGCGCTCTACCTCCCGGCCGGGGTCGCCCTGTGCGGGGCGCTGGTCGGCGCGCTGGGCTACCACCTCGCGACCAGGGCGGCCGGGAAGGGCGGGCCCGGCGCCCGGACGGTGCGCCGGGCCTGTTGGGCGGTCGCCGCACTGGTCGTCCCGCTGCTGGTGCTCGGCCTCCTGGCCGGCTTCGAGGTGTTCGACGCCGGCCCGCTGGGCACCCCGCTGCTGATCGGCGGTGCGCTGCTGCTCGCGGTCCTGGCCCGGATGATGTACGTGCGCGGCACCGGCGCACCGTACCCGCTGACCGGGGAGCGGGCGGCGCTGGGCGTCAGCGTGGCGCTCATCGTGCTCTGCTCGTACTGGGCGGTCGGCGACTACGCCCAGCAGAAGGGGACGGCCGACGCCGAGGACCTCGCCCACCACCTCTACCGGCGCCCGGCGGTCGTCCTGGACACCCCCGAACGCCTCCACCTGGGGTGGCCCGGGGTACGGGAGACGGCGCTGCCGGACGTGGACCAGGGCGCGCGGTTCCGCTACCGCTACGAGGGGCTGCGGCTGCTGGCCCTCTCCGGCGGCCGGATGTTCCTGCTCCCGCGGACCTGGACCTGGGAGACCGGCAACGGGCTGATCCTCCCCTTCGACGCCACCGTCCGGGTCGCCTTCCACCCCGGCTGAGCCCGCCGCGCGGGCACCGCGCACCCCCGCTCCGCGCACGGCTGCGCCGCGGTCCGTCCCCCTCGACGGACCGCGGCGCAGCGGCTTCACCGGGCGTCAGCGCGCCCCGGTCACACGGCCTGCCAGAGCGCCGGGACGATCGGCGGCTCCCAGCCGACCTGGGCGGTGTGGCCCTGGAGGCAGCGGTAGCTGACCCCGTTGTAGGTCACCACGTCGCCCGCCTGGTAGGTGGTGCCGGGCGTCCAGGTGCCACCCGGGTTCGGCGAGTCGTTGCCCACCACCAGGGAGAAGCTGGTGCTGTGGGTGGCCGAGCCGGTCCCGGTCAGGGTGATGGTGTAGGTGCCGGTGGCGGTCGAGGCGGCGGTGGCGACGGTGAGCGTCGCCGAGCCGCCGGACTGCACCGAGGACGGGTTGAAGGAGACGGTCACGCCGGCCGGGGCGCCCGAGGCGGTCAGGTTGACCGTCTGGGCCGAGCCGGAGGTGGTCGAGGTGGCGACCGTCGCCGTGGTGGTGTCACCGGGCTTGACGGTGGCGGTGGTCGGGTTCACCGAGAGGGAGAAGTCGTTGGCGGGCGCGGTGCCGCCGACCGAGGTCTTCCAGATGGTGTACGCCACGCCGTCGGCGTTGCGGTTCAGCACCGTCGCGTCGACGTTGCTGGTGGTGTCGCAGGACGAGTGGTAGCAGGAGTCGTAGGAACGGCCCGCCGTGCCGCCCCACTTGGCCGCCTGCGCCGAGGTCTTGGTGGCGTCGGCGCCGGCCGCGTAGCCCGAGGTCGGGATGCCGGCCTGCTGGAAGGAGTAGTCGTCCGAGCGGCCCTGGCCCTCGACGTTCTCCTCCGGCTTGAGGTTCAGCGAGTCCCAGTAGGCCTTCATCGGGGCCGACGCCGCGGAGTTGATGTTGTTGATGAAGTAGCCGGCGTTGGGCGAGCCGACCATGTCGAAGTTGTAGTACGCCTTGATCGCGGAGCGCTGGGCGGAGCTCAGCTGGCCGACGTAGGACTGCGAGCCCTGGAGGCCCTGCTCCTCACCGGTCCACCAGCCGAACCGGACGTGCCGGGTCAGGCTGGGGTTCTGCTGGGCGAGCACGAGCGCGTTCTCCAGCAGGACGGCCGAGCCGGAGCCGTTGTCGTTGATGCCGGGGCCGGCCGAGACGCTGTCCAGGTGGGCGCCGAACATGGTGACCTGGTCGGACGGGCCGCCGGGCCAGTCGGCGATCAGGTTGTTGGACTGGTAGCTGCAGGAGGTGCAGGTCTGCTCGGTGACGTTGTAGCCGGCCGCCTGCAGCTTGGCCTTGATGTACGCGATCGACTGGCTGTGCCCGGCGCTGCCCGCCCGGCGGTGGCCGCCGTTCTGGTTCGCGATGGTGTTCAGCTGGGACAGGTGGGCCTGGACCTTGGCGACGTCGATGTCGGGCGCGGGCCCGCCGGGGTTGCCCCCGCCGCCGACCGTCAGGCCGTACTGGGCGGTGTGGGTGGTGGCGCCGGCGGTGCCGGTGACGGTGATCTGGTAGGTCCCGGCCACGGCCGCCGCGGAGGCGGACAGGGTCAGGGTGGAGGAGGAACCGGCCTGCACCGACGAGGGGTTGAAGCTCGCGGTGACGCCCGCCGGGAGGCCGGAGGCGGTGAGGCCGACGGTCTGCGCGGTGCCGGAGGTGACGGCGGTGCTCACCGTCGACGAGGTCGAGGCGCCGGGCTGGACGGAGCCGGACGCCGGGCCGAGCGACAGCGAGAAGTCGTTGTTGCCGGACGGCGTGCAGGTCGGGTCGCCGCTCTGGGCGGGGACGCTGACGGCGTCCCAGGCGGCCTTGGTGCGGTTGAAGAAGGCGCAGGTGGCGTCGAGGCTCTTGGCGGCGGTCAGCGTGGCGGTGCGGTAGCGCTTGTAGGTCATGCCGCTGGTCTTGAGCAGCATGCCGCCGTAGAAGACCCGGCCGGCGTCCTTGATGCCGATGCCGGTGACGGAGGAGTTGTTGCAGGTGGGGCTGGTGGGCTTGCCGCCGCCCGGGTTGGAGCCCTCGGCCAGCAGGTAGAACCAGTGGTTCAGCGGGCCGGCCGCCGCGTGCTCCTCGGTCTGCGGGATCGACGCCGAGTAGCAGTTCGGGTCGTTGTTGACGAGCGAGGGGTTGTACATGTTGCGGATCGGGCCCTGGCCGACCAGGTTGATCATCTCGCCGACGGTGTAGTCCGGGGAGTCGTACGGGGCGGGCTCGTTGGCGTACGACTCGGTCAGCGCGCCCATGATGTCGCCGGTGGCCTCGCCCAGGCCGGACTCGTTGTTGGCGCCGCCCGGGGTGTACTGGTCGATGCCGTGGCCGAACTCGTGGCCGACCACGTCGATCGCCGCGATCCACTCGTTGGCCTGGCTGTGGCCGATGGATATCGTGCTGCCGTCCCAGTAGGCGTTGACGTCGTTGAGGCCGACCTTGACCGGCCAGCTGCCGCCGTTGCCGTTGTGCCCGTTGCGACCGAGCCAGTCGCGGAGCATGTCCCATTCCTTCTGGGCCGCGAACATCGCGTCGCCGCAGCCGGTCTCCTTGGTCGACGGGCTGCCGTTGCCCCAGGAGTCGCTGGACTTGGAGAAGACCTGCCCGGTGCTGTAGTCGGAACACGACAGGCCGGGCCGGTTCGGGTCGCGCAGCGAGTACGAGCCGCCCGAGCTCGTGGTGCTGATGGTGACCGGCGCGGGGCCGTTCCACTTGCTGTTGATGGTGCCCGCACGGACGTCGTCGTAGCTGTCGAGCACCTCGCCGGTGGCCGCGTCCACGAAGACGTGCAGGGTGCTGGGCGCCGACGCGGTGCGGCCCTTGAGGACGGTCTCCCAGGCGAGCCGACCGGTGCCGTCCTTGACCCGGACGACCAGGCGGGGGGAGTCCGCCGAGTCCACGGTGGCCAGTTTCGTCCGGGCGGTCTTCTCCGCGTCCGCCGCGCTGACCTGCGGGGTGGTCGAGCCGCCGACCGGTCCGGTGGCGGCGGACTGCAGGGCGCGGACCTTGCCCTGGGCGTCGGCGAGGACGACCGCGTCGCCGCCGACCACCGGCAGGCCGTGGTAGCTGCGCTCGTACGAGATGGAGTAGAGGCCGCCGAGCCAGGGCGTGACGGTCTTGCGCTCGTAGGTCTCGCCCGGGCCCTTGGCCAGCGCGTCCAGCCCGGCGTTCGCGGCCGCGTCGGCGGCGTTGACGGCGGCGGCCAGGGCGCTCGGCGGCGCCGAGGAGGGAGAGGGGGTGGGCGCGGCGGTGGCCGGGCCCGCGGCGGCGGCGATCATGCCGGCCAGCACGGTCAGGGTGGTCGCCGTGGTCAGCAACCTGCCTGCGGTGACTCTGCGTTGCATCGAGGCTCCTCGCATGTGGGGGTCCTCGACCGCGGACGGCAGGGGCTGGTGGCACACCGCGGGGCCGTATCAGGGGGACGGCCGTGCGGGCCGTCCGCGCTCGGGTGCCCGAACCCTCACACGACGTCATGCCCAGGTCAATGCCCGGTGCGCGCGGGGCAAGGGGTTGGCAAATTCCGTCAAGCCCGTCGGTCCGGCTTTGCGTCAAGCTGGGCTTTTCTTCAAGTGGTTGAGACCACCTCATGTACGAGGCGGGTGGCCATCGAGTACCGTCCTCCTGATCCGAGTCGTCGGAATCACTGGAATCGTCGACAGGCCCGGCGGCCGGCCGGGGACGACGCGCCCGGGGAGGCAGCCGTGCAGCGGAACCGTGTGGCCCCTGCGGCGGCGGTGCCGGCACCGCCGACCGGCCGGGGGCAGGACGCCTGGCGGGAGTTCGGGGCCCGGCTGCGGCACTGGCGGCGCCGGGCGGGCCTCACCCAGGCGCAGCTCGGCGCCGGGATCGGCTACGACCACACCGCGGTCAGCAAGATCGAGCACGGCGCCCGCCGGGTCACCCCCAGGGTCGCCGACCGGATCGACGACCTCCTCGGCGCCGCAGGGGAGTTGAGCGCCGCCTGTCAGCGCGCCGAGAACGCCGAACTGTGCGACCCGGACGCCATCTCGCCCGCCCTGCTCCGGCCCCCGCTGCCGGGCGGCGCACCGTCCGGCCCGCCCGCCCCGCCCCCGGCGCCCGCTCCGCCGCGGCTGCCGGACTACGGGCTGCTCTGCCCGCTGCACGGCGCCGAGGGCTGCGCCGTCCCCGAGCCCGGGGAGCTCGCGGCCCTGCACGCCGAGTTCTGCTCCGCCGAGGCGCTCGCCGACCCGGCCGCCGCCCGCCCGCTGGACGCCGTCACCGCACACGCCCTGACCGGGCTGCTGGCCGCCCGCCTGCGCTCCGGCGAGACCGGCGACCGCCCGGTCCTGGTCGCCGCCGTCGAGCGCACCCTGCGCGCGGTGCTCGCCAGGCTCGCCACCGCCCCCGCCGGGCAGCGCGGCCCGCTGGTCCGGCTGGCCGCCGAGCACGCCCACGCGGCCGGTGCGCTGCGGATGCAGGACGGCCGCAACGCCACCGCGATGGCCTGCTACGACCGCGCCCTCACCTGGGCCGGGCTGGCCGCGGACCGGGCCACCCAGGTCGGCACGCTCAGCGACATGAGCATCCTGGCCCGGCTGGACGGCGACCCGGTCGCCGCCCTCGGCTACGCCCGCGAGATCGAACGGGCCGCCCCGGACCGGCACTGGGCCGGTGCGATGGGCCGGATCAGCCGGGCCCGGGCGCACGCGCTCACCGGCGACGTGCGGGCGACCGTCCGGCAGATCGACCTGGCCCGGTCGCACCTGGACCACATCGGCGCGGAGGACGAGGTCGACGTGCCCTGGCTCTCCATCGCCTCGATGCGGATGCGGGTCGAGTCCGCCGCGGCTGCCGCGCTGCGCGACCTCGCCGCCGCCACCGACGACCCCCGGCTGGCCCGCCGGGCGCTGGACGCCACCGAGACCGCCCTCGGCCTGCTCGGTCCGGACCAACTGCCCTCCAGTCGTCTGCTCTTCATCGTCCGCGCGGCCGACTGCCACGTCTGCGCGCACGACCCGGCCACGGCCGTCGACCTGCTCGGCCCCGCCCTGGAGGCGACCGGCGCGACCGCGCTGCCCGCGCTGGTCGAGTACGAACTGCGCGGTCTGCGCGACCGTCTCGCGGCGCACGCGCCCCGTGCCGCACACCGATGGGCGGAGCCGGCCCGCTCCTGACCCGGGGGCGCTCCGGGAGCCGGGGCGCCGGCCGTGGGATATGGCCGGATCGGTAGCCGCGCGTGGCGGCGCAGAAGGGGCGCACATCAGCGCTCGAAGATCTGCACGACTGTTGTCACACACCGTCAAGTCCCGCTTCTTCTCGACAATGCGCCCCCTTCGCGCCGCACAGACGTCAACTTCGTGCGCGTATAGTCCGCCGATCGGGTCATTCATGGAGTTAACACGTCGAATGACTGTCACGGCGCGCGTCGCCCGCTAGAGTCTCTGACGTTTCCAGTCGTTAGTCCGCGAAGAACGGGGGGCGCGTGCTGTCAGCCATTGCCCGCCGGCTCGCCCATCCGCTGCTGCTCCTGGGTGTGCTGTGCACGGCCGTCGCGACCCTGCACTTCCGCTGGGGACCGGACCGGGTCTCCCCGCTCTTCCTGATCGCCGTCCTCGTCTACCTGGCGGTCCTGGAGCGGGTGATCCCGTACCGGACCGACTGGCATCCGAGCCGACGTGAACTCGGCTGGTACAGCGTCTACTTCGCGCTGAGCATGGTCGGCGGCGCGCTGGCCCAAGGGCTGGTGGCGACGCTGGTGCAGGTGCTCGGCCCGGCCCACCCGGCGCTGCCGTTCGCGGTGGAGATCCCACTCGCGCTGCTGGTCGGCTCGCTCGGCGACTACCTCGTGCACCGCTGGTCCCACCGCAACAGGTGGCTCTGGCGGCTGCACGGGGTGCACCACGTCCCGGACAAGGTGAACGTCGCGAACAACGGCGTGAATCATTTCCTGGACGTGTTCGTCGCGCAGTCCGTGGTGCAACTGTCGCTGGCGCTGATCGGATTCTCGGCGGATTCAGTGTTCGTGGTCGGAATATTCGTCCTGGCTCAGGGGTATTTCGTCCACGCCAACATCGAAGTCCGCATCGGTCCGCTCGGCCACGTCCTGGCCGGGCCGGAACTCCACCGCCTGCACCACAGCACCGACCTCGCCGAAGCCGGCCACTACGCCTCCGACCTCTCGCTCTGGGACCACGTGTTCGGGAGCTTCACCTGGCGGCCCGGCCGAGTGCCGAAGGCCGTCGGCCTCACCGACCCGGCCGCGTTCCCCGCCACCGGCGAACTCGGCGCCACCCTGCTGCACCCCTGGCGCCGGGCGAAGACCACCGAGCAGTCCGTCTGACACCCGGCCCGAGCGGCCGCTCCCACCTGCCCGTGTCCCCGGCGCCACGCCATCACCACCCCGGATTGGATCATGACCTCCTCGCCCTTCGCCGTGCCCCGCGAACGCATCGCGATCACCGGTATCGGCTGCCGCCTGCCGGGACACGCCAACGACCACCGGTCCTACTGGCGCAACCTGATCGAGGGCCGGGACTGTCTCACCGAGACGCCCGCCGACCGCTACGACACCGGCACCCTGGGCAGCAGGGACCGGGCCAAGCCGGGGCGGCTGATCGGCGGCCGGGGCGGCTACATCGACGGCTTCGACACCTTCGACCCGGACTTCTTCGGGATCAGCCCGCGCGAGGCCGAACACATGGACCCGCAGCAGCGCAAGCTCCTGGAGGTCAGCTGGGAGGCCCTGGAGGACGGCGGCCTGCGCCCCGGCGAGCTGGCCGGCCGGGAGGTCGGCGTCTACATGGGCGCCTTCACCCTCGACTGGAAGATCCTCCAGTTCGCCGACCTCGACTTCGCCACCATCGCGGCGCACACCGCCACCGGCACCATGATGACGATGGTGTCCAACCGGATCTCGCACTGCTTCGACTTCCGCGGGCCGAGCGTCTCGATCGACACCGCGTGCAGCTCCTCGCTGGTCGCGGTCCACCTCGCCTGCCAGAGCCTGCTCCGCGGCGAGACCGAACTCGCCCTGGCCGGCGGCGCGTTGCTGCACATGGCGCCGCAGTACACGATCGCCGAGACCAAGGGCGGCTTCCTCTCCGCGGACGGCCGCTCGCGCGCCTTCGACGCCTCCGCGGACGGCTACGTCCGGGCCGAGGGCGTCGGCGTGGTCGTGCTCAAGCGGCTCTCCGACGCGCTGCGCGACGGGGACCCGGTGCACGCCGTCATCCTCGGCACCGGCGTCAACCAGGACGGCCGCACCAACGGCATCACCGTCCCCAGCGCGGACGCCCAGGTCACCCTGATCGAGCGGGTCTGCGCCGAGGCCGGGGTGCTGCCCGGCAGCCTCCAGTACGTCGAGGCGCACGGCACCTCCACCCCGGTCGGCGACCCGATCGAGGCCGCCGCCCTCGGCCGGGTGCTCGGCGTCGGCCGCCGCGCCGGGGACCGCTGCTACGTCGGCTCGGTCAAGACCAACATCGGGCACACCGAGGCGGCGGCCGGCGTCGCCGGGCTGATCAAGACCGCGCTCGCGATCAAGCACCGCCGCATCCCGCCGCACCTCAACCTGGAGCGGCCCAACCCCGGCATCGACCTCGACACGCTGCCGTTCGAGATCCCGACCGCCCCGGTGGACTGGCCCGAGCACCGGGGCCCGGCCCGGGCCGGCGTCAACTCCTTCGGCTTCGGCGGCACCAACGCCCACGTCCTGCTGGAGGAGCCGCCGCGGCCCGGGCCCGCCGCACCGGTGGCCGAGCCGGCCCGCACGGTGCTGCCGCTGAGCACCAAGGACGCCGCCGGACTGCCCGAACTGGCCGCCGCCGTACGGCAGGAGCTCGCCGGCGGGTCGTCCCTCGCCGACCTCGGCCACACCCTGGCGCACCGCCGCCAGCACCTGCCCGAGCGGCTCGGCGTGGTCTACTCCACCCGGCAGGACCTGGACGAGGCGCTGGCCGCGTACGAGCGCGGCGAGGAGCACCCGCGGGTGGTCCAGGGCCACGCCCGGGAGCGCCGGCAGCGCCGGCTGGCCTGGGTGTTCACCGGCATGGGCCCGCAGTGGTGGGGCATGGGCCGGGGGCTGTACGAGCACGAGCCGGTCTACCGGGAGGCCGTGCGGGCCGTCGACCGGGAGATCCGCGCGCAGGCCGGCTGGTCGCTGCTGACCGAGCTGGACCGCGACGAGGCGGACTCCCGGATGGCCGAGACCTGGCTGGCCCAGCCCGCCAACTTCGCCGTCCAGGTGGGGCTTTCGGCGCTCTGGCGGAGCCACGGCCTGCGCCCCGACGCGGTGGTCGGCCACAGCACCGGCGAGGTCGCCGCCTTCCACGAGGCCGGGGTCTACGACCTGGCCGACGCCGTCCGGGTGGTGCTCGCCCGCAGCCGGCTCCAGCAGCGCCTGGCCGGCACCGGCACCATGCTCGCGGTCGGCCTGCCGGAGGCCGAGGCGGAGCGCCGGATCCGCCCGTACCGCTCCCAGATCTCGCTCGGCGCGGTCAACAGCCCCTCCGCGGTGACCCTGGCCGGGGACGCCGAGGCCCTCGGCGAACTGGCCGAGGAGCTGCGCCAACAGGGCGTCTTCGCCCGCCTGCTGGACGTCGAAGTCCCGTACCACAGCGTGCGGATGGACCCGATCCGCGGCGAGCTGGTGGCCGCGCTCGCCGCCATCAAGCCCCAGGCGGCCCGGCTGCCGCTCTACCTCACCGCCCGCGAGGGGCTCGCCCGCGGGCCGGAGCTGGACGGCGAGTACTGGTGGCAGAACGTCCGCAACCCGGTGCGCTTCCGGGCCGCCGTCGAGCGGATGGCCGAGGACGGGCACGGACTGTTCCTGGAGCTCGGCCCGCACCCTGTGCTCGGCCACGCGATCCGCGAGTGCGCGGAGCAGGCGCACACCCTGCCGTCGATCCGCCGGCAGCAGGACGAGCCCGAGCGCCTCGCCCGCAGCCTCGCCGAACTGCACACCCTCGGCGTCGAGTTGAGCTGGGACGCGCTGCACCCGGCCGGCCGCCCGGTGCCGCTGCCGGCCTACCCGTGGCGGCGCGACCGGTACTGGGTGGAGCCCAAGCCGGTCGAGCAGGTCCGGCTCGGGCGGCTGGACCACCCGCTGCTCGGCCGCCGCACCGCGAGCGCCCAGCCCGGCTGGACCGGCACCCTCGACCCCGAGCGGCTGCCCTACCTGACCGACCACCGGATCGAGGGCCAGGTGGTCTTCCCGGCCGCCGGGTACCTGGAGATGGCCGCCCAGGCCGTCCGCACCCTGACCGGCGGCACCGAGGTGACGCTGGCCGAGATCGAGCTGAACCGGGCGCTGTTCCTCTCCGAGACCGAGCCCGTCCCCGTCCAGCTCGGCTACGCGCCGGAGGACGCCCGCTTCACCATCGCCTCCACCCCGGCCGGCGGCGAGCCGACCGTGCACGCGGGCGGCCGGGTCCGCACCGGCCAGCGCCGCTCCTACGGCCCCGCACCGGACCTGGACGCCCTGCGCGCCCGGGGGCGGCACCTGGACGGCCCGGACTGCTACCGGCAGCTGGCCGAACGCGGCTACGACTACGGCCCCGCCTTCCAGGCCATCGCCGAGGTGTGGGCGGGCCCCGGCGAGGCGCTGGCCCGGATCCGGCCGACCACCCAGCTCGGCCCGGACGCGGCCGACCACCACCTCCACCCGGTGCTGCTGGACGGCTGCTTCCAGACCCTGCTCACCACCCGGCTGGCGGTGCCCGAGGGCGGCAGCGTCCGGCTGCCCGTCTCGATCGCCGAGGTCCGGCTCGACGCGATCGGCGACCGCCCGCTCTGGGTGCACGCCACCGTCACCCGGGACAGTGGCGAGGAACTCGTCGGCGACCTCGCGCTCTACACCGAGGACGGCACCCCGGTCGGCCGGGTCACCGGCTTCCGGGTCGCCGACGTCGCCCAGGCCCCGGCCTCCGTCGGGCTGTCCACCATCGACGGCTGGCTCACCGAGGTCGACTGGGTGGCCGCCGCCGAGGCGCCCCTCGACGAGACCCCCGGCGACCTGCTGCTCTTCGCCGACGAGGGCGGCCTCGGCGACCGCCTGGCGGCCCTGGCCGCCGGGCGCGGCACCCGCTGCCACCTGGTCCGGCCCGGCAGCGAGTACCGGCACGGCGAGGGGCACTCGACCGTCCGGCCCGACTCCGCCGAGGACGTCCGGCGACTGCTCGCCGACCTCGACCCAGCCTTCGGCACCGTCGTCCACCTCTGGAACCTCGACCAGCCCGCCCTGGCCGCCACCACCGCCGACCGGCTCGGCCCGCTCGCGACCCTCGGCGCCTACTCCCTGATCACCCTCGCCCAGGCCCTGCCCGCCGCCCGCCCGGACGGCCGGCTGCACATCGTCACCCGGGGCACCCAGCCCGCCGCCCCCGGCGACCGGGTCGAACCGCTCGGCGCCCCCGCCTGGGGCATCGGCCGGGTGCTGTGGCAGCAGGAGCTGGTCGCCCAGCGCGGCACCCTGATCGACCTCGACCCGGCCGTCGACGCCGCCGAGCAGGCCGAGGCGCTGCTCGCCGAACTCGCGGCCCGGGACGAGCAGGAGATCGCCCTGCGGGCCGGCGTCCGGCTCACCAGCCGGCTGCGGCAGGCCGAGGGCCTCACCCGCCCGCTGCCGCCGGTCCTCCGCCCCGACGGCAGCTACCTGGTCACCGGCGCCTTCGGCGCGCTCGGCCGACTGCTCTGCCGCACCCTCGTACGGCGCGGCGCCCGGCGGCTGATCCTGGTCGGCCGCACCGCCCTGCCGGAGCGCTCGGAGTGGGCGTACACCGACCCGGACACCCCCGTCGGCGAGCGGATCGCCTTCCTGCGCGAACTCCAGGCGCTCGGCGCCGAACCGCTGCTCGCCCCGGTCGACGTCACCGACGAAGCCGCCCTCGCGGGCTGGCTCGCCGACTACCGGCAGCGCCAACTCCCGCCGATCCGTGGCGTGTTCCACCTCGCCGGGCAGGTCAAGGACACCCTGCTGGCCCAGATGGACCGTCCGGCCTTCGACGCCGGCTACGGCCCCAAGGTGGTCGGCGGCCACCTGCTGCACCGGCTGCTGGGCGACGAACCGCTCGACCACTTCGTGCTGTTCGCCTCCGTCGCCTCGCTGCTCACCACCGCCGGACAGACCAACTACGCGGCCGGCAACGCCTTCCTGGACGCCCTGGCCCACCACCGCAGGGCCGAGGGGCTGCCCGGGCTCAGCCTGGACTGGGGCCCGTGGGCCACCGGCATGATCGAGGAGCTGGGCCTGGTCGCCCACTACCGCGACGCCCGCGGCATGAGCTCGCTGCCGCCGGACGCCGGAACGGCCGTCCTGGAGCGCGTGCTCGGCCAGGACCGCGCCCAGCTGCTGGTCGCCACCGTGGTCGACTGGCCGACCTTCCTCGCCTGGTACCCGGCGCCGCCGCCGCTGGTCGCCGACCTCGCGGCGAGCGCCGCCGAGCAGGCCCCGGCCGAGACCGGCGGCTTCCTGGACGCCTACCGCGCGGCCGACCCGCAGGCCCGCCGGGAGCTGGTGGCAGAGCGGCTGACCGCCGCCGCCGCGGCCGTGCTGCGGATCGCCGCCGAACGGATCGACGCCGACACGAGACTCGGCGCGCACGGCCTGGACTCGCTGCTCGCCATGGAGCTGCGCGCCCGGGTGCACGGCGAACTGGGCGTCGCCCTGCCGGTGGTGGCCCTGCTCAGCAACGGCAGCCTCGGCGACCTGGTCGACCTGCTCACCGAGGGCCTGGCCGAGCGGCTCGCCGCCGCCGGCGGCCCGGCCGAGGCCGAGGTGGAGCTGTACGCCGACGAGTCCCGCTTCCCGCTCACCCACAACCAGCAGGCGCTCTGGTTCCTGCGCCTGCTGCACCCGGACGGCTTCGCGTACAACATCGGCGGCGCCGTGGAGGTCCGCGCGGAGCTCGACCCGGAGCTGATGTTCGGGGCCTTCCGGTTCCTGGTCGCCCGGCACCCCGAGCTGCGCGCCGCCTTCACCGCCGAGGAGGGCCGCCCGGTCCAGCGCATCCGGGAGGAGGTCGAGGCCGACACCGGGCTGTTCGACGTCGAGGGCCGGCCGTGGGAGGAGATCCACGACCTGATCGTCCGCGAGTACCGGCGGCCGTACGACCTCGCCGAGGACCCGCTGGTCCGGCTGCGGCTGTTCCGGCGCGGGCCGGACCGCTGGGTGCTGATGAAGGCCGTCCACCACATCGTCTCGGACGCGATCTCCACCTTCACCTTCATCGAGGAGCTGTTCGAGGTCTACGAGGCGCTGCGCCAGGGCCGCACCCCGGAGCTGCCCCCGGTGCCCGCCCGCTACCTGGACTTCCTCAACCGCCAGAACCGCTTCCTGGCCGGGCCCGAGGCCCGGCGGATGCTCGACTACTGGCGCGGCCACCTGCCGGCCGAGATGCCGGTGCTGGCGCTGCCCACCGACAAGCCGCGCCCGGCCGTGCAGACCCACAACGGCGCCTCCGAGTTCTTCCAGCTGGACGCCGAACTCACCGCCCGGGTACACGAGTTGGCCCGTGTCAACGGCGCCACCCCGTTCATGGTGCTGCTCAGCGCCTACTACCTGCTGCTGCACCGCTGGTCCGGGCAGCCGGACATCGTGGTCGGCAGCCCGGTCACCGGCCGCACCCAGGAGGAGTTCGCCTCGGTCTACGGCTACTTCGTCAACCCGCTGCCGCTGCACGTGAGCCTGGCCGGGGAGCCGACCGTGGCCGACCTGCTGGCCCGGGTGCGGGAGAGCGTGCTCGGCGGGCTGGACAACCAGGAGTACCCCTTCCCGCTGCTGGTCGAGCAGTTGGGGCTCCAGCACGACCCGAGCCGCTCCGCGGTGTTCCAGGCGATGTTCATCCTGCTCACCCACAAGGTCGCCGTGGAGCGCTTCGGCTACCGCCTGGAGTACATCGAACTCCCGGAGGAGGAAGGCCAGTTCGACCTCACGCTGTCCGCTTACGAGGACCGCGCGGACGGCTGCTTCCACTGCGTCTTCAAGTACAACTCCGACCTCTTCGAGCCCGCCACCGTCCAGCGGCTGGCCGCGCACTACCGCAACCTGCTGGACGCCATGACCCGCGCCGCCGAGGGCGAGCCGGTCGGGCGGCTGCGGATGCTGGGCGAGGCCGAACGGCGGGAGATCCTCACCGGCTTCAGCGGCGCCGAGCGCCGGATCGAGCACGACACCCCGGTGCCGGAGCTGATCGCCAAGGCCGCCGCCGAGCGGCCGGAGGCGGTCGCGGTGGTCGCGCCCGGCCGGGACGGCGTCCGCCGGCTGACCTACGGCGAACTGGACCGGCAGTCCCAGCGCACCGCCGTACGGCTGCGCGAACTCGGCGTCGGCGAGGGCTCGGTGGTCGCGGTCTGCCTGGACAAGTCGCCCGAGCTGATCAGCACCCTGCTGGCGATCTGGCGGGCCGGCGCCGCCTACCTGCCGCTCGACCCCGGGCACCCGGCCGACCGGCTCGCCCGCCAGGTCACGGACGCCGGAGCGGCGCTGGTGGTGGTCGACCAGCGGCGCCCGCTCCCGGCCGACCTGCCCGCCACACCGGTCACCCTGGAGGAGCTGGACCGGCCCGTGCTGGGGGGCGCCGTACCGCTGCCCGCCGCCGACCCGGACCGGGCCGCCTACCTGATCCACACCTCGGGCTCCACCGGCCGTCCGAAGGGGGTCCGGGTCGACCACCGCAACCTGGCCGCCGTCACCGCCGGCTGGCGTGCCGAGTACCGGCTGGACACCGAGGTCCGGGTGCACCTCCAGATGGCCGGCACCGCCTTCGACGTCTTCTCCGGCGACCTCGCCCGGGCGCTCAGCACCGGCGGCACCCTCGTCCTGGTCGACCGCGAGCTGCTCTTCGACACCGCCCGGCTGTACCGGGTGATGCGCGAGGAGGCCGTGGACGGCGGCGAGTTCGTGCCCGCCGTGGCCCGCGCGCTGCTGGCCCACTGCGAGCGCGAGGGCCTGCCGCTGGACTTCCTGCGGCTGCTGATCGTCGGCTCCGACTCCTGGAAGGCCGCCGAGCACCAGCGGGTGCGCGCCCTGTGCGGCCCGCGGACCCGGCTGGTCAACTCCTACGGGCTGACCGAGGCCAGCGTCGACAGCACCTACTACGAGGGCGCCACCGACCGGCTGGAACCCGGCCGGATGGTGCCGATCGGCCGCCCGTTCCCGAACAGCGCCGTGTACGTCCTGGACCCGTACGGGGAGCCCGTCCCGGTCGGCGTGCCCGGCGAACTGTGGATCGGCGGCGCGGGCGTCGCGGCCGGCTACCCCAACGACCCGGAGCAGACCGCCCGGCGCTTCGTCACCCTGGACCTCGACGGCACGCCCGCGCGGCTCTACCGCACCGGCGACCTCGGCCACTGGGACGCCGCGGGCACGGTGCACCTGCTCGGCCGGATCGACAACCAGGTCAAGGTCCGCGGCCACCGGATCGAGCTGGGCGAGATCGAGGCCCACCTCACCGCCCGCCCGGAACTCGCCCAGGCCTGCGTGGCCGTCCGCCAGGACGCCCGGGGCGAGGCCGTCCTCGCCGCCTACGTGGTGCCCGCCGAGGGCACCGTGCTGGACCGCCGCGAACTGCGCCGCCACCTGGCCGAGCACCTGCCCACCGTGATGATCCCCTCCTACCTCACCGAGCTGCCCGCCCTGCCGCTCACCCCGAACGGCAAGGTCGACCTCGCGGCCCTGCCCGAGCCCAAGGCCGACACCGCCGGGGCCCAGCACGAACCGCCCGTCACGCTCTACGAGACCAGCGTCGCCGAGCACTGGCGGAACCTGCTCGGCCTGGACGAAGTCGGCCTCCAGCACGACTTCTTCGAACTCGGCGGCAGCTCGATCCGGCTCATCGAGCTGATCCACCACCTCCAGAGCGAGTTCAACATCAGCATCCCGGTCGGCCTGCTGTTCAAGGTCACCACCCTGCACGGCATGGCCCGCACCGTCGAGCAGATCATCACCGGCGAGGTGGCCGGCGGCGAGCCCTACCTCTGGTTCAACGCCGGGGCGCCCGAGGAGCACACGGTCTTCTGCTTCCCGCCGGCCGGCGGCCACGGGCTGGTCTACCGGCAGCTCGCCGCGCACCTGCCGGAACACCGGATCGCCTCCTTCAACTACCTGACCGGCGACGACAAGACCGCCCGCTACGCGGACCTGGCCGAGGAGCTGCACGCCGCCGGGCCGTACGTCCTGCTCGGCTACTCGCTCGGCGGCAACCTCGCCTTCGAGGTGGCCAAGGAGCTGGAGCGGCGCGGACGCACGGTGGCCTCGGTGCTGATGGTGGACGCCTACCGGGTCACCGAGGCCTTCGACCTCGGCGAGGAGCACCTGGCCGTCTTCGAACGCGAACTCCACGAGCACCTGCACCGCCACACCGGCTCGCGGATCGTCGCTCAGGAGACCCTCGAACAGGCCAGGGACTACCTGGAGTTCAGCAGCCGGACGCCCAACACCGGAACGGTCAGGGCCCAGCTGGACGTGGTCTGCGAGCGCGACCGGCTCTCCGTGCACGTGGGCGGCGAACCGGGCTCCTGGCACGGCGCCTCCACCACGGGCACCGCGGTGTACGTCGGACACGGCGCCCACGCCGAGATGCTCGACGGGGACTTCGCCGCCCGCAACGCCGAACTGGCGGGCGCCATCCTGGCCGGGGGCACCGCCGATGGCCGCGGCTGACCGCGGGCCGGACTGGTCCGGCAGGGAGCGGGCCGCCGGCGGCCCGCCCCGGGTGATCGTGATCGGGGCCGGCCTGGCCGGCCTCGCCACCGGCTGCTACGCGCAGATGAGCGGCCTGGAGACCCGGATCTTCGAGAAGCACGTGCTGCCCGGCGGCTGCTGCACCGCGTGGTCCCGACACGGCTACCTGTTCGACTACTGCATCGACTGGCTGATCGGCACCGCCGAGGGCACCGGCGCGCACCAGGTCTGGAGCGAACTCGGCGCCCTGGACGGCAAGTCGGTGACCCGCTTCGACACCTTCAACCGGGTGGTCGACGAACACGGCCGGGCCGTCACCTTCTACGGCGACCCGGACCGGCTCGAGGCCCACCTGCTGGCCCTCGCACCCGGCGACGCCAAGCCGATCCGGGCCTTCTGCCGCGACCTGCGCCGCTACGCCGCGATGGAGCTGCCCTGGGAGCTCACCCCGCCGCCGCTGCGCACCACGGCGGAACGGCTGCGCACCCTGCGCGCCGTCCTGCCCGCGTTCCGGCTGTTCTGGCGCACCGCGACCACCCCGATGAGCGGCTTCGCCGAGCGCTTCCAGGACCCGCTGCTGCGGCGGGCCTTCCCCAACATGTTCCTCCAGGAGCCCGAGGGCTTCCCGCTGCTGCCGTACCTCTACACCCTGGCGGCCGCCCACAACGGCAACGCGGGCTTCCCGCAGGGCGGTTCACTCGGGCTGGCGCGCTCGGTCGAGGAGCGCTACACCTCGCTCGGCGGGGTGATCGGCTACCGCTGCCGGGTCGAGCGCGTCCTGATCGAGGACGGGCGCGCGATCGGGGTGGAACTCAAGGATGGCACCCGGCACTTCGCCGACCACGTGGTGGCCGCCTGCGACGGCCCGACGGTGCTCGAACGGCTGCTGGAGGGCCGCTACTCCAGCCCCGCCACCGAGAAGCTGTACGGCGAACTGCTCGACAAGCCGGGCAACCTGTACCCGGCCGTGGTCTCCGCCTTCGTCGGCATCGACGGACCGCTGCCCGCGGGCGAGCCGCACAGCACCACCTACCTGCTGTCGCCCGAGGACGGCGAGCGGCTGCCCGGCTCGCTCCAGCGCAGCCTGGTGGTGCAGCTGCGGTCCTCCTATGCGGACGGCTTCGCGCCGCCCGGCAAGTCGGTGCTGCACTGCACCTACTTCAGCGACTACCGCTCCTGGAAGGACCTGCGGACCGGCGACCGCCGGGCCTACCGGGCGCGCAAGCAGGAAGTCGCCTCGTTCGTCCGGGAGTTCCTGGAGCGGACGTACCCCGGGCTCGGCGGCCGGATCGAACTCGTGGACGTCGCCTCGCCGGTGACCACCGAGCGGTTCACCGGCAACACCTACGGCAGCATCCTCGCCTGGCAGGCCTTCTCCGAGGCCGAGGACGCCGCCAACCGGCTGGTCAACAAGGACCGGATGCGGCTGCCCGGGCTGAGCGGCTTCTCCATGGCGGGCCAGTGGACCGCGCTCGGCGGGCTGATCCGGGCCGCCACCAGCGGACGGTTCGCCGCGCAGTACCTCTGCCGGGAGCTCGGCCGGCCGTTCCGGGCCTGGCCCAGCGACAACCGGGAACCCTGGCACGCGGGCAAGTGGGGCCGCCTGCCGCAACTCGACCGCGCCACCGTGGGAGCGCCGGACGTGGGAGTGCCGGAGGCAGGAGTGGCGGAAGTGGGGGTGGCGGAGTGAGCGGGACGACCACCAGCGGCCGGCAGAGCATGGTCATCATCGGCGGCGGGCTCGGCGGGCTCTCCACCGGCTGCTTCGCCCAGATGAACGGCTACCGCACCCGGATCCTGGAGATGCACGAGATCCCCGGCGGCTGCTGCACCGGCTGGGACCGGGGCGAGTTCACCTTCGACTGCTGCATCAGCTGGCTGCTGGGCAGCGGTCCGGGCAACGAGATGCACCAGATCTGGCTCGAACTCGGCGCGCTGCAGGGCAAGCGGATGCGCAACTTCGACGTCTTCAACGTGGTGCGCACCCGGGACGGCCGGGCGGTCTACTTCTACTCCGACCCGGACCGGCTGGAGGCCCACCTGCTGGAGCTGGCCCCGGAGGACGCCCGGCAGATCCGGCAGTTCTGCGCCGGGCTGCGCAAGTTCCGCCTGGCGCTGGCCCGTTACCCCTTCCTCAAGCCGGTCGGGCTGATGGGGCGGTGGGAGCGGACGCGGATGCTGGCCTCCTTCCTGCCGTACTTCAACGTGATCCGGCGCTCGATCACGGTGCTGATGAGCGACTACTCGGCGAAGTTCCGCAGCCCGCTGCTGCGCGAGGCGTTCAACTTCATCCTGTACGAGAAGCACCCCAACTTCCCGGTGCTGCCCAACTACTTCCAACTCGCCTGCCACGCCGGGCAGTCGGCCGGGGTGCCGGAGGGCGGCTCGCTGGGGCTGGCCACCTCGATCGAGCAGCGCTACCGGCGGCTGGGCGGCGAGATCACGTACAACACCAAGGTGACCGGGATCCTGATCGAGGACGACCGGGCGGTGGGGGTGCGGCTGAGCGACGGCCAGGAGGTGCGGGCGGACATCGTGGTGGCCGCCTGCGACGGCCGGACGACCATGATGGACCTGCTCAAGGGCCGCTACCTGAGCGACACCTACCGCCGGCTGTACACCCAGACCATCACCGAGCCGGGCATGGTCTTCCCCGGCTACGTGACCGTCTTCCTCGGCCTGCGCCGGCCCTTCCCGGCCGGGGATCCGTGCACCACCTACCTGCTGGAGGACGAGGTCGCCGAGCGGCTCACCGGCATCCGGCACCCGAGCATCAACGTCCAGTTCCGCAGCCGCCACTACCCGGAGCTGTCGCCCGCCGACACCACCGTGGTGTACGCCAGCTACTTCTGCGACATCGCGCCCTGGCGGGAGCTGAGCACCGGGCCGGAGCAGGAGCCCCGGGTGCGGCGCGGCGAGGAGCTGCACACCCTGCCGGTCGGCCGGGGGCGGGAGTACCAGCGGGCGAAGCGCCGGGTGCGGGACACCATCGTCGAGTACCTGGACGGCCACCACCCCGGGCTGCGGGACGCGGTGGCGGTCAAGGACGTCTCCACCCCGCTCACCCAGGTCCGCTACACCGGCAACTACAACGGGACGGTGCTGGGCTGGCAGCCCTTCGTGGAGAGCGGCGAGACCCTGGAGGAGGAGGTCAAGCGCAACGGCCCGGGGCTGCCCGGCCTCGCGAACTTCTACCTCTCCGGGGTCTGGGCGACGACCGGCGGGCTGATCCGGGCGGCGGCGGCCGGCCGGCACGTCGTCCAGTTCATCTGCCGGGACGACGGCAGGCCCTTCAGGGCCGAGGTGGACGACAGCGCACCGCCGCCCACCCTGCTCATCGAACCGGTCGGCCCCGCCGACCGCCAGTTTGGAGTCACCTCGTGAGGATCGAGAAGTGGGTCGTGCGGGAGCACGTGGACGGCGTGCCGGACGTCGAGCGGATGTACCGGAAGGTCGTGGAGGAGGTGGACGTCCGGCTCGCGGCGGACGAGATGCTGCTGCGCACCCGGTACGTCTCGGTCGACCCGTACCTCCAGGGCATCGCGCTGGACACGCCGATCGGCGACCACATGGGCGCGGACTCGATCATGGAGGTGGTGGAGGCCGGGCCCGCCGCGCGCTTCGGTGTCGGCGACCTGGTGCAGGGCTTCGGCGGCTGGCGCACCCATCTGGTCAGCACCGGCGCGCCGAGCTTCTGGCAGACCGGGACCTTCCCGATGGTCTTCCCGGCCTTCCGCCGGCTGGATCCCGCCGACTACGGCGATGACCTGCCGCTGACCACCGCGCTCGGCATCCTGGGCGGGCCCGGGATGACGGCCTGGGGGACGGTGGAGAAGTTCCTCGACGTGCGCCCCGGGTCGACGGTGCTGGTCAGCGGGGCCTCCGGGGCGGTCGGCTCGCTGGTCGGGCAGCTGGCCAGGCACCGGGGCGCCCGGGTGATCGGCACCACGGCCTCGCCGGAGAAGGCGGAGCGGCTGTGGGAGCTGGGCTTCGAGGGGGTGCTGCTGTACCGCGACGGCGACGCGCCGGAGCGGCTGCGGAAGGAGTTGGCCGAGCTGGCGCCGGAGGGCATCGACCGGTACTTCGACAGTCTCGGCGGGGCGCTCACCGACGTGGTCTTCGGGATGCTCGCGGTGGAGAGCCGGGTGGCCGTCTGCTGGCAGTGGGGGAGCCAGGTCGGCGGGGACTGGGCGGGGCCGCGGCTGCTGCCGATGATCATGTTCCCGCGCACCACGATCCGCGGCATCTTCTCGCTGGAGTGGTTCACCGAGGAGAACTGGGCCGCGCTGCGGCGGGACCTTGGCGCACTGGTCCGTAGCGGGGAGCTGGCGTACCAGGAGACGCTGCACCGGGGGTTCGACAGCATCCCGGCGGCCTACCGCGGCCTCTACCTGGACCGTTCGGCGAACCGGGGGAAGGTGCTGGTCGAGCTCTGAGCGGACGGACGTGCGGCAGGGCCCTTCGGCGGATGTGCCGAAGGGCCCTGGCGCGCGGTCAGCCCAGGGTGAACCAGGTGCTGCGGGACTTCTTCCACTCGGGGTGGGTGAGGTCCTTGGCGGCGGTGCCGTCGTTGTAGAGGTCGGCGGAGCCGTCGTCGGTGATCAGCTGGGCGCGGGCGCCGGGGGCGTCCAGGTCCGGGACGTCCGTGACGGCCTCCCAGGCGCCGTAGTCGCTGGTCGGCAGGTCGATCAGCTTGGTCGGCTTGGAACCGGGCTGGCCGTTCCAGCGGTAGAGCGCGTACGGGGCGGAGTTGTCCTCGGCGGACCAGGAGCCGGCCACGATCAGGTACTGGCCGAGGTCGTTGCGGCGGATGTCGCGGACGGACAGCCCGCCGAGGTCCAGCTCGACCGGGTCGCCGAAGGTCGCGTGCGCGGCCGAACCGTTCACCAGGGACGGGAGGTTGGTGACCGGGACGAGCAGCGCCCGGCCGCCGGTGACGGCCGGGGTGAGCGGTGCGCGGAAGCCGATGTAGGCGGTGCTGGTGCTGCCGGGGGCGAACTCCAGGCCCTCGACGTTGAAGCCGTCGATCTGCTTGGGCGCCTGGCCGTCGGCGGCGCCGGCCGCGAAGCCGTAACGCTTGCCGTGGGCGTCGTCCCAGGAGATCAGGTCGTCGCGCAGGCCGTGGTACGAACCGGCCAGGGACAGCTGGGTGTCGGCGCCGGAACCGGTGACGGTGGTGGCGAAGACGGTGTGCCGATCGGGCTTGACCACGCCGTCCTTGTTGTTGCCGAGCGAGCCGGTCCAGTAGATGGTGTTGCCGACCCGGGTGGCGGCCTCGATGTCGATCTCCTTGGAGACGCCGAGGGCCGAGCTGAAGTCCCAGGTGCGGACCGGCGCACCGGAGTTGTTGCGGTCGTACAGGCGCAGGGTGTTGGACTCGTCGTCGCCGACCACGATGAAGCCGCCGCCCGCGTCCACGGCCGCCGAGGCGTCGCTGGAGCCGGTCAGGTAGCGGCTGGTCGCCGAGGACTGGACGGCGGGGGAGGCGGCGTAGTGCAGGGTGCGGGTGGCGCTCTTGCCGCCGAGGCCGGTGACCTTGATGGTGAGGTCGGCGTAGCCGACGCCCTGGGCGGCGACCGCCAGGGTGCGGGCGCCGCCGGTGCCGCTCACCGTCACGTCGCCGGTGCGGGCGACGGCGCTGCGGGTGGTCGCCGAGGCGGCGACGGTCAGCGCCGAGGCCGCGGCGCCGGACTGGGCGACCGTCACCGTCACGGTCGGGTCGCCGGTGGCGCCGACGGCGCCGGACAGGTACCCGGCCGAGAAGGTGATCGTCGGGGTGCCGTACGAGGCGGCGCCCGCCGGGAGGGCGGGCAGGGCGAGCACGGGCACCGCCGCGACGGCGACGGCGAGCGGCAGCAGACGGCGGAGGGAACGCGACACGGTGGCTACCCTTCGGCAGGAGGCGGGAGTTGACGGAGGGTGCAAGCCTGCTGGCGCTCGGCGAACACCGACCCTACGGCGACCTTACGAGCAGGGGCGGGCAGGCGAACAGCACGCCTCGCGGCGGTGAAGTACCGTGCGTTCAGCCGGTGATGCCGGCCGCCCGCAGGCGGCGCTCGACCGCGTCCCAGTCGGGGGCGACCGGCTCGGTCCTGCGGGTGCCGACGCCCTTGTCCTTGAAGCCGCTGGAGGTCGACACGCAGACCACCGGGCCGTCGGAGAGGTCCGGCTCGCCGAGGCTGCGCAGCCCGGCCAGACCGGCCGCCGCGGACAGCTCCGTCCACAGCCCCGCCCGGGCCAGCTCCCGCTGGGCGTCGGCGAGTTGGCCGTCGTCCAGGGTCAGCGCCCGGCCGCCGCTCGAGCGGACCGCGAGCACGCCCCGGTAGCCGCTGACCGGGGAGGTGATCGAGTAGGCGTCGCTCGGGCCGACCGTCACATGGGTGGCGGGCAGGCCGTCGGCGATCGCCCGGGCGAGCGGACCGGAGGCGGCCGTCTCGCAGGAGTGGATGCGCGGCACCCCGGCGGTCAGGCCCAGCCGGTGCAGCTCGACGAACCCCTTCCAGACGCCGAACAGCAGCTCGCCGTAGCCGGTCGGGACGAACACCGCGCTCGGCAGGCCGACGTCCTGGAAGATCTCGTACGCGACGGTCTTGTAGCCCTCGGGGCCGTACGCGTGCCCGGTGTGGGTGGTGGTCAGGTTGCTGACCGGGTGCAGGCCCAGCCGGTCCACCACCTGGCGCAGCAGCGGCCAGCGGGCCTCCCACGGCACCGGGAGGACCACCGCGCCGTAGGCGTTGAGGAAGGCGTCGACGTTCGGCGGCGTGTCCGGGCCGGTGAACACCACGCAGGGCAGCCCGGCGCGGGCGGCGTAGGCGGCGGCCGAGGCGCCGTGGTTGCCGGAGGAGGCGACCGCGAGGCCCGGCGCGCCGGCGCCCACGGCGGCGCTGGTGGTGCAGCGGTTCAGCCGGTCCTTGTGGCTCCAGGTGGGGTTGCGGGACTCGTCCTTGACGTACACCCCGGGCGAGACCTCCACCAGCGGGGTGGCGCCCTCGCCCAGGCCCGGCGCGAGCAGCGGCGGCAGCAGCGGGGCCCAGCGCTCCAGGCCGCCGCGCACCGGGGCGGGGGCGAACAGGCCCGCCGGGTCGGCCTTGTCGTAGGCGTAGTCGACCTCGACGGGGTAGGAGACGTCCTCGGTGCTGGTGCGCGGGCAGCCGGCGGTGAGCGGGGGCCAGAGCGGGTAGTCGAGGGCGGGGTCGCCGAGGGAGCGCTGGCCGGTCGCGAGGGAGTCTTCTGTTGGCATGCCAGGAGACTAGCCGGGCGGCCGCCCCGCGGTCCGGCGGTTCGGCGGGCCGCGGCGCGAACCCGTTCGTGGGGGACCGGTTCCGGCTGTTCCGGGCGTTCGGGGCCCGTTCCGGGCGGGGCGGGTCCGGATCAGGCGCTCTGGCGGACTGCGGAGATGTCGAACTCCAGGACGACCTTGTCGCCGACCAGGACGCCGCCGCCCTCCAGGGCCGCGTTCCAGGTGACGCCGTACTCCTTGCGGCTGATGGTGACGGAGCCCTCCAGGCCCACCCGGAGGTTGCCGTACGGGTCGACGGCGTTGCCGGTGTACTCGAAGTCGATGGTGACCGGGCGGGTGGTGTCCTTGATGGTGAGGTCGCCGGTGACCCGGAAGTCGCTGTCGGAGCGCGCCTCGACCGCGGTGGAGCGGAAGGTGATGTCGGGGAACGTGGGGGCGTCCAGGAAGTCGTTGGTGCGCAGGTGCTGGTCGCGCTGCTCCACGCCGGTGTCGATGCTCTCGGCCTTGATCACCACCTGGCCGGAGGAACGGGACGGGTCGGCGCCGTCCAGGTGGGCGGTGCCCTCGAACTGGTGGAACGCGCCCCGGACCTTGGTCACCATGGCGTGGCGGGCGACGAAGCCGATCCGGGTGTGGGTGGGGTCGAGGACGTAGTCGCCGGTGAGTTCGGAGAGGTTGGCGGTCATGGTCGGCATGCCTCCTGGTGCGGGTCCCGGGTCTCGGCCCGGGGCTGGTCGGGCGGTCCCCGGACCACGCTAGGGGCAGTTCCCGCGGGTCGCGCGTCGGGCTGGGCCTAAGTGGGGCACGGGGTGGGAAGGCTCGCGGGGTACGTCGGAGAAACGGGGAGACGAGGGGGCCGGATTGGACAGCGGGATACGGGCGATGGTCGACGCGGTCGGCGAGGCGGAGCGGCAGGTGCGGGAGAACGCGCTGCCGAAGGCGCGGGACAGCGCCCGCGAGAGGGTCCCGGAGAAGGAGGAGGCGGCGCTGCTGGGTGCGCTCGCCGGGCTGGTGGAGAGCATCGGGGAGCTGGCGGGCGCGGTCGGCGACCGGGTGACGAACCGGGGTACGGCCAGGACGTACACGGTCGCGGGCAGGCGGCTGCGGAGCGAGGCCGGCAACCTGCGGGGCGACGAGGACGAGACCGCGGCGCGGTCCAGGTGACCGGTCACCGGTGCCCCCGGCCGGGGGCACCGGCGGTGTCGCTCAGCGGTGGCTCGGGAACTGCACCACCTGCTGGTAGGTCGGGCGGTTCTGCCAGGTGGTCTTGGCGTCCGTCACGCCGCCCAGCGGGCGCTGGATGATCGTGTCGGCGCACCACTGGTCGCCGGCCGCGCAGTCCGCGTCGCCCGGGTAGACCTGGGCGGGCGTCCGGGCGGCGGCCTGCTTCAGGGTGGTCAGCAGGACGGTCCGGCAGGCCGAGAGGTCGCCGCCGCCGCAGAACGGCCGGGCCAGCGGGCCGGCCACCCGGTCGCCGAGGACGGCGCGCAGGTCCTTGTCCAGGTAGCTCCACCAGCCGTACTGGAAGGCCGAACCCTTGTGCGGGATGGCCTCGTTGGCGCTCACCGGGCCGCCGCCGGGGCCGGTCTGCCCGCCCGAGGGGGACTCGTTGATCTGGAGGGCGCCGGTCAGCGCGCCGAACAGCGGGTCGCCGAGGCCCGGCCGCATGACGCCCTCGGCGACCAGTGGCCACCAGGCGTCCATCACCCGGATCGCGGTGGCGTCCGCGTAGCCGTGGCTGCCCGGTGAAGTCTCCTTCCGCTGGCCTCCGTTGGCGAGCCAGGCCTCCAGTTGTTGCAGGGCGGTGAGGGTGGCCTGATCGGTGACGGGCGCGCTGCGCAGTACGCGGATCAGGTCGGGCAGCACGTCCTCGGCTCGCAGGTCGGCCAAGGCGGCGCCCTCCATGGCCTGGGTGAGCGAGACCCGGCTCACCTTGCCGCCGTTCCCGAGCAGGGACTTGACCCGGTCGTCCAGCAGGTTGCCGCGGTGCACCGAGCCGTTGCCGAAGCCGGCCGAGGTGTAGCCGTTCGCCTGCTTGTTGTTCCAGGAGATGTAGTAGTCCTGGTTGACGGACTGCGGGTGCTCGGCCGCCGGGGTGTACCGGGCGGTGTTGGCGACGGGGTCGAAGTCTGCCCACTCGTAGGCGGGTTGGGCATTCACGGGGAGCCCGGGGTCGACGCCGGGGGCGCGGACCGGGTTGCTGCCGGAGTTGTAGTACGCGATGTCGCGCGAGTCGGCGTAGAACCAGTTGAAGGTGTAGTTGATGTCCTGCGCCGCCTGCTGGAACCCCGCCGCGTCGTGCACCGCGCCGGGGTCGTTCAACTCCTGGAAGCCGATGATGGATTCGGCCTCGTGCCGGTAGGTGGAGCGCAGCGAGGTGAAGGCGACGGGTGCGCCGCCGACCGTGCCGCGGGCGGTGACCAGGCCGTACCGGGAGCGGTTCATCACCAGGGTGTAGGACCCGGCCGGGGTGGAGTCGGCGGTGGTCGGGTTCCAGGTGTTCTTGCGTTCCAGCCGGTCGAAGGGCAGGCACTGGCCGTGCCAGATATAGGAGTTGGCGGCGGTGGTGACCGGGGAGCCGTCGGTGGTGCAGAGCGGGACGGCGTAGGTGTCGGTGATGTCCTGCCCGGCCGAGGTGGCGCTCCAGGCGTAGTCCTGGCCGCGGCCGAGCTGCACGTAGAAGCTCAGGCCGGCGAAGGCGGCGCCGCGTGCGCTGATCCCGGGGCCCTGGATCTCCTCCAGCATCAGCAGTTGCGGGGCGAAGTAGCCGGTCTGCGGGCCGAACACGGCCACCGGGTGGCCGTCGTCGGTGCGGGCGCCGGAGACCAGCAGGGCGTTGGACATGCCGTGCCGGGCGGTGAGCAGGTTGCCGGGCAGGACGCCGTTCGCCGCGGTGGTGGCGGAGTCGGCGGAGCCGGTGGCGTCGTAGACGACCCGCTCGGGCACCACCGAGCCGGGGTCGGGCAGTGCCTCGCCCTGCGGGTGGTCGGGGACGGTGGCGTACGGGAAGCTCTGCCCGTCGTGCAGGGTCTGGACGGCCTCCGGGTCGTCCGCCTCGCGCAGCGACGCCCAGACCGCGTCCCCGGCGTCCTTGCCGTACCGGGCCTCGGTGGCCGACTTGACCTGGGCGGAGGCCAGTTCACCGCCGCCGCCGGAGCCGAACAGGGCGCCGACCACGGAGGCGAGGGCGACCAGGTCGGTCAGCTTGAACGGTTCGATCGAGCCGGCGTTGGTGATCGGGTCGATGTGCCCGGTGAGGTCGTACTCGCCCGGGAAGGTGCGGGCGTTGTAGGACTCCTTGGCGTACTGGTTGACGCCGTCGAGGTAGGCGTTGGCGTCGGCGAGGGCCTGGGTGGCCCGGCCGCCGCGGGCGGCGATGGTGTCGATCTGCTGCTGGAGCTCGGCCTCGGTGTACGGGGCGGCCTGCCAGAAGGTCTGCTCCAGCTGGCGGTTGGCGGCGGCGCCGCCCGCGAAGCCGGACAGCTGGCCGCGGCCGACGTGCCGGAAGAGGTCCATCACCCAGAGCCGGTCCTGGGCGGCGGCGTAGCCCGCGCCGAACTCGGTGCCGTAGCGGGTGGTGCCGGTGATGTGCGGGACGCCGGTGGCCTTGTCGCGCACGATGGCGACGTCCGGGCGCGGGCTGGTGGTGCTGGCCACCTGGTCGGCGGGGACGCCGAAGGAGGCGTCGTTGAAGAAGTCGCGCAGCTTGGCCTCGGTCAGGCCGGGGTAGCCGGAGGCGAGGGCGGCGTAGGGGCCGAGCTGGTCGTCGGTGTGCGCGGGGCGGGTGCCGAAGGCCCGGTTGAGCAGGATGTCGGCGAGGGTGGCGTTGCCGTTCTCGCCGGGCGGCAGGATGTCGGCGCAGTGGCCGCCGCA
Source organism: Kitasatospora sp. NPDC058046 (assembly GCF_042885595.1). NCBI lineage: Bacteria > Bacillati > Actinomycetota > Actinomycetes > Kitasatosporales > Streptomycetaceae > Kitasatospora > Kitasatospora sp. NPDC058046. The sequence goes on from NZ_JBHVRS010000012.1 coordinate 197,664, forward strand.
GTAGTCGTTGGCGGCGGCGGTCGCGGGGGCCGGCGCGGCGGCGGTGGGGGTGGTGGTGAGGGCGGCGGTGACGAGCAGGGCCGAGGCGAGGGCGGCGGCCGGGAGTCGGAGGGAGCGGGGGCGGGGGCGTTGGTGTTGGCGTGACCGCAAGGCGGACTCCTCCGTCGAAGTCTCACGGAAGAGTCGACGGTAGGGGTGCTACTGGCCGGTTGGCTAGTGGCGTGCATGCCATTTCCCGTACGGGGGAGCGGAGTTGGCCGTCCGGGGGCCGCTCGGGAAGGAGCGGCGCCGCACCTGCCGGGCTCAGTCCGGAGGTGCGGCGCCGGGTCGGTGGCGCGTCGGGTCAGGGCTTGAGCACCAGGCGGATCGGGTCGCCCTCCTTGTGCTCCAGCGCCTCGACCGCACGGGCCGCCTCGGCCAGCGGGAAGGTGCCGCTCACCGAGCGGGAGAACTCCAGCCGGCCGCCGCGGACCAGGTTGACCAGGTCGACGACGTCCTGGCCCTCGGAGCCGTAGTGGCCGCGGATCTGCTGGCGCAGGTAGCTGACCAGGGTGCCGTTGGTGACGGTCAGCGGCTTGTTGGTGAGGCCGACCAGCACCAGGCGGCCGTGCTCGCCGAGGGTGGCCATGGCCTGCTCGCGCACCGGGGCGACCCCGGCGAAGTCGAAGGCGACGGACAGCGGGCGGCCGCCGGTGGCCTCGCGCAGCAGCCCGGCGAAGCCCGGGTCGGCCGGGTCGAGGGCGGCGTCGGCGCCGAAGGCCAGGGCGCGCTCGCGGGCGGCCGGCAGTGGGTCGACGGCGACGATCGGGAAGGCGCCGATCGCCCGCAGCAGCTGCACGCCGTGGGCGCCGAGGCCGCCGACGCCCCAGACGCCGACCGCCTCGGCCGGGCGTACGGCGCCGGTGGCGGTGATCGCGGCCCAGGGGGTGGAGACCGCGTCGGGGATGAAGCAGGCCTGCTCGAAGGGGAGTTCGTCCGGTATCGGCACCAGGGTGGTGGCGGTGGCGAGGGCGTACTCGGCCCAGCCGCCGTCGTAGTCCACGCCGCGGGTGTGCACGACGCCGTCGCGGGTCTCGCCGGCCTGCAGCAGCACCCGGTCGCCGACGGCCGTACCGGTCACGCCCTCGCCGAGGGTGTGCACGGTGCCCGCGACCTCGTGGCCGAGGGTGACCTTGTCGCCCTTGAGGTAGAGCGGCTTGAGCATGCCCTCGATCAGGTGGACGTCGGAGAGGCAGACGCCGGCGGCCTCCACCTTGATCAGCACCTCGCCCGGGCCGGGGGCCGGGACGGGGACCTCCTCCACGGCGAAGGCGCCCTTCGCGACGTCGAGCCGGCCGGCGAGCATCGTGGCGGTCATCGGGACTTCCCTTCTCACGGGGGCGGCGGGTCGGGGGAGTGCCCGCCGCTCCGGAAGTTACTTGTTATTCAACAAGCAAGTTCACACTAGCATGGTGGCATGTCTACGCACGATGAGGACCGAACCGGTGGGGCCGGGGCGCTCCGGGAGGCGCCGGCGCGCCGCACCCAGGCCGAGCGGCGCGCCCGGGCCGAGTCCGCGCTGATCGCCGCCGCCGCCCGGCTGATCGCCGAGCACGGCAGCACCGGGGTCACGCTGGCCAGGGTGGGCGAGGAGGCGGGCTTCAGCCGGGGCCTGGCCACCCACTACTTCGGCTCCAAGGCCGCGCTGCTGGCGCGGCTCCAGGAGGCTGCGCTGGCCGAGGCGATGGCGTCGGCCGCACCGGCGCGCAGCGGGGCGGGGGCCGCCGACGAGCTGTGCGGGTTCGCGCGCGGCTGCCTGGAGGGCGTCCGCAACCCGACCGACCTGGGCCGGGCCTTCGTGGTGCTGGGGGCCGAGGCGCTCGCCGGGGCCTCGGAGCTGACCGGCGCGGTGGCGGAGCTGGACGCCCGGACCCGGGCGTGGACGGCCGAGGTGGTCGGGCAGGGGCAGCGGGACGGGGAGGTGCGTCCCGGTGTGGACCCGGTGGCCTTCGCGCCGGCCTTCGTCGGGCTGCTCAAGGGGCTGGTGGTGCAGGCCGCGGCCGCGCCGGAGGCCTTCGACGTGGGGGCGGCGGTCGCGGAGTCCGAGCGCTGGATCCGGCTCGCGCTCACCGCGGGCTGAGGCTGCGGAACGCAGGCGGCCGGGTGGTCCGCGCCGCTGTCGGCCGCTCCGCGCGCAACCCCCGCTGACCTCGCGGTTCGCCGCGCGGACCGGATCCGTACGGCCTGGATATCCTGATCCCATGAGCGACAACCTTCCCCCGTGTCCGCAGTGCTCCAGCGAGTACACCTATGAGATGAACGCCCTCATGGTCTGCCCCGAGTGCGGCCACGAGTGGGTGCCCGGCGGGGCCGACGAGGCCGGAGCGCCGGCCGGCGAGCGCGTGATCAAGGACGCCGTCGGCAACGTGCTGAGCGACGGCGACACCGTGACGGTGGTCAAGGCGCTCAAGGTCAAGGGCAGCGTCTCCGGCATCAAGGCCGGCACCAAGGTGCGCAACATCCGCCTGGTGGACGGCGTCGACGGGCACGACATCGACTGCCGCGTCGAGGGTTTCGGTGCGATGCAGCTCAAGTCCAGCGTGGTGAAGAAGGCCTGACCCACGGGCCCGAACGGCCGCGCCCCGCCGGGAGGGACTGACGCTGTTGGTTAATTCGGGGTGGCGTTACTCGGCCCCGCTGAGCATCAGCTCGGCGGGGCCGAGTACTGCGAAGTGGCTGGTGCGGGTGCGGGCTCGTGGTGTTTCGGTGAGGTGGGCGTCGATGCGAGCGAGATTGATCGCAGCGCCGGTACGCTCACTTCCGGCCGCTGGGCCCGGGCGACGGCCGAACGCGCGGCGCAGCGGCTCGCCGCCGAGGAGGCGGCCGAGGAAGCCGAGCGGACGAAGGGGATGGTGGACGCCTGATGGAGCGCCTGGACAGCGGCGGGCACCCGGAGGGGAGCGGGAGCGAGGCCGGAGCGGCGGCCCGGGTCTGGCAGGGGATGAACGCCCTCGTGCTGGAACGCTACGACCGCCGCAAGAGCGTCGCCGAAGCCCTCGGCATGAGCTTCAGCCGGGTCAGGGCGCTGCGCAGGCTCGTCGCCGGCCCGATCACCCTGCGGGAGCTGGCCGAGCGGCTGGGCGCCGACCCGCCGTACACCAGCGTCATCGTGGACGACCTGGTGCGGCGCGGCCTCGCCGAGCGCATCACCAACCCGGTCGACCGGCGCTCCAAGCTGGTCCACCTCACCGAGGAGGGCGAGGCGAAGGCCGCGATCGCCACCGGGATCCTCAGCACCCCGCCGGACGCGCTGCTCGCGCTGCCGCCGGAGGACATCCGCGTGCTCGACCGGGTGGTGGCGAAGCTCCTGGGCTGAGCCGCCCCTGCCGACCCGTTCGGGGGTCCGCGCCCGCGGCGGAAGGGCCGTCACCGGATCCGCTCCGGTGACGGCCCTTCAGAACTACCGGGGGGGGGAATTCCCCGGCGGGCGCGGTTACTTCGCGCCGAAGGCCTTCTCGATGTCCTCGACGACCTTCTCCGCCGCGATCGGGCCGGAGCTGCTGCTCCACACCTGGCCGTCGACGCCCATGAGCTGGTTGGTGCCGACGGCCTTGAGGCGGGTGAACGCCTCCTGCTTGCGGGCGGTCTCCAGGGCCTTCTCGCCCTCGGCGTTCAGGGTGGCGACGAACACCCGGTCGGCGTCGGCCTTGTTGAGGTTCTCCAGGGACAGCGGGTCCGAGTGGGGCTGGGCGCCCAGGCCGTCGGCGATCGGCATGGTGCCGGCGCCGGCCTTCTTCAGCAGGTCGCCGGGCATGTTGGTGGTGTTCATCACGATCGGCCCGTTGGGCATCCAGCGCATCACCACGGCGCTGCCGCTCTTGCCCTCGCCGGCCTTGGCGGCGCGCTTGTCCAGGGCGTCCAGCTTGGCGGCCAGGTCGGCCTTGTGGCCGAGCGCGTCGCCGTACACGGCGAGCACCTCGCGCCAGTCGCCGGCCTTGGGGACGATGGTCGGGGCGACCGCCGAGAGCTTGTCGTACTGGGACTTCTCGATGCCGGAGGAGGCCAGGATGAGGTCCGGGGTGGCCTTCAGGATCGCCTCGAGGTTGGGCTCCTTGACCGTGGCGACCAGCGGGATGCCGTCGGCCTTCAGGTAGGCGGGGGCGGTGGTGCCGCCGCGGCTGGAGCTGGTGCCCACCGGGGTGACGCCGAGCGCGAGGGCGGTGTCCAGCGAGGTGTCGCCGAGGGCGATGACCCGCTTGGCCTCGGCCGGGACCTCCACGGCGCCGAAAGCGGTGTCGATGCTGCGCTTGCCGCCCTTCGCGGCGGCGGTGGACGAGGAGCCGGAGTCACCCGCGGACCCGCCGGACCCTGAGGAGCCGCACGCGGTCAGGCCCAGGGAGAGGGCGCCGACCACGGCCGCGCCGAGCAGGGTCTTGGTAAAGCGGGTGCCAAGCATGGGTGTTCTCCGAGAAATGGTAGTTTACGGGCGAACCGTTTTTCTGAGGTTAGCCTAACCATATGTAAGGCCCTGACGGGGAGGCCCGGTGTGACATTCCGATCACTCCTGCTGCGCGGACTGCTGCCCGCCGGCGCGATACTGCTGCTCGCCGTACTGGCGAGCCTGCTGCTCGGCGCGGGCGACGTGGGACCGTCACGGGCGCTCTCCACCCTGCTCGGTGACGGCGACTCCGACTCCCGGTTCACCGTGTTCCACCTGCGCGCCCCGCGCACCGCGGTGGCCCTCGCGGTGGGACTCGCGCTCGGCGTGGCCGGCACCGTGCTCCAGGCAGCCGCCCGCAACCCGCTGGCCGAGCCCGGCCTGCTCGGGGTCAGCACCGGCGCCTCCTTCGCCGTCGTGATCGCGATCGTGCTCGGCGCCAGCGCCGCCAGCGTCGGCCCGTACGTCGCCGTACTGGGCGCCGGCGCCGGCTGCCTGCTGGCACTCGGCGCGGCCCGGCTGCGCGGCACCGGCGACGACCCCGTCCGGCTGGTGCTCGCCGGCGCGGCGCTGAGCGGGCTGATGAACGCCGGCTCCTCCGTGCTGCTGCTCTCCGACGCCCGGGCCGCCGACGAGATCCGGTTCTGGACCATCGGCTCGGTCGCCGGCCGCGGCACCGACCAACTGCTCGCGGTACTGCCGGTCCTGCTGCTCGGCCTGGTGCTGGCGCTGCTCTCCGGCCCGGCGCTGACCGCGCTCAGCCTCGGCGACGACGTCGCCACCGGCCTCGGCCACAAGCCCCGCCGGGCCCGCGCCCTCGCGGTGACCGCCGTCGCCCTGCTGGTCGGCGCCGCCACCGCGATCGCCGGACCGGTCTCCTTCGTCGGCCTGGTGGTGCCCTTCGCCGCCCGGGCCCTGGTCGGCCCGGACCTGCGCCGGCTGCTCGTCGTCTCCGCCCTGCTCGGGCCGGCCGTCGTGCTGCTCGCCGACGTGGCCTCCCGGCTGGTCGCCCGCCCGTACGAGATGCCGCTCGGCGTGATGACCGCCCTGTGCGGCGCCCCCGTGCTGGTCGCCGTCGTCCGCTCGCACCGAATGCCCGCGCTGTGAAGGCCCCCGTGAAGGCCCCTGTGAAGACCACCGCAGAGAACGACGCAGAGAACGCCGTGGAACCCGACGGCCCCTCGGCCGCGACCCGGCGGCCGGCGCCGCCCGTGCCGCCCGGCACCCGGCTGCTCGCCCTGGGCGGCCGCTCGGTGCTCGTCCCGGTCCGGCCGCTGCTCGGCTGCACCGTCCTGCTGCTCGCCGTGGTCGCGGTGACCGCCGTCTGCCTGGCCGTCGGCGAGACGAACCTCGACCCGGTGACCGCCCTGCGCGCGGCCTTCGGCGACGGCACCGCGCGCGACGTGCTGCTGGTGGAGAAGCTGCGGCTGCCCCGCGTCGAGGCCGCACTGGCCGTCGGCGCCGCCCTCGGCGTCGCCGGCTGCCTGATGCAGACCCTCGCCCAGAACCGGCTGGCCACCCCGGACACCGTCGGCTTCAACGAGGGCGCCACCGCCTTCGCGGTCGCCTCCGTCACCGGCGTCGCCACCCAGCTGCTGCCCTCCGCCGCCGCCCTGGCGGGCGCCGCCACCGCCGCCTCGCTCGCCTTCGCCCTCGGCGGCGGGGCCGGCCGCAACGGCTACCGCTTCCTGGTCGTCGGCCTCGGCATCGGCGCGGTCTTCGGCGCGGTGACCAACCTGATGCTCTCCCGCGCCGCCATCGACTCCGCCAACGCCGCCTACGCCTGGACGGTCGGCACCCTCAACAGCCGGGACGCCGACGCCGTCGACTACCTCGAACTCGGCCTGCTGGCCTGCCTGCCCGCCGCCGTGCTGCTCGGCCGCCGGCTGTCGCTGCTGCGCTTCTCCGACGCCGTCGCCACCGGGCTGGGCGTCCGGGTGCGCGGCCTGCGGGTCGGCGTCCTGCTGGTCTCGGTGGTCTGCGCGGGCCTGGCGGTGGCCGTCGCCGGACCGCTCGGCATGATCGCGCTCGCCGCGCCCGAGGCCGCCCGCCGGATCGCCGGACCGCGCTGCGTGCCGGTGCTCACCTCGGCCGTCGCCGGAGCCGCCTTCACCCTGCTCGCCGACCTGATCGGCCGCACCCTCCTGTCGCCGCTGGAGGTGCCGGCCGGCCTGGTCACCGCCGTCGTGGGCGGCCCGTACCTGCTCTGGCTGCTGCTCACCACCCGTCCCCGGAGGACCGCATGACCGCCCGCCCCGCGACCGCTGAATCCTCCGGGACCGTGACGGTCGCCGTCGGAGCGCCCCGGCTGGCGACCAGTGCGCTCAGCCTCGGCCACGACCGCACCATCGTGGTGCGCGAGCTCGACCTCGAACTGCCGCAGCGCCAGGTCACCGTCATCGTCGGCCCGAACGGCTGCGGCAAGTCCACCCTGCTCGGCGGCCTCGCCCGGACCATCGCCCCGCGCTCCGGCGCCGTGCTGCTCGACGGCAAGCCGCTGACCTCGCTGTCCACCCGCGCCATCGCCCGGATCATCGGCCTGCTGCCGCAGTCCGCCACCGCCCCGGACGGGCTGACCGTCCGCGATCTGGTCCGCTACGGCCGCCAGCCGCACCAGGGCCTGCTGCGGCAGTGGTCCGCCGCCGACGCCGAGGCGGTCGAGCACGCGCTCGCCGCCGCCGACCTGCACGAGCTGGCCGACCGCCCGCTGGACACCCTCTCCGGCGGCCAGCGCCAGCGCGCCTGGATCGCCATGGCCGTGGCCCAGGACACCGACATCCTGATGCTGGACGAGCCGACCTCGGCGCTGGACATGGGCCACGCGCTGGAGGTGCTGGAGATGGTGCGCGGCCTGACGGCCGAGCGCGGCCGCACCGTCGTCCTCGTCCTGCACGACCTGACCACCGCCTGCCGCTACGCCGACCACATGGTGGCCATGCGCGACGGCCGGGTGGCCGCCCAGGGCGCGCCGCGCGACATCGTCACCCCGGAGCTGGTGCGCGAGCTGTACGGGGTGGAGAGCGTGATCCTCACCGACCCGGTGCACGGCACCCCGGTGGTCTGCCCGGTCGGCCTCGCCCCCCGGGTGCGCTGACGTCGGCGGGCCGGTCAGCCGGTCAGCCGGCCAGGCCCGGCAGCACCAGGGCGCCCGGCAGCTCCGCCAGGGCCCAGCCGGGCAGGATGAGCTTGCCCCGGCGCCGACCGCTGCCGACCAGGACGTACGGGGCCGCGGCCACCGCCTCGTCGATCAGCAGCGGCCAGCCGCCGGGCAGGCCGACGGGGGTGATGCCGCCGTACTCCATGCCGGTCAGCTCGACCGCGGTGTCCATCGGCGCGAAGGACGCCTTGCGCGCCCCCAGCTGGGTGCGCACCGCCTTGTTGACGTCCACCCGGGTGGTGGCCAGGGCCAGGCACCCGGCCAGGGTCACCTCCCCGGCGCGCTTGGCGGCGACCACCACGCAGTTCGCGGAGAGCTCCGGCGGCACGTCGTAGGCCGCGCAGAACACGGCGGTGTCCGCCTGCTCCGGGTTGCTGTCCACGTAGAGCACCGAGGCGGCCGCTCCGGGCGCGTCCCAGTTCTTCAGCGCGTCGGCGACGGGCGCGGCGAGCTCCGCGCCGAGCTCCAGGGCCGGTACGGCGGTGGCGAAGTTCCCGAACGGCGGGGCGGTGGACTCACTCATGGACCGGACTGTAGCGCGCCCGGCCACCCGGTCGGCCGTACCCGGCTGCCGTCGGCCGTACGGGAGGAGCGCGGTCAGCCGTACGGGACGACGGCGACCGGGCAGTGCACGTGGTGGATCGCGGCGTGCGCCACCGGGCCGAGGTGGTGGTGGCGCAGCGGCATCCGCCGGATGCGGCGGCCGACGACCAGCAGCCGGGCCGTCGCGGCGACGTCCACCAGCTCGACGGCGGCCTTGCCGCGGATCAGGTCGGTGCTCACCGTCACCTCGGGGTGCCGGGCCTGCCAGGGCTCCAGGGCCCGGGCGAGGCCGTCGTGCTCGACGGCCGAGACCTCGCCCTCCAGCCCGCCGATCGCCCCATAGGACATGTACTCGCTGCCGGCCGGCGGGGACCAGACGTGCACCACGCGCAGCGGCGCCGAACGGAGCGCGGCGGCCTCGAAGGCGAAGGCCAGCACCTCGTCCGCCGGGTGCGCCAGGTCGAGGCCGACCGTCACCGCGCCGTCCGGTTCGTCCCCGCCGGCCCGGATCAGCACCACCGGGCAGTCCGCCCGGCGCAGCACCTCCTGGCTCACCGAGCCGACCAGGAAGCCGCGCAGGGTGCCCAGCCCGCGCGAGCCGAGCACCAGCAGGGCGGCCCCGTGCGCGGCGGCCTCCAGCGCCTCGACGGGATCGCCGGCCACGGAGCCGGCGGTGACCTCGACCTCCGGCGCGAGGGTGCGCAACTCGCGCTCGCGCTCGGCGAGTCGCGCCAGTGCGGAGTGGTCGCCGGGCCTGCTCCCGGGGGCGATCTGCTTCGGCCGGGGCCAGGCCTGGAGGACGTCCAGGCGCAGGCCGCGGCGCTGCGCCTCGTGGGCGGCCCAGGCGGCGGCGGCCAGGCTCTCGGGTGAGCCGTCGAATCCGACGACGACGGGTCCGGTCACGGCGTGCTCCTCGGTTCCGGTGCGGCCCCAGCCCCCGGAGGTCTCGGTGCGGCCAGTATCCGCGCCGGCCCGGACCGGCGCCTCCCGGAGCCGTCGCCGGTCGCGGTGGGTGACGGGACGGGCCCGGTTCCGCCGTCCGGCTGGTCGGCCGGGCGGCGGCGCGGCACGCCCGGGCCGGGCGGGGGCGCCGGGCTAGGGTCGGCCGAACCGCCGCGTGCCGGTCGCGCCGTTCCGAGCGCTCCGCCCCAGCCGGTCCTTTCAGCCCGGGAGAACGATGCCGAGGGTCCCCACGTTCCGCTCGCGGTGGGCGGGCGCCGCCGCCGGACTGGCCGTGCTCGCCGCCGCCCTGGTGGGCTGCGGGGACGGTGGGAGCGGCGGCCCGGTCACCCTGAACTGGTACAACTTCCCGGACGACTCGGGCGCCCTCCAGCAGGCCGCCGACCGCTGCGGGCAGCAGTCCGGCGGCCGCTACACGATCCGCTACAACAAGCTGCCGCGCGGCGCCGACGGCCAGCGCCAGCAGCTGGTGCGCCGGATGGCGGCGCACGACACCGGCGTGGACGTCCTCGGCCTGGACGTCACCTGGCCCGCCGAGTTCGCCGAGGCCGGCTGGATCCGCGAGTGGACCGGGGCGATGCGCGAGCGGGCCACCGCCGACACCCTCGACGCGGCGGTGCGGACCGCGACCTGGCGGGACCGGCTGTACGCCGTGCCGTACAACTCCAACACCCAGCTGCTCTGGTACCGCGACGACCTGGTGCCGACCCCGCCCGCCACCTGGGCGGAGATGCTCTCCCAGGCCCGGGAGCTGGACCGCGAGGGCAAGCCGCACCTCGTGGAGATCCAGGGCGCCCAGTACGAGGGGCTGACGGTCTGGTTCAACACGCTGGTCACCAGTGCGGGCGGGTCGATCCTCACCCCCGACGCCCAGGGGCCCGCGCTCGGGGCGCCCGCCGTCACGGCCGCCGGGGTGATGCGCGACCTGGCGGCCTCGGTGGCCGCCGACCCCTCGCTGTCGAACCAGATGGAGGACCAGAACCGGCTCGCGATGGAGTCCGGCACGGCCGCCTTCGAACTCAACTACCCCTTCGTCTACCCCTCGATGAAGGCCAACCGGCCGGAGCTGTTCCCGCACTTCCGCTGGGCGCCGTACCCCGCGGTGAGCGCCGACCGCCCCGCCAGCGTCACCATCGGCGGGATCGACCTCGCGGTGGGCGCCTACAGCCGGCACCCCGACCTCGCCGCCGAGGCCACCCTCTGCCTGCGCGACCGGGACAACCAGCTCACCAACGCGCTGAAGGGCGGCCTCCCGCCCTCGCTGCGGAGCCTGTACGAGACGGCCGAGCTGACCGCCAGCTACCCGTTCGCCGCCGACGTGCTGGCCGCCCTCGACTCCGCCAGCGTGCGGCCGCAGACCCCGGCCTACCAGAACGTCTCCATCGCGATCTCGCACACCCTCTCCCCGCCCGCCGGCATCCACCCGGAGAAGGACGTGGCCGACCTCCGCGGGCAGATCCGGGACGCCCTCGGTTCGAAGGGGCTGATTCCGTGACACCGCCCGTTCCCGGGCCACCGCCCGCTCCCGGGTCACCGTCCGTTCCCGGGCCACCGCCCGCCGAGGCCGCGGCCGGGGCCGCCGCCGGGCCGGGACCGGCCGGGCCCTCGCGCGGCGCCCGCCAGGAGAGCCGGCTGGGCCTGCTGCTGTGCGCCCCCGCCGTGATCGTGATGCTCGCCGTCACCGCCTACCCGATCGGCTACGCCGTCTACCTGTCCCTGCAGCGCTACGACCTGCGCTTCCCGGCCCAGGCGCACTGGGTCGGGCTCGCCAACTACGGCGCGGTGCTGACCTCGCCGTTCTGGTGGCAAGCGCTCGGTGTCACGGTGCTGATCACCGCGGTGTCGGTGGCCGTCGAGCTGGTGCTCGGCCTGGCGCTCGCCCTGGTGATGCACCGTACGGTCTTCGGGCGCGGGACGGTGCGCACCGCGGTGCTGGTGCCGTACGGGATCGTCACCGTCGTCGCGGCCTACTCCTGGCAGTACGCGTGGACCCCGGGCACCGGCTACCTGGCCGCCCTGCTGCCGGAGGGCAGCGCCCCGCTGACGGAGCAGTGGCCGGCCGTCGGTCTGATCATCCTCGCGGAGGTGTGGAAGACCACCCCGTTCATGGCGCTGCTGCTGCTCGCCGGCCTGGCCCTCGTCCCGGACGAGACGGTCCGGGCGGCGATGGTGGACGGCGCGAGCTCCGGGCAGCGGCTGCGGCTGGTGATCCTGCCGCTGATGAAGCCCGCGATCCTGGTCGCGCTGCTCTTCCGGACCCTGGACGCCTTCCGGATCTTCGACAACATCTACGTGCTGACCAGCGGCTCCAACGGCACCGGCTCGGTGTCGATCCTCGGCTACGACAACCTCTTCACCGCGCTCAACCTGGGCATCGGCTCGGCGATCTCGGTGCTGATCTTCGTCTGCGTGGCGCTCATCGCGCTGGTCTTCGTCAAGCTGTTCGGCGCGGCCACGCCCGGCGCGGAACCGGAGCGGCGATGAGCGGCCGGCCCGCCCGGGCCCTGACCGGCTGGGGCATCGCCAACCTGGTGGTCGTGCTCTACGCGCTCTTCCCGGTGTGGTGGATCGTGGCGCTGTCCTTCAAGGACCCGGGCACCCTCTCCGACGGCGCCTTCGTGCCCCGCCGGTGGACCCTGGCCAACTACCGCGGCATCTTCCAGACCTCGGAGTTCACCCGCGCCCTGGTCAACTCGATCGGCATCGCGCTGATCGCCACCACCGTCGCCGTCGCGCTCGGCACCATGGCCGCGTACGCGGTGGCCCGGCTGCGCTTCCCCGGCAAGCGGCTGCTGATCGGGGTGTCCCTGCTGATCGCGATGTTCCCGCCGATCTCGCTCGTCTCGCCGCTGTTCGGCATCGAGCGGGCGCTCGGCCTGTTCGACACCTGGCCCGGGCTGATCATCCCGTACATGACCTTCTCGCTGCCGCTGGCGATCTACACGCTCTCGGCGTTCTTCCGGGAGATCCCCTGGGACCTGGAGAAGGCGGCCAAGGTGGACGGCGCCACGCCGTGGCAGGCGTTCCGGCTGGTCATCGCGCCGCTGGCGGCGCCGGGGGTGTTCACCACCGGCATCCTGGTCTTCATCTTCTGCTGGAACGACTTCCTGTTCGCCATCTCGCTGACCTCCACCACCTCGGCCCGGACGGTACCGGCCGCGATCGCCTTCTTCACCGGGAGCTCCCAGTTCGAGCAGCCGACCGGCTCGATCGCGGCGGCCGCGGTGATCATCACGATCCCGATCGTGGTCTTCGTGCTGCTGTTCCAGCGCCGCATCGTCGCCGGGCTCACCGCCGGCGCCGTCAAGGGCTGAGCCCGACATCGAGTTTTCCCAGGATGGGTTTCCCAGGAAGAGCCCGCCCCACCCGGCGGGCCAGGAAGGCGGACCGTGGCCGAGATCGTCCTCGACGGCATCACCAAGCGCTACCCCGACGGCGCCCTCGCCGTGCGCCACGTCGACCTCACCATCGCCGACGGCGAGTTCGTGATCCTGGTCGGCCCCTCCGGCTGCGGCAAGTCCACCACGCTCAACATGATCGCCGGGCTGGAGGACATCACCGAGGGCACCCTGCGGATCGCCGGGGAGGTGGTCAACGACCGCGCCCCCAAGGACCGCGACATCGCGATGGTCTTCCAGAGCTACGCCCTCTACCCGCACATGAGCGTGCGCGACAACATGGGCTTCGCGCTGCGCCTGGCCAAGGTCGACAAGGCGACCATCGCCGCCAAGGTTGAGGAGGCCGCCCGCGTCCTGGACCTCACCCGGCACCTCGACCGCAAGCCCGCCCACCTCTCCGGCGGGCAGCGCCAGCGGGTCGCGATGGGCCGGGCGATCGTCCGCGACCCCAAGGTCTTCCTGATGGACGAGCCGCTGTCCAACCTGGACGCCAAGCTCCGGGTGCAGATGCGCACCCAGATCGCCGCCCTCCAGCGCCGCCTGGGCACCACCACCGTCTACGTCACCCACGACCAGGTCGAGGCGATGACGCTCGGCGACCGGGTGGTGGTGATGCGCTCCGGCGTCGTCCAGCAGGTCGGCTCGCCGCAGCAGCTGTACGACGAGCCGGTGAACCTCTTCGTCGCCGGGTTCATCGGCTCGCCCGGCATGAACTTCCTCGGCGCCGCGCTGGAGCACGGCGCCCTGCGCACCTCGCTGGGCGACCTGCCGCTGGACGACCGCACCCGGCGCGCCCTGGAGCGCGCGGACGCGCCGCGCGAACTGGTGGTCGGCATCCGCCCCGAGGACTTCGAGGACGCCGCCCTGGTCGAGGGGCACGCCGGCGGGGTCACCGTCACCGTGACCGTCGAGGTCCGGGAGTCGGTCGGCTCGGACGTCTATGTCCACTTCGCGGAGGAGGGCGGCCCGGCGGCGGCCCGGGGCCCCGGCGGCCTCGCCGGACTGGCGGAACTCGCCGAACTGGCCGAGCTGGCCGAACTCGCCGCCGACTCGGGCCGGGCCGACACCGGCATGCGGGAGCACCGGGTGGTCGCCCGGCTGAACCCCGCCACCCGGGCCGCCGAGGGCGGCCCGCTGGACCTGCGGGTGGACACGGCGCGCATCCACGTCTTCGACCCCCGCACCGGGGCCAATCTGACCCACCCGGAACGTTCGTAGCGTGGTACGGAAGGCCCAACCCCCGGCCGGCCCGCGGTGTGCCTGACCGTTGCCGTAGCGGACCCGACTTACATTGCCCGGTTATGGGAGAAAATGTCGGAATCAGTCGCCGATCGGTGCTCAAGGCCGTCCCCGTAGCCGTCCTCGCGGCCGGCTCCGGCGGGATCCTCGCCCGGCCCGCGGCGGCGGCCGCCGCCTTCCCGCAGCCCGTCGTCCGGCGCGCCCGGTCGGCCCACGGCGGGCCGGCGGCGGTGCTCGAGCAGACGCTCGACGTACGGTTCACGACGCTCTCCGTCCCGGGCTACGGGACGGTCACCACGCGCACCTACAACGGGACCATCCCCGGGCCGACCCTGCGGGCGCGCGCCGGGGACGTGCTGTGGCTGACCCAGGTCAACGGCCTGCCGCCGAACCCGGTCGAGCCGGCCGGCCCGGCTGGGATGTCTGGGATGCCCGGGATGTCAGGCCCGGCGCACCACGGCGGCCACAACCGGCCGCACCGCGTGAACACCTTCAACCTGCACACCCACGGCCTGCACGTCTCGCCGTCCGGGCGTGCCGACAACATCCTGCGGGAGTTCCCGCCGCGCACCGCCGACGAGGCCGCGGCCGGCGCCCCGGAGCCGCGGTACCTGACCACCGTCCAGATCCCGGCCGGCCATCCGGCCGGGACGTACTGGTACCACCCGCACGCGCACGGGGCCACCGCCGAACAGATCGCCGGAGGGATGGCCGGGGTCATCGTCATCGAGGGCGACGTCGACGAGGTGCCGCAGATCAAGGCCGCCGCCGACCTGGTCGTCTGCATCAACGAACTCCGGCTCAAGGGCGGCAGGGTCCCCGACTTCACCTCCGGCGACGCCCTGGCCGCCGTCCCGCCCACCTTCACCGTCAACGGCGAGGTCAACCCCGTCCTCGTGCTGCGCCCTGGTGAGGTCCAGCGCTGGCGCCTGGTCGCGGCGACCGCTTTCACCGCCCTCTCGCTCCAGGTCGCCGACGGGGAGCGGAAATTGACGCTGCACCAGATCGCCATGGACGGCGTGACCTTCCCCGCGCCGGTCGCCGCCGAGACGGTCCCGCTGGGCGTGGGCAACCGCGTCGACGTGCTGGTCCGGGGCGGCGAGGCCGGGACGTACGAACTGCGGGCCAAGGGCGTGCCCGTCCCGCTGATGACGATCGAGGTGGCGGGAGAGGCCGTCCAGCCGCCCATGGAGCTGCCGACCTCGCTGCCGCAGGGCATGCCGTTCCTCGACGAGAAGGACATCGCCAACCCCGGCGGCGACCGCAGGGTGGTCTTCCACGTCGACCCGAAGGTCTTCGCCCAGCCGTTCCCCAACGCCTACCGCGTCCTCGGCAGCCACCCGACCCCCGCGGCCGACCCCGGTGGCGACCTCACCCGCGACCCCGCCTACGGCCTGTTCGACCCCGAGTACGTCAACCACACCCTGGAACTCGGCACCGTCGAACGGTGGACCATCCACACCGACGAGACCATGCCGATCTTCCACCACCCCTTCCACCTGCACACCAACCACGTCCTCGTCACCCACCGCAACGGCGAACGGCTCGACCCGCCGGTGTGGCAGGACACCGTCGACCTGACCGGCGGCAAGCCGGGCGACACCGTCACCCTCCTGGTCAAGTACGAGGACTTCACCGGCCGCACCGTCCTGCACTGCCACCAGCTGCAGCACGAGGACCTCGGGATGATGCAGCTGGTCGAGTACGTCCGGCCGCGACGGCCGGAGCCGGCCGGATGGCCGGGGTGGCCCCAGCAGCCCGGGTGGCCGGGATGGCCTGGCCGGCCTCGTCCGCTCGATCACTGAGCGCTGCCGGGCGCCGGCGGCGGCGGTGCAGGAAAGCTCCTGGAACGTGCGTTCGGAACCGGATCCCGGGGTAGACCAGTCGTACAGCGGCCGCGCGATTCCGGCTGCTCCAGCACTTCGGGCGGTGCCGCCGGGGCCGGTGCCACCGGGGCCGCGCCCGCAGTGGCCGGGCACGGGTCCCGGGGGAGAAGTCCGTGACACGCCGCACGAGGTGCGGGCCGTACGTGGCGCCGGGCGCTCACCCCGGCGCCCAGGAGCGATCACGTGTCCGTCCACCTGGAAACAGCCGGCTGGGAAGCGGCCCCCTCGGGCCTGCCGCCCGACCTCCCGCGACGGCCCACGGCGGCCGAACTCCGCCGCATGGGGAAGTCCGAGGCGCGGGAGCTGAGCGACGCGCTGTTCGAGCGGCTGGCCGGGCTGGTCCGGGAGACCCGCGCCTACAGCTACGTCCGCGGCACGATCATCGAGCTCAACATGCCGCTGGTGCGCTTCATCGCCGCCCGCTTCCGCCACCGGGCCGAGGACATGGAGGACATCCTCCAGGTCGGCACGATCGGCCTGATCAAGGCCGTCGACGGCTACGACCCGCGGCGCGGCGTCGAGTTCGTCACCTACGCGATCCCCACCATCACCGGCGAGATCAAGCGGTTCTTCCGCGACACCTCCTGGCCGGTGCGCGTCCCGCGCGGCATGCAGGAGCTGTACCTGTCCGTCGCCCGCGACTCCGACCGCCTGGAGCAGGAGCTCGGCCGGCTGCCACGGCCCGAGGAGATCGCCGAGGACCTGCACCTCACCGTCGAACAGGCCACCGAGGGGCTGCTGGCGGGCCGGGTCTACCGCCCCAACTCCCTGGACGCGCTGCGCGACCAGGACACCGACGAGACCGGCAGCGCTCTGCTCGACCGGCTCGGCGGCTGCGACCCCGGCATCGAACTCGCCGACTTCCGCACCGCCGTCCGCCCGCTGCTGGCCCGGTTGCCCGAGCGTGAGCAGACCGTCCTCAAGCTGCGGTTCTGGGACGGGTGCACCCAGTCCCGGATAGCGGACCGGATCGGCGTCTCCCAGATGCACGTCTCCCGGTTGCTCAGCGCCACCCTGGCCTGGCTGCGCGAGGAACTGGAGGACCGGGACGCGCCCGGGTGGGGCGGCGGGGAGCCCGAGGCCGTCGCTTCCGGGGGCGGGCTTGACGGCGGGCCCGGGAGCGGTTCCGGCGGCGGGCGCGAGGGCACCGGCTGAGGCGGTGGGGCGGGCCGACGTGCGGGGCGGGGACCCGGGGTGCGGTTTCGCTGCGTGATCGGCGCATACTTTCCGTAAACACACGGAGGTGCTCATGCCCATGGTGGATGTCGCTGCCCTCGGCCGACTGGTCGCGGAGTACGAGGCCCTGTCCCCGTCGAGCTCGCCGGAGGCCCGGCAGCGGTTGCGCGACGTCTGCTACACGATCGGCATCTACACGGGCGAGGCCGACGCCGTCCGCGCGGTCGCCCGGGCCCGCATGCTGCTGGCCCGTCAGGGCCCGGCCGACGGCGGCGGCGCGGCGGCCGGAGCCCCGGCGACCGACCGGGCCCGGGCGGCGCTCCTCGCCGAACTCGGCGACCTCGCGGCCCGCGAGCGGGTACGGGCCGCGCCCCTGCCCAGCCTGCACGACGTGGTGCAGCTGACCAGGGTCACCGTCCCGGACTGCGTGGGCGCCGCCGTGAGCACCTGGCACGACGACGGCTCGGTCGAGACCTTCGCGGCGACCCCGTCCTACCTGCTCGCCCTCGAACGCGCCCAGAGCGGGGCGGACGCCGGCCCGCTGCCCCGGCTCCGCCGCCAGGGCGAGGGCCAGATCGTCGTCCGGCTCGACCCCGGCCGGCCCGACCGGTTCGCCGACCGCGCCCGGCGCTGCGGCGTACGGGCCGTGGCCGGCGCGCACCTGCGCACCCACCCGCACGGCTGCACCGTGTTCAGCGCCTACCTGCGCACCCCGGTCGACCCCGGCACACCGGCCCTCGGGCTGGTGGAGGTGCTCGCGCTCCAGGCGTCGGCCGCCCTCGACCGCTTCGCGCTGTCCCGGGCCGTGGCCGACCTGCTCGACCGCCGGCATGCCACCGGCCTGGCCATCGGCCTCACCGCCGAGCGGTTCGACGTCACCCCGCACGCCGCGCTGAGCCTGCTGGTCGGAGCCGCCCAGCGACTGGGCACCGACCTCGCCACGGTGGCCCGGCACCTCGCCGACGGCGACCGGCCGCGTACCGCGCCCGGCGAGCGGGGCGGCTCGTAGCGCGGGCGCGGGACGGTTGCGCCGGTGCCGGACGGTTGCGCCGGTGCCGGACGGGCAGGCGTACAGGAAGGGGGCGGAAGGCGTGCAGACGGGCGCGCGCAGACGGGCGCGCGCAGACGGGCGCGCGCAGACGGGCGCGCGCAGACGGGCGGGAAGGCCCCGGCCGCGCCGTACGAGGAGGTCGTCATGAGCATGGTGAAGGAATCCGTGGACGTGGCCGTCCCCCTGCACGCCGCCTACAACCAGTGGACGCTCGCCGAGGAGTTCCCGCGCTTCATGGAGGGCGTCGACTCGGTGAGCCGGCTCGACAGCCGCCACAACCACTGGCAGACCAGCATCGACGGCGTCACCCGCGAGTTCGACACCGAGATCGTCGACCAGGAACCGGAGGAGCTGATCGCCTGGCGGGGCATGGACGGCGAGGCCGAGCGGAAGGAGGTGGTGACCTTCCGGCGGCTCGACCCGGGCCACACCCGGGTCACCCTCGCCGTCGACCTCCGGCCCGCGGGCCCGGGGGAGAAGGCCGCCGACGTCCGGGGCGAGGTCGACCGGCGGGTGAAGGGGGACCTGAGGCGGTTCAAGGAGTACGTCGAGGAACGCGCGCGGGGGAGGGGAGGGGCGGGGTGAGCCGGCTCCGGCGGCCCGTGCGGCTTCCGTCGGCCCGCGGCGGCCCCGTCAGCCGGCATCGGCCATCGCGTCGGCCCTCGCGTCGGCCCGCGCGTCGGCTCGGCGGAGGCCGCTCCAGTGCGCGAACGCGGCCACCGAGCCCAGCGCGGGCAGCGCCGCCGCCGCGAAGATCCCGAACAGGTACTCGCCCGACAGCGCGGTGAACGCCAGCAGCAGCACCTGCACCCCGGCCGTCGCCGCCAGGAGCTTCCAGCCGGGCCGCGGGCGCCAGACCCCGCGCACCGCCAACGCGTTGACCCCGGCCATCGCGAACCCGGCGGCCCCCATCACGTACGGCACCCACTGCGGCTTCGGCGCCACCTCGTCCTCGAACCCGATCCCGTTGTAGAACAACGGGACCGCGATGCAGAAGAACATCACCACCGCCACCGTCTCCAGGATCAGCAGCACGGTCGTCGCAGCCCGCGACAGCCAGGAGAGAGCGGTCATGGTGGGGAGCCTTCCGGGAGTTCGGTGTTCTGTACTGCGACGCCCGGGGAGCCCGAACCGCAGCGGTCCATCGCCACTGGAGGCATGGCACGACCGCGCGACGGGCACGTCCCATGACGCCGCCCGACCCGGCTGCCTCGGCACCGCAGCATAGTCAAGAAATGGCAAAGGCTGTAGTGCGGTGCAGGTCGGAGGGCGTCCTCCCCGCAGGCACGGGGGCGGCCACTGAAGGGGACGGTTCGGCCGCCGATGCCGAAATCCGGTCAACTCGGCCGCCCAGGCGCAGGAGTTCGTCCGGATCGCGGGCGTACGGGGACGGCTGCTCCTAGGCTCGTCCGGACACCGTGGCGTGAGGGGGAGTGCCGTGGCCCGTAGGCCTGTTCGGCGACGTCGGTCGACCGTCGCCCGCCGGTTGAAGCAGAACACACCGCTGCTGGGGGCGGCCGCGCTGGTCGCGGTCGTGCTGGGCACGCTGGTGGTCCAGTGGCTGGCCCAACACCTGCTGCTGGTCGCCGCGTTCCTCATCGTCGGCGCGGGAGCGGGCGCCGCCGTGCTGCGCTCGCGGGTGCGGGCCCGGCAGCGGGAACTGGACGCGCGGACCGCCCGACTGCGGCACATCGGGCCGTTCCTGGCGATGACCCCGAAGGCCTTCGAGCACGCGCTGGCCGACCTGTGCCGCCGGGACGGCTGCACGAAGGTGAAGGTGGTCGGCGGGGCCGGCGACCTCGCGGCGGACGTCCTGGCCACCACCCCCGCAGGGCAGCGGATCCTCATCCAGGCCAAGCGGTACGGGCCGAGGACGTTCGTCGGCTCCCAGGACGTCCAGAAGGTCAACGGCACCTACCGCGACGTGCACCACTGCGACCTGGCCGCCGTGGTGACGACCAGCTCCTTCACCAAGGCCGCCGCCGCGTTCTGCGCCCAGGTCGGCATCCGCGCCGTCGACCAGCGGGCGCTCGCCCTGTGGGCGGACGGGCGGGGCGGGGCACCCTGGGTCTGAGTCACCGGGACTCGGGTAGTCCGTCCATGCCGCCCGCTCTCCCAAGGCGGTGGCTGTCGGAGGGTCCGCCTAACCTGACGGCGAGACGGATATCGGAGGCCGTCCAGGTGGCGAAGAGCAGGACGGGTGCGGGGCATGAGTGTGGACTTCTTCTGGCGGCGGGTGGACGGAACGGTGCTGGACGAACTGTCGCCGACGGAGCTCCGCGCCCTGGTGCCCGGCTGGTCCGATGACGACTTCGGCCCTCTGTACGCGGCCGGTGCGGTGCTGGCCGTGGAGCGCAACGGATACCTGATGCACGTCGCCTTGATGAAGGCGGTCGGCGGTGCGGGCCCGGACTTGAGAGCGGCCCAACTGCCGGTGTTCGGTGGTGAGGAACGGACGGCCGTCGAGGGAGATCCCGACTGCGACGCAGAGTTCGGTGAGATGGCGGTCTGGGTGCTTCGACCCGATGAGGTGCGGACGGCGTCGGCTTTCCTGGACGCGGTGGGCGTCGACGAGTTGGTGGGGACCGTGGACGCCGTGCTGGCGGACGAGGTCGCGTCGCTCGGGTTCGCGACCCCGTGGTCCGAGGCGTGGGCCGGTGATTTGAGCGCCGACCTGCGCGCGCTGAAGGACTACTTCGCCCAGGCGGCCGCTGCCGGCGACGCGATGGTCAAGGTCGAGGCCGCGTGACGAGGAGGATCACGCGGTGTTCCGGGCTCAGAGCTGCCGGCGGGTCCGGCTGATCCGGCGGAATGTCAGAGGGATGCTGTTGAGTGTGCGCCATGTCCGTTCACGAACTCATGGCCGTCCTTCCCGAACCCCAGGAACTGCGAGCCCGCTGCCGCGCGGTGGCGTTGCTGAACACGATCGTTTCTGCGCCCGGCGGCCCCAGCCACACGTTCGTGGCCGACTGGCGTCCGGGCGTCGACCTGGCCGGGATGGACAACGGGTCCGGTGACCAGTACGACATCGTCTTCGGTCCGGACGGGGTGTTCCTCTACGGCTTCGACCATGAAAGCGACGCCTCCCCGTGGCGGGAGGACGAACGCGCGCACTGGCCCGGTCTGCTGGACGGCCTGCCGGAATCGCTCGCGGAGTTCGCGCAGGCGCCCGAGTTCCAGTTCGACGGGTTCTTCGACGCGACCGTGTGTGCCTGGTACGAGGCCGGGTCCGGCGGATGGCGGTGCGGTCCGGTCGAACTCGCCGAGGGGGAGACGGACGGCGCTGATTGGCTGTTCGACATCCTCACCGGTTCCGATCCCGCGCAGGCGTTCATCGACTTCGCGGAGGAGTATTACGAACGGCCCGTCGACCGGGGGGCGGTGGAGGCCGTGCTGAAGGGTGCTCCGCTCGACCGCCGTATGGTCGCCGCGCTGTCGGCTACCGCGAGCTTCGACGCCGTCGCGGCGCGGGCCCATGCGGTGGGCTGGGCCGTGGCGGACGGCTGAGGGTGGTGCATGGCTCTCGTCAGAGCTGCGGCTGCCGACTGCCCCGCGCGTGTGGGGAGAAGCCTTGACGATCTGGGGTGGCCGGAGGCTAAGGCATCGCTGTCCTCGATCACGCCAAGCGAGTTCCCCCGTTGAGTGGTCCTCAGCGTCGGCGGCGGGCTGGGGCGGGGTGGGGCCAGCCCCACCCCTGGCCGGGGTGCAGGTGGATTCTGCCGTCGCGCCGCCGTCCCTAGCGTTGATCGCGTGCCGTCCGAGGTTGCGGGCGGGCGTGGTGATGCGGGGAGGGCGAGGTGTACGGAACGGTGCGCGCGGGGCGGGGGGTCCGGTGTTGCGGCTGTCGGGGTTGCGCAAGCGGTTCGGGGCGCGGTGGCGTTGGGAGGTCGGTCTTCGCGCCGGCCAATCGGGGCTGGTTCCTGGCCCGGTACCTGCCGTCGGCGGTCGGGTTCGTGCTGGGGGCGCGTCGGCTGACTCGCGGTCAGCGGGGGGTGGTGCCCGGGGGGACGTGCGAGCGGACGGCTGCGATCATGAACGGCCCGTACGACCGAATCCGACCGGAGGCCCCGTGAGCAGCCCGCAGACCCCAGCCGCCCGTGAGCCGGACACCGCCGAACCGGGCCGCGGCGCCGCCCGTGAGCTGCGCGCCGCCGTACGGGCGCTCGGGCGGCTCGCCGCCTTCACGCTGCTGATACCGGTCGGGGTGGGGCTGACGACGGCTTTCCTGCTGTCGTTCGTGATCTGGGGCTGCCTCGGGATCTTCCCGTTCTTCCCGACCGCCACCCGGATGGTCCGCTCCGCCGCCGGAGCCGCCCGGTGGGCGGCCGGCCACTGGTCGCAGGTGCCCGTACCGCCGCCGTACCGGCCGCGCCCGACCCTGGAACGCACCCTCCACGGCTGGTACTGGACCGGCCACGACTACCACCGGAACCGCTGGTTCGCCGGCATGTCCCTCGACGTCCGCTGGCTCTGGACCGACCCGGCGACCTGGCGCGACGTCCTCTGGGTGCTCGCCGACCCGCTGGTCGGCGGCGGCATCGCGGCCGCGCCCGTGCTGCTGGTCGGCGCCGGCCTGTACGGGGTGGTCCAGGCGCCGTTGCCGTACGACCTGCCGTTCGGCGGCCCGGTCGCGCTGCTCCTCGGCCTCCTCGGCCCGGTGCCGATCGCTGCCGGACTCGCCCTCGCCCGGCCCGCGCTGCGCCTGCACGGCCGGTGGACCCGCGCCCTGCTCGGCCCCACCGAACGCTCCCGGCTCGCCCGGCGGGTCGAGCAGCTCACCGAGATCCGGCTGGACGCCACCGAGGCCCAGGCCGCCGAACTGCGCCGGATCGAACGGGACCTGCACGACGGCGCGCAGGCCCGACTGGTCGCGGTGAGCCTGCGCCTCGGCGCGGTCGCGGCACTGGTCGACCGCGACCCGGGCCAGGCGAAGCAGGTGGCGACGGACGCCCAGGAGAACGTCACCCAGGCGCTCCAGGAACTGCGCGACCTGGTCCGCGGCATCCACCCGCCGGTGCTCGCCGAACGCGGCCTCGTCGAAGGCGTACGGGCGCTGGCGCTGGACGTCCCGCTGAAGGTCGAGGTCCGGGCCGAACTGCCCGGACGGGCCGAGGCGCCGGTGGAGTCGGCGGTCTACTTCGCCGTCAGCGAGGCGCTCACCAACGCCGTCAAGCACGGCGAGGCCCGGCACGCCACCGTGCACCTCACCCATGCCGCCGGACTGCTCCGCGCCGAAGTCACCGACGACGGCCGCGGCGGCGCCGACCCCGACGGGGGCAGCGGCCTGCGGGGCATCCGGCGCAGACTCGCCGCGTTCGACGGTACGCTCACGCTGACCAGCCCCCCGGGGGGTCCGACCAGGCTGATCATGGAGCTACCGTGCGTGTTGTCCTCGCTGAGGACCTCGTCCTGCTGAGGGACGGCCTCTCCCTGCTGCTCAGTGCCCACGGGCACGAGATCGTCGCAGCGGTGGAGAGCGGCCCCGAACTGGCCGCCGCCATCGCCGAACACCGCCCCGACATCGCGGTGGTCGACGTCCGCCTGCCCCCCACGTACACCGATGAGGGACTCCAGGTCGCGCTCGCCGCCCGCCGCGTACGGCCCGGCCTGCCGGTCCTCGTCCTCTCCCAGCACGTCGAACAGCTCTACGCCCGGGAGCTGATCGCCGACGGCACCGGCGGCGTCGGCTACCTCCTCAAGGACCGCGTCTCCAAGGCCGACCAGTTCGTCGACGCCGTCCACACCGTCGCCGCCGGCGGCACCGTGATGGACCCCCAGGTCATCTCCCGCCTCCTCGCCCGCAACGCCGACGACCAGCCCCTCGCCCTCCTCACCCCGCGCGAACGCGACGTCCTCGCCATGATGGCCGAAGGCCGCTCCAACGCCGCCATCGCCCAACGGCTGCACTTCAGCGAGGGCGCCGTCAGCAAGCACACCTCCAACATCTTCGCCAAGCTCAACCTCGGCGCCTCCGACGACGACAACCGCCGCGTCCTCGCCGTCCTCGCCTACCTCGACGGGACGCGCACGCCCTGAGGCGGCGTGCGACGCCCACGTGTCCGGAGTTTCTGTCGCACAGGGGACCGATGTGCCCGCGATGGTGATCATTTAGGAGTACATGGCGAATGTACTGAACATTCTCCTGACTCCCCATCAGGTGTAAGATGCGGCAACCATGGTTCCGCGCCGAGAGCAATACCAATGGGGGCAGGCATGGCTCGCCGATGGGAAGCCGATCCTTCCGCTTCGTTGCAGAAACGCCTCGGGAAATCCGCCAAGGAACTGGGATCGTCCGACGGAAAGGACGAATGCCCGGACATCTGGCAGCTCTCGAACGGCGATGTCGCCGTCATCGGTCGCGATCTCACGGAGGACTACCGCGGGCGGCTTCCCGAAGGCGTCGTCCTGGGCCCGGGTGGGCGGCTCGTCGTCATCCCCGGCCTCATGGTGAGCACGGCGAAGGCGGACATCCCGGATGCCTGATCGGAACGCCCCCGAGCTGCGGCCCGAGTGGGGCGAGCTCCTCGCCCGGGACGACTACAAGCGTGACTTCCGCGAGCGGGACGCGCTGATCCGCGGCCGGGACTCGTGGAAGTTGGAGCGTCGCCAGTACTTCGAGGAGCAGGGCAGCCCGAGCTGGGAGGCCGCCCGGCGGGGCGACTGGGGCGAGGCGCTGCGACTTCTGGAGGACCGGCGCCCGGCGCTGCTCGCGATCGGGCGGGAGGACGCGGCGCGGCGGTCCTTCTTCCACCGGGTGCGAGTGGTCGAGCGGCCGTGGACGGACTACCTGCGCTGGCAGCTGCACTCGCTGCGGATCCGAGCCGAATGCGGGGAGCGCGTCCGTATGGTCGACGCCGTGGAACTGGCCGATTCCGAGGAATTCGGACAGCTGCCGGAAATCGTCGTTCTCGGCGGCCGTACGCTCTATCAGGTGCGGTATTCGGAGGCGGGAGTTCCGGCCGGTGGGATCAGGTACACCGATCCCGGTCTCGTCCTCCGGTGGGAGGGATATCTCGCGGATCTCCACCGGGTGGGCGAGGACGTTCTGGCGTACTTCGAACGTGAAGCCGCACACCTCCTCCCACCCGCGTAGGAAAAGGAGCGCAGTGGCAGACGAGCACGTCGGGTCCACCGGCGACCCCGGAAGCACGCGCTCCACCGTGTCCGGGTCCTCCGCCCAGGACGTGGTCCAGGCCAGGGACGTCAGCGGAGGCATCCACTTCCACGGCGGACCCGACCGGCCGAACAGCACCCCGACTCCGCGCCAACTGCCCGCCGACGTACGCGGCTTCGTCAACCGTACGGTCGAACTCCAGCAGCTGAACGACGCCTTGGCGGGCGATCACCCGAACCCCGACGCCGCCGCTGCCGTCGTCGTCATCGCCGGAACCGCCGGCGCGGGGAAGACCTCGCTCGCCCTGCACTGGGCCCACCAGGCCCGGCACCGCTTCCCCGACGGCCAGTTGTACGTCAACCTCCGCGGCTACGATCCGGGCCGGCCCGTCACCGCCCAGGAGGCCCTCCACCGCTTCCTGACCTCCCTCGGCGTCGCCGTTCAGGCCGTCCCGCCCGATCCCGACGCGGCGGCCGCCCTCTACCGCTCGGTCCTCGCCGAGCGCCGCGTCCTGGTGGTCCTCGACAACGCCGCCAGCGCGCAGCAGGTCCGGCCGCTCCTGCCCGGCAGCGCCGGAAGCCTCGTCCTGGTCACCAGCCGCAGCCGGCTGTCCGGCCTCGCCGTACGCGACGGCGCCCGCCGGCTCACTCTGCGGACCCTGCCCGAGGCCGAGGCCGTCGCCCTGCTGCGGGCCGTCACGGCCGGGCACCGGTCCGAGGACGACCCGGCGAAGCTCACCGAACTGGCCCGCCTCTGCGCCCAACTGCCGCTGGCCCTGCGCATCGCGGCCGAACGCGCCGCCAGCCTGCCCCACATGGGACTGGACGACCTGATCAACGACCTCCGTGACGAGTCCGCGCTCTGGGACGCCCTCAGCGTGGGCGACGACGAGGACGCCGACGCCGTCCGTACGGTCTTCGCCTGGTCCTACCGGGCCCTGCCCGACCCGGTCGCCCGCCTGTTCCGGCTCCTCGGCCTCCACCCCGGCCCCGACTTCGGGCTCCACGCCGCGGCCGCCCTCGCCCACCTCACCCCCAGCCGGACCCGGCAACTCCTCGACTCCCTCGTCGGCGCCCACCTCGTCGAGCAGAGCGCGCCCGACCGCTACCAGTTCCACGACCTCCTGCGCGCCTACGCCACCGACCAGGC
The DNA here is from genome assembly GCF_042885595.1 of Kitasatospora sp. NPDC058046. Classification (NCBI taxonomy): domain Bacteria; kingdom Bacillati; phylum Actinomycetota; class Actinomycetes; order Kitasatosporales; family Streptomycetaceae; genus Kitasatospora; species Kitasatospora sp. NPDC058046. The sequence continues at coordinate 223,754 of NZ_JBHVRS010000012.1, forward strand.
CCAGCACGAGGAGGCCCCCGCACAGCGTCAGTCGGCCCTGCGCCGGGTGCTCGACTGGTACCTGCACACCGCCGACGCCGCCCAGCAGTGGTTGCGGCCGGCCGAGGCCCGGCTACCGCTCGACCCGGTGTCCGACGGAGTCCGGCCGGCGGCCTTCGCCGACTACAACGCCGCCGTGGACTGGGCCGAACGCGAACGCGTCAACCTCCTTCAGGCCGTCCACGCCGCCTCCGCCGCGGGCGAGGACCGGCGGACCTGGCAGCTGGCCGCCGTCCTCTGGAACGCCCAGGCACCCTCCGCCCCCGGCGCGGACTGGCTCCCGGCAGGTCGGCTCGGACTGGCGGCCGCCGAACGCCTGGACGACACCGCGGCCCGCGCCCTGCTGCTCACCGACCTCGGCATGGGGCACACCCGGGTCAACTCCCTCGGCGACAGCCTGGAGTGCCACCGCAGAGCCCTGGCGCTCTGGCGCGAGCGCGGCGACGTGCTCGACGAGGCGCACTCGCTCAACCTGCTGGGACTCGTCCACCTGCACCGCCGACAACTGGACGACGCCGCACAGTACTTCGAGCAGGCTCTCGCCGCCTTCCGGCCGTTGGGCGAGGCCCAGTGGGAGGCCACCACGCTCGCCAACCTCGCCAGCACCCACTACCGCGCCGGACGCCTCCCCGAGGCCGCGACCGCCGTCGGTCAGGCGCTGGCCGCTCACCGCGCACTGAAGAACCAGCGGGGGGAGGGAAACGCCCTGCGCCTGCTGAGCGACATCCGACGCGAGGACGGCGACCAGGCCGGCGCACTCGCCTCGGCGCACGCGGCACTCGACATCGCCCTGAACCTCCGCGACCACCGGCTGGAAGGCTTCTGGCTCCTCACCCTCGGCGACGCCCAGCGGGCCGACGGCCAACCCGCCGACGCCCTCGACTCCTACCAGCGCGCCGCCGTCCTCCACCGCCGCCTCGGCGACCGCAGTCGCGAGGCCCTCGCCTGGTACGGCGCGGGCGAGACCTACCGCGACCTCGACCGTCACGCCGAGGCCGCCGCCTTCCTCCGCCGGGCCGCCACCGCCCACCACGAACTCGGCGACCGCTGGCACGAGGCACTCGCCCTCGACGCCCTGGCGGCGACGGTGTCCGCGGAGGAGCCGGAGGCCGCCCGGCGGCACCGGACGGAGGCGCTCGCACTGCTGGACGGGTACGAGGACGCGCGGGCGGTCGCGGCGCGGGAACGGATCGCGCGGCGGGTGGAGGCGGGCTGACGGCGGCCGTGGCGCGTCGCGGGTGCGGCGAGGCCACGGCCGCTGGTGGTTCGGGGGTCGGTGGAGGCCGGTGCGGGCCTGGTGTGCGAGCGCCTCGGTGGTGGCTCGGCGGTCAGGCGGCGAAGGCGGCGAGGAGCTTGTCGGTGAGGCGGTCGAGGTAGTCGGGGGCGGTCGCCGTGTGGACGACGGCGAGGCGCCAGTACAGCGGGCCGGCGAGGAGGTCGAGGGCGAGTTCGCGGTCGAGGTCGGTGGGGAGTTCGCCGCGGTCGACCGCTCGTTCCAGCAGGTCGGTGGCCTTGCTGCGGCGGGGGTCGCGGACGGCGGTCAGCAGCACCTGTGCGAGTTCGGGGGTGCGGACGGCTTCGGCGAGCAGGTCGGGGATGATCTTCGCCGGGAGCGGGTGGCGCAGCGCGTCCGCGGTCGCGGTGAGGAAGGCGAGGACGTCGCCGCGCAGGGTGCCGGTGTCCTTGGTCTCGGAGGCGTCCACGGCCACGGCGCGGATCAGGGCGACGGTCATGTCGAGCTTGGACGGCCAGCGGCGGTAGATGGCGGCCTTGCCCGCCCCGGCCCGCTTGGCGACCGTCTCCAGGGAGAGCCGGGCGTAGCCGACGGCCGCCAGTTCCTCGAAGAAGGCGGCCGCGATCGCCTCGGTCACGGAGTCCTGGAGCACCGGCCCGCCGGGCGTCCGGCGTGCGGGGGGCGTGGCGGCGTCGGGGGCGGCGGAGGTGTCGGAGGCCGGCCGGGGCGCGGGGGTGCTGGGCATGCCCCGAACCTACATCAGGCGGAACGCTTGCGTCTCGACTGGGTGAGGGCTAGCGTCATAGGCGAGACGGAACGGTTCCGTCTCGCCAAGACCCCGGGAGTGCACCATGCGATTCCTCTTCGAGGACGAGTCCTTCTCCTTCGAGACGCTTCGGGCGGCCGGATTCGCCGACTACGGCGGCGCCGACCTGGGCGAGGTCGTGGCCACCGCCCGGAACATCGGCGAGGGCGACGAGGAGGCCTGGCTGCGCGAGTGGAAGGCCACCGCGGAGCGCGTCCACGGCATCGGCAGCCGCGCCCTGGCGGCCGGGCACCGGGTCAGCGCCCGCGAGGCCCTGCTGCGCGCGTCGAACTACTACCGCACCGCCGAGTTCTACCGCCGCGACGACCCCGCGAACGACCCCGAGGCCAAGGGCCTGTCCGCCCTCTCCCGGGAGACCTTCGCCGCGGCGGCGGCCCTGATGGACACCCCCGTCGAGGCCGTGGCCATTCCCTACGAGGGCACGCACCTGCCCGGCTACCTGTTCCTCGTCGACGACTCCGGCGCCCGGCGCCCCACCGTCCTGTTCACCAGCGGCTTCGACTCGACGCTGGAGGAGGCGTACTTCGCCGTAGCCGCGGCCGCGCTGCGCCGCGGCTACAACGTCCTCGCCTACGACGGGCCGGGCCAGGGCGCGGTGCTGCGCGAGCAGCAGCTGGTCTTCCGGCCGGACTGGGAGGCCGTGGTGACCCCGGTGGTCGACTACGCGCTGACCCGCCCCGAGATCGCCGCCGACGGGCTGGTCCTGTTCGGGTACAGCCTCGGCGGCTACCTGGCCGCCCGCGCCGCCGCCCACGAACACCGCCTGGCCGCCCTGGTGTTGGACGACGGCCTCTACAACTACCGGGAGACCCACGACCGGTTCCTGCCGCCGTTCCTCCGCGAGTGGATCGAGGCCGGCCGGGACGACCTCGTGGAGCCCGTCATGGGCCTGTTCATGCAGGTGAGCACCCAGGTGCGCTGGGCGCTGCGCAACGGGGTGTGGACGTTCGGCGCCGCGTCGGTGGCGGACTACATCCGCCGTACCGCCGACTACACCCTCGACGGCGTCGCCCGGCTCATCGACTGCCCCACCCTCGTCCTGGACGCCGAGAACGACCAGTTCTTCCGCGGCCAGCCCCAGCAGGTCCGGGCCGCGCTGACCTGCCCGCACACGCTCGTCACCCTGCCCGAGGCCGAGGGCGCGGGCGAGCACTGCCACATGGGCGCCATGTTCCGCTTCCACCAGGTGGCCTTCGACTGGCTGGACACCACCCTGGCCGGGGCCGCCCGGCCCGCGAGCTGACGGGGGTCGGACGGGAGGGCGTCACCGCTGGTGGGCGCCCGGGGAGGGAAGGCGGCCGGCGGTGTGCCCGGTCGCCCACGAACCGCGCGGGCGGTAGCGTCACCCTTGGTCGCCAGGGCGTTACGGTGCGCGCCCGGTGGAGGGCGCAGGCCGGGCCCTGGGGCAGGCCCGCCGTCCCTTCCGTCGACCCGACAGGAGTCGCCCCCATGGCCGTCCCCACCGACTTCGACCAGCACGCCACCGGCTACAGCCTCCCGCACGCGTACTGGCTGGCCAAGGCCGCCGAACTCGCCTACCAGGACGAGGCCGCGATCGAGGAGCAGGCCCGCGCCTGGGGCTTCGACACCGTGCGCCACCACCAGACGCGCTTCACCCCGCCGTTCCCGCTGCAGGACACCCAGGCCTACACCATGGCCGGCGACAACATGATCGTCACCGCGTTCCGCGGCACCGAGCCCGCGCAGATCCGCGACTGGCTCACCGACTCCACCACCCCGCCCTGGCCGGGCCCCGCCCGGACGGGCTACGTCCACTACGGCTTCGCCGAGGCCCTCGAATCCGTCTACCCGGACGTCGCCAAGGCCCTCTCCGACCTGCGGACCGGCGACCAGACCGTGTGGTTCACCGGCCACAGCCTCGGCGGCGCCCTCGCCATGCTCGCCGCCGCCCGGCTCGACCTGGAGGAGCCGAGCCTGGCGGCCGACGGCGTCTACACCTACGGCCAGCCCCGGACCTGCGACCGGCTGCTCGCCGCCGCGTACGACAAGGGCCTGCGCGGGCGCACCTACCGCTTCGTGCACGGCAACGACATCGTCCCCGAGCTGCCCCCGGAGCCCGCCTTCACCCACGTCGAGGCGCTGCGCCACATCGACTCCGCGGGCCGCGTCCAGGAGAAGGTCCCGCTGGTCTCCGCGCTGACCGACCGGGCCAAGGGCCTGGGCGCCGCGGCGTTCTCCCCGGACGGCGAGGGCATCCGCGACCACCTGATGCGCAGTTACCTCGCCGCGCTGGAGAAGGCCCTGGCCTGACCGGCGCGGACTGGAGGGCTCGCGCCGGGGCGGGGGCGAACGGGACGGGCGCGGGCCCGGTGATCTTGGACGGATAGGCTGCCGTGAACTCAGGTCCTCGCGGTGAGGACGGAACTGATGAGGATCGGTGGTGTACGGACATGATGGGACCGGCGCATTCGCTGTCGGGTGCGGCCGCTTGGCTGGGGGTGGGCGCGGCGGCGGCCGGGATGGGGGAGCCGATGCCCTGGCCGGTCCTGCTCGCGGGGGCGCTGATCTGTGCGGGCGCGGCCCTGGCGCCCGACCTGGACCACAAGGCGGCGACGATATCCAGGGCGTTCGGGCCGGTGTCCCGGGCGCTCTGCGAGGTGATCGACAACCTCTCGTACGCGGTGTACAAGGCCACCCGCGGCAAGGGCGACCCGCGGCGCTCGGGCGGCCACCGGACGCTGACGCACACCTGGCTCTGGGCGGTGCTGTGCGGGGCGGGCGCGGCGGCGGTGGCCGTGTACGGCGGCCGCTGGGGCGTGCTGGTGGTGCTGTTCGTGCACATGGTGCTGGCGATCGAGGGACTGCTGTGGCGGCACGCCCGGGTCTCCAGCGACGTCCTGGTGTGGCTGCTGGGGGCGACCAGCGCGTGGATGCTCGCGGAGGTCCTCGACAAGCCCGGCAACGGCTCGCAGTGGCTGTTCGAGGAGCCCGGGCAGCAGTACCTCTGGATCGGCCTGCCGATCGCGCTCGGCGCGCTGGTGCACTGCCTGGGCGACGCGCTGACCGTCTCGGGCTGCCCGGTGCTGTGGCCGATCCCGATCGGACGCCGGCGCTGGTACCCGATCGGGCCGCCGAAGGGCATGCGGTTCCGGGCCGGAAGCTGGGTGGAGATCAAGGTGCTGACCCCGGTGTTCATGGGGGTCGGCGGGGTGTGCGGGGCGGGGGCGCTCGGCTTCTTCGGCAACGGCTGAGGTCAATGTTCCTTCGGGGGAGGGGAGTTGGCGGGGCGTCGACCGGGTAGGCACCGGTCGGCGCGGGAGATGGGGGAGGCCGGCCTCCGGCGCCGGGAGCGTGTCCGGTACTCCTCGCGGCCTTGGGAGCGTGACAGATGGCGTCCGTACCGGGAGAGGTGGCGATCGTCACCGGTGCCGCCAGCGGGATCGGCCGGGCGGCGGCGCTGCGGCTGGCCCGGGCGGGCTGGGCGGTCGCGGCGGTCGACGTCGACGCGGCCGGCCTGGCGGGGCTGGCGCGGGAGGCTCCCGGGGCGCGCCCGTTCGTCTGCGACGTCACGGACCGTACGGCGGTCGCCGCCGTGGTCCGGGACGTCGGCCGCGAACTGGGCCCGCCCCGGCGGCTGGTGCACTGCGCGGGCGTCGGCGTGATGGGCCGGCTGCTCGACCGGGACGCGGCCGACACCCTGCGGGTGATGGACACCGTGTACGGCGGCACGCTCCGCCTGGTGCACGCCGTCGTCCCCGCCATGGCCGCCCGGGGCGGGGGCCAGGTGGTCATCCTCGGTTCGATCGCGGGCTGGGTTCCGGTGCCGATGGGCGGGGCGTACGGGGCGGCGAAGGCGGCGGTCCACTTCCTGGCCGAGACCGTCGCGGCCGAGCACCGGAAGGACCGGATCCAGGTCGTGTGCGTCTGCCCGCCCGCGGTGGAGACCCCGATGCTGGACCGGATGCGCGACGACTCCCCCGAACTGATGGGCCGGGTCCGCGGGTTGAGCACCGAAGCGGTCCTGGACTCGATGGACCGCGCCCTGGCGCGCGGTCGGCTGTGGGCCTTCCCCGGGCGCGGCACCCGCGCGATGTGGACCGCCCGGCGCCTGGCGCCCCGCCTCCTCGGCCGGACGATCGGCCGCCTGGTGGTCGGGAAGTAGCCGGGGCGCTGGTCGGGGGGTAACCGGGGTGCGGCCGCCGGCGCGGCCGCTCAGCGGGCCGCGAGCAGGCCGTCCACCAGGGCGTCGAGGCCGTCCCGGTAGGTGTCCTGGGCGGTGAGCGGCGCCCAGCGGTCCGCGAGCCCGGCCAGGCGGGGGAGTTGCTCCGGGTCGAGGTCGGCGAAGACCTGCTGGCGGTGGGTCGGGCGGTCGTCGGCTGGCCGTCGGCGGGCCGTCGACGTGCGGACCATGATCTCGCCGGCCGTGTAGTACCAGATGGCGCGGTAGCCCTGGACGGCCCGTTCCGGGGACAGGCCGCAGGCCACCAGGCCGTCGACGATCTGCTCGACGAACCAGAGCGAGTGGGCGGACATCAGGCTGTCCCCGGTCAGCACCTCCACGATCCACGGACAGGCGGCGAGCGCCTCGTGGATGGCGGCCGCCGCGGCGACGACCCGTGCGCGCGGCTCGGCCGGGAGCGCCGTCGGTCGCAGCGTTCGCGCGGCGTAGTCGTCCAGCAGCAGGACGAGCAGCTCCTCCTTGTCGCGGACGTGGTGGTAGAGCGCCATCGGCGTGCTGCCGACCTCGGCGGCCAGGCGGCGCATGGTCAGCCGCTCGACGCCCTCCTCGTCCACGATCCGGCGGGCCGCCGTGACGACCTCCTCCCGGGAGATGCGGGGAGGCCGACCGGTGGCCTTGCGCCGCGCGGCGGGCTGCGCCGCGGCGGGCCGCGCTCCGGCCGGCTGGGGGGTGGCGGACGGCGGGGTGGAGGGCTGCTGCATGACCCCATCATCACCCGGGACTCGACAGTGGGGATCGCCCGGGGTTACTTTCTATACATGTACAAAAATTCACGGGGGCGCCCCGGCCGGGTGCTGGCGGCGGTGGCCGTCGCCCAGTTCGTCTTCGCCCTGGACATGTCGGTGGTCAACGTCGCCCTGCCCGCGATCCGGACCGACCTGGGATTCGCCCCGCTCGACCTCTCCTGGGTCGTGCACGTCTACGCACTCACCTTCGGCGGGCTCCTGCTGCTCGGCGGCCGCGCGAGCGACCTGTACGGACGGCGCCGGCTGCTCCTGTTCGGCCTGGCCGTCTTCGGCCTCTGCTCGCTCGGTGGCGGGCTGGCCCAGGAGCCCTGGCAGCTGGTCGCCGCCCGCGCCGGGCAGGGCGTGGGCGCCGCGGCGGCCGCCCCGGCCGCGCTCGCGATGCTCACCACCACGTTCACCGAAGGGCCCGGGCGGGTGCGCGCGCTCGGCGTGTGGAGCGCGACGAACGCCGCCGGCGGCGCCCTGGGGGTGCTGGCGGGCGGGCTGCTGACCGAGTACGCGAGCTGGCGCTGGGTCATGCTGGTCAACCTGCCCGTCGTGGCGACGGCGCTCGCCCTGCTGCCCGCCGAGGCGCGGCCCGGACAGCCCGTGAAGTCCGTACGGCGGGAGCGGCCGGACGTGCCCGGCGCCGTCCTCGCGACCGCCGGGATCGGGCTGCTGGTGTTCGGCGTGGTCCGCACCGACGTCCGGGGGTGGGGCTCCCCGGCCACCCTGGGGACGCTCGCCGCCGCCGGCGCCCTGCTGGCCGCCTTCGCCGTCACCGAGGCCAGGACCGCCGCGCCGCTGCTCCGCCTCGGCCTGCTGCGCAGCCGCTGGGTGGCCGGTGCCAACGTGCTGGTGTTCCTGGCCGCCGCCGGGCAGTTCACCGCCTTCTACTTCGTCTCGCTCTACCTCCAGCAGGTCCTGGGCCTGGGCGCCGCCGCCACCGGCCTCGCCTTCCTGCCCTTCTCGGCCGGACTGGTCGCGGGCACCGTGCTCGCCACCCGCGTCGTCGCGCGCCGCACTCCGCGGGCCGCCCTGGTGCCCGGGGCCGTGCTGGCCGCCGCGGGCCTGGCCTGGTTCGCGCTGATCAGCCCGGACGGCGGCTTCCTCACCGACGTCCTCGGCCCGTCGCTGGTCACCAGCGTCGGCACCGGACTGGTCCTGGCCCCGGTCGCCGCCGCCGGGACCACCGGTGTGGCCGCCCGCGAGGCCGGGACGGCCTCCGGCCTGCTCAACAGCTCGCGCCAGCTCGGCGGCTGCGTCGGCCTGGCCGCCCTGGCCACCGTCGCCGCGCACCGCACCGGCGGCGCCACCGACCCCGTCGCCCTCAACGACGGCTACGCCACCGGACTGGCCGTCACCGCCGGGCTCTTCGTCCTCGCCGCGCTGGTGGCGGTCGCCGTGCTGCCCCGGCGGCGGCCGGGGGCGCCGGGCCTCCCCGACCCGCTCACCCCCGTAGCGGAGGGCCCGGCAGAAAGCTCCGCGCGGAACCGCGCGGAGAACCGACTGGAAGGAACCCGCTCATGACGACCACGCCGATCGAGGCCGTGGACCTGTTCTCCTCGGCCCTGCACATCCACCCCGACGGCGACGTCCGGGCCACCGGGCGGCGGATGACCGGCGGCGACGCCGGGGCCTGGCAGATCGCGACCTTCCACGTGGAGAGCGACGCCGAGGTCCACGCCGACCACTGGGAGATGCACCCCGAGGCCGAGGAGGCGGTCTGCTGCCTGGCCGGCGGCGTCCGGCTCTTCCTCCGCCCGGTCGAGCCCGGTGAGCCCGGCGAGGCCGAGTCGGTGGTACGGCTGACGGCGGGCACCGCCGCGATCGTGCCCCGGGGCCGCTGGCACCGGTTGGAACTCGACGCCCCCAGCGACCTGATGTCGATCACCCTTCGGACGGGTACCCGGCTGGAGCCGCGCACCGAGGCGGGCTGACCGGCGCGGCGAGGGCCGTGGCAGGGTGGTCCGGCACGCGCCGGACCACCCTGGCATGTCCGCCAACACCCCTTGCAGCCAAGGAAGTTGACGTCAGGCCGAGGGTGCGGCGGAGCCGGCGATCCGCGCCAGCAGGGCGGCGAGCTCCCCGGGCATGGACAGGAACGGGGAGTGGCTGCTGGGCAGCCGGTGGACGGTGTCGGCGCGGGCCGCGAGCCGGTGCTGCTGGGACAGGTCGAGGGCCTGGTCCTGGTCGCAGACGACGTAGCTGGAGGGCACCGTGCGCCAGCCCGCCGTGGTCACCGGCTCGGTGAAGGACCGGACGCTCTGCGGGCTCAGCCGGGCCACCGCGCGGTCGGCGACGTCGGCGGGCACATCGGCGTAGTACTCCTGGCGGGCGTGGGCGACGTCCGGCGGGGTGTGGCCCGTGTCGTCCTCCGGTGAGGGAATCCCCAGGAAGGAGAACGTGCTCTCGCCCACGTCCAGTTGGAAGGCGGAGACGTACACCGCCCGCACCACGTTGGCGGCGCCCGCGACGGCCTCGGTGGCGGGGGCGCCGCCGTAGGAGTGGGCGACCGTCACCACCGGGCCGTCGATCCGCCGCAGGTGGTCGCGGATCACGGCGGCGTCCTCCAGCAGGCCCGCCGACCGGGTGCCGTCGGGGTGGGCGGCGGAGCTGGGCAGGTCCACGGCGTGGGAGCGCCAGCCGTCGGCGGCGAGGGCGGCGCGCAGGGGGTCCCAGCACCAGGCGCCGTGCCAGGCGCCGTGGACCAGCAGGAACGTGGGGCGGTCGGGGGCGGCGGTCACAGGCGGGTCCTCCGTCGTACGGGGCGCGGGCGGTGGGCCCGTCCGAGTATCCGTGGTGAACGTGACGGCGGTGTGACGCCGGGCGTGTCGCTGGCGCACCCGGGCCGGCCGTCAGCGGCCTCCGGTGGCGACGGCGGCGGCCGCCGCCGTCCCGGTGAGACCGTGACGCTCCGCCAGCACACCCGCCTGGAAGCGGCTGTCCGCGCCCAGGGAGCTGTAGAGGCCGGCGATGTGCCGCCGGCAGTTGCGCAGCGAGAGCCCGAGCCGGCGGGCGATGACCTCGTCCTTCAGGCCGTCGGCGAGCAGCCGCAGGATCGTCGTCCGGAGCTCGTCCGAGACGGCGCGGGCGGCGGCCGGGCCGCTGCGGAAGGCCTCGCCCTGGTGCCAGAGCGTCTCGAAGGAGTCGGCCAGGTGGGCCACCACCGACGGCTGGTCCACCAGGACGAGCCCGTCGGTCCGTCCCCGCTCCGGCAGGAAGGCGCTCTCCCGGTCGACGACCAGCAGCGGGCCGCAGCTCTCCCCGGTGGTCCGCACCTCGGCGCCGGCCCGTTCCGCGGCCCGGGCCTGGCGCTGGGTGGGCAGGTGGAAGCGCGCGGGGTGCTGGTGGACGATCCGGACCCGCAGCGCGGGGTCGGTGCGCGGCAGTTCGGCCACGACCAGGTCGGCCAGCGCCGCCGCGGTCGGGTCGCCGCCGGGGCAGCAGAGGACGACCTCCCGGCGGGCCCGCAGCAGCCGGTCGCCGACGATCGCGTGCACGGCGCCGTGGTCCGGCGGCACCTCCTCCGGCCGTACGGCGGGTGCGCCGGTCTCCGGCCGCCCGTGGACCGCCTGCGCGGCCGTCCACGACTGCTCGGCCCGCCACGACTGCCCGGTCACGGGCCGGACCGGTGCGGGCCGGTCCCGGCGGACGGCCCAGGCGTAGAAGGCGACGGTGCCGTCGCCCGGCCCGGCGGCGGGGGTGGTGGGGGCCGGGACGGAGCCCGGTGGGGCTCCTGGTGCGTGTGGGGTGAACGCGATGTGGACGGTTCCACGTTCTCTCATGACAGCCCTCTTGACAGCTGGTGGCGGCCGACGGTCGACGGTCGCGTCCGGCGGTCGGTCGGCCCCGGAAGCGGTTGTTCGATCGTCGTCAACGTTCGCGGCGGCCGCCAGGGGGCGAGGGGGCCAGGAAGTTGTTGGCCGACTGAGGAGGGGTGGATGAATCCGGTGAAAACGGACGCGGTCCGGTCGTCGGGGCGGGAGGCCCTGCTCGATCGCGAGACGCGGCTGGTCTACGAGTGGGCGGTGCGGCACCGGCGGGTCGAGCCCGCCGACCTGGCGCGGATCTCCGCCGACCTCGGGCTCGGCGAGGCGCGCTGCCGGGCGGCCGTCGACCGGCTGGCGGCGCTGTGCCTGCTGGTGCGGCGGCCGGGAGCCGGGCCGGGCTGCTTCGCGGCGGTCGGCCCGGAGGCGGCCGCCGCGCGGCTGACCGGACGGGAGGAGGCGCGGCTGCGCATCGCGGAGGCCGAGCTGGGCCGCCGTCAGGCCGCGCTGGCCGGGCTGCGCGCCGAGGTGGCCTCGCTGGAGCCGGTGTACCGGGCGCAGGGCGGCGGCGTGGACGGCTCGGTCCGCCTGCTGGAGGACGCCCACGCGGCCGGTTCGGCGCTCGGCTCCGTGGTGGGCGCCGCCAAGGAGGAGGTGCTGACCGTCCAGCCGGGCGGCGGGCACCCGCAGGCGGACCTGACGGAGGCGCTGCCCCGGGACCTGGCCGCGCTGGGGCGGGGCGTCCGGCTGCGGAGCCTGTACCAGCACCCGGCCCGGTTCGACCCGCCCACCCGTTCCTACGCGGAGCTGGTCATCGCCGCGGGGGCGGAGGTCCGGACCCGCGCCGAGGTGCCGGCCCGGCTGGTCGTGGTGGACCGGACCACGGCCTTCGTGCCGGCCCGGCTCGCCACCGGAGCGGCGCTGCTGGTCCGGGAGCCGTCCCTGGTGGCGTACTTCGTCGGGCTCTTCGAGCACGAGTGGAGCCAGGCGGTCCCGTACGACACCGCGCCGAGGGCCGCCCGTACGGTGTCCCGCGAGGTCGAGGACGTGATCGCGGTGCTGCTCGCCGCCGGGGAGAAGGACGACACGATCGCCCGGCGGCTGGGCATGTCGACCCGCACCTGTCGGCGCCACATCGCCGAGCTGCTGGCGCGTCTGGGCGCGCAGAGCCGGTTCCAGGCCGGGGCGTTGGCCGAGCGGGCCGGGCTCACCGTCCCGGCGGACGCCACCGGGCCCTGCTGAGGCCGGCCCCAACCCGGCGGGCTCGGCGGACGGCGGCCCGGGCTCGGCGGACAAGGGCCCCGGTACGACGGACGGAGGCCCGCCGGGTGGTCCCGGCGGGCCTGCGCGTCGTCGGTCGGAGGATTACTCCGCAGCCTCGACCGGGGCGCCGAACGGCAGGTGCAGGTCGGTGCTCCAGTGGCTGAACGGGACGGCCGCGTCGTCCTGGGCGGCCTCGAGCGCCTGGAGGGAGAGGATCGTCGACATCAGAGACCGGCCTCCTCGGCGACGGGCGCCTCGGCGCGGTAGTGGGCGAAGCTGCTCCAGTGGCTGTTGGGCTCGACGGCACCGGTGCCGGTCTCGCTCTGGAGGCCCTGGAGGGCCAGGATCTGGGTCATGGTCGTTCCTTTCCGTGGTGGTGCCGGCCACCGGATGGTGGCCGTGGTGGTCCCCCCGGTCGCGGGGCCTCGAAGCCTCAGGGCCGCGAAGCCTCAGGGCCGGGGAAGTCGGTGATGCCGGGCAGCGGCACCGGGCCGAGGACGGCCTCGTGCAGCGCGACCAGGACTCCGGCGGCGCCGGTGGCCAGGTCCGCCGACAGGCGCATTGAGCGCCGCCCCGGGAAGGCGAGGTGGCCGCGATGGTTCATCACGTGCCACTCCAGCAGCCGCAGGTGGCGGTCGGCCTCGGCCCCGCGTCCGCCGCGCAGCAGGTGCAGTACCAGGCCGGCCCGGCCCTCGAACAGGCCGGCCGCCGCGATCAGGTCGGGGAGGCAGGCGCGGTCGGCGGCGGCGGTCGCCTGGGCGAACCGGCCGGGCAGCCGGCCCGCGCCGTCGGGTCGGTCCGCCCCGCTGTGCCGCGCCAGCTCGGAGATCAGCCGGGCGGTGCCGACGCCGCCCGCGGCCAGGTACGGGAGCTTGCGGCGGTGGCGGTCCTCGACCAGGAAGAGCATCCCGTCGGTGACGTCCGCCTCGTCCAGTTCGCGGCCGAGCGCCGCCTCGGCCGCCGTCAGCCAGCTCCGCTCGCCGGTGTGCCCGTACAGCCGCAGGAACAGTGCGGCCTGCCCGCTCCAGCCGTCCAGCAGGCCGCGCAGCCGGGGTGCGGGTTCGTCCCGGGCCAGCTCGTGGCCGAGGGCGAGGGCCCGGTCGGCGAGCCGCTCGCGGCCGAGCACGTCGGCCAGGTCGAGCAGGCCGAGCGCGATGCCGGCCCGTCCGGAGCCGAGCCCCGGATCGGCCGGGGCCTCGGTGGCGAGCAGCCGCTCGACCAGCGCGTCGGCCTCCCGGGTCGCCCCGAGCCGGGCCAGCGTCCAGGCGATGCCGGTCAGCCCGTCGTACAGGCCGGGCGGCAGGTCGGCCGCGGCGTTCGCGCGGGCCACCAGCCAGTCGGTGTGCTCGGGCGGGGCGGGGCGGCCGCAGGCCCGGAGCGCGTACAGGACGCCGGCCGCGCCGTAGGACAGTCCCAGGCCGCCGTGGCCCGGGCCGAACTGTTCGACGTCGCCGGGGAAGAGGCGGTCCGTCCGGTCCGGGGTGGCCATCGCCAGGATGCCCGCGGCCAGCGAGTCCAGCACCGGGCGCCAGGCCGCGGTGTCCGCCGAGGGCTCCTGGGGCCAGGCCGGACGAGCCGGCCCCGCGGCGCCGTCGGCGGACACCGGAGCGCGTTCGGTGGCGCCCGCCGGCAGCTTCCCGCCGGCCGCCCGGTGCAGCGCCTCGGCCACCTCGGCCCCGAACCCGGTGGGCACGGGGTAGCGGCGGGAGATCTCCCGGCCGGCCAGCTCGGCCTTGCCCGAGTCCAGCCCGAGCTGGATGTTCAGCGGGAGGAAGAGGTAGAGCCGCAGCGCGGCCAGCGCGTACGCGTCCACGGCGGTTCCGCGCCGGGCCTTCGGCGAGACGAAGCCGGGCGCGCCCAGCGGGGGAGCGGCGGGGTCGTCGGCGGGGAAGGCGATCTCGAAGTCGACCAGCGCGCAGCGCCCGTCCGGCCGGACCATCACGTTGTTGGGGTGCAGGTCGCCGAAGACCAGCCCGCGCTCGTGCAGCGCCGCCAGCATGCCGCCGACCTGGTCGAGCACGTCGAGCGCCCAGTCGGTGTACGCGGCCAGCTCGGCCTCGTCCGGGTCGGGGTGGGTGAGCGGGCAGGTGCGGGTGAAGACGTCCTCCAGCCGCTCGCCCTCGATGTACTCCTCGACCAGGTAGTGGTGCTCCCAGACCTGCCGGTACTCGTACAGGGCGGGCACGAAGTCCACCCCGGCCAGCGCCTCCAGCACCCGGCGCTCGCTCAGCAGCCGCTGCACCGCGTCCCGGCCGGCGTAGTCGAGCCCGGCGTGCGGGCGGGCCTCGCGCAGCACCACCTGTCGGCCGTCGCGCCGGTCGGTGGCCTGGTAGATCCCGCCGCCGTTGGAGAAGTGCAGCGCCTTGACGACCTCGAACGGGAAGTCGGCCGGGGCCTCGGCCTCACGCGCGGCGTCGGCGGCGAGCTGGGCGGAGACGAGCTCCGGCACCGGTGCCCAGTCCGGCACGGTGAAGACGGTGCCCCGGGTGTCGGGCACCAGTGCGCCGTCCGGGCCGCGCATCGCCGGGACGCGCCGGCCCCGCTCGTCGGTGCAGTGGCGTTCGACGAAGGAGCCGTAGCGCAGGTAGAGCGGGCCCTCCCGGTAGCGCAGGTCGCTCAGGACGTAGGGGCCGGGGACGCCCTTCAGCAGGGTGGACAGGTCGTCCAGCACCCGGGCCAGCCGGGTGTCGTCCTCCGGGTAGAGCGTGATCAGCTTGCCGCTGGCGCGGCGGTCGGCGTACTTGCTGTTCAGGGCGAGCACGGTGGCCCGGCCGCGCAGGAACTTCCAGGTCAGCCCCTGCTCCAGGCAGTACGCCAGGACCTGCTCGACGACCTGTTCCGCCTCGTCCGGGGTGGCCGAGACGTGCACCTTCCAGCCCTGCTCGGGGAGTCGGGCGTGCGGCGGCCGCAGGCTGATCCAGGGGCCGTGCTCGTGGCGCTCCCAGCCCGGCGGCAGCGGGGCGGTGGCGGCGGCGAAGCGGTCGTCGGCGTGCTCGGCGCGGGCGGGGTCGTCGTAGAACAGCGGGTCGGCGAAGCAGTGGCGCTCGTAGCGGTCGTCCATGGTGCCCGCCTCAGCCCGCGGTCCGCGGCCGGCACCCGGACGCGCCCGCTCCGGTGGCCGGCCGGCCGTCGGATGTCGTCGTCATGGGAGCCCCCCGGGTGCGGTCGATCCCGCCGGTTGCGGGCTGCTTCCGACCCTGCCAGCCGGGGTGGGCGGGGTCGACGGGTCCGACCCGCCACCTTCGTGCCTGGCAGTTTGCGGGCGGGTCCTGGAGGCGGCGGCTGTCCGCCCTCGCTCAGCGGTGTCCGCCGACGCCGGTGGCGGCGGCCGCGACCGGTGTGCGGTCGGGCTCCGGGCGCTGTTCGGTGTGCTGTTCGGTGCGCGGCTCGGGGGCGAGGTAGCGGCTGCGGACGGCGGCGACGATCTCGGCGCTCGCCCGTCCGTCGCCGTAGGGCGAGGGGAGCTGTGCCAGCCGTTCGCCGACGGCCTCGTCGGCGAGCGGGGCGATCAGGCGGCGGTTGGCCTCCTCGGGCATGCCGGGGTCGAAGGAGCGCAGGCCGGCCTCGACGTGGACGACGGGTATGCCCGCGCAGTGCGCCGCGAGGGCGCCGGCGGCGGCGGTGTTGGTGTCGCCCTGGACGAGGACGGCGGCCGGTGGGCGGGCCGCGAGGTGGTCGCTCAACGCGCTGACCATCCGGCCTATTTGGCGTCCGCGCGGCTCGCCGCCGACGCCCTTCAGCAGGTGGTGCGGGCGGGGGAGGCCGTACTGGGCGAAGAACGTGGTGGTGAGGGCCGGGTCCCAGTGCTGGCCGCTCCAGACGATGCGGGCCCGCGGGCCGAGGAGGCGGGCCACGCCGTCGCGCCGTCGCCGGAGTCGACGTACCCGTCCGGCGGCACCCGGACCCTGGTCGGCCTCACCGTCGGGCCGGTCGCCACCACCTCCGTGCTCACCGCGAACACCGCCGGGAACCCGGTCGACGGCACCGCCTCGGCCTCCGCGACGGTCGACAAGCTCGGGCTCGACCTCGGTGTCGCCTCGGTCTCCCTGACCGGCGTCGACTCGAACTGCACCGCCACCCCCACCGGGGCCACCGGCAGCGGCCTGATCGCGGGCGGGGCGATCAGCGTCGCCGGCATCCCGACCAACCTCCAGGCCAACGCCCCCGCCAACACCAGGGTCAGCATCCCGCTGGTCGGTTCGATCGTCCTCAACGAGCAGACCACCGATGCCAACGGCGTCCTCACCGTCAACGCCGTCCACCTCACCCTGCTGCCGTCGCTGAACGGCGCCAACCTGGTCATCGGGCACGCCCGGTGCGGCGGCGCCGAGCCCGCCGCCGCCGTGCCGATGATCAACCCGTCCGTCGCGGCGATGAGCGGCGGGGCGGTGCTCGCCGGCGTCCTGGCCACCGTCTACGTCCGCCGCCGCAACGCCCGGTCCGCCGCGTCGGCCGTCTGACGGGAGGCAGGGCGGCCGGCCCGGAGCAGGGGCCGGCCGCCCGCCGCGGTCAACCCGGCTTCCGGTACCTCGCCCTGACGTGTGAGGCGCCGCCGCCGGGTGACGGGGAGGCCCGTCCCACCACCACCGGACCGCCCCGGCCGGTCCGCCCCGGCCCTTCCGTACCCGGCACCGCGGGGTGCCCGCGGCCGGAGCCGTCGGACCCGGTCCGATCGCTCGCCTACCCTACGAACCGACCGGCCGTACCGGCCGTGGCCGCTCTAGGAGGAGTCCCGTGTCGTCCTGCGACCCCAAGTACGCTCCCGTCGGCGATGTGAGCGCGGCGCTCATGGTGATCGACTCCCGGCTCAAGTCCATCTACGACGGCAAGTCCGGGACGGACCCCGAGCACCAGCGGCTGGTCGACCAGCTCACCGCGTCCTTCGGCCCCGGCGAGGCCGAGGCGCTGGTGGAAGGCGCCTGCACGCTCGTCTACATGTACATGAACTGGCTGCGCACGGCCTTCGAGAAGCAGGAGGAGGACGTGATCGAGCACGCGGTCCCCAGCCTGGTGGCCACCATGCGGATGATGCCGAGGACCTTCAGCCCCGAGGTCATCCCCATCATGGCCGGCCTGCTCATCGCCGCAGGTACGGGCCTGAGCCCCAACCTCTGGCGCGCCCAGTACGGACCGTGGACGAAGGAGGAGATGAACCCGTTGGAGGCCATGGTGGTCCTGCTCGCGGAGTACATCAACCGGATCTCGGGCAACGGCGAGGACTTCGCCACCAGGCTGATCACCGACGTGCTGTCCCAGTTGGACTAGGAGTACCGGCTCCGAACGCGCCAGTGGCGCCGCCCCGGGTGGGGCGGCGCCACTGGCGTCCTGCTGGTGTCAGGCGGGGGTCCGAGCGGGCGTCAGCTGTGGCGGCCCGGGCGGCGGTAGGCGACGAAGCAGAGGACGCCGCCGCCGAGGAGGGCGATGGCTCCGAGCGCCGCGACCAGGGTGTCGGAGGAGGAGCCGCCGGTGTGCGGCAGCTCGCCGCTCTCCGACGCGCTCGGGGTGTGGGGGTGGGTGGGGGTCGCGGTGGCCGTCGTGCTCGGCGAGGACGTCGGTGACGGCGACGGGGACGGGGAGTTGGACGGGGACGGCGACGGGCTCGGCGACGGGGAGGGGGACGGCGACGGGCTCGGCGAGGGCGAGGGCGACGGGGAGCTGGTCTGGAGGATCACGCCCAGGTCGAGGTCGAGGTCGCGCTGCCCGCCGCTGAGGGTGACGGTCTGGGTGATGCCGGTGGTCGGGTCGCCGTCCGAGTCCTTGCTCGGGTCGGTGCCGGCGTGCTGCTTGGTGACGGTGGCGCCCTTGGGCAGGGTGGTCAGGTCGAACTGCACCGCGTAGCTGCCGTCCGGCAGGTTGTCGAACAGGTAGTGCCCGGTGGCGTCGGTCACCGTGGTGACCGGCTTGCCGTCCTTGTCCCGTACGGGCTGCCCGTTGCCGTCCAGCAGGTGCACGGTGACCCCGGGGATGCCCTCGTCACCGGGCTTCTGGATCCCGGAGCCGTCCCGGTCGTGCCAGACGAAGTCGCCCAGCGCGTTGTTGGAGGGGGCGACGCGCTTGACCGCGACGCCGACCTTGGCGGGCTCGGCCGGCAGCAGCTGGCGGCCGGAGGCGTCGGTGGCGGTGTACGCGAAGCTGTTCCAGGCGTACTCGCCCTCCGGCGCGTCGTAGGAGGCGACCATCGGCCAGGTCAGGGTGAAGGACTCGCCGGAGGCCAGGGCGCCGGGGCGGCTGAGGCGGAACCAGGTGGCCGTCCCCGGCCCGGGGAAGGTGGTGCTCCAGACCGCGGCGCTGTTGCAGCCGGTGCGGTCGACCAGCAGCGGGTTCACGCAGGGGTTGGGGTCGGTGGCGTACTCGATCACCACGGTCGGGTCGTTGCTGGTGATCGGCTGGCTGAGCGACGGGGTCCAGGCGCTGCCGCGCGGGGCGTCCTGGGTGAGCACGTAGTTGTCGCCGGGGGTGGGGAGCTTGTCGTAGGCGAGGAAGTCGGTGACCGGGTCCGGGGAGTCGTTGCGGACGGTCATCCGCCAGGACGTCTGGCCGCCGGGGGTGGCGGTGCCGATGGTCATGTAGTCGGCGTCGAGGTCCCCCTTGACCTCCTTGTAGGAGCGCAGCACCGCCGGCACGTCGACCTGGATCTGCGAGGAGGCGTGGCACATCAGCTCGGTGGTGTCGCCGTTGCCGTTGAGGTCGAGCACGTCGGGGGTGCTGCCGCTGTCGGAGCCGGAGTACATGCAGGCGACCGGGTGGGTGGGCTGGTCGACGGTGACGTAGACGTCGTTGGTCAGCGTGCCGGAGCGGATGCTGTCGGCGACCTGGACGTCGAAGAGCATCCGGTAGGCCATGGCGTCGTGCAGGTACGTCGAGTCGGGGGCGCCGGCCGGCCATTCCATCTTGACGAGCTGGCGCCCGTCCGGGCCCGGGGTCACGGTGATCGACGAGGGGGCCTTGGCGTCGGGGTAGTCGGGGTCGGGTCGGGCCGAGCCGTCGATGTAGACCACGCCGGCGGGCAGCAGGTCGTACAGGACGAGCGGGCGGTCCAGGTCGTGGGCGCTGCGGTTGTACGGGATGACCTGGAAGGTGGCCTTGCCGCCGGGGGCGGACAGCTCGCCGGCCACGGTGGTCTTGGCGGCGCCGAGGTTGGTGGCCTGGGTGATGGTGGTCCGGGCGCAGGCGTTGGCGTTGGCGGTGGTGGTGCCGTCGGTGGCGCTGGTGTCCACGCAGTTGGTCAGCGGCTCGGGGGCGGGGCGCCCGTCGTGGCCGGGGGTGGCGACCTGGGTGACCAGCTGCACCGCGTTGCCGGGGCTCCAGCCGGTGGGGATCGGGCCGTTCCAGGTGAGCTTGAGCCCGTCCAGCCACTGCCCGGCGGGGATGCCGAGCACGTCGTTGGCCGGGTCGCCCGCGCCCTGGGCGAAGGTGAGCCGCCGTGCGGTGGAGCCGTTGAACGGCGTGCCCGGGGTGAAGGTGTGCCAGGTGGGGTCGCCGTTGAGGCGGTACTGCAGGGTCAGTTGGATGCTGGTGGGGTTCCACGGCTCCAGCTGGAGGGACTGCGGGAAGATCCAGTTGTAGACGCCGTCGGTGCTGCCGGCCCCGGGGTCGGTGATGGTGAGGCTGGTGGCCGGGCCCGCGGTGTTGGTGGCGGACAGGCTGAAGGAGTTGAGGTCGCCGTTGGTGGTGGTGTCGCGCCAGGTCTTGCTGGCGGTCACCACCACGCCGGTCACCGGGGGTTGGAACGTGTTGGTGGTGACGGACGAGGTGTCCAGTTGCCGTTCGGCCTCGGTGAGCGGCGCGCCGAGCAGGTCGACGGTGTTCTCGGAGGTGGTCCCGTCCGGGAAGGAGGCCGCCGGGTAGTTGACCACCAGGACGCCCGGGTTGCGGCAGCCGCCGCGCCCGTTGCCGGAGACGAACGGGCCGATGTCGTAGCCCCAGGTGTTCGGGCCGGGCGGCACCTGCGTCCAGCCCGGCGAGCGGCCGGTGTCCACCACCGCGCCGGGCGGCAGGGTGTCCAGCAGCCGGCTGCTGTCCAGGTCGACGTTGGGCACGTTGTCGGTGGCGCAGGGGGTGAACTGGTAGGTGACGGTGCGGTTGTCGCTGCTGGAGGTCTGGATGCCCTTGGTCACCGTGTACTGCGGCTGCACCTGGGCCGTGGTGTTCGCGGTGGCGGTCTGCGAGGTCTCGCCGGTGGCCGACATGGTGGCCGAGTTGGTCGAGGCGGCGCCGTTCGGGGTGGTGAAGTTCGGGTACTTCATCGTCACCGTGATGGTGGCGGTGGTGCCCGGACTGAGGTCCTTCAGCCTGATGTCCATCGTGCCGCCCGTCGCGCCCGCGGCGGGCACCGTGGAGGCGGCCACGTCGACCGAGGACGGGTCCGGCGTCCAGCCGAGGAACTGCATGTTCGACGGCAGGGTGTCGAGGATGTTCCCGCCCGTGCACTCGGTGATGGAGCAGGTGTAGCGCAGCGTGTAGGTGACGTTCTCCCCCGGGGAGACGGTCGCCTTGTCGACGCTCTTGGTGAAGGAGATCGCGGCCTGGGCCGGTGGGGCCAGCACGCTGCTGCTCAGCAGCGAGCCGGCCACCAGCGCCAGGACCGAGGCGATCCGCCCGGTCCGGAATGGAAGTCGCATAGCGGGCAGTCCAGCCGATCGCCCCGGCGCACCGGTCGGCGACACGAGGGCCGGTCGCGGCGGTTCACCTGCTCGGCGGTCACCCGCCCGGCGGCAGCGCGGCCCGGGGAGGTACGGCGTTCCGGGACGGTCCGGCGTTCCGGAGGGCTTTGTGGCCTACGGGCCGGGCCGCCCCAGCCGAGCTCCCCCCGGCGGGCGGCGCAACCGGAGCGCCGGGCGGCGCGACCCGGGTGGCTCAGCCGAACATCACACCGGTCTCCCGGGCCAGGGTGTCCAGCCGGTACTGGGTGACGTGCTCGACGTTCGCCGGGTCGATCGTGCGCACGCCCTCGGCGGCGAGCCGCTCGTTGATCTCCTCCAGGTGCTCCCGGACGACCTGCTTCTCCGCCTCGGTGGTGCGGCCCTGGTGCGGCCGTCCGGCGTGCTCCAGGCCGGCGTGGTCGACCCGCTCCCGGCCGGCGGCGGGCGCCGCCCCGCGCACGGTGGTGGGCGCGGCCTCCCGCACGGTGGTGGGCGCCGTCTCGCGCGCGGCCGTCCGGGCGGCCGGGCGGGCGCCGCGCAGCACCTCGGCCATCGGCGCGGCCGAGGCCAGCCGGTCGAAGGTCGCCGCCTCCATCACCACCGTCTGCGGCTCCGCCCGGTCCGGGTGGTGCAGCTCGACGGTGACCAGGTCGAGCGCCAGCTCCCGCACGCCGCCCAACTCCCCGGCCAGCGCGTCGATCTCGACCGGACCGTCCGTCAGGTCGGGGTGCCGGAGCACCACCACCCGCACCAGGTCCGCGTCGCTCTCCGCGTGCTTGCCGGTCAGGTCCGAGAACCGGATGATCTTCTGGCCCATGTCTCCCTCTCCTGTGCCCCTGTGATCAGCCGAGAGCCTACGCCGGGATGATCATCGGCGCGCGCAAGCGGCCGGGCCCGGGGGAGCACCCCCGGGCCCGGCCTCACCTGTCGTGCATCCTGCCGTGCGTCAGTGGAGCGTCAGCGTGGTGCCGTCCCCCCTCTCGGGTGCCGTCCCCCTCTCAGTAGCGCGGGTCCACCCGGTAGGTCGGGTAGTCCGGCACGTACCAGTGGCTGGAGTGCCAGATGCCGAAGGTGAACCGGACCCCGTGGCTGCCCCGCTTGTTGGCGGCCTTGAGGAACTTCTTGCCGATGCTCTTCATCAGGTAGGACAGCGCCCACAGGACCCAGCCGGCGGCCCGGGCGGCGATGTGCGGGAGCTTCTTCAGGATCCCGGAGATGCCCTTGGAGATCTTGCTGGAGACGACCAGCAGACCGCCGATGGTGTTGCCCTCGGCCCGGCTGAAGTTGGCGACCCACTTCTTCTTCCAGGACATGCCCGTCAGGTCGTCCATGGTGATCGGGTCGACCGGGTAGCCGTAGGCGTTCGGCGAGCCCTCCAGGACCGGGTCGGTCTGCAGGAAGCGGCCGGTGGTCGGGTCGTACAGGCGCACGCCCATCAGGGTGAGGCCGGAGACGCTGTCGGCCTCGCGCTGCGCCCCGCCGAGCCAGCCGTACGCGGCCGAGCCGGTGGCGTCGACGACGTTGCCGTACTCGTCGTAGTGGTAGACCGCGAGGTCCTCGGTGCCGTCGGGGGACATCTGGACGGACACGTCGCCGTGCAGGTTGGTCAGCAGCAGGACCGCGCCGCCGTCGGTGCCGGTGGCGGCCGTGAGCCGGCCGGTCAGGTCCAGGACGTTGCGGGTCAGCTTGCCGGCCGCGTCCTTGGACCAGGTCGGGCTGTCGGTGCCGCCGTCGAAGTGCCTGGTGTCCTGCGCGGTGACGGTCCAGGTGCCGTCGGTGCCCTTGGTCTCCGTGGTGGAGAGCGCCAGGCGGCCGGCGGCGTCCAGGTCCCAGGTCTTGCGGGTGTCGCCGAGGGTCTCGGTGCGGACCAGGTCGTTGGTGTGGTAGCCGACCTGGGTGCCCTTGGGCAGGGCGGTGGTGCGGCCGAAGGCGTCGTACACGTAGCCGGCGTCGGTGAGGCGGTCGGCGGTGTCGTAGCCGTGGGTCTCGGCCTGGGTGACGGTGTCCGCCGTGGCCGGGTCGCAGTCGTCGGTGACGCTGGTGCGGTTGGTCCGGTTGCTGCTCCTGTCGAACGTGTAGGTCCGGGTGGAGCAGGCCAGGCCGGTGCTGTCGGCGGCCTTGGTGAGGCGGCCGGTGGCGTCGTAGGTGTAGCCGCTGGTGGTGCTGTTGCCGTCGCTCTGGGTGCGGCCGGCCTGCTGTCCGTGGACGGTGAAGTCGGCGGTGTCGGCCAGCAGGACGGTGCCCGCCTGGTTGGTGTAGGTCTTGCCGGTCTGGACGCCCTGGCTGTCGTAGCTGCTGGTCAGGGTGTTGCCGCCGGGCATGGTCTGGGAGACCAGCCGGCCCTCGACGTCGTAGGAGGCGGTGAAGGTGCCGGCCACCGAGTCGGTCAGGGAGGTGGGCAGGCCGCGCGGGTCCTTGGCGGTGTCGTAGCCGTAGGTCACGGTGGACGGCACCGAGTCGGACTTCTTCACCGGGCGGTCGAGCTTGTCGTACTCGGTGGTGGTGACGTTGCCGGCGCCGTCGTCGTAGGAGACCTGGCGGCCGAGCCGGTCGTAGCCCTGGGTGACGGTGGCCTTGCCGTTGGTGGTGGTGGCCAGCTCGCCGTTGGCGGGGTCGTAGCCGAACACCGTGTCGGCGACCGCGGTGCCGGTGCCGCCGCTGATCGAGGTCTTCACGGCGCGCCCGGCCGTGTCGTAGCCGCGGGTGGTGGTGCGGGTGACGCCGTTGGCGGTCTCGGTCTGGACCGTGACGTTGCCCCAGCGGTCGTACTGGAAGGTCTTCGTCGGCAGCTGCGGCGGGTTGGCGCCGCCGCCGGCGATCTGCGCGGCCGGGGCGATCGAGCAGACCAGGTCGGCCCACTCGGGGTGGCCGGCGCAGGCGCCGGTCCCGGTGCCGGTGTAGTAGGTGGTGACGGTGGTGGCCGCGTCGGAGCCGGTGGAGTTCGGGCGGCTCTGCGAGGTCACCCGGCCGCTGGCGTCGTAGCCGGTGCTGGTGGTGATCTTCAGGCCGGCCGGGTCCTGGACGGCCGAGGTGGGCAGGCCCTGGGCCCAGTCGTAGCCGGTGGCGGTGGTCCGCGTGTCGGCGTCGGCGGCGTAGCCGTCGATCCGGGCGCCGACCGTCACCGAGGTGGTCATGTCGCTGACCGCGGCGTTCGCCGGGCGGCCCTCGTCGTAGCCGTTGACGGTGTGGGCGCGGGCCGGGACCTCGTCGCCGGCGGCGAGCGCCGGGGAGCTGCCGGAGGCGGCCACGCCGTGCTCCAGGGTGACCAGCTGCAGCGGGTCGTACTGTTCCAGCAGGCGCTTGCCGTCGGCCGAGTGGACCGAGGTCGAGGAGAGCACCTGGGCGCGGTCGGCCGTCGAGCGGCCGGCGATGCCGAGGGCGCGCAGCTTGTTCAGGTCGTTGCCGGTGGTGGCCAGGGCGAGGACGCGGTTCTCCGCGGAGAGGGTCCGCACCGGGCTGCCGTAGGCGTTGTACTCGGTGGTGGTGATGCCGCCGCCGGGGGTGGCGGTGTTGACCTCGCGGCCGGAGGCGTTGGTGTACGTCACCGAGGCGCGGTTGTAGCCGGCGGTGCCGAGCGCCTTGCCGTCGTGGGTGGCCGGGACGGCGTCGGGCGGCAGGACGGCGGTGGCGTCGGTCGGGGCGTCGCTCTGGCCCCAGGCCGCGACGTCGGACGGTGCCAGCGGGTACGGCGCGTTGGCGCCGCTCAGCGGGACGTCGTAGACGACCGAGGTGGTCGCGGTGCCGTCGGTGACGTCCTTGCTGCCCTGCTTGAGGGTGGGCCGGGAGGCGGCGAGCAGCATGCCGTCGCCGGCGGTGGCGGCGTTGCCGGCCTTGCCGTACTCCAGGGTCCACGGCAGCTCGCCGGGCTCGGTCACGGTGGTGACCCGGCCGGCCGCGTCGTAGCCGTACGCGGTCTTCAGCGCGGGGCTGATCCGCGGGTCCCATACCTCGCGCAGCCGGCCCTGGGCGTCGTACGCGTACTGCGAGACGGCGACGGGGGTGGCGGTGGCGGCGCCGGGGTCGGTGGACCACAGGCGGATCTGCTTCACCTGGCCGGCCGTGTCGCCCAGGGCGGACGCGGTGGCGGTGGTGGTGTCGGCGTAGACGTACTCCAGCACCCGGCAGCCGGCCGTGGACGGCACGGCGGCGCAGTCGGCGGAGGCGGTCGCCGAGGACGGCGCGACCACGTACTTCGGGCGGGCCAGGGTCTTGCCGCCGGAGACGACCTTCTCCGAGACCACCGAGGTGGTGGAGTTGTCGCTGGGCAGCGAGGAGCCGGAGGCCTGCCAGGTGGTGGCGGCCGGGTCGACCTTGGCGAAGGTGACGGTGGTGCCGTCGGTGTCCTTCAGGGTGAAGGAGCCGGTGAGCGCACCGGTCAGGGTGAGGTTCTCGGCGCCGGGCTCGGGCTTCCAGCCGCCGGCGCCGGTGGCGGTGAAGCCGGTCTCGGAGCCGTCCGCGGAGACCACCGAGAGGGAGGTCGCCGAGGTCTGGCGGACGTAGGAGTAGGCGGCGTCGGTGAGTTCGGCGGTGGTGCCGGAGCTCCACTGCGGGCCGAAGATCGCCGCCTGGCCCTCCTGGGCCGAGCCGTTGGCGGGCCGGCGGGAGGAGAAGGAGCGCTCGGCGTGCAGGCCGAAGGCCTCGGCGTCGCTCTCGGAGAGGGTGAGGTCACCGGTGAGGGTGTTCACCTCGCCCGGGCCGACCTTGGTCTCCGGCGCGGTGCCCGCGTTGCGGTCCACCGTGAGGGTGTTCGGCTCGGTGGCGTCGGTGGCGGTGCCGTCGGTGAACACCGCGCGGACGTCGACCGGGCCGTTCTCGGCCAGGGTGTCGGTGATGTTCCAGGTCAGCGCGGCCGGCTTGCCGCCGGGGGCGGTGAACGGCCAGGCCGTCACCGGCTTGCCGTCGGTGGTGGCGACGTTGGCGACCGGGACGTCCTTCCAGGCGTCCGTCTCACCGCGCCGGTACTGGTAGCGCACCCCGGTGTAGGTGCTGTTGCCCTCGGCCTGCAGCGAGGTGCGGCGGGCCGGGCGCTCGCCCGCGCCCGGCGCGACCAGGGCGGAGCCCTTGCCGGCGTAGAAGGCGTACGTCCTGTCGGCGGAGACGTTGCCCGCGGCGTCCCGGGTGTGCGCGGTGACGGTGTGGGAGCCCGCCTTGAAGGTGAGCTTGGCGCTGACCGGGGTGCCGGTGGTGGCCGCGGTGACCCAGGCCCCGCCGTCCAGCCGGTACTGGATGTCCTTCACGTCGCTGGTCGGCGGGGTGAAGGTGAAGGTGCCGCTGTAGCTGCCGTTGGCGTCCGGGGTGCCCGCCCACTGGCCGGCCGGGAAGTCCCCGGAGGAGACGGTGGTCGCGCCCGGCGCGGTGGTGTCCACGGTGAACGTGCGGAAGCCCGACCAGGCGCTGTTGGCGGTGCCGTCCCAGGAGCGCGAGCGCCACTTGTAGGCGCCCGGCGCCAGCTTGGTGCCCGGGGCCCAGGTGAACGTCGAGCCGGAGGCCGCCATGGCGGTGCGCCCGGACTGCAGCGCGGCCGTGCCGTTGGACGCCCAGACCTCGAAGTCCAGGGCGATGTTGCCGCCGTCGGGGTCGGTCGCCTTGGCGGACAGCGTCGGCGTGGCGTCGTTGGTCAGCGCGGCGTCGGCCGGGGAGACCAGCGTGGAGACGCCCGGCGGGGTGTTGTACGTGACCGACAGGTACGGCGTGTTGGACGTCGCGTTGCCGGAGTTGAACTTCTTCCAGCCGTACGGGTCGGACTCGTCGGTGGCCCGGATGCCCAGGGTGTTGTTGGTGTTGCCGTTGGCGGCCCAGGCCTTGACCAGCGCGGTGATGTCCTGGTTCACCCAGCCGTCGTTGCAGGAGCTGGAGTAGCCCTTGGTCGCGGTGGACGTCGCCCACTTCTTGTTCCAGCCGGGCTGGGCCGTCCAGCGGGTGGCCGTGGTGGCCGTGCCGGTGTCCCAGACCTCCCAGCTCTTCGCGGTGCAGGACCAGCTGTGGAAGTTCCACAGGTTGAGCTTGCCGCCGGTGATCTGCTTCCCGCTGATCTTCGCCATCGGGAACTGCAGGAACGAACGCGCCACCTGGCCGGAGCCGTTGTTGCCCAGCTTCAGCTCGGTCTGCGAGGAGACGTCGGTGGCGTAGCCCTGCTGGACGAAGGTGTCGAAGCCGACGCCGATGTTGACCGCCGGGTCGACGGTCACCGGGTACTTCGTCTTCGGGTCGTTCAGGAACGCGGCGTCCGGGGTCAGCGTCAGGTCGATCGCGTTCCCGTTCTGGACGACCTTCAGCGCGACCGGAGCGGTGCGGGTGTGGTCGCCGCTGCGCTCGTCGACCTGCGCGTCCCACATCACCGGGGCGGGCAGCTGGCCCTTCTCCTCGCCGGTCTTCGGGTCGAGGAAGGAGACCGAGTCGTCCGGGTTCTGCCGGGCCTGGAGGCCGGCCGCGTCCAGGGTGAGCGTCACGCTGCCGTTGGCGGCCACCGCCGAGCGGTCCTTGAGCTCCAGGAACTGCTCGAAGCCGGTCCGGGTGGACTCGATGACCAGGTCGGTGGCGGTGAGCGCGTCCGCGTACCGGGCCCTGGCGCCGTCCACGGTGGGAGCGGGCAGGGCGCCGCGCCAGGAGAGCGACATCGCGGTGCCGTTGCCGTTGTCCAGCGAGACCAGCGGCGTGGCCGGGGCCTGCTGGGCGCCGGCCGGGGCACCGGCGGCCTTGAACGCCGACGCGGCGGCGGGCGGGGTGGCGCCGGCCAGCGAGAGGTTGAGCGGGTGCCCCTTGGCCTTGACGCTGCCGTCCGACTGCCGCGCCAGGTCGACGTCGATCGGCTGGAGCCTGCCGGCCTTGTCCTTGTAGCGGACCGGGCCGGAGGCGAGGTCCAGCGTGGTGGTGCCGTCCGGGTTGATCCAGCTGGTGGTCGACTCGGTGCGCTCGTCCACCACCTCGATCCGGCGGTTCTCCAACCGGGCCTTGAGGTGGGCGGTCGCGATGTCCTTGGCCTCCGCCGGGCCCAGGGCCTTGGCGGGCTTCGGGGACTGCTCCGTGGTGACGGCGACGGCCTGACCGGTCGTCATGATGACGGCGGCGGCCTCGACCGAGAGCACCACCGCCA
The DNA here is from genome assembly GCF_042885595.1 of Kitasatospora sp. NPDC058046. Taxonomy (NCBI): domain Bacteria; kingdom Bacillati; phylum Actinomycetota; class Actinomycetes; order Kitasatosporales; family Streptomycetaceae; genus Kitasatospora; species Kitasatospora sp. NPDC058046. Next base: position 251,547 of record NZ_JBHVRS010000012.1, read on the forward strand.
GGGCGACGGCGGTGTGGCGCAGTACGCCGTTGCCGCGGCGCGGTGCGGAGGGGGGCGGCGAGCCGGCTTCGGCCCGCTGCCGCGGTGATCCGCCCGTGGGGCGTGACATGGAACTCCTCGACTGGTCCGTACGGGAAGGAAAGGTGGTCGGAAAACGGGGGGACGGCCGACGTGCTGATGGTGCGTCAGCCATGGCGGGGTAAAGCGACAGCAAAGAACCGGCCAATCTCCCGGGCGGGAGGAACCGGTCGAAAGCCGTCTGGAAGGCCGGAAAGCCCCCGGGGCGCGACGGCGGGTGGCCGACGCCCTCGGGTGTGGCGCGGGCCGCAGCGGGGCCCGGTGCGTTCCAGCGCGTCCCGGCGCGTTCTTCAGCGGCGTCCCGACGGGAGCCGGACGGCCGCCGGCAGGGCCCTGGCCAGCAGGTTCCGCGCCCTCGACCGGGCCGCCGCCTCGTCGGCGGCGCGGACGTAGAGCACCAGGCCGACACCCTCGGGCACGGCGCGGGCGCGCACGTGCTCCAGGCCGTCGTCCGGGGCGGCGCACGCCCACAGCGCGGCCTGGGCCTCCGCGGCCGCCGCCTCTCCCGAGGGGGCGGCGGCGCCGGCGCCGGCCGGCAGGGTCAGCTGGACTGCGAACACCGCAGGTCAGGCCTGCGTGACGGCGTCGTCGGCGGGCGGGGCGTCCCAGCCGATCGACCGGGCGGAGGGGTTGTCCCAGCCGATCCCGCCACCCGGGCCCTGGGCGGCGGACGGGGCGTCGGTGGCGGTCGTACCGGCGGCGAAGGCCGGCGCGGCGGAGCCGGCGAGGGCGAGGGTCAGGAGGACGGCGGCGAGTGGACGGACGGCCACGGCGGATTCCTGTTCTGTGCGGGAACTTCGTTGGGGGATAACGCAGTTCTGGGTGTCCGGGAATTCGGGGAATGCGCGCACGGCGAATCCTCCCGGTCCGCGGGCCGCCACGGGAAGGGAATTCGTCGGGCAGGAACAGGACAGGCAGCATGCTGCAAAACCGCGAAGGGCGGCGGCGGCGGGGGCCGTTGACCGGATCATGCCCTTGCGAGGGGTTCCGGCCGGGGGAAAGATCGGCCCGGGCCGACCGGGCATACGGAATCGTCCACGGGGATCAGGGGTCGAGAAGTGCTGGAACTGCTGGGGTTGGACGCCACCGCGGAAGCCGTCTACCGAGGAATGCTCGCCGACCCGGAAGGCGGGGTCGCGGAACTCTGCGACCGGCTCGGCCTCCCCGAGGCCGCCGTGCGCGCGGCCCTCGACCGGCTCGCCGACCTCACCCTGCTGCGGACCTCCCGCGAGCGGCCCGGCACCCTGCGGCCGGTCAGCCCGGAGCGCGGACTGGAGATCCTGCTGCGCCGCCAGGAGGAGGAACTCGCCCGTCGACAGCAGGAGTTGGCCGCCTCCAAGGCCGCCGTCGCGCGCGCCCTGGGGGAGTACGCCAAGGTGCGGACCGACACCCCGGTGGGCGACCACGAACGGCTGCTCGGCCTCGACGCCATCCAGGACAAGCTGGAGGTGCTGACCGCCCGGCTGACCACCGAGGTCCTGGCGGTGATGCCCGGCGGCGCCCAGTCCGCGGCCAGCCTGGCCGCCTCCCGGCCGCTCGACGAGGACGCCCTGCGACGCGGCGTCAGCTTGCGCACCGTCTACCAGGAGAGCATCCACGACGCCCCGGAGACCCTCGACTACGCCCGTTGGATGTCCGGCCTCGGCGGCGAGGTGCGCACCGCACCGGTGCTGCCGCCGCGGATGCTGGTCTTCGACCGCAGCACCGCCGTGCTGCCGATCGACCCGGAGAACACCCGGGCCGGCGCCCTGTGCACCCGGGAGCCGGGCATCGTCGCCTCCCTGGTCGCCCTGTTCGAACAGACCTGGGAGACCGCCGTCCCGATCACCGACGACCCCGACGGCGCGCCGCCGCTGACCCTGACCACCGGCGAGCGCGAACTCCTGCGCCTGCTGTCCACCGGCCTCACGGACGACGCGGCGGCCAAACGCCTCGGCGTCTCGGTACGCACCGTCCGCCGCCAGATGGCCGTCCTGATGGAACGCCTCGACGCGGCCAGCCGCTTCGAAGCCGGCCTCAAGACCGCCCGCCGCGGCTGGCTCTAGGGCCTGTGTGAGGTTGCGATCAGTCTTCGGGTTCTGCCCTCACCTGAGGGCAGAACCCGGTAGAACGGTTGGTCGTGACGCGCAGGCAACTGACGGACGAGCAGTGGAAGTTGATCGAGCCCTATCTGCCGATCGGGAGGTTCGGACCGTACCCCGAGCGGCTTCGGGAGCAGTTCGAGGGCGTGATCTGGCGGTTCCGCTGCAGCGCCCAGTGGCGGGAGATGCCTTCCGAGTTCGGTCCCTGGCCGACGGTCTACGGCCGATTCCGTGTCTGGCGGGACGCGGGCGTCTTCACCGCCCTGCTGGAAGGCCTGATCGCCCAGGCCGCTCGCGAGGGGACAGCGGACCTGTCGCTGGTCAGCGTGGATTCCACGTCCGTCCGGGCTCACCACGACGCCGCCGGGATGCTCGTCGACGAGGAGATCATGGAGGCCCTGGAGGAGGCCGCGCGGGAGCAGGAGGAGACCCGACAAAAAGGGGCGAGCCGCAGGAACAGAACGGACAGGACGAGCGGCGACGCGCCCGGCTCCGTCGTGGGCTCCGCCTGAAGGAAGCCCACCTCGGACGGTCCCGGGGCGGGCTGACCAGCAAGGTCCATCTGGCCGCCGACCGCAGGTGCCGTCCCCTGGCACTCGTGCTGACCGCGGGGCAGGCCGGTGACAGCCCGCAGTTCGTCCCCGTGCTGGAGAAGGTCCGCGTCCGTGGGCCCGTCGGCCGCCCCCGCACCCGGCCCGGCGCGGTCGCCGCGGACAGGGCGTACTCGTCCCGCGGCAACCGCGCCTACCTGCGTAAACGCCGGATCAAGGCGGTCATCCCGGAGAAGAGAGACCAGGCCGCCAGCAGGAAGAGGAAGGGCAGCAGGGGTGGCCGGCCGGTCGGCCACGACGCGGATCTCTACAAGGAGCGCAACACCGTCGAGCGCCTGATCAACAGGCTGAAGGCCTGGCGAGGCATCGCCACCCGCTGCGACAAGAAGCCCGAAAGCTACCTCGCCGGCCTCCACCTCCGCGCCTCGATGATCTGGGTCGACGACCTCCTGCGAGACGCCGACTGATCGCAACCTCACACAGGCCCTAGCCGCCCGGCGGGGGGTCGGCTACTGCGGCGGCAGCGGCGGCCAGGCGGTCCACCTCGACCCACTCGTCGAGGTGGAGGCCGTACAGGCGGGCCGGGTGGTCCGTGGCGGGGTGGGTGGGGAGGAAGGCGGGGGAGTGGCCGCGGTGGAGGTACCAGGAGCCGAGGCGGACCAGGGCGGCGCGGCGTTCGGCGGCGCTGGTCTCCACGGAGCAGCGTTCGGCGGCGTAGAGGCGCAGGAGGTCGTTGAGCCGGTAGTGGTCGCGGTCCTCGGGGGTGAGCAGGTGGGCGGCGGCCAGCCGGTCGAGGACGGGTCGGACGGCGGCGGGCGGGGCGCCGGCCAGGGCGGCGGCCGCGTCGGCGCCGATGCCGACGGCCGGGACGAGGGCGAGCAGCCGGAGCAGGTCGCGGGCCTCGCCGGGCAGTGAGCGGTAGGAGAGGTCGAAGGCGGCGCGGACCGCCGAGGTGTCGTCGCCCTCGATCTGGAGGGCGCTCAACCGGTGCTCCGTGTCGAGGAGTTCGGCGGCGTGGTCGGTGAGGCTGCGGTCCGGGCTGGCGGCCAGGCGGCTGGCGGTGACGGCCAGGGCGAGGGGCAGTCGGCCGCAGGCGTCGGCGAGTTCGGCGGCGGCGCGCGGCTCGGCGCGGGTGCGGTGCTCGCCGACCATGCGGGCCAGCAGTTCGAGGGCCTGGTGGGCGGGCAGGACGTCGAGCACCAGCGGCCGGGCGCCGTTGCGGACGGTCAGTCCGTCGAGCCGGGTGCGGCTGGTGACCACCGTGCGGCAGCCCGGGGCGCCGGGCAGCAGCGGGCGGACCTGCTCGGCGTCGCGGGCGTTGTCGAGGATCACGAGCAGCCGCCGGTCGGCCAGTCGGGAGCGGTAGAGCGCGGCCGCCTCGTCCGCCGCCGCGGGGATCCGGTCGCCGGGCACGCCGAGGGCGCGCAGGAAGCGGGCCAGGACGGAGCGCGGGGCGAGCGGCGCGTCGACGGAGTAGCCGTGCAGGTCGGCGTAGAGCTGGCCGTCCGGGAAGCGGTCGCGGACCCGGTGGGCCCAGTCGACGGCGAGGGTGGTCTTGCCGACCCCGGCCGGTCCGGAGACGGCGCAGACCGCGCACGCGGCGGCGGCCGGCCCGGCCTGCTGGTCCGCCGGGTCGGTGAGCAGCGCGTCCAGGGCCCGCAGTTCGGTGTCGCGTCCGACGAAGGTGGCCAGGGCGGGCGGGAGTTGGGCGGGCGACGCCTGCACCTGCGCCTGCGCGGGTGGCGCCGGCGCGGGTGGTTCCTCGGCCCGGGCCGTGGCGGCGGGCACCGGTTCGGTGGCCAGCAGCTCCAGGTGCAGCGCCCGCAGCTCGGGCCCGGGGTCGAGCCCGAGCTCGTCGGCCAGCCGTTCCGCGAACCGGCGGTAGGCGGCGAGCCCCTCGGGGGTGCGTCCGGAGCCGTGCAGGGCGCGCATCAGCTGTCCGGTGAACCGTTCCCGCAGCGGGTGGTCGGCGACCAGCGCGGTGAGTTCGGGGACGGCCGTTCGGTGCCGGCCGAGTGCGAGTTCCAGGTCGAGGCACTCCTCCCAGGCGGTCAGCCGCAGTTCGTCCAGGGCGACGGCGCCCGGGGCGTCCGCGTCCACGGCGAGTCCGTCGAGGGCCGGTCCGCGCCACAGGGCGAGTGCGGAGCGGAGCCCGTCGACGGCCTCCGGGGTCCGTCCGGCGGCGGCCTCGGCGCGGGCGAGGGCGAGCCGGTCGGTGAAGTCGCGGGCGTCCAGGCGGTGGCCGGTGAGCGTGATGCGGTAGCCGCGGCCGTCGGTGAGCAGGGCGGGCGGCGCGTCCGGGTCGGCCTCGGCGAAGCGGCGCCGCAGCACCCCGGCGAGGTTGCGGACCTGGCGGGTGGCGGTGGCCGGCGGCCGTTCGTCCCAGACGGTGTCCACCAGGCGGGCGACCGGTACGGAGGAGTCCGCGTTGAGCAGCAGGGCGGCGAGCAGCCGCTCCTGCCGGGAGCCTTCGGAGGGGATGCGCCGGCCGTCGCCGGTCCACACCTCCAGCGAGCCGAGGATCCTGAACTCCAACGTCCCTCCCTGGGGCCCGCGGGGCCGGACCGGACCGGCCGCCGTGGAGGACGGGCGCGAGTCGTGACGAACTGATGATCAGATCATGCCAGTTGTGTGCGTTCGGTTGAGAAGTTTCTTGTGCACCGGCCGAAACGAGCCGGTCGCCCAGTGAGAACCCCGAACTCAGGAGCAGTCGATGAACCGTCTGAAGAAGGCCGTCGCCACCGCGACCGCCGTCGCCGCCGCCGCCCTGATCCCGCTCACCGCCGCCCCGGCCTCCGCCGCCACCGGGCCGGCCACCCACCTCGGGATGACCTGGTCCGTCGTCTCCTACGGCCCCGACGGCACCGTCCAGGTCGGCGGCCCCGGCGGCAGCCCGAGCAACGCCTACAACGGCGACACCGCGCCGTCCGTCTCGCTGCCCGTGCTCTGCCTCAACGTCGACGGCAGCCCGGCCCCGGACGGGCTCACCATCGCCTTCCACAACGGCTGGGCGCAGGGCACCGTCGCCCTCAGCCAGCCGGTCAAGGGCTCCCGCCTGAACAGCCGGGCCGCGGCCGACAGCGTCTGCCAGGCCGGTTTCGGCGCCGGCTGGCGCGAGGCCGAGTTCCACGACGGCCACTACGGCACCGACCTGTCGCAGACCGGCGGCTGGACCTTCTGGGCCTACGGCAACATCCCCAACAACACCCGCTTCTGGACGGCCATCAACGACCAGCCGGCCAACCCCTGGAACTGACCGGACGCACACCGCCGGTGCGCCCGCCCTCCCGGCGGGCGCGCCGCGGTGGCCGGGTTCCGGGATTCGCCGACGGTCCGTCCGGGTACGCCGTACGCTCGGGGCGCAGGCGGTCGGCCGCCGCCAGGGACCCGGAGGAGGACGGCGTGAACACGGCTGCCGCACGGCAGGACACGGCTGCGGAACGCACCTTCCCGGGCGGGCCCCGGATCGACCCGCTGCTCGCCGACCGCGTCACCGAGGCGCTCCTCCTGGCCGGCCTGCCCGTCGGGTACGGCGGACACGGCCCCGGCGTCCAGCTGCGCCAGGCCCGGCCGTTCGACGACTCCGACGACTGCGCCGGCCTGATCGCCCTGCACTGGGAGCCCGGCCCCCGGCTGGCCGCCGCGGCGGCCATGGAGGAGTTCCAGCAGCCGGCCTCCGCCGCCGGTCGCGTCGTCACCAGCAGCATGCAGAACGCCCTGGCGGAGTTCCTGCCGGCCTTCGGCATCGAGGTCGAGGCCGGTCGGCTCGACGGGGAGACCAGGGTCGGCCGTACCAGCGGCCCCGCCCCGGCCACCGGACAGGACGCCGGCCGGGACGCCGCCGCTCCGGCCGGGTCCCGCCCGCAGGACCTCGGCATCGGCGCGCACGTCGTCGACGCGGTGCGCCGCACCGCCGCACTGGCCGGACTGCCGGTCGCCGACCACCTGCACGCGCCCGGCATCACCCTCGCCCCGTGCCGGCCCGTCGACGACGGCGACGACACCACCGGCGTCGCCGACCTCCGCTGGAACCCCTCCCGCCGCCTGTCCGCGGCCGCCGACGGCGACACCCCCGCCGCCGAGCGGGCCGCACGGGCCCGCACCGCCGTCCAGGACGCGATGCGGCACGCCTTCGGCGCCGTCCTCGGCGCCTGCGGCCTCGACCTCCAGTGGTGCCGCCCGTCCGCGCTCCCGTACCAGCTGCGCGCCTACGGCGCCGCCGAGCAGCCGCCCGTGCGCCACTGACGCCCGGCCCGCGCGTCCGGGGCGTCCGGGGCGTCCGGGGCGTCCGGGGCGTCCGGGGCGTCGGCTACGGGGCCTCGGCCTCCTCCCGCAGCCCACGGACTGAGGGCCCATGCGGTTGCGGCCGCGGTCGCCAGGGCGTGCGGAGGCGGTGGGCCAGGGCGCTGGCCGCCACGCAGAGGGCCAGCGCGCTCCAGAGCAGCGGGGGGTTCTGCAGGCCCAGGCCGATGACCGCCGGTCCGACCGCGTAGGACACCGTCCAGGTCAGCTGGAACAGGGACATGTACGGTCCCTCGTCGCCCTTGGGCGCCATGGCGACCGCCGTCGCGGCCGCGGTGGGCTTCGACGCCAGTTCGGCCAGCGCCAGCACCACCGCCACGAGGACGGCGAGCGGGCCCTGGAGGGCGTGCGGGGCGGTGGAGACCGTCGCGGTGAGGGCGATGGCGCCGGCCGCCGCGCCGATCGACAGGCCCAGGACCCGCGAGCGGCTCCAGCCGGACAGCAGCCGGCTGATCCGCATCTGCAGGGTGGTGGCGGTGGCGTAGCGCACGGCGACCACGACGGTCGGCCAGTAGGCGGCCTGGTGGAGGCCCTCCACCAGGTAGAGGGGGAAGGCGACGGTCGGGATCAGCCAGGCCGCCGAGAGCAGCGTCTGGGACGCGACCAGGGACAGGAACGGCCGGTCGCCGAGCGCCGCCCGGGTGTTCGACCTCGCCGCCCGGAGCCCGGGCCGATCGGCGGCCGGCACGGTCACCCCCAGCAGGAGGGCGGCCGCGAGGAGGGAGCTCGCGCTGTTCAGGGCGAGCGCGACCTCCAGGCCGTGCCCGCCGGCGAGCGCCATCAGGGCGGTCGCCCCCAGGGTGCCGACGCCCAGGGAGGTCGTCTTGAGCACGGTGACCGCGGAGAACCACTCGGTGAGCTCCTCCGGCTTCGCGAACCGCGCGACCAGGGTGGGCCAGGCGGCGCCGTAGAGGCGGTCGGAGGCCGTCACCACGAAGGTGGCGGCCGCGACCGTGAATAGGTTCCCGGCCGCGAAGAACAGCCCGTACCCGAGCGCGGTCAGGACGTTGCTGACGACCAGGCAGGACTTGGGCCCCACCGCCTGGACGGCCCGTCCGCAGAGCGGCACGACGGCGAAGGACGCGAGCGACCCGACCGTCACGGCGGTGCCCGCGGCGGCCGCCGGGAAGTGCCGGACGGTGACGAAGAACAGCAGCGACAGCGGCAGGAAGACGCCGGAGCCGAACGTGTCGATCGCCACCGAGAGGAACAGCCGCCGCTGCCGACGGAACCGCCCGGCCCCTGTCATGCCACCCCCACCTCGAACCCGCCCCCGACCGTCCCCCGACCGCCGCGCGGCTACCGCGTGTCGCGCAGCTTGAGAATGTACGTCGCGGTCAGCGCGACCGCACGGTCCTCGTCCCGCGCGAGCGCTGCGAGGGCGCGGGACGCCGTACCGCCCGGGACGTCCGCGAGCGCCTGGGTCAGCCGCCGGCGCGCGTCCGGGCCGATGTCCTCCCGGGCGAGGCGGTCGACCAGCCCGGCGGCGATCCGGTCCGCCAGCGCGGGCCCGTTCACCGGTGCCGGACTGCCCACCGGGGCGGAGCCGTTCGCCAGCGCGCCCAGCGCGTCCGCCGCGTCGGCGTCGTTCGTCGCCCCGACGATCATGTCGATGAGCGTCGGGACCGCGTCGGCCACGCCGCGGGCCCCGAGCGCCAGGGCCGCGCACCTGCGGACCACGGCGTCCGGGTGCCCGAGGGCGTCCCGCAGCAGCGCGGTCGCCGACCCGTCCGGCAACTCGGCGAGGCACCGGACGGCCCGTTCGCGCACCTCGGCCGCGGGCGAGTCCAGCCCCTCCGCGAGCAGGGCCGTCCCGTCCCCGCCCGACTGTGCCAGCGCCCACCGGAGCGCCCCGGCGACGATCGGGTCCGACTCGCCCAGCACGGCCTCGACCAGCGCCTCCACCGGCACCGCCGCGTCCTCGCCCGCGGACAGGGCGGCGCGCTGCCGCGCCCCCGGGCTCTTCGACTCCAGGGCCTGGAGCAGCGCGACGACCCGGAGGACCTCCTCCCACCCGGCGGGCTCCGCGGCGTCGATCCGCCGCAGCCGGGTGAGCAGCTCCGTCTCCGCCGCGATGCGCTCACGGGTCCGGAGGATGAGGTCCTCGACGAGCTCCGCGGGCGCGAAGCCGGGATCGTCCAGGGCCCGACCGACGTCGCGCAGCGACAGGCCCAGCGACCGCAGGCTCTCGATGTGGAAGATCCGCCGGATGTCCTCGTCCGCGTACCGGCGGTAACCGGAGCTGGTGCGCCCTGTCGGACGCACCAGCCCGAGCGACTCGTAGTGCCTGAGCATGCGGGCGCTGACCCCCGACCGCCGGGCCACGTCGCCGATCAACACTGCCTACCGTCCCTCCTGGCGGCCCTTGCCGAAGACCGCCGTGCGCTTCGCCTCCTCGACGGCGAGCTCGAACCCGGCGTCCGGGTCGTGCCACAGCCGTTCGGTGGCGAGCGCGTGCGCGCGCACCCCGGGGTCGGGGTCCGTCGTCGCGGCGCCCAGCGTCGGCAGCACCGCCTCCCCGAGCGCGACCAGCGCCCGGCTGAGGCTCAGCCGCGTCTCACGTCCGCCGCGCCCGAGCTGAGCCGCCAACACTACGGCCAGCGCGGGCGCCCCGTCCTCGGGTACGAGCACGACCGCGGCCCGCCAGGCGCTGCGGGCCACCTCCTCGTCGGCGTCGGCCAGCAGCGCCGGCGTGATCGCCGGCCACGCCCGCCGGTCCCCGATCTTGGACAGCGTGTGCAGGGCCTGGCTCCGGGCCTGCGCCCGCTCCGCGCGGACCTCGCCGAGCAGCAGCGGCACGGTCACCGCCGCCTCGTGGCGGGTGAGCGCCCAGGTGAGCATCTCGCGGACGGAGAACTCGGGCTCGACCGCGCACCGCCCGACGAGCGGGCGGACGAACCCCCGGTCCGGGTTCGTGCCGACGGCCAGCGCCGCCCGCAGGCGCACCGACGGGTCGTCGTGCTCCAGCCCGCGGAGCGCCGCCCGCATCGTGTCCCTGTCCTCTTCCGGCCTGGTCATCAGGACCACCTCCTGGGCCTCAGTGAAGGGCTTGTCACGGTGTCAAGGTCAAGCGGATTCCGTGCGCGGTGCCCGCGACGGCCCGGGCGAGGGCGGGGCGGCGGCCGGGGCAGCGGCCGGGCGGGCCGGTCGTCCGACGGCGGGATGGAGGGTCCGGTCTTACGGTGAATGTGGGGCTCTGCCGGTGCGGGTGCCCCGCTCCGGGTCGTCCGGAGCCCCTCCACCCGGCTGCTCGTCCCTCCGTCCCCGTCCCCGTCCCCCGTCCGCGAGGCGACCGCGATCGAAGGAGACCGTGTCATGGCCAGCAGTACGTCCGGAGTCGGCCCCACCGCCCGGGGCCGCGAGCAGTACCCCTACGCGTCAGGGTGGACCATCTTCGCCGGGGTCATGCTGATCACCGCCGGCCTCATGGCGATCTTCCAGGGCAGCGCCGCCATCACCCACGACAGCCTGCTCGTGGTCACCCGCAGCTACGTGTACGCGATGAACACCGAGGGCTGGGGATGGATCCACCTCATCCTCGGCGTCTTCGTCGTCGTGGCGGGTGTCGCGGTCTTCAGCGGCGCCGCCTGGGCCCGCATCGTCGGTCTGGTCGTGGCAGGGCTGGGGATGATCGCCAACTTCCTCTGGCTGCCCTACTACCCCCTGTGGGCCATCGTCCTTATCGCGATCGACGCCCTCGTCATCTGGGCCCTGTGCGTCGGAACGATCAAGACGGACCCGATCTGACGGACGGCACGGCCGCCGCTCCACGGGCTGCCCCGGCCCCTGCGGGTCCCCCTCAGTGGCCCGGTGCGGCGCGGCGCCGCCGTCGAACCGTGTGCCGGACCGCCGTCGGTGCCAGCCCCACCCCCACGCTCACGGCGACCGCCGCCGCGGCCAGCAGAGTGGACCGCCAGGGCCAGGACGCGCCGGTCAGCTCCAGATGGGCCGAGGGGTACTCGGAGAACTTCGCGGTGGTCAGTGCCGTCCGGCGGTCGCCGTGCTCGGCGAGGTCCCGCAGGACCGGATCGAAGCCGAACTCCCCGGACCGCCGTCCTCCGCCGGGCAGTTCGGCGGCGAGCCCGTTGCGCAGGGCCCAGTCGCCCAGCGCACCGTCGAGGCCGGAGGCGTCCCTGACGCCGGGCACCACGAAGCGGTCCGCCCCGTGGGCGCCTCCCGTCGCGGGCCGGGTGACGAGGACCAGGCCGTGGCGGGTGGTGACGGTGTCGCCGGCGCCGATCACCAGCGTCCGGGTGGCGAAGGAGACTCCGCCGTACCCCTCGAAGGCGGCGGCCGCGTCGATCTCCTCGACGCCGTCGACCAGGCCGATGGCCGTGGTGGGGCGCAGCCACGGGAACGCGGCGTTGAGGGCGTACGGGAGGTCGCCGAGGGCGAGGTGGTTGGCCGGTATCGCGGTCGGCCCGTCCGGAGTCCAGCCGGGGTAGGCCAGGCCGGTGCCGATACGGGCCGACTCCGCCTCGCCGGCCAGCTCCCCGACCAGCCGCAGCGCGCCCACGGTGCCGGAGGTGACGCCCGCGGTGGTGGTCACCCGCCCGTCCTCGACGTAGCGCCGCCCGCGCTGCCAGTCGACCTTCGGGTAACCGCGCTCCAGGGAGCCGATGTTGGACCAGAACGACGTGGCCTCGCGGCCGTCGAGCAGACCGGAGGCGGCCAGCAGCTCGGAGCCCGCGCACACCCCGAGGATCCGGGCGCCCTTGCGGTGGCGTTCGACGATCCACTGGCGCAGGCGCTCCTCGCCGGCGCCGGCGGGGTCGGTCACGGCGGGCACGACCACCACGTCGGGTTCCGGCAGAGTGCCGTCCGCCACCTCGGCCAGCGTGTGGTCGGGCAGTAGATGGGCGCCGCCGGACAGCGGGGAGACACGGCGTTCGGCGGCCACCGTGTAGACGAACATCGTCGGTGACTCGGCGAACACCTGGTAGGGCGCGAGGACGTCGGTGGCCACGGACCCCTCGTTGCTGACCGCGACCGCCACGGTGATCCTGCCCTCCGGCACCGGCCGGGCGGTCGGCCACCCCCGGGCATCGGATCCGTGCGGCGCGGCGGCGAAGCTGTCCGCCATCGACGCGCTCACCCCCGCGAAGGCGATCCCCGCGAAGGACGCGGCCGCCAGACCCGTGCCCAGCAGCACCCGGCCGGTACGGCGCAGCGCCCGGTGCCCCCTGCGGGGCCCGGAACTCATCGCGAACAAGACATACCTCGACAATCCGGGCACGTTCCGGCAGCACGGTGCCGTCGGCCCTCGTGGAAACGGGAAAGGGGGAAATCGGAGGAGATCGGGGTGAACCGGTCGAAGAAGCGACTCTGCGCCGAGGAGGCCGGGCCCGTCAGGCGGTCGGCCGCAGTGGCGCCCGCAGCAGCGAGGGCGGGGCCCCGAAGGCGTCGGCGACCACCCGGCGCAGCTGCCGGGCGTCACGGAACCCGCACCGGAGCGCGACCGCCTCCACCGTCAGGTCGGTACCGGACAGCAGGGCGCGGGCCCGCTCCAGCCGCAGTTGCCGCTGGTAGGCGAACGGGGTGAGGCCGGCGGCCGCGGTGAAGGCCCGCGTCAGACCGCGAGGGGACAGCCCGGCGAAGCCGGCGAGTTCACGCAGGGTGAAGGCGGCGTCCAGATGCTGCGCCAGATGGTCCTGCACCCGGTGCACCGCGGGCTGGACGTGGTCGCGGTGCCGCAGGAACGGACTGATCTGTGCCGCGTCCCCGTCCCGTCGCAGGTACAGCACCAGCTCACGCGCGACCCGCCCGGCCAGCTCCGGGCCGCGCTCCCGCTCGACCAGGGACAACGCGAGATCGATCCCCGACGAGATGCCCGCACTGGTGCTGATCCGCCCGTCGTGCACGTAGAGCGCGGCCTCACGCACCCGGGCCCGCGGGTACCGGTCGCGCATCGCCGAGGTGAGCGACCAGTGGGTCGTGCACGCCCTGCCGTCCAGCAGCCCCGCCTCCCCCAGGACGACCGCACCGCTGCACACGGACGCCACCCGGGCACCCGCGTCGTACGCCTCACGCACCCAGCGCACGACGGCGGGCGCCACCAGCCGGTCGGATCCGGTCAGCCGGGGGCCCGGCACGAGCACCAGGTCACCGGCTGCCGCCCGGCTCGTGGCCAGCGGCGCCAGCCCCGCCAGCCGCAGGCCCTGGGCGGACCGCAGAGTGTCCGCCTCGGCGACGTACTCCAGCCGGTAACCGCCGCCGAGCTGCGCCGCGGCGTCGAACACCTGCACAGGACCGCCGAGGTCCAGCAGATTCACCTCGGGCAGCACCAGGACCAGCACCCGCCCGGTACACCCGTCCGTCTCCTCGCTCACCCCGCCACGGTAGGCCGCGAGGAACCGCCCGCACGAGGTCTCCCAGGGGCGGACGGCGGACGGATCTGGCACTGGGCGCAGCGGACGCCGGCCCGGCGCACCGGCCTCAGCACCGGCCGGTCAGGACGGCCGCCCGCCGAACTGCCAGTCGTGCACCTCGATGTCGGCGTACCGCTCCCGGGTCAGGACGGCGCCCGCCGCATCCCGGTCCGGCGCCCGGAGCAACGCGGCCGTGCCCAGCCAGGCGGTGCCGTCGTCGGACAGCAGCGGACCGTAGGCGATCAGCCCGTCCCGGTCGGCCGGCACGGCGAGGTCGACGGCCGGCCCCGAGCCGAGGCCGAGCACCAGGTACCGGTTGCCGCCGGTCCGGCCGCCGGGGAAGTCCCACATGGTGCGCCCCAGCGTGTTGCTCCACCGCCGCAGCAGCACGTCCCGGTAGACGCCCGCCTGGTAACCCGGCTCGGCGAAGGCGAACGTCCGGGCAGCGGCGGCATCGGGCAGGTCGATGATGTGCACGCTGCCGGTGGGGGCGTCGCGGTCCTCGGTGAGGGTCGGGCCCCGGGCGATCAACTCCTCCGCGTACCCGTCCATGTAGGACCAGTGCTGTTCCAGCAGTTCGCGGCGCAACGTCCCGGAGCCGGGCCGGTCGCGGTGGTAGCAGAAGAACTCCATGCCCGTAGGGTCCCCTGAAGGAGGCGGCCAGGTCCAGGGCCCGCGTCGACGGCGGATTCCGACCGCATGCCTCCGTGACGGCCGCACAAGGGCGGTGGCCCGGGAGGACTTCCTCCCGGGCCACCGCCCTCGGCCCGTCAGGACCGGTCCGGCCTTGTCGGGCTCACTCGCTCACCCCGCCCGCCCGGCGCCTGCGCGCCCGGACCAGGAGGGCCAGCACCGAACCGAGACCGGCCAGCGCCGCACCGGTCGCGGCGTAGGGCCGGACCGACGAGCCGGTGTCCGGCAGCGGCCCGCCCTCGTGGTGCTGCTGGTGCCCGCCCTGCTGGTGTCCACCCTGCGGGTGCTCGCCGGGGCCGGGGCCGGTGCTGCCGTGCTCCGGCCCCTGGCCGTTGCCGTTCCCGTTCCCGTTGCCGTGGCCACTGCCGTTCCCGTTGCCGTTCTCATGGCCGGGCTTGTGCTCGTGGCACTCCTCCTTCTCGCACGGCGGCGTGCACCGGGCGAGCGCGGAGGACGGCGGAGTGGTCACCGGCTCGGTCCCGGGCGGCGAGTTCGGCGGCACGTAGGAGGCGGTGACCGTGTTGACGGTGTCCTCACTGATCAGGCTGGAGCAGTAGAACTTCTTCATCTGCCCCGCGGCCAGATCGAACGTCCCGGCCGCCACCGTGCAGGACACCTCCTGGCGGTCGTTCAGCGTGATCCCGGTCAGGTCCACCGTGCCGGTGTTGGTCACCGTGATCTGCCAGAACGCCTGGCACTTGTCCGGCGCACACGGCTCCTCGGACGCCCCACCCTTGTGCAGCGTCACCTCCTTGCCCCACGGCCCGGCGCCGCCCTCACCGCAGTCGCCGGACTTGTCCGACTGGCAGACCTCCTTGTCGACGCTCAGCGACGGAACGTTGGTGCCGCTCACATCCACGCGCGCCTCGGACGGCGGTGTGGTGATCGGGGTGCCACCGGGGCCGGGGAAGGACGCCGTCACCGTGTTCGTCGTCGGCTGGATGACGCCCGGCAGGTTGCAGAAGACCTGCTTGGAGGCACCTGCCGCGAGGTCGAATGTCCCCGCAGTTGTCACGCAGGCCGGTGTGACGGAGTCGTTCAGCGTGATGCCGGTCAGGTTCACCGTGCCGTTGTTGGTGACGGTGATCCGCCAGTAGGCGGTGCTGTTCGGGGCGATGGTGGTGCTTTTGGCCCAGGGGCCGGGTCCGCCGTCACCGCAGTCGGCGGCGTTGGCGGAGGTGCAGACCTCCTTGTTGATGGCCAGGGACGGGACGTCGGCACTGGCCTCGGACGGGGGCGTGGTGATCGGGGTGCCGCCGGGGCCCGGGAAGGAGGCCGTCACCGTGTTTGTCGTCAGCTTGGTGACGTCTGTCAGGTTGCAGAAGACCTGCTTGGAGGCACCTGCCGCGAGGTCGAACGATCCGGCAGCCGTGACACAAGCCGGCGTCACGGAGTCGGCGAGGGTGATGCCGGTGATGTTGACGGGGCCGTTGTTGGTCACCGTGATGCGCCAGTAGGCGGTGCCGTTCGGGGTGAGGGTGGTGGTCTTGGCCCAGGGGCCGGCGCCGCCGTCACCGCAGTCGGCCGGGTTGGTGCTGGTGCAGACCTCCTTGTTGATCGTCAGCGACGGGACGTCGACGCTCGCCTCGGAGGGCGGTGTAGTGATTGGTGTGCCGCCGGGGCCGGGGAAGGACGCCGTCACCGTGTTCGTCGTCGACTGGGTGACGCTCGTCAGGTTGCAGAACACCTGATGGGAGGCGCCTGCCGCCAGGTCGAAGGTGCCAGCAGCTGTGACACACGACGGCGTGACCGTGTCGGTGAGGGTGATGCCGGTCAGGTTGACCGTGCCGTTGTTGGTGACGGTGATGCGCCAGTAGGCGGTGCCGTTCGGCGCGACGGTGGTGGTCTTGGCCCACGGTCCCGCGCCGCCCTCACCGCAGTCAGCGGCGTTCGCGGAGGTGCAGACCTCCTTGTTGATCGTCAGCGACGGAACGTCAACGCTCGCCTCGGAGGGCGGTGTGGTGATCGGGGTGCCACCGGGCCCTGGGAAGGAGGCCGTCACCGTGTTCGTCGTCAGCTTGGTGATGTCTGGCAGGTTGCAGAACACCTGATGGGACGCGCCTGCGGCGAGGTCAAAGGAGCCGGCGGCCGTCACGCACGACGGTGTGACGGCGTCGGTGAGGGTGATGCCGGTCAGGTTGACCGTGCCGTTGTTGGTCACCGTGATCCGCCAGTACGCCGTCCCATTCGGCGCCAGGGTGGTGGTCTTCGCCCACGGGCCTGCACCGCCGTCACCGCAGTCGGCCGGGTTGGTCGAGGTGCAGACCTCCTTGTTGATGACCAGGGACGGAACGTCGGCACTGGCTTCGGAGGGTGGTGTGGTGATGGGTGTTCCGCCGGGGCCGGGGAAGGAGGCGGTGACGGTGTTGGTCGTCAGCTTGGTGATGTCTGTCAGGTTGCAAAAGACCTGCTTCGACGCGCCTGCGGCGAGGTCGAAGGTGCCGGCGGCCGTGACGCACGAGGGTGTGACGGCGTCGGTGAGGGTGATGCCGGTCAGGTTGACCGTGCCGTTGTTGGTGACGGTGATCCGCCAGTACGCCGTCCCATTCGGCGCCAGGGTGGTGGTCTTCGCCCAGGGGCCGGGTCCGCCGTCACCGCAGTCGGCCGGGTTGGTGCTGGTGCAGACCTCCTTGTTGATCGTCAGCGACGGGACGTCGGCACTGGCTTCGGAGGGCGGTGTGGTGATGGGTGTTCCGCCGGGGCCGGGGAAGGAGGCGGTGACGGTGTTGGTCGTCAGCTTGGTGATGTCTGTCAGGTTGCAGAAGATCTGCTGTGAGGCGCCTGCCGCCAAGTCGAACGACCCGGCGGCCGTCACGCACGAGGGCGTGACCGTGTCGGTGAGGGTGATGCCGGTCAGGTTGACCGTGCCGTTGTTGGTGACGGTGATGCGCCAGTAGGCGGTGCCGTTTGGCGCGACGGTGGTGGTCTTCGCCCAGGGGCCGGCGCCGCCGTCACCGCAGTCGGCCGGGTTGGTGCTGGTGCAGACCTCCTTGTTGATCGTCAACGAGGGGACGTCGACGCTCGCCTCGGAGGGCGGTGTGGTGATCGGGGTGCCACCGGGCCCTGGGAAGGACGCCGTCACCGTGTTCGTCGTTGACTGCGTGACGTCCGGCAGGTTGCAGAACACCTGATGGGACGCGCCCGCCGCCAGGTCGAACATGCCGGCGGCTGTGACGCACGAGGGTGTGACCGTGTCGGTGAGGGTGATGCCGGTCAGGTTGACCGTGCCGTTGTTGGTGACGGTGATGCGCCAGTAGGCGGTGCCGTTCGGGGCGACGGT
>NZ_JBHVRS010000013.1:0-64962 GCF_042885595.1 Kitasatospora sp. NPDC058046
TCAGACTGCCAACGGTCTGAACGCCCCACCTCCAGGGTTGGCAGTCTGAAAATCACCCAGCCCCCGGAGCGGCCACCCCCGGAGCCGCCCCCGGCCCCCCACCCTCCCGAGAGCCCTCCCCCACAGAAGACCCCCGCAGAGCCCGCTCCAAGTCCCGCAGAGCCTGCCCCACCAACCGAACCCCCGCCCGCACCACATCCCGCTGCACCCCCGCCGGCGCCCCCGCCAACCCCTCCTCCAACCGCGCCTGCGCATCCCGCACCGCCCCGAACTCCACCGCCTGCCCCGTCAGCAGCGCCGCCGCCGCGAGCGCCGTCGCCAGCCGCAGCTCCTCCGCGTACTCCCCGGTCCCCGGCACGGGCTCCGCGTCCGCCGCCGGCAGGTGGGCCTCCAGCAGGACGGCCGCCCGCCCGAGGGCCCCGACCGCCGCCCGGGCCCGGTCGATCTGGCGCCGGCTGACCCCGGCCAGCCCGGTCTCGTGCCGTCCCGGTTCGGCGTCGGCCCGCTGCATCGCCTGGATCAGTTCGGACCGCGCCTCCCGCGAGTCCAGCAGCGCGCTCCGCACGACCCGCCCGCGCGGCGCCGCCGGCTTCTCGTAGCAGGCGATCACCGCTCCCGCGTACCGTCCGGCGGCCGCCAGCCACTCGGCGAGCCGTTCGCCGAGCCGGGCGGTCTGCCAGGTCGGGAACAGCGCGTACGTGACGAGCGCGATCGACCCGCCGAGCAGGGTGAGCCCGACCCGTTCGAAGGCCGTCACCAGCGGGTTGCCCTCCTGCAGCCCGAGCAGGAACACCACGTACGTGGAGATCCCGACGGTGGTGAGCGCGTACCCGGTGCGGAACGCGAGGTACGCCCCGCCGATGCAGACCACCGCCAGCGCGGCCAGCACCCATTCCCCGGGGTGGAGCAGCTGCACCACGAGCGTCGAGACGGCGACTCCGACCACCGTCCCGGCCAGCCGGGCGACGCCCCGGCTGTAGGTCTGCGCGAAGTCCGGCCGCATCACCATCGCGGCGGTCATCGGCGCCCAGTACCCGTGGTGGAACCCGACGAGCCGGGCCAGCAGGTAGGCGACGGTGACCACTCCGGCGAGCCGGACGGCGTGCTGGAAGATCGCCGAGCGCGGGTGCAGCTGCCGCCGGACGGCCCGCGCCGCGACCGGCAGCATCCGCGCGATGGTGGGCTTGCGCAGCGCCCCGCCGGCCCCGACCACGGGCGTGGTGATGGTGTCCTCGTCGTTGCGGTCCAGGGTGTCCGCGGCCTTGCGCAGCAGCCCGCCGAGCCGCCGGGCGGAGCGCCGGGCCGCGCCCTGGAGCCGCGGCCCGTCGTCGGAGCCGACCAGGGTGAGCGAGGGCGCGGAGCGGGGGAGCCGGACCGGGTCGCCGGTGCGGATCGCCCGGGCGAGGGCGTCCATGACCTCGGCGGCGGCCGCCAGCACCTCCCGGGCCCGGTCCCGTTCGGGCCCTTCCTCGGGGGCGCCCACCTTGGGGTCGGCGAGTGCGGCGAGGGTGGGCCGGATGCGCTCGGCGATGCCGCGCAGGCCGCGCAGCTCGGGCGGCCGGTGGCGGTCCTGCCAGGGGGTGAGGGCGGCCGCGTGGCGGGCCGTCATGAACGGTTCCGGGTCCACGTGCGCGGTCGGGTCCTGCCGCAACCGCCGGGCGTAGTCGGCGAGTTCGGCGTAGGTGTCGGCGAGGGCCTGCCGCTGGGCGGTCCAGCTGCCGATCGGCCAGACGGTGATGACGGTGGCCTGGACGACCCCGCCGAGGGCGGCGACCAGCCCGTGGCTGAGCGCGGTGACGGTGCTGACGGGGAGCTGGACGACGATCAGCATCACCGAGACGGTGTTGGTGGCGACCACCCCGGCGGTGGGCCCGATCGCCCAGGCCAGCCCGGCGCCGAAGGCCCACACCGCGAGCAGTACCGGGAACAGTCCGGGGACGCCGGCGGCCAGGTAGCCGAGGAAGGTGCTGATGCCGAGTCCGGCCCCGGCCGCGACGGCGAGGCTGGCCCGGGGCCGGAAGCTGCGCTGGAAGGTCGCCGAGCCGGCGATGAACGCGCCCATCGCGGCCGAGGTGGCGAGCGCGACCCCGCCGAGCGCGAGGGTCGGGAAGAGCACCAGCGCCACCGCGACCGCCCCGCGCACCGCCCGCTTGGGGTCGGTGAGCGCCCGGTCCAGGGTGAGCCCGGTCCGCGCGGTGTCACGAAGTGCGGCGAACCAGGACATAGCGCCATCCTAGGGCGTGATCTCCGGGGCCGGGCCCGACCTCCGGCGGAGCCGCGCCGCCACCCACAGCAGGGCCCCGGTCGGCAGGAAGACCGCGTCCGCCGCGATCATCGCGAGCGAGAACACCGGCAGCCCGAGCACCACCGCGATCCCCGCGTGCTCCAGCACCATGACGGCCAGCAGGACGTTCTTGACCCGCCGGTTGACCAGCGTGAACGGGAACGCCACCTGGAGGACCACGGTGCCGTACGAGACCAGGAAGACCGGCAGCAGCGCCGAGCCGACCAGCGCGGACAGCCCCGGCCAGGGGGCGAAGTAGTCCAGGTGCAGCGGGTAGTACAGCGCGGTGCCGTCCTGCCAGCGCGAGCCCTGCACCTTGTACCAGCCGGCCGTGGCGTAGATCAGCACCACCTCGACGGCGATCACCAGCATCGCGCAGTTGTGCACCATGGTCGCCAGCGCGTCGAGCACCGCCCGCGGCTCGCCGTCCGGCCGCAGCCGGCCGAGCGTCCACCAGAGCCCGGCCACCGCCCAGAGCCCCCAGAACAGCGGCGACCAGCCGAGGTACGGGAAGGCCCGGTCGGTCCAGGTCAGGGTGTCGCCCGCGAAGCCGCCGAACTGACAGGCCGCCAGGACGGCTCCGAGCACCGCCCAGAGCACCACCCCGGTCCGCCCCGGCCGGGGCCTTCGGGCGTCCAGCGACCAGACCTCGGCGCAGCGGGTGAAGACCAGGTAGACCGCCATCAGGTGGACCACGTTGTCGCCGCCGTCGCCGAGGAAGACGTCGCGGTTCTGCAGGGACAGCACGGTGACCAGGAACAGCACCGTACTGGCCCTGGTCCGCCAGCCCAGCAGCACGGCCAGGGCGGCCAGCACCGCCAGGTGGTAGACCAGCTCGAACCAGAGCCGCCCGCCGAACCAGGGCAGCACGGTGAGCGCCCCGTTGTCGGCCAGCAGCCGCTGGGCCAGCTCCGTCGACCAGGGGGACCGGTCGCCGTACAGCACCCGCCGGTGGGGCCACTCGCGCAGCAGGTAGGCCAGCCAGACCAGCCCGAAGCCGATCCGCACCACCGCGGCCTGGTGGCGGCCGAGCACCCTCCCGGTGAAGGCCTCCGCCGCCCGTCCGAGCGGCGCCCGCGGCCCGCGCGCCTGCCGCGTCTCCCGCACCGCACCGGGCTCCGCCGCCCGCCCGGCCCCGGCCTGCCGCGGCACACCGCCGGACGGCACCGCCGCACCCGGCGGCAGCGCCCCGTCGGGCCGGTCGGGCCGTACCGTCGCCTCGTTCATCCGAGCAGCCCCCGGTAGTCCTCGTCCGCCACCGGCCACCACGGCAGCTCCCGCACCCGGGGCGCCGCCGGCGCGGGCTCGCCGCTCCAGGACGGCGGCGGGACGGTGACCGCGGTCGAGCGGAACTGGATCTCCAGGACCCGTTCGCCGTCCGTCTCCCGGCCGATCCGCTGCAGGGCGATCCGCTTGAGGTACTGCTCGGCGAGCCGGCCGCGCGGGGAGGCCGGGCTCTCGTCCTGCGGGTTGTGCGTGCCGTCGTAGAAGTCCCAGGCCCGGCGCAGCAGGTTCTGGTCGACGTGGCTGGGCGCCGGGTTGCCCCGTATCGCGGCGATGTCCTGCGCGGTCAGCCCGATCCAGTCCCCGGTACGGGTGGCCCCGGCGGGCGCGGCGGTGCGGACCCGGGCGTCCACGCTCACGTTCTGCTGGAGCGGGTTGGGCGCGAACAGCTTCCAGTTCTGCTCGAACTCCGGGTACACCAGGCCGTCGACCTCGTCCCGGTACTGCCGGGACACCGAGTTGGCGGGCGCGACGTGCAGGAAGACCGCGGCGAGGAACAGCCCGGTGCCGCCGGCCAGCACCGCCCCGGCGAAGCCGAGGACCAGCTGCGCGGGCCTGGACCAGGCCCGTCCGGCAGCCGGCCGGTCCGTCGTCTCGGTCATGGCCTCCCCCGACCGGTCGGCGGGCACCGCCGACCCGGTGCCGGCGCGCTCGCGCGCGCCCATCCTGCCCTAAGGGCCGTGGGGCGGGGGCCGTCAGAGGACGAAGGCCTCCTGGCCGGTGCTGCTCACCATCGGACGGCCCGCACCCTGCCAGGCGTACATCCCGCCGTCCACGTTCACGGCCTCCCGGCCCTGCTGCACCAGGTACTGGACGACCTGCGCGGAGCGGCCGCCGACCCGGCAGAGCACGTACAGCTTCTCGTCCGGCAGCTCGCCGAGCCGGGCGATCACCTCGCCGATCGGGATGTGCAGGGCGCCGTCCACGTGGCCGGCGTCCCACTCGTCCTGCTCGCGCACGTCCAGCAGGGCGGCGTCGGCGGGCACGGCGGCGGCGTCGGCGGAGGGGATCTGCGGGAACATCGTGTGGCTCTCCTGGGATTGGGTCGGGTGCGTGCCATTGTCGCCCACCGGCGCCGTGCCGTGGGCGCCGGAGGACGGGCCGTCCGCCGGGGCCGGGCCGCCGAGCAGCCGCGCCAGCTCGGCCTGCTGCCCGGCGGCCTTGGCCAGCAGCTCCTCGGCGAGCTGTTCCAGCAGCCGGTCCGGGTCCTGCGGGGCGAGGGCGAGCAGCTGCCCCATCGGGGTCTGCTCCAGCCGGACCTGCTCGGCGGCGGTCTCGGCGATCTTGGCGGTCAGCCAGTCCAGCCGGCGGCGCAGCCAGTCCGAGCGGTCGGGGGAGTCGACGGCGGGCGCGGCCTCCGGCGCGGTGGACCACTCGGCGGCCAGGGCCCCCAGCGCGCCCGCGTCCCCGTACGCGTAGGCCTCGTTGACCCGGACCAGGAAGGCGGCCCGGCGCTGCTGCTCGCCCGGGTCGGTGGTCAGGTCGGGGTGGGCGCGGCGGACCAGCTCGCGGTAGATCCGCTGGGCCTCCTTGCCGGGCCGCACCCGCTCCGGCGCGGCGGGCGGCGGCGGGGCCGGCTCGCCGTCCTGGCCGGACTGCTCCCGCACCGAGTCGAACAGCGCGTCCAGGTCGGGCAGTTCGTCGACCTGCCGGCGCGCCTCGGCGGCCCGGCGCAGGTCCTCCGGCAGGCCGGTGCGGGCCGCCACGGCCTCGGCGACCAGCGCGTCCAGCTCGTCCAGCCGGGCGTAGAGCGGGCCGAGCAGCTGGTGGTGGATCAGCGCGAAGTTGTCGATCTCGACCCGCAGCGTCTGGACGTCCACGTCCATGCTGAGCCAGGCCAGCTCGGCGGCGGCGACCCGCTCCTCCAGTGCCTGCTGCTCCGGGTCGGTCCAGCGGGCGGGGCTCTGCGCGCTCAACTTCTCGCCTCTGTCTCGTCCGGCCGGCGGCGTCCTGCGGACCACTCGTACGGGCGGTCCGGCCTGCCACCCTACCGCCGTGATCGCGGGCCCCGTCCGGGTGAACCGGGGGTACGGACCGGCGCGCGGCGCGCGACACGCAACCGATCCTGAGGAATCTCCCCGTTTCGGTGTCGAGCCCGGCCCGGTCCGTGCTTCGCTGGTATCCGCACAGCGTGCCTTCCTCCGGAGAGACGGCCGCCCCGGGCGCGGCGGCCAGGCGGGAGCAGAGCGAATCCATGGTGGCCGAGTCCAACTCCACACCGCGGCCGGCGGGCGACGGAACCGCGCCGGGCGACCACCCGACGGGGGTGGCCGCCCTGGTCCGGCTCGCCCCCGTCCTGGTCGACCGGTCCGGCCGGATCGCGCAGTGGGGGCGGGCCGCCGAGGAGCTCTTCGGCCACCGCGCCGACGTCGCCCACGACCGCCCGGCCTCCGGCCTGCTGCCCGCCCTGGAGTCGCGGGTGCTCGAACGCTGCTCCGTCCGCCGCCCCTGCGACGCGTTCGACACCCTCGCCGAGCGGACCGCCGACGGCCGCCCCTGGATCGGAAGGCTGACCGTCACCGACCGCGAGGAGCACCAGCGCGACGTGCTCTGGTGGGCGTACCCGCTGCCCGGCCCGGTCGGCGGGCTGCTGGCGCTGGCCGCCGACGCCCGCCCGCTGCGCGCCACCGGGCCGCGGCTCGCGCTCGGCGAGCGGCTGCTCCCCTTCGCCGCCGCGCCCGGCGTCCGGGGCGGCTTCCACGCCCTGGCCGCGGCGCTCACCCCGGCCGGCCTGCCGGTGCCCGAGCCGCTGGTCCGGCTGCTGCCCGCCGCCCACCGCGCGGCGCTGCTGGCCGCGCTGGAACGGGGCGGACTGCCCGCCCTGCGGCTGGACCCGGCCACCGTGCTGCCGGTGCTGCCCGCCGACGCCCAGACCGGCAGGGCGCAGGCGGCCGCCGGCCTCGGCCGCCGCTACCCGACGCCCCAGCAGCGGGTCGCCCGGGTCGGCCCGCCGCCGCAGCCCGAGCAGGGCGCGCCCGGCCGCCGTCCGCCCGGCCCGCTGCCCGTCCAGCGCGAGACCCCGGACCGCCCCGCCGCCCAGCCCGCGGCCCCCTCCGCCGTCCGGCCGGTGGCCGCCGTCGGCGGCGGCTCGGCGGGCGCCGGCCCGTCCGTCCCTTCCCCCGCCTCCGGCCGGGAGGTGCCCCCGCCCACCGCAGGAGCCGCAGCCATCGAGCACGCCACCGTCGAGCCGTCCGCCACCGGCCGTCCGCCGCTGCGCACCGACCAGGCCCCGCCCGCCACCGTCCCGGTCCCCGCCCCCGCGGGCGGCGAGGGCCCGACCGGCGGCCGGCTCGGCCCGTTCCTCACCAACGGGCAGGCCGGCGAGCAGCTGGCCCTGCTGAACGAGGTCGGCGGCAAGGTCGGCACCACGCTGGACCTCGGCTTCACCGCCCACGAGCTCTGCCAGGTGCTGGTCCCCCGGGTCGCCGACTTCGCCTGCGTGGACCTGGTGGACGGGCTGATCTCGGACTCCGAGCTGCCGGCCGCCCGCCCGGACGACGACACCATGCTGCGCCGGGTCGCCCTGGTCTACAACGAGACCGGCGGCGTCTGGGACCACGTGCTCTCCGAGGGCTCGCTGGTCAGCATGCCCCGCCGCACCCCGCCCGGGATGGCCCTCCAGCTGAACCAGCCGGTGCTGGTCCCGGTGGTCAGCCCGGACGTCGCGGTCGACTACGCGATCGCGCTCGGCGACGCCCGGCTGACCCCGGTGGTCACCGGCCGCTCGATGCTGGTCGTCCCGCTCTCCGCCCGCGGCACCGTGCTGGGCATCCTCAAGCTGCTCCGGCTGCCGGACCGCGCGCCCTTCGACGAGAGCGACGCCGCGACGCTCAAGGAGCTGGCCGTCCGCGCCGCGCTGTCGCTGGACAACGCCCGGCTGCACCGCGCCGAGGCCAGGGTCGCCACCACCCTGCAGCGCTCGATGATCCCGACCCGCCCGCCGCAGATCCCCGGCGTGCAGATCGCCCACCGCTACCTGCCCGGCGACCCCAAGGCCGAGGTCGGCGGCGACTGGTTCGACGCCATCCAGCTGCCCGGCAGCCGGGTCGCCCTGGTGGTCGGCGACGTGATGGGCCACGGCATCCACTCGGCCGCCGCGATGGGCCGCTTCCGCACCGCGATGCAGACCCTCGCCGCCCTGGACCTGCCGCCCGGCCAGCTGCTGCGCCACCTGGACAACCTGGCCCACAAGCTCGGCGACGACCACCTCGCGACCTGCCTGTACGCGGTCTACGACCCGATCAACCGGACCTGCGAGCTGGCCAGCGCCGGCCACGTCCCGCCCGTCCTGGTGCACCCGGACGGCACCGGCGAGCTGCTGGAGATCCCGGCCGGCGCGCCGATCGGCGTCGGCGGGGTGCCGTTCGTCGCCAAGACCATCGACGTCTCGGACGGCTCGATGCTGGTGCTCTGCACCGACGGCCTGGTCGAGGTCCGGGGCGGGGACATAGGAGCCGGCCTGGCCGCGCTCTGCGGCAACCTGATCGACCCCCGGCAGAGCCCCGAGCAGGCCTGCGACGTGGTGCTGCGCCGGCTGCACTCGGACGACCGCAAGGACGACGTCGCCCTGCTGGTGGCCCGCTTCGACGGGGTCGCCCCGTCCGAGGTGGCCACCTGGGACCTCACCGTGGACCACCGCGAGGTCGGCCGGGCCCGCTCGCTGGTCCGCGAGCAGCTGGCCGGCTGGCACCTGGAGGCGCTCAGCGACACCACCGAGCTGCTGGTCAGCGAGCTGGTGACGAACGCCGTCCGGGTCGCCCGGGACACCGTGAAGCTCCAGCTGATCCGGGTGGACAAACTGCTGGTCGAGGTCAGCGACGACAACCACAACCTGCCCTCGCTGGAGCCGGCCGAGCAGCTCGGCGAGACCGGCCGCGGCCTCACCCTGGTCACCAAGCTCGCCGAGCGCTGGGGCACCGCCCGCAAGGCGGTGGGCAAGGTCGTCTGGTTCGAGCTCCCGCTCCCGCACGCCTGACGGCCGCACCGACGGGCCCCGGACACCGAACGGCCGCGTACGGGCACCCGTACGCGGCCGGCTTGAGCGCGGTCGGCGCCCGTCAGGGGATGACGGCCCCCGCCGAGGTGCGCCGCCGGGCCTCCACCGCGACCTCCCGCGAGGCGGCCGCGGCCACCGAGGCGGCGGCGCCGACCCCGGCCAGCACCCGCGGCCAGAAGTCCCCGAAGACCTCGACCGAGACGGCGATCAGCAGCGCGGTGATCACGGCGACCACGTGCTCCAGACCGGCCAGGTTCGGCAGCACGACCGCCTCGCCGATCATCACCGCCACCACCAGGCCGGCGGTGAGCCAGGCCCGGCAGCGGAACGCGATGCAGATCGCCAGCGCCACCACCGCGGCCGAGGGCCCGGTGTCCCGCACGTAGGCGACCCACTTCGGGAAGCCGAACAGGTGGTGCGGCCCGATCGCCACGCCGACCCGGGCGAACAGCGTGCCCGCCAGGGTGCAGGTGTAGGCGACCACCAGGGTCATCCGCCGGCCGAGCACGATCTCGGCGATCGAGAAGACCACGAACACCTGGGCCAGCGCCCCCCAGACCGGAAGGTCCAGCGCCGGCACGTACAGGGAGAGCGGGGTCCGCAGCAGCGAGACGTCCAGCGGCAGCGCCGCCCGCACCACCCCGATGTTGTTCACGAAACGCTCGCCGCCCGGCAGGTGCTGGACGACGCTGAACAGCAGGATCAGAAACGTCGCGACGGTGGCCAGGGGAACGGCGGCGAACTTCTTTCGCACCACCGCGTCCCGGACCGTCGCGAACAGCGTTCCCCACTCGGCGACAGCGGCCGCTCCGGCGATTGCCAGCGGCCCCTTTCGCACGCCCCCCGCGTGGGTCCTGTGCATCACAACAGTTTCTCCGAATCCCCGAACGCTCTACTACTCCAACATTAGAAGCCAGTTAACAAAGCCACATCGGCACGGATGGGGAGTCGGGTCATCCTCTGGGGGGAGGCAATCCCCCCATCAGCCCCCCAATTCGACCGGCCGGTCCCCTCCGCCCCCCGACGGAGGGCTACCCCTTCCCGTCCCGGGCCGCCACCGGGACCCGCGGCGCCACCACGGCGGCCCGGGCGTGCCGGCGGCGGAACAGGGCGGGCAGGCTCGGCGCGACGATGAAACCCTCGGCGCGCGCGCTCGCGATACCGATCCGCGGAATCTCGCTGCTCTTCTCGAAGAGCAGGTAACGCGGTTCCCAGATCGGGCGGTACTTGGCATTGGCGCGGTACAGCGACTCGATCTGCCACCAGCGCGAGAAGAATCCCAGGATCGAGCGCCACAGCCGCAACACCGGGCCGGCGCCGAGGCGCGAACCGCGCTCGAAGACGGAACGGAACATCGCGAAGTTCAGCGACACCCGCTTCAGCCCGACCTCGTCGGCGCGCTGCAGCAGCTCGATGACCATGAACTCCATCAGGCCGTTCTCGGTGTCCCGGGCCCGGCGCATCAGGTCCAGCGAGAGCCCGTCCGGGCCCCACGGCACGAAGCTCAGCAGCGCCTTGAGCTCGCCGTCCCCGTCGTGGCACTCCAGCATCACGCAGCGGCCGTCGCCCGGGTCGCCGAGCCGGCCGAGCGCCATCGAGAAGCCGCGCTCGGTCGCCCCGTCGCGCCACTCGTCGGCCTTGGCCACCAGCTCGGCCATCTCCGCCTCGGAGATGGCCTCGTGCCGGCGGATCCGCACCGTGTACCCGGCCCGCTTGACCCGGTTGTAGGCCTGCCGGACCACCCGCATCGCGCGGCCGTCCAGCGAGAACTCGTCCAGCTCGACGATCGCCTCGTCGCCCAGCTCCAGCGCGTCCAGCCCGTGCCGGGCGTAGATCACCCCGGCCTCCTCGGAGGCGCCCATCACGGCCGGCGCCCAGGCGTGCTCGCGGGCCTCGGACAGCCAGGCGTCGATCGCGCCCGGCCAGGCCTCCGGGTCCCCGATCGGGTCGCCCGAGGCGAGCGAGACGCCGCCGATGACCCGGTAGGTGACCGCCGCCTTGCCGCTGGGGGAGAAGACCACCGCCTTGTCCCGGCGCAGCGCGAAGTAGCCGAGCGAGTCCCGCTCGCCCTGCTTGTCCAGCAGGCCGCGCAGCCTGGCCTCGTCCTCGGCGGTGAGCAGCTCCTTGCCGCGCGGGCTGCGGAAGGCGACGTACAGCACCAGCATGAAGAGCACCGCGCCCATCGCGTTGATCGCGGCGTTCACCCAGGTCGGCGCGGCGATCACCGAGCGCAGGTGCTCGGTCGGGGTGATCGTGATCATCCGGCCGACCGAGTACCGGAACAGGTCCCAGAAGCCGGCGCCGGAGAGCTCGTTGGTCATCCAGACCAGCAGCGCCCCGACCCCGCCGCCGAACGCCAGCCCGCCGACGAAGGTGGCCGCCGCGGTCTTCGGGTTGGAGCTGTCGCCCTTGGACGTGAACTCCTTCCGCCCGACCAGCAGCGCCAGGACGAACAGGCAGGTCAGGACGGTGGAGAAGTAGTTGAGCGGGTGCCTGTTGAAGCGCTCGTCCGGCACCAGCATGAACGCCAGGTAGAGCAGCGCGAAGAGACCGCCGAGCGCCGTGTTGAAGATCCACGCGGCCCGCTTGCGCCGCCGCATCGCGATCGCGAGGAAGACCGACAGCACCGCGCTGGCCAGCCCGGAGGTCATCAGGTACGGGGTGAAGTACTCACCCTCGTTGTGCTCGCTGACCTGGTTCCGGAAGGGCACCAGCAGGACCGTCGCCACGTTCAGCAGCGCGATCAGCCGCAGGTACCAGACGGAGGCCGCGGCGGCCCTCGGACGCCAGCGCCCGGGCTCGTCGACGGGCCGGGGCCCGGGGGACGTGGCGGACGGCTCCGACTTCACAGTGGACGACACAGCTCAATTCCAAACGATCAGATGGTGGGGCGCATCCGCGAACGGCCCGGCGCCGGGCGCCCGCTCGGGCCCGACGGACTGACCGGCGACCTCGCCCGGCCGACCGCCCGAAATGGAGAAGCGGCCGGAAAAGAGTCAGCCAACTCCATGTTTCCCCACCCAGCCTGAGAATTGCGTGAACCGGGTAGCGGATTCCCACCCCCGCCGAACGGCGGGGGTGGGCGCCCGCCGCACGTTCGGCACCCCGCCCCGCCTACCCCTACCCTCGAAACGACCCACGCGGACCGCCCCGACCCGGCCGCCCGAACCGAGGAGGCACCATCACCACCACCCGCGTGCTGATCGTCGACGACGAGATCCTGGTCCGCTCCGGCCTGGGGCTGATCGTCGGCTCCGCCGCCGACCTGGAGGTGGTCGGCGACTGCTCCGGCGGGCAGGCCGAGGAGCACGTCCAGCGGCTGCGCCCGCACGTGGTGCTGCTCGACATCCGGATGCCCGACCTCGACGGCATCTCGGTGCTGCGCCGCCTGCGCGCCCTGCCCGACCCGCCCGCCGTGGCGATGCTCACCACCTTCGACACCGACGAGTACATCGGCACCGCGCTGCGGGCCGGCGCGGCCGGCTTCCTGCTCAAGGACACCGCCCCCGACCAGCTGGTGCACGCCGTCCGGGTGCTCGCGGCCGGCGGCAACATCCTCTCCCCGACCGTCACCCGCACCGTGATCGGCGGCTACGTGGACGGCGGCGGCCCGGACGCCGAGGCCACCGCGCTCGCCCGCACCCTGACCGGCCGCGAGCTGGACGTGCTGTCGCTGCTCGGCGAGGGCCTGTCCAACGCCGAGATCGCCGACCGGCTGTTCCTCGGCACCGGCACGGTCAAGGACCACATCAGCGCGATCCTCGGCAAGCTCGGCGCCGCCAACCGGGTCCAGGCCGCCGTCCTGGCCCACCGGGCCGGTCTGGTCCGGCCCAAGCCCGGCGACGGGGCATGACGACCGCCGACCAACTGCCGTCCCGACGGCTGCCGGCCTGGTGCACCGCCCCCTGGCTGATGCTGCTGCTGCCCGTCCTGTACGGCCTGCTGGACGCCGCCCTGGTGGCCCGGGAGGCCGCCTGGTGGCAGGTGGCGCTGTCCACGCTGGCCGCCGTCGCCCTGTTCTGGCGCCGCCGCTTCCCTGTGGTGGCACTGCTCCTCACCATGCCGGGCAGCTGGGTGGACGAGATCTGGCTGGCCCCGATCACGGCCGTCTACTCGGTGGCCGCCGAGCGCCCCCGCCCCCGGGTCGTGATCCCCTGCGGCGTCCTGTTCGCGCTGGTCGAGTTCTTCCACTGGCCGCTGCCCCAGGACGTCCTCGACCTCAGCCGCGCCACCGCGCTGGACGCCATCCAGGCCGTGATGCTGGCGGCCGGCCCGGCCGCCACCGGTCTGCTCGCCCGCACCCGGCGGGAGCTGGCCGCCCGGCTGGACGAGCTGACCCGCGGCCAGGAGCGGGAGAGCCGGCTGCTGGCCGAGCGGGTGCTGATCAGCGAGCGCGGCCGGCTGGCCCGGGAGATGCACGACGTGGTCTCGCACCAGGTCAGCCTGATCAGCATCCAGGCGGGCGCGCTCCAGGTGAGCAGCCCCGACCCGGCCGCGGTGACCGCCGCCCGCACCATCCGGGAACTGTCCGTACGGACCCTGGACGAGCTGCGGCAGATGGTCGGGGTGCTGCGCGGCACCGGCGGACTGCCGGACGCCCCGCTCGCCCCGCAGCCCCGGCTGGCCGACCTGCCCCGGCTGATCGAGCAGAGCGGCCTGGCCGCGGACACCGAGCTGGTCCCCGGCGACCGCCCGTGGCCGGAGGCGGTCGAGCGGGCTGCCTACCGCACCGTCCAGGAGGCGCTCACCAACATCACCAAGTACGCCCCGGAGGCGGCGGTGCACGTCCGGGTCCGGGCGAAGGGCCGCCGGCTGCGGGTCGAGGTCCGCAACGAGGCCCCGCCGGTGCGTCCGGCCGAGACCCTGCCGGGCGGCGGCCACGGCCTGGTCGGCCTGCGCGAGCGCGCCCAGTTGCTGGGCGGCACCCTCACCGCCGGGCCGACCGCGGACGGCGGCTTCGAGGTCCGCGCCGAACTCCCGGCCAGCCGCGGCTGATCCCGCCCGCCACCGAATCCACGCCACCGGGGAGCGGACGACAAAAAAGCCCCGCAGATCCGTAGATCTGCGGGGCTTCGCTGTGCGCGAGGGGGGAGTTGAACCCCCACGCCCTTTCGGGCACTGGAACCTGAATCCAGCGCGTCTGCCTATTCCGCCACCCGCGCATGGGTGTTGTCCTCGTTGCCGACCGGTCTTCCGAACCACTCGGTACCATCGGTACTTCGCGCTTCCTGGACCGGCCTCCCTTTCGGGCGGCCCTTCCGACGTGGAAAACATTAGCACGACCTGGGGGGCTGCTCCGAATCCGTTGTCCGGGGAGGCCCACGGCACCCGAACCGATGCCCGACGCACGCCCGTGCGACTGCCGGAAGGGTGCTCCGACGGGCACACCTGGCGTGCCGTACCCGACATGCGTCACCCTGTGTGTCCGAGCCCACCCCCGGGCACCACACGGTCCGGGAACCGTACGGAAGGGCCCGGCGTGGATACGATCAGTACGGAAGTACCGCAAGTAGGAGGCGCGACCGGGTCCCGGGCGGGATCCGGCCGGCAGGCAGGCGAACGAACCCTGGAAGGGGGTGCCCCATGGGAGTGCTGAAGAAGTTCGAGCAGCGGCTCGAGGGTCTCGTCAACGGCACCTTCGCCAAGGTGTTCAAGTCCGAGGTCCAGCCCGTGGAGATCGCCGGAGCGCTGCAGCGCGAGTGCGACAACAACGCGAGCATCTGGAACCGCGACCGCACCGTCGTGCCGAACGACTTCATCGTCGAACTGAGCCCGCACGACCACGAGCGGCTGAGCCCCTACTCCGGGCAGCTCGGCACCGAACTGGCCGGCATGGTCCGCGAGTACGCGGAGGCCCAGCGGTACACCTTCATGGGCCCGCTCCAGGTGAACCTGGAGAAGGCCGACGACCTGGACACCGGGCTGTACCGGGTGCGCAGCCGCACCCTCGCCGCCGAGGAGCCCCCGCAGCAGCAGCAGCAGTACGCGCCGCCGCAGCCCGGCTACGACCGTGCGCCGGCCGCCCCGGCCCCCGGCGCACCGTGGCAGCAGCCCGGCGCCGGCCAGTACAACGCGCCCCCGCCACCGGCCGCGCCCCCCGCGATGCCCCCCGGTCAGCCGGCGCCCGCGGGCGGCAACGTCCGGGCGTTCCCCGGCGCGGGCCACGGCGGCGCCGGGACGCGCCGCTGGATCGAGGTGAACGGCGCCCGCCATCAGATCACCGGCTCGGCCTGCGTGCTCGGCCGCTCGACCGAGGCGGACGTGCGGATCGACGACCCCGGGGTCTCCCGCAAGCACGCCGAGATCCGGCCCGGCACCCCTTCGATGGTGCTCGACCTGGGGTCCACCAACGGCATCGTGGTGGACGGACAGCACACCCAGCGCGCTACGCTCCGCGACGGCTCGCGAATCGTCGTGGGCTCCACCACCATCGTCTACCGGCAGGTCGAAGGGTAGTGTCCGAATTGTTCGCGCGCCTCGCTCACCGACTGGCGGGACGGTCATGTCAGAACTGACCCTCACGGTCATGCGGCTGGGCTTCCTGGCCGTGTTGTGGCTGTTCGTCATCGTCGCGATCCAGGTGATCCGCAGCGACCTGTTCGGCACCAAGGTGAACCCGCGCTCCTCCCGTCGGGGCGCGAGCGCCACGACCGGCGGCGGCGCGGCCACCTCGACCGCCGCACGCGCCGCGGCGCCGACCCAGGCCGGCCCCGCGGCGGCCCAGACCCAGGGCGGCGGCGGGCGCCGCCGCGGCGGTCCGACCCAGCTCGTCGTGGTGCAGGGCTCGCTGGCCGGCACCACGGTGGCGCTCCAGGGCCAGACCATCACGCTCGGCCGCGCGCACGACTCCACCATCGTGCTGGACGACGACTACGCGTCCTCCCGGCATGCCAGGATCTATCCGGATCAGACTGGGCAGTGGACGGTCGAGGATCTAGGCTCCACCAACGGCACCTATCTGGACCGGCAGCGCCTGACCGCGCCCACTCCGCTCCAGCCGGGCATGCCGATCCGTATCGGCAGGACCGTCATCGAACTGCGGAAGTAGTAGCGCATGAGGGACAGCATCCCGTCCATGACCCAGAGGGGGGCACAGGTCGCATGACCCTGGTGCTGCGCTTCGCCGCCGGCTCCCACAAGGGACTGATCCGGGAGGGGAACGAGGACTCCGGCTACGCCGGGCCGCGGCTGCTGGCCGTGGCCGACGGCATGGGCGGCGCCGCGGCCGGCGAGGTCGCTTCCTCCGAGGTGCTCGGCTCGATCGTCCGGCTGGACGAGGACGTGCCCGGCCCCGACCTGCTGACCCTGCTGGGCGACGCCGTCCAGGGCGCCAACGACCGGCTCCGGCAGATGGTCGAGGAGGACCCGCAGCTGGAGGGCATGGGCTGCACGCTCACCGCCATGCTGTGGACGGGCCAGCGGATGGGCATGGTGCACGTCGGCGACTCCCGCGCCTACCTGCTGCGCGACGGTTCCCTGGTGCAGATCACCCAGGACCACACCTGGG
The DNA here is from genome assembly GCF_042885595.1 of Kitasatospora sp. NPDC058046. Taxonomy (NCBI): domain Bacteria; kingdom Bacillati; phylum Actinomycetota; class Actinomycetes; order Kitasatosporales; family Streptomycetaceae; genus Kitasatospora; species Kitasatospora sp. NPDC058046. The sequence continues at coordinate 16,072 of NZ_JBHVRS010000013.1, forward strand.
TGCAGCGCCTGGTCGACGAGGGCCGGATCACGCCCGAGGAGGCCGAGACCCACCCGCAGCGCTCGCTGCTGATGCGGGCGCTGGACGGCCGCGGCCAGGTCGAGCCCGACCTGTCGATCCGCGAGGTCCGGGCCGGCGACCGCTACCTGATCTGCTCCGACGGCCTCTCCGGCCCGGTCAGCCACCAGACCCTCCAGGACACCCTCGGCAGCTACTACGCGCCCGAGCAGACCGTGCAGGAGCTGATCCAGCTCGCGCTGCGCGGCGGCGGTCCGGACAACATCACCTGCATCGTGGCGGACGTCATCGACGTCGGCGCCACGGACACCATGAGCGGCCAGTTCAACGACGTCCCGGTGGTGGTCGGCGCGGTCGCCGACGCTCCGCCGTCCTCGGCCGCCGCCGACCGCTCGATCGCGGACACCCCGGCCGGCCGCGCCGCCGGCCTCGGCCGCGGCCCGCAGGGCGCCTTCGGCCCGGCCGAGGGCTACGCGGAGGGCTTCGGCCCCGCGCAGAACGGCTTCGGTCCCGCCGAGGGCTACGAGGGCGAGTACGGCCCCGGCTCCGGCGAGCCCTCGGTGTACGGCACCGAGGACTTCGACGAGGAGCGGCCCTCGAGGCGCAAGCGCAAGGGCCTGACGGTCTCGCTGGCCGCCCTGGTCACGCTGGGCCTGCTCGGCGGCGCCGGCTACTTCGGCTACCAGTGGACCCAGGACCAGTACTACGTCGGCACCCAGGACGACCACGTCGCGATCTACCAGGGCATCAACCAGAACCTGGCCGGGGTGAGCCTGTCCTCGGTGCACTCCTCGTACAGCAGGATCCAGCTGAAGTGGCTGCCCGAGGACCAGCAGGTCCACGTGAAGAAGACCATCTCGGTCGGCAGCATGAAGGACGCCCAGTCGACGGTCAACGAGCTCGACGGCTGGGTCCAGCTCTGCCAGAAGGCCGCCAAGGCGACCGCCCCGGCCGCACCGCCCGCCACCCAGGCGACGCAGGCCGCGTACCTGGCCGCCACGCCCACCCCGACCGAGAAGAACCGCGGTCCGGCCGCCACGACGCCGACCACCGCGCCCCCGGCCTCGCCGACCGCCCCGACGGCACCCGCCCCGGCGCCGAACGCGACCCCTCCGGCCACCGGAGCGCAGGGCGACCAGGCCCCCCCACTGACCGAAGAGGAACTCAGCCGGGCCAACTCCTGCCCGAAGCAGTGACGTCCGTGATCCGACATAGGACCGCCCCGAGCGGGTTTGCCGGCCGTCAGGGAGCGGTCACCACGTGAGCAGCTACGACCTGAGCCAGGAAACCACCCGGTCCGGCCGACGCCGGGCGGCGGCCGAACGCACGATCCCCCGTCGGCGGGGCAACACCACGATCTCCCCGCAGGAGGCGCCGAACCGGCGCAACACCGAGCTGGCCCTGCTGGTCTTCGCGGTGCTGCTGCCAGTCCTCGCGTACGCCAACGTCGGCCTCGCGATGGACGCCAAGCTGCCTGCGGGCATGCTCGGCTACGGGCTCGGCATGGGCGCCCTGGCACTGGTCGCGCACCTGCTGGTGCGCCGCTTCGCGCCGTACGCGGACCCGCTGATGCTGCCGATCGCCACCCTGCTCAACGGCCTCGGGGTGGTGATGATCTGGCGGCTGGACAAGGCGGGCAAGCTGCTCCGGGGCAACTACCCGGCGGCCGAGAACCAGCTGATGTGGTCGGCCCTCGGGATCGCCGGCTTCATCGGGGTGATGGTGCTGCTGAAGGACCACCGGGTGCTCCAGCGCTACACCTACATCTCGATGGTGGTGGCCCTGGTCCTGCTCGCGGCGCCGGCCTTCTTCCCGTCCCGGGCGGAGGACTTCGGCGCCAAGATCTGGATCCGGATGGGCAGCTTCTCCATCCAGCCGGGCGAGTTCGCCAAGATCGTCCTGACCGTGTTCTTCGCCGGCTACCTGATGGTCAAGCGGGACGCCCTGGCGCTGGCCAGCCGCCGGTTCATGGGCCTGTACCTGCCGCGCGGCCGCGACCTCGGCCCGATCATCGTGATCTGGCTGCTCAGCCTGCTGATCCTGATCTTCGAGAACGACCTGGGCACGTCCTTCCTGTTCTTCGGCCTGTTCGTGGTGATGCTCTACGTCGCCACCGAGCGGACCAGCTGGATCCTGTTCGGCCTGCTGATGTCGGTCGGCGGCGCGGTCGCGGTCGCCTCGACCGCGAGCCACGTGAAGGTCCGCATCGACGCCTGGCTCGACCCGATGGCCGCCTTCGGCGCCAACCCGCCGAAGGGCGCCACCGAGCAGATCGGCCAGTCGCTGATGGCGCTCGGCTCCGGCGGGGTCACCGGCTCCGGCCTAGGCCAGGGCCGCTCCTGGCTGATCGCCTTCGCCGCCAAGAGCGACTTCATCCTGGGCTCGTTCGGCGAGGAGCTCGGGCTGACCGGCCTGATGGCGATCTTCCTGCTGTACGCCCTGCTGGTGCAGCGCGGCCTGCGCACCGCGCTCGCCGCCCGCGACCCGTTCGGCAAGCTGTTCGCCGTCGGCCTCTCCTCGGCGATGGCGATCCAGGTGTTCGTCGTGGCCGGCGGTGTCACCGGGCTGATCCCGCTCACCGGTATGACCATGCCGTTCCTCGCGCAGGGCGGTTCGTCCGTGGTCGCCAACTGGGCGCTGGTCGCGATCCTGCTGAAGATCAGCGACAGCGCCCGCCGACCGGGGGCCGAACCGGCCCCGGCCACCGAGGGCCAGGAGGGACCAGCCCGATGAACAAGCCGATCCGCCGGGTATCGATCTTCTGCCTCGTCCTGATCCTGGCCCTGATGGTGCGCACCAACTGGGTGCAGGGCGTCCAGGCCGAGTCCTGGGCCACCAACAAGAACAACAAGCGCCAGCTGTACGACCGGTACGCCCACCCGCGCGGCAACATCATCGTCAGCGGCCAGCCGGTCACGAAGTCCGACTTCGTCAACGGCCTGCGCTACAAGTACAAGCGCTCCTGGGTCGACGGCCCGATGTACGCCCCGGTGACCGGCTACTCCTCCCAGGCCTACGGCTCCAGCCAGCTGGAGAACCTGGAGGACGGCATCCTCTCCGGCACCGACGACCGGCTGTTCTTCCGCAACACCCTGGACATGCTGACGGGCGAGCAGAAGCGCGGCGGCGACGTCGTCACCACCATCAACGCCAAGGTGCAGAAGGCCGCCTTCGACGCGATGGGCAACAAGAAGGGCGCGGTGGTCGCGCTCGACCCGAAGACCGGCGCGATCCTGGGCCTGGTCTCCACCCCGTCCTACGACCCGGGCACCTTCGCCGGCGGCGAGACGGCCGACCAGAACGCCTGGAAGGCCCTCGACGCGGACCCGAACAAGCCGACGCTCAACCGGGCGCTGAAGGAGACCTATCCGCCCGGCTCGACCTTCAAGCTGGTCACCGCGACCGCGGCGTTCGAGAACGGCCGCTACCAGAGCATCGACGACGCCACGGACACCCCGGAGCCGTACGTCCTGCCCGGCACGACCACCCAGCTGAAGAACGAGAGCCCGAACGAGCGCTGCGAGAACGCCACGATCAAGTCCGGGATGGACCAGTCCTGCAACACGGTCTTCGCCAAGATGGGCGCGGACCTGGGCAAGGAGCGGATGCGGGCGCAGGCCGAGAAGTTCGGCTTCAACAGCACGATCGACACCCCGGTCCGCTCCGAGAAGAGCGTCTTCCCGGACAGCTCGAGCCCGGACGGCACCGCCCAGGACTCGATCGGCCAGCACGACACCCGCGCCACCCCGCTCCAGATGGCCATGGTCTCCGCCGCGATCGCCAACAACGGCAGCCTGATGCAGCCGTACCTGGTCGACCAGGAGCGCTCGGCCACGCTGACCACCGTCTCCAAGCACACCGAGAAGCAGTTCTCCCAGGCGATGAGCCCGGCCACCGCGCAGAAGATGCAGGACCTGATGGTCTCGGTGGTCGAGAACGGCACCGGCACCAACGCCAAGATCCCCGGCCTGCAGGTCGGCGGCAAGACCGGCACCGCGCAGCACGGCGAGGACAACGCCGGGCTCCCGTTCGCCTGGTTCACCTCCTGGGCGAAGACCCCGGACGGCCAGTCGGTCGCGGTCGCGGTGGTGGTCGAGGACGGCTCCCAGAACCGCGACGGCATCAGCGGCGGCCGCCTCGCCGCCCCGATCGCCAAGGCGGTGATGCAGGCCGCACTCGGCAAGTAGGAGCGCGGGTCCGGGGTGAGGGGAATGTCACGATGGGCAGCCCCGTCCGGATACCGGTCTGGTATCGGCCGACGGCTGACTCCGGTCCGCTGCGGTCCGACCGGTAGCGTATCCGCCAGCAGCGGGTGTGCCCGTTGCCGCCCGCGAGGCACCGCACGGCCCGGCCGGAGAACCGGTCGCGGACCGCGCGGCGTCACCCAGAGCGTGCGGGGACACCTACGTCACAACCTCACCGGCGGGTGAGGGAGAGGGTCGGAACTATGGAAGAGCCTCGTCGCCTCGGCGGCAGGTACGAGCTCGGCGGCGTCCTCGGACGCGGCGGCATGGCCGAGGTGTACCTCGCCCATGACACCCGACTCGGCCGCTCCGTCGCTGTGAAGACGCTCCGGGCCGACATGGCCCGGGATCCGTCGTTCCAGGCCCGGTTCCGCCGCGAGGCGCAGTCGGCGGCGTCCCTGAACCACCCCGCCATCGTCGCCGTGTACGACACCGGCGAGGACTACATCGACGGCATCTCCATCCCGTACATCGTGATGGAGTACGTCGAGGGGTCCACGCTGCGCGAGCTGCTGCACTCCGGCCGCCGGCTGCTGCCCGAGCGCGCGCTGGAGATGACCATCGGCATCCTCCAGGCCCTGGAGTACTCGCACCGGGCCGGCATCGTGCACCGCGACATCAAGCCGGCCAACGTGATGCTGACCCGGCAGGGCAACGTCAAGGTCATGGACTTCGGCATCGCCCGTGCGATGGGTGACGCCGGGATGACCATGACGCAGACCTCGGCCGTCATCGGCACCGCCCAGTACCTCTCCCCCGAGCAGGCCAAGGGCGAGCAGGTCGACGCCCGCTCCGACCTCTACTCCACCGGCTGCCTGCTCTACGAGCTGCTGACCGTGCGCCCGCCGTTCGTCGGCGACTCGCCCGTCGCGGTGGCCTACCAGCACGTCCGGGAGGAGCCGCAGCCGCCGTCGGTCTTCGACCCCGAGGTGCGCCCCGAGGTCGACGCGATCGTGCTGAAGGCGCTCGCCAAGGACCGCGACTACCGCTACCAGAGCGCCGACGAGATGCGCGACGACATCGAGCGCTTCCTCGACGGCCTGCCGGTGGCCGCCGCCCAGCAGGCCGCGTACGGCATGGGCCCGGGCGGCTACGGCTACGACCAGAACGGCTACCCGCAGCAGCACGACCCGTACGGCCAGACCAACGTGCTGCCGCAGCAGCCCGGCGGCCCGACCACCGTCCTGCCGCAGGCCTCCGGGCAGCCCGGCTACGGGCAGCAGGGCGGCTACCAGGACGACGGCTACGGCCAGACCTACGCCGGCCAGGCGGGCGGCAACGACGGCTACGACGACGGCTACGGCCGCGGCGGGGGCTGGCGGGGCGAGGACCCGCCGAAGAAGAGCAACACCTCCTGGATCGTGCTGGCGGTGGCCGCCGTGCTGGTCCTGGTCGGCACCTTCTTCGTCGCCCAGGCGATGTTCGCCGACAAGGGCACCAAGGAGACCGCGAAGATCACCGCGCCGAACCTGGTCGGCAAGACCCTGGCGGAGGCCAAGACGGCCGCCGCCGCGGCCGGTGCCAAGCTCGTGGTGACCGAGGGCGACAAGATCGCCTGCCCGGACACCAACATCAAGAAGGACCAGGTCTGCACCCAGACCCCGCAGTCCGGCACCCAGGTCGCCGAGACCTCCACCATCACGGTGCAGGTCTCCTCGGGCCCGGCCAAGGCGCAGGTCCCCGGTGTGGTCGGCAAGCCCAAGGACCAGGCCACCAAGGCGCTCGCCGACCTCGGCTTCACCAACGTGACCACCGAGTACAAGGACGACGACACCGCCGCGCAGGACACCGTCACCGCCCAGGACCCGGCGCCCAACGCGGCCGTCGACCCGAGCGCCCCGATCAAGCTGACCGTGTCGCAGGGCAAGGCCAAGGTGACCGTCCCGAACGTGGCCGGGGCCCAGAAGGAGGACGCGCAGGCGACCCTCCAGGGCCTCGGCTTCCAGGTGGACGTCTCGAAGACCGCCCCGGCCCCCGACCCGAGCAAGGTCAACACCGTCGCCTCGCAGTCGATCCCGGCCAACACCAAGGCCCCGGCCAACAGCAAGATCTCGCTGACGATCTTCAAGGCGCAGGACAAGCCCCAGGTCCCGCCGCTGGCGAACGTCAAGCTGGGCGCCGCCGCGGACCAGCTGAAGGCGCTCGGCCTGACCTACGTCGTGGTCAGCGGTCCCCCGGACCCGAACGCGACGATCCTCCAGAGCAACCCGCCGGCCGGCACCCAGGTCGACCCGAACACCCAGATCCAGCTGTACACCAAGGCGGCCGAGCCCCCGAAAGGGAGCGACCCCACCACCACACCCCCCAAAGGGGACCACTAGGCCTCCGGTATTCCCCTGGTTCGGCTGAGCCGGGGAACGAGCAGCACGGAGCACGCCCGAGGGCCCGCCGCGACGAACGCGGCGGGCCCTCGGGCGTTCCGTACGGGCTCCAGGAGGCCCGTGGGCGGCTTCAGGAGTGCCGCAGCTCCGGCGGCGGGGTGCGCTTGGCGTCCATGTCGTCCACCCGCACCAGGCTCCCCCAGACGGCCATCCGGTAGCGCGAGGTGTACACCGGCGTGCAGGTGGTCAGGGTGATGTAGCGGCCGGGGCCCTCGTAGCCGGAGCGGGCCGGGACGGGCGCCACGATGCCGGTGTCGTACTTGGACGTCTCCGCCAGGGTGCTGTCGACCTTGTAGACGTACCACTTGTCCCGGGTCTCGACCACGACGGCGTCGCCCCGGTGGACGGCGTCCAGGTCGTGGAACTTGGCGCCGTGGCCGTCCCGGTGGGCGGCCAGCGCGAAGTTGCCCTGCTGGTCCCACGGCATCGCGGCCCGGTACGGCTGCTCGTAGACGCCCGCGACGCCGTCGTCCAGGACCTCGGTGGAGGTGCCCATCCGGATCAGCACCTGGTAGTCCCGGCCCATCGCCGGGACGTGCAGGAAGCCGACGTCGTCCCCGGCCGCGAACTGCTTCGGCACGGACCCGGCCTCGGCACCGGGGGCGCCGGGAGCAGCGGACGCGCCGGGGGCCGGGGCGGCGCCGGGCGGCGCCCCGGGGCCGGGGCGCGGGCCCGCGGCCCAGCTGCCGCGCAGCCGGTCGGCGGCCGCCGAGGCCGAGCGGTCCGCCTGCACGTTGGTCCACCAGAGCGAGTAGCCCACGAACAGGCCGAGCACCAGGCCCATGGTGATCAGCAGCTCGCCGAAGACCCCGAGCGCGGCCAGCGCCCGGCTCCGGCCCCGCCCGGCCCGCGGCTCGGGCGGGGCGAAGGCCTCCTGCGCCGGTTCGGCCGATCGCGCGCTCTCGTCCTGCATCTGCGGTGCTCCCCCTCCGGGCCGGGCGGCCGGGCGGCTACCCGCCCGTGATCGCGGCCGGCTTGCCCTGGGCACGCGGCCGTTCCTCGATCATCTTGCCAAAGACGATGAGGCGGAACTTGGAGGTGAACTCCGGCGTGCAGGTGGTCAGGGTGATGTAGCGGCCCGGACCGGCGTACCCCGCGCCGTTCGGCACCGGCTTGATCACGCTCACGTTGTTGGGGGAGGTCTCCGGGATGCCCCCGGTGACCTCGTAGGTGTAGTAGCCGGCGGCGGTCTCCACCACGATCTTGTCGCCCTTGCCGAGCTGGTTGATGTACCGGAACGGCTCGCCGTGGGTGTTGCGGTGGGCGGCCAGCGCGAAGTTGCCCGCCTTGTCGCCCGGCATCCCGGTTCCCGTGTAGTGGCCGACCAGGCCGTTGTCGAGCACCCCCGACTTGGAGGTGCCCTCGGCGATCGGGAACTTCAGCCCCAGCTTGGGCAGGTAGATGATGGCGAAGCCCTTGCCGGGCTCGAACACCTCGGGCTTGTCCGGCGCCGGGGCCGGCTGCCCCGGCTGGACGGGCGCGACGGCCGCGTTGAACTGCTGCTCCAGCTGGTTGCGGGCCCCGTCGGCGGCCGCGTCGGCCTGCACGTTGGTCCACCAGAGCTGGTACGCGACGAAGAGCAGCATCACCACGCCGAGCGTGATGCACAGCTCGCCGACGCTCCGGGCGGCCACCACGAGCACGGACTCCCGGGGGCGCACCCGCCCGGCGCCGCGGCCGTTCGACCGGCGCCGGCCGCTGCCGGAGCGCAGCGAGGTACGGCCCTGGGCGGCGCGGCGGCGCTCGGCCCGGCCACCGGTGGGGGCCGGTTCGGCGGCCGGCGCGCCGAGGTCCAGGGGCAGCCGCAGCTGGAGGGTCTGGTCGGGCAGCCAGGGGTACTCGGGCCCGTCCACGATGGGCTCCTGGGCCTGCTCGTACACGCCCCAGGCGTCCTCGGGCACGGTCTGCACCGGGATCCCCTGCCGGTACGGCGCACCGCCGGTGCCGTCGTCCTGGCCCGGGTACCGGGGCCCGCCGTACTGCTGCGCGGTGCCGTACGGGTCCGCCTCCGGCTGGAAACGCCCCTCCGGACGCAGCGAGGTCACGCCGGTCAGCCCCGGCCGATCACCGGGGCGAGCCCGGCCGACCGGTCGACCGCCTGCGGGAAGCCGCACTCCGCGAGCCAGTTGGCGAGCATCCGGTGCCCGCCCTCGGTGAGCACCGACTCGGGGTGGAACTGCACGCCCTCGACCGGCAGTTCACGATGCCTGAGCCCCATGATCACGCCGCTCCCGGTGCGCGCGGTGACCACCAGTTCGGCCGGCACGGTGGCCGGCTCGACCGCGAGCGAGTGATAGCGGGTCGCGGTCAGCGGCGAGGGCAGGCCCTCGAAGACGCCGCCGTCCTCGTGCTCGACCGGCGAGGTCTTGCCGTGCAGCAGCTCGGGCGCCCGGCCGACCACGGCGCCGTACGCGGCCGCGATCGACTGGAGGCCCAGGCAGACGCCGAACACCGGCAGCCCGATCCGCGCGCAGTGGTGCACCATCTCGATGCAGACCCCGGCCTCCTCCGGGGCGCCGGGCCCGGGGGAGAGCAGCACCCCGTCGAAGCCCTCGTCGCCGGAGCGGCGGACGGCGTGCTCGACGGTCACCTCGTCGTTGCGCACCACCTCGCAGGTGGCGCCGAGCTGGTACAGGTACTGGACCAGGTTGAAGACGAAGCTGTCGTAGTTGTCCACCACCAGGATGCGGGGCGGAGTGGTCGGCCGGGTCGTCATGCGCGCGTGGTCTCCGTGGGGTGCGGTGCGGGAAGGGAGTGCCGGGCCCGCCGGCTCAGCCGGTCGCGGCGCCGTCGCCGCCGTCCACTGTGACGTCGCCGAAGGGGAGCAGCGGTTCCGCCCACGGGAAGACGTAGGTGAAGAGGAGGTAGACGATCCCCAGCACGAGGAGCAGCGAAATGACGGCCCGGACCAGGGTGTTCCCCGGGAGGTGACGCCAGATCCAGCCGTACATGGTGCTCCCTCGACGTAGCGGACTGGGTTAAAGAGTAGACCCGCCGTGCGCGCCCGCGGGGCCGGTCCGCTACTGCTGGCCGCCCGCCGAACGCAGCTCGGTGGTGCCGGAGTAGCCGGGCAGGCTCAGCTCGCCGCTCTCCTGGACCTTCCAGCCCAGCCCGTACGCCTGGACGTACTGGAGGTAGTTGCGGACCGTCGGGTCCGCCTCGACGGCCGAGCGCAGGGTGTCCGTCCGCCCGACCGCCCTGACCACGTACGGCGGGGAGTAGACCCGGCCCTGGAGCAGCAGGGTGTTGCCGACGCAGCGGACGGCGCTGGTGGAGATCAGCCGCTGGTCCATCACCTGCACCCCTTCGGCGCCGCCCCGCCACAGCGCGTTGACGACGGCCTGGATGTCCTGCTGGTGGATGACCAGGTCGTTGACGCCGGGCTCGGGCACCCCCGGGATGCGCGCGGTGGCGTTCGGCGGGGCGTCGTTGAGGGTGACGGTCAGGCCGCCGCCCTGGAGCGGCTCCAGGGCCGCGCCGGAGCGCAGGCCGCCCAGCTGCGCGGCGTTGGCGGGGTCGTGGCCCTGCTGCTCGGTGAGCTGCTGGGCGCGGGCCTGGAGGTCGGCGAGCTGGGACTGCGCCTGCTGGTTCTGGGCGCTGCGCTGGCGGACCACGTCGCCGAGGCTGAGCAACGAGTTGTCGGTCCGCAGGTCGGTGCCGCGGGCGGTCTGCGCGCTGATGTAGAAGAGCAGTCCGGCGAGCGCGAAGACGGCGCAGGTCAGGGCACGTCCGACAATTCGGGTGCCGGAACGGCGGGTACGGGCCGGCTCAGGGGGAATCGACAAATTAGTCACCGTACCCTTATCTCCTCTAGACCCGCCGAGCCACTACGCTAACGGACGCCGGTGGCATGTGGCGGAGCGGTCCCCAGGACGTTTCTCCACAGCCGACCGCGGCCGATTCCACCCGCTGCACCCTGCGCGGTCTCACAGCGCATCGACAGGAGAGCTCCTCGTGCCGAAGTCTCGACTCCGCAAGAAGTCCGACTACACCCCGCCGACCACGGCCGCGGTGAAGATCAGTTCGGGCCGTGGTTGGGTCGCGCCGCTGATGCTCGCGCTGTTCCTGATCGGCCTGGTGTGGATCGTCACCTACTACGTGACCAGCGGCACCTACCCGGTCGAGAGCTGGCGCAACTGGAACATCCTGGTCGGCTTCGGCTTCATCGCCGCCGGCTTCGGCGTCTCCACCCAGTGGAAGTGACGCTCCGCCCGTCCTGAGGCTCGGCTTCGAGCCGTTTCCCGCCGCTCCGGATCGCTCGTCCCGGGGCGGCGGTCAGGCGTGCCCGGAGCCGGGCGGGAGCGCACCGGAATCCGGTCGGTTATCCCCACCATCGGACTGTCGGGCTTATCCACATGGTTATCCACACTGGGGAAAAGTCCCCCGGGCCTGTGGATAACTTTCCCCGGTGGGCCCGTCCACAGCTGTGCACAATTCCCCGGGAACGGGAGAACCGCACAGCAGGACACGCGTAGAACAACAGTCCACACCCCGGTGGTCGCACAGCCTGTGCACAACCCCGCACCCGCTGTGGACAAACGTCCGAGGGGTCAGGCCCCGTAGAGGGCCGTCCCGGCCAGCAGCATCCCCGCCTCGACCGCCACCGCGCCCGCCACCGTCAGCCCCTGCACCAGGCCACGGCGCTCGCGCGGGGCGTACATCAGGCCGACCGCCGTCAGCGAGCCGAGCAGCAGGCCGCCGACGTGCGCCCGCCAGTCGACGCCCGGGCGGGAGAAGGTGACCACCAGGTTGAAGACCAGGAACGCCATCGCCGGGCCGAGCGGGCCCCTGTTCCGCAGCTGCAGCACGATCGTGGCGCCGATCAGCCCGAAGACCGCCCCGGAGGCGCCCACCGAGTTCATCCAGCCGCCGGCCACCAGGAAGGCGAAGGTGCTGCCGCCCAGGCCGGAAACCAGGTAGAGGGCCAGGAAGCGGAGCCGGCCGAGCGCCTCCTCCAGCGGCGGGCCGAGCCAGTACAGCACCAGCATGTTCATCCCGACGTGCCACCACTCCAGGTGCAGGAAGGTGGCGGTCAGCAGCCGGTACCACTGGTCCGGGCCGTCGGCGATGCCCGCCGGGCCGCCGAGGATGTCCCGCCCGGCGCTGAACAGCGACCAGGTCTGGCCCAGCCGCGGGGTGAGCACGAAGGCGGCCAGCACCCAGACCACGATGTTGAGCCCGATCAGCACCCGGGTGACCAGCCCGCCGTCGGCGGCCAGGGCCCCGCCGAACCGGGTGGTCGCCTGCCGCGACCCGGTGTGGCCGTTGCCGACGCACTCGGGGCACTGGAAGCCCACCGAGGCGGTCACCATGCACTGCGGGCAGATCGGCCGCTCGCAGCGGGTGCAGGAGACCCCGGTGGGGGTCTGCGGGTGCCGGTAGCAGTCGGGCGGTCCGGCCTCCGGGGACCGGTCGACCGACGGCCTCGGCTCGTCCGGGAGCATCAGCGGGTCCCCTTCCCGTACACGACCTCCGAAACCGCCAGCCTACTGCCGCGCCCCCGCCCCCGGACCGGCTCCCCCACAGCCGGACCCGGCTTTCTCCGCCCCGCCGGGGGCGCTGTCCTCACGCCCGCCCCGTCCGGCCCGCCCCGGCAGGGGCCCCGCGTACGGCCCACCCCGACATGCCTCCGGACAAATCAGCATGCATGATCAGCATTCAGGTGGATATGTGCATAAAGGACACCACCCAGGAGGAGAGACTCGTGAGCTTTTCGGATTCGGCCCGTGAGACGGCCACCAGGACCCGGGACACCGCCGCACAGTTCGCGGACGGCGCCAAGCAGCGCCTCGGCCCCGCCTTGGACGCCTTCGGTCCGAAGGCCGCACAGGCCGCCCACCACCTCCGCTGCCAGTACGACCGGCACCTCGCCCCCCAGTTCGGCCAGGCCTTCGCCAACCTGCCGCCGGAGGCCCAGCAGAACACCCTGAAGGCCCTCCACCGGGCCCAGGAGGCCGCTCTGGCGGCCCGCCTGTCCGCCGCCCGGGCCGCGGACCAGGCGCGCGCCACCGTCGGCCCCAGGGTCGCCCAGGCGGTCGAGGAGGCCCGCGCCACCGTCGGCCCGGTCGCCCACGAGGCCCAGGCCCGCGGCGCCGCCGCGCTGACCGCCCTCCAGGGCAACGTCAGCTCGGCCGAGATCAGCGAGCTGGCCGCCCGGAACGCCAGGAAGGAGCAGTGCAACCGCCTGGCCACCGGCCTCGCCGTGGCCGGCCTGCTGGCGATCGGCGGCGGCATCGTGGCCTGGCAGTGGTGGCGCCGGCACAGCAACCCGGAGTGGCTGGTCGAGCCCCCGGCCCCGCAGGAGCCCCGGCCGGCCGGGGCGCACGCCGCCTCCACGCCGGTGAACGGCTCCGGCCCGGAGGCCGTCGCCGAGTCGACGGACGGGTCCCCGACCGCCGGGAAGGACGGCCCCGCCGCCGAGGACGGCCCCGGGTCGCGCTGACCGTACGGGCGAACGCCCGCAAACGCCGATCGGCCGCCGACCAGGATCCTGGTCGGCGGCCGATCGGCTACTGCTGTGGGCTGTGGAGCATAGGAGACTCGAACTCCTGACATCTGCCTTGCAAAGGCAGCGCTCTACCAACTGAGCTAATGCCCCTCGACGGCACCGCGCGCGTGCCAACGGGCACTAGCGTACCGGTTTCCGGCGCGATTCCCAGCGCCGTCCCCCCGGAACGGTGCCGTTCCAAGGGGTCGGCCGGTCCGGTTCGTCGACCGGGCCGGCCGGCCCGGGAGGCGCCGACGGGCGCCTCCGGAGTTCGTCGATCGTCAGATCGCCGGGGGCTCAGCGACCGGCCGGGACCGGGTCGGTGGCCTCGGTCCACAGGTCCTGCTCGGCGCGGTCCGCCTGGACCTGACGGTAGACAAAGAAGCCGCCGAGGGCGACCAGGGCGACCAGGAGAAGCTTCTTCACCGCGGGACCTCGTCCTTCTTGCGTTGGTGGACTCAAGAGCCGGATCCGGCCGGACTGACCGGGCCGACGAGTCCAGTTGTGTTTCGAGCGCGAACGGGCGGCCGGGTGCCAGACTGCCCTTGCGGCCGATGATACACACCGGTGTCCCAATCGTGACCAGCCACCGGTGCGGCCAACCCGGCGGTCCGGTCCCAGGATTGACGCCGCACCTCCTGGCGGGCGGTCCGACCGTGCCCGGACCGTCCCGCGCGCCCGCGGATCAGACCCGGCCCGCCGAGCCGTCCGCGGGTCCGCCCGCCGTCCCGTCCGCCGGGCGGCCCGGTGCCACCACCACGGCGGTGCCGTTCGCCAGGTCCACCCTGGTCCGCGGCGGCGCCCCCTCGCCCTCCTCGTCCCGCAGCATCAGAGTGCTGCGACGTTCGTCCAGCTCGTGCTGCTTGCCCGCGGCGAACTGCGCGTGCAGCTGCTCGAACCCGGTGGCCGAGATCTGCCCCTCCCGGCCCGTCCCCCGCCAGGGCACCCAGCGGGCGCGGCGCGCCCGCAGTGCCAGTTGATCGAGCGCGGCCAGCACCACCAGGGCGCAGACCAGTCCGGGGATGCTCATCGCCCAGAACACCGCCATGCCGTCACCAACCCTCCACCGTCCCTCCCCCGAGAACCGTCGGGAGGGGCGCGCGGTTCCCGGTCCGGCGGCGGGAACGCGGCGGGCACGCGGCGGGACGCGCGGAGGCAGCGCGGCGGGAAACGTCGAAGGGCCCGGAGTGGATCACTCCGGGCCCTTCGGGGAGGTGGGCCTAACAGGACTTGAACCTGTGGCCTCTTCCTTATCAGGGAAGCGCTCTAACCGTCTGAGCTATAGGCCCTCACCGATGAGAGATCGTACCGGATGCCGGCCGATCCGCGAAAACGCCGAAGGGCCCGGAGTGGATCACTCCGGGCCCTTCGCGGTGGTGGGCCTAACAGGACTTGAACCTGTGGCCTCTTCCTTATCAGGGAAGCGCTCTAACCGTCTGAGCTATAGGCCCTTGCCGCACTGAAAGATTAGCGGACCGACGGCCGATCTCCCAAATCCGGGTCGGCCGGGGCTGCGGCGGCACCCCCCGCGACCAGCTGCGGCGCACCCACGGAGGGGCGCAGCAGCCACTCCTCGCGGGTCGGCGGCAGGCCCGCCGCGCCCTCCTCGGTGCTGCGGACGGCGAGGACCTGGTTGATCCCGATCCGGTTCTGCTCGAAGGCGAGCGCGGAAGCCGCCATGTACAGCCGCCAGACCCGGGCCCGGCCGCGGCCGACCAGCCGGACCGCCTCCGTCCAGTGCGCTTCCAGGTTGGCCACCCACTCGCGCAGGGTCAGCCCGTAGTGCTCCCGCAGCGACTCGACGTCCCGGACCTCGAAGCCGGCCTCCTCCAGCCGGGCCACCGTGGACCCGACGGGGGAGAGCTCGCCGTCCGGGAAGACGTAGCGGTCGATGAAGGGGCTGGTGCGGTGCGGCACCCCGGGGATGTCGGGGCGGCGGGCGATCTGGTGGTTGAGCAGCCGGCCGCCGGGCACCAGCAGCCGGTACAGGCCCTCGGCGTAGACCCGGTACTGCTCGGAGCCGACGTGCTCGGCCATCCCGACGCTGGAGATCGCGTCGAAGGGCCCGTCGGTGATCTCCCGGTAGTCCTGGAGCCGGACCTCGACCCGGTCGGACAGCCCGGCCTCCTCGACCCTGGCGCGGGCCAGCGCGACCTGCTCCGTGGAGATGGAGACGCCGACCGCGGTGACCCCGTAGTGCTTCGCCGCGTGCAGCAGCAGCGAGCCCCAGCCGCAGCCGACGTCCAGCAGGCGCATCCCGGGGCGCAGGCCGAGCTTGCGGCAGATCAGGTCGAGCTTGGCCTCCTGGGCCGCCTCCAGGCTCTTCGCCTCGGGCGCCCAGTAGGCGCACGAGTAGACCATCGAGGAGCCCAGCACGATCCGGTAGAAGTCGTTCCCGACGTCGTAGTGGTGGCTGATGGCCGCGCGGTCGCGGCTGCGGCTGTGCAGCCGCCCGGGGGCCCTGCGGACCTCCTCGCGGGGCGGCTCGGGCTCGAGGCCGACCGCCCCGGCCCGCAGCGCGGCGGCGAGCACCCGGCGGCCCTTGGGGCCGAGCGCCTCGCGCGGCCCGAGGGCCAGGGTGCGGACCTCCGGCCGCTCGGCGAAGCGGGCGACGGCGGAGAGCGTCTCGTACAGGTCGGTGCCGGGGGCGAGTTCCAGGTCCCCCGCGACGTAGGCCCGGGCCAGGCCCAGCTCACCCGGCTGCCAGACCAGCCGGCGCAGCGCCCGGCGGTTGCGCAGGACCACGGTGGGCGCGCCCGGCGGCCCGGCGGTGCTGCCGTCCCAGGCCTGTACCCGCAGCGGTACCGGGACCCCCAACAGCCCTTCGAGGGCTTCGACCAGTTGACCTGCGAGCTTCGCCACCGCGCGCCTCCGTCCAGTCGTCCTGCGGAACCTCAGCTGACCCGGTCGGGCGGACCGGGGGCGGCCTGCGGCACTCCCAGGCGCGGGACGGGCGGCACCCAGCTTGTCCCACCGCGGCCGCCCGGTTTCCGGGTGGCACGCCGCGGGCGGCCGGCTGTCACCCGAAATGCCGACGGGCCCCACCCGCTGCAACAGCGGGTGGGGCCCGTGCATTCCGTCCGCGGACGGGGAGCTGAGCGAGCGTCAGGATCCGGCCGGGATCAGTCCTCCTCGGCCAGGGTGAGCTCGACGCCGCCGGTGAAGCCGGCCGCCGCGTTGTAGATGAACGCGGAGAGCGTGGACAGGGCGGTCAGCAGGACGACGTCGACCACGGCGATCAGCGTGGTGAAGGTCATCACCTTGCCGAAGCCGACGTAGTCCATCAGGTTGAGGCCGCCGCTGCTGTCCGAGCCGGTGACGTCCTTGAGGGTCTTGGTCAGCGAGTCGAAGACGCCGAGCGAGTCCAGCGTCATCCACAGCACGGCCGCGGCCACGATGATGATGATGCCGACGGCCAGCGACAGCAGGAAGCTGACCTTCATCACCGACCACGGGTCCACCTTGGTCACCCGCAGCCGGGCCTTGCGGGTCCGGCCGAGGCCGGCCCCCCCGGTCGCGGCCGCGGGGGCACCGGCGGGGCGGCGCGCCGCCCCGGTGGGGGTGCCGCCGGCCGGGGTCGCCCCGACCGGGGTCCCGCCCGCCGGGGTGTGGCCCGGGCTCCGGGTGCCCCGGGCCGGGGTCGGCTGCCCCTTGGCGTACGTGGTCGGCTGCGAGAAGCCGGCCTGGCCGCTCGGCGGCGCGGGCGTCTGCCCCCCGTAGGTCGCACCGCTCTGGCCCGCTCCACCGGCCGGCGGCATCAGCGAGGTGGACGCGGCCGAGTGCTCGGTCGGCGGCTGCGGAACGCCGTACGCACCCCCGCCCTGCGCGCCCGGACGGCCGCCGGAGGTTCCTCCCGCAGCACCCGTGGCTCCACTCACCTGGTCCTCCCGCACTTCCCACCAGGACGGCGGCGCCGCCCTGCTTCGTCACTCGTCATCCAGCGCCCGGCGGGATTGCCCGGAACTGGTCGGCGTCCGGTGCCGCCGCATCCATACTCTGGACGCGGCGGCACCGGTCTGCGGTTCGGTTCAGGCCTCGACGTCTCCGTCGACCGCCGTCTCCGCTCCCTCGGCCGTCTCGGTGGACTCGGTACCCGCCACCTCGTCCTCCGCCGTCTCCTCGTCCTCGGCCTCCGCGTTGCGGGCCATGCCCACGACCGCGTCGCGCTTTCCGAGGTTGATCAGTTGGACGCCCATGGTGTCACGTCCGGTTTCACGAACCTCGGAAACCCTCGTGCGGATCACCCCACCCGAGAGGGTGATCGCCATGATCTCGTCGGATTCGTCGACCACGAGCGCGCCGACCAGCGAGCCCCGGCCCTCGACGATCTTCGCCGCCTTGGTGCCGTAGCCGCCGCGTCCCTGGACACGGTACTCGTCCACCCCGGTGCGCTTGGCGTAGCCGCCGTCCGTGGCGGTGAAGACGTAGGTGCCCGGACGGACGACGTTCATCGAGAGCAGTTCGTCGTCCTCGCGGAAGGCCATGCCCTTGACGCCGGAGGTGGCGCGGCCGGTCGGGCGCAGGGCGTCGTCGGTCGCGGTGAAGCGGATCGACTGGGCCTTCTTGGAGACCAGCAGCAGGTCGTCCTCGGCGGAGACCAGCTCGGCGCCGATCAGCTCGTCGTCCTGGCCCTCCTCGTCCTGGCGCAGGTTGATCGCGATCAGGCCGCCGGAGCGCGGCGAGTCGTAGTCCTTGAGCGCGGACTTCTTCACCAGGCCGGCCCGGGTGGCGAGGACCAGGTACGGCTTGTCCTCGTACGTCCGCACGGCCATCACCTGGGCGATGTGCTCGTCCGGCTGGAAGGCCAGCAGGTTGGCGACGTGCTGGCCGCGGGCGTCGCGCCCGGCGTCCGGCAGCTCGTAGCCCTTGGCGCGGTAGACCCGGCCCTTGTTGGTGAAGAACAGGATCCAGTTGTGGGTCGTCGTCACGAAGAAGTGGTCGACGATGTCGTCCTGCTTCAGCTGGGCCCCGCGCACGCCCTTGCCGCCGCGCTTCTGCGAGCGGTAGAGGTCGGAGCGGGTCCGCTTGACGTAGCCGCCACGGGTGATCGTGACGACGATGTCCTCCTCGGCGATGAGGTCCTCGATGGAGAGGTCGCCGTCGGAGGGGATGAGGGTGGAGCGCCGCTCGTCGCCGTACTTGTCGACGATCGCGGTGAGCTCCTCGGAGATGATCTCCCGCTGGCGGACCGGCGAGGCCAGGATCGCGTTGTACTCGTCGATCTTGCGCTGGAGCTCGTCGTGCTCGTCCATGATCCGCTGGCGCTCGAGGGCGGCCAGCCGGCGCAGCTGCATCTCCAGGATCGCGTTGGCCTGGAGCTCGTCGATGTCGAGCAGGCCCATCAGGCCGGTGCGGGCGGCGTCGGCGCTGGCCGAGGCCCGGATCAGCGCGATGACCTCGTCGATCAGGTCCAGGGCCTTCAGCAGGGCGCGCAGGATGTGGGCGCGCTCCTCGGCCTTGCGCAGCCGGAAGGTGGTGCGCCGGACGATGACCTCGACCTGGTGGTTGACCCAGTGCCGGATGAAGGCGTCGAGCGACAGCGTGCGCGGCACGCCGTCGACCAGGGCCAGCATGTTGGCGCCGAAGTTGGTCTGCAGCTCGGTGTGCTTGTACAGGTTGTTCAGCACGACCTTGGCGACCGCGTCGCGCTTGAGCACGACCACCAGGCGGGTGCCGGTGCGGGACGAGGACTCGTCCCGGACGTCGGCGATGCCGGCGATCTTGCCGTCCTTGACCAGGTCGGCGATCTTCAGCGCGAGGTTGTCCGGGTTGACCTGGTACGGCAGCTCGGTGATCACCAGGCACTGGCGGCCCTGGATCTCCTCGACCTCGACCACGGCCCGCATGGTGACCGAGCCGCGGCCGGTGCGGTAGTAGTCGTCGATCCCGCGGCGGCCGACGATCAGCGCGCCGGTCGGGAAGTCGGGGCCCTTGATCCGCTCGACCAGGGCGTCCAGCAGCTCCTCGGCGGAGGCCTCCGGGTTCTCCAGGTACCAGAGCGCGCCGGAGGCGACCTCGCGGAGGTTGTGCGGCGGGATGTTGGTGGCCATGCCGACCGCGATGCCGGTGGCACCGTTGACCAGCAGGTTGGGGATGCGCGCGGGCAGGACGGTCGGCTCCTGCGAGCGGCCGTCGTAGTTGGGCGCGAAGTCGACGGTCTCCTCGTCGATGTCGCGCATCATCTCCATGGCCAGCGGCATCAGCTTGCACTCGGTGTAGCGCATCGCCGCCGCCGGGTCGTTGCCCGGGGAGCCGAAGTTGCCGTTGCCGTCCACCAGCGGCATCCGCAGCGACCACGGCTGGGCCAGGCGGACCACGGTGTCGTAGATCGAGGTGTCACCGTGCGGGTGGTAGTTGCCCATGACGTCGCCGACGACGCGGGCGCACTTGTAGTAGCCCTTCTCGGGCCGGTACCCGCCGTCGTACATCGCGTAGAGCACGCGGCGGTGCACCGGCTTGAGGCCGTCGCGGACCTCGGGGAGCGCCCGGCTGACGATCACGCTCATCGCGTAGTCGAGGTAGGAGCGCTGCATCTCGGTCTCGAGCTCGACCGGCTCGATCCGCATGGTCACCTGGGCGGTGCCCTCGGCTGCGGGGGTCTCGGGCTGTTCGCCTTCGGGACGGTTGTCGTCGACCACTGGTGGTCAGTTTCCTTTCACGCGGACTGGAACGTGCGGGGCCTGCGGTGCAGGCGTCACACGTCCAGGAAGCGAACGTCCTTGGCGTTGCGCTGGATGAAGGAGCGGCGCGCCTCGACGTCCTCGCCCATCAGCACGGAGAACAGCTCGTCGGCACGGGCGGCGTCCTCCAGGGTGACCTGGAGCAGCAGGCGGTGCTCGGCGTCCATGGTGGTGACCCGGAGCTCCTCGGCGTTCATCTCGCCGAGACCCTTGAAGCGCTGGATCGCGTCGTCCTTGGGCAGCCGGCGCCCGGCCTCCACCCCGGCCGCGATCAGCGCGTCGCGCTCGCGGTCGGAGTAGGCGTACTCGAAGTCGTCCTTGCCCCACTTGATCTTGTACAGCGGCGGCATGGCGAGGTAGACGTACCCGGACTCGACCAGCGGCCGCATGAAGCGGAACAGCAGGGTGAGCAGCAGGGTGCGGATGTGCTGTCCGTCGACGTCGGCGTCGGCCATCAGGACGATCTTGTGGTACCGCAGCTTGGACTCGTCGTAGTCCTCCTGGATGCCGCAGCCGAAGGCCGAGATGAGCGCCTGGACCTCGGTGTTCTGGAGGACCTTGTCGATCCGGGCCTTCTCGACGTTCAGGATCTTGCCGCGGATCGGCAGGATGGCCTGGGTGCGCGGGTCGCGGCCCTGCTTGGCCGAGCCGCCGGCGGAGTCACCCTCGACGATGAAGATCTCGCACTCGGACGGGTCCTTGGACTGGCAGTCCGAGAGCTTGCCCGGCAGCGAGGCGGACTCCAGCAGGCCCTTGCGGCGGGTCAGGTCGCGGGCCTTGCGGGCGGCGACGCGCGCGGTGGCGGCCTGGATGGACTTGCGGATGATGTCCGCGGCCTCGTTGGGGTTGCGGTCCAGCCAGTCGTTGAGGTGCTCGTGGACGACCTTCTGGACGAAGGTCTTGGCCTCGGTGTTGCCGAGCTTGTCCTTGGTCTGGCCCTCGAACTGGGGCTCGCCGAGCTTGACCGAGATGATCGCGGTCAGACCCTCGCGGATGTCCTCGCCGGAGAGGTTGTCGTCCTTCTCGCGGAGCAGCTTCTTGTCCCGCGCGTAGCGGTTGACCAGGCCGGTCAGCGCGGCGCGGAAGCCCTCCTCGTGGGTGCCGCCGCCGTGGGTGTGGATGGTGTTGGCGAAGCTGTAGACCCCCTCGGTGTAGGAGGAGTTCCACTGCATCGCGATCTCCACCGAGATCGCCTTGTCCTTGTCCTCCGCCTCGAAGTCGATCACCGAGGGGTGGACGACCTCACCCTTGCGGGAGTTGAGGTGGGCGACGAAGTCGGCGATGCCGCCGTCGTACTTGTACGTGACGGTGAGCGGCTTGCCCTCCTCGTCCGCGTGCTCGGGGCGCTCGTCGGTCAGCGAGATCGACAGGCCCTTGTTGAGGAAGGCCATCTCCTGGAAGCGCCGGGAGAGCGTCTCGAAGGAGTAGACGGTGGTCTCGAAGATGTCGCCGTCGGCCCAGAAGGTCACCGTGGTGCCGGTGCGGTCGGTCTCCGCGCCCTTGACCAGGGGGGCGGTCGGCGCGCCCATCTTGTAGTCCTGGGTCCAGATGTGGCCGTCCCGGTGGATCTCCACCGAGAGCCGGGTGGACAGCGCGTTCACCACGGAGACGCCCACGCCGTGCAGACCGCCGGAGACGGCGTAGCCGCCGCCGCCGAACTTGCCGCCGGCGTGCAGGACGGTGAGCACGACCTCGACGGCGGGCTTGTCCTGGCCGGGGACGATGTCCACCGGGATGCCGCGGCCGTTGTCGACGCAGCGGATGGCGCCGTCGGCCATGATCGTGACGTCGATGGTGTCGGCGTGCCCGGCCATCGCCTCGTCGACGGAGTTGTCCACGACCTCCTGCACCAGGTGGTGCAGGCCGCGCTCGCCCGTCGAACCGATGTACATGCCGGGGCGCTTGCGGACGGCGTCGAGGCCTTCCAGCACCTGGATGTTGCTACCGGTGTAGGAAGCCTGCTCGGACTGGTCTGGGGTCTGGCTGGGGTTGCCGGAATCGGCCACGAAGCGCCCTCTCTGGCACAGCACGGGTCGCATGCCCACCCCGTACGGGCGGGCGTGCGACCACAGCGTTTCGACTCGGTTGCCACTAGCAACAGTGTTTGGCTTTCAGTCTACCGGTACGACTGACAGAGATGGGCGTTTGGCAGCCCTTGAGGGCAGATATGCCGCCCTGAATCCCCTCGGGACATGTCCCGATACTCGCCCGGGGGGCCCAGGGCGCCTGGAAGGGCTGTCAGGGGTTCCGGAAGATCGCCATCCGATCCGCGCCCCCGCCGGCCGTCCGAGGTCCCGGTCAGCCCCAGGTGTCGCCCGGCCCCTTGCTCCCGGGCGCGCGCAGCCGGCCGTAGCCGCGGGCGGGCGCCGCGGGGCCGAGCACCTTGATGGTCCGGACCGTCCCGTGGCCCAGCTCGTGGTTCAGACGGGCCACCAACTGCCGTGCCAGCCAGCGAAGTTGGGTGGCCCAGGCGGTGGAGTCGCACTGCACGGTGAGCACCGCGGCGGCCTCGTCGTAGGAGGAGGGGTGGCAGTGCGCGGCGATGTCCGGGCCGACGATCTGCGGCCAGCGGCCCATCACCCCGCCGACGGCGGCCGAGGACTCCCAGCCGCGCTCGGTCAGCAGCCGGTTGAGCGCCGCGCCCAGCGGGACCGGGTCGCGGCCGTCCGAGCGGGCGCCGCTGCGCAGGCCGTGCCGCTTCGCCTCGCGCTTCTCCCGGACCTGCTCGCCGCGCTGACGGGCCTGGGCCCGGGCCGCGCGCAGCGCGGAGCGGGCGAGGTCGGCACCGGTCGGCGCCGGGGCACCTGGCTCGGGGGAGTGCTCCGCCGGCTCGCTCACGGCGATCTCCTTTCCCCAGCCTGTGGACAACGGTCGCGGTCGCGCGCCCGCCGAGCCGTCCAGCCTACGGGAGCCGCCGGGCCCCTCGGGCCGGGGCGGGGGCGCGCGGTGCGCGGAAGCGGTCGCGGTCCGGTGACGGCGGTGTGGTGGTGCGGGTGGAGGGGTGTGAAGCGGTGCGGACGCGGGGGCGCGGTCAGGCGTCGACCCGGCGCACCGCGCCGTCGGAGACCGCGAACCGGGCGCCGGCCAGCGCCTTCGGCACGTCCTCGGCGACCGCCGCGGTCACCAGCACCTGCTCGCCGCCGGCCACCAGCTCGGCCAGCCGGTCCCGGCGGGCGGCGTCCAGCTCGGCGAACACGTCGTCCAGGATCAGCACCGGCTCGCCGCCGTCGGCGCGCAGCAGCTCGTACGAGGCCAGCCGCAGCGCCAGCGCGAACGACCAGGACTCGCCGTGGCTGGCGTAGCCCTTGGCGGGCAGCGGGCCGAGCTTGAGCCCCAGCTCGTCGCGGTGCGGGCCGACCAGGGTGACACCGCGCTCGACCTCCTGCTTGCGGACCGCCTGCAGCGCGTTCAGCAGCTGCTCCTCGGCCTGCTCGCGACTGGTCGGCAGCTCGCCCTCGAAGGAGCTGCGGTACTCCAGGGCGGTCTCGCCGCCGCCGGGGGCCAGCTGCCCGTACGCGGCCGCCACCAGGGGCTGCAGGGCGGCCACCAGCTGGATCCGGAAGGCCGTCAACTCGGCGCCGGCGCGGGCCAGATGGCCGTCCCAGACCTCCAGGGTGGACAGGTCCGCGCCCTTGCCGCCGCCGGCCCGGCGGGCCATCGCGGCGGTCTTCAGCAGGGCGTTGCGCTGCTTGAGCACCCGCTCGTAGTCCTGCCGCACCCCGGCCAGCCGGGGTGCCCGGGCGGTCAGCAGCTCGTCCAGGAAGCGCCGCCGCTCACCCGGGTCGCCCTTGACCAGGCTGAGGTCCTCGGGGGCGAACAGCACGGTGCGCAGCAGGCCCAGGACGTCCCGCGGGCGGACGTTGTCGGAGCGGTTGATCCGGGCCCGGTTGGCCTTGCCCGGGGTGAGCTCCAGCTCGATCAGGGTGGACCGGCCGCGGTCCACCACCGACGTGCGGACCACCGCCCGCTCGGCGCCCAGCCGGATCAGCGGGGCGTCGGTGGCGACCCGGTGGCTGCCCAGGGTGGCCACGTAGCCGATCGCCTCGACCAGGTTGGTCTTGCCCTGGCCGTTGGGCCCCACGAAGGCGGTCACGCCCGGGTCGAGGGGAACCTCGGCCCGGGCGTACGACCGGAAGTCGGCGAGCGACAGGTGCGCGACGTGCATGGCTGTGGACTGCGCCCGCCTTCTTGGGGAGGACCTGCTGGTTACTTGGACTCGACCGCGTGGCCGCCGAACTGGTTGCGCAGCGCGGCGATCATCTTCATCTGCGGCGAGTCCTCCTGGCGGGAGGCGAAGCGGGCGAACAGCGAGGCGGTGATCGCCGGCAGCGGCACGGCGTGGTCGATCGCGGCCTCGACGGTCCAGCGGCCCTCGCCGGAGTCGGCGGCCCAGCCGCGCAGCTTGTCCAGGTGCTCGTCCTCGTCCAGGGCGCGGACGGCCAGGTCCAGCAGCCAGGAGCGGATGACGGTGCCCTCCTGCCAGCTGCGGAAGACGTCGCGCACGTCGGTGACCTCGGGGGCGGCCTCCAGCAGCTCCCAGCCCTCGGCGAAGGCCTGCATCATCGCGTACTCGATGCCGTTGTGGACCATCTTGGCGAAGTGGCCGGCGCCCACCGCGCCCGCGTGCACCGAGCCGAACTCGCCCTCGGGCTTGAGGGCGTCGAAGACCGGCTGGGCCTTCGCGACGTGCTCGGCGTCGCCGCCGTACATCAGCGCGTAGCCGTTCTCCAGGCCCCAGACGCCGCCGGAGACGCCGCAGTCCACGAAGCCGATGCCCTTGGCGGCCAGCGCCTCGGCGTGCTTGACGTCGTCGGTCCAGCGGGAGTTGCCGCCGTCGACCACCACGTCGCCGGGGGAGAGCAGCTCGGCGAGCTCGTCGACGGTCGCCTGGGTGGCGGCGCCCGCCGGGACCATGACCCAGACCACGCGCGGGCCCTGGAGCTTGCTGACGAGCTCCTGGAGGCTCTCGACGTCGGAGATGTCAGGGTTGCGGTCGTAGCCGATGACGGTGTGGCCGGCGCGGCGGATCCGCTCGCGCATGTTGCCGCCCATCTTGCCGAGACCGATGAGGCCGAGCTCCATGACCAAGTCCTTACCTGTGGTGACGTGCCTGCCGGCGGCGCCGTTGCCGCACTCCTTGAGCCTACGCGCTGGAGCGGCCCCGCCCGGCTGCGGTCGGGGCCGGCCGGGGGAGACGGCCACAGGCTGTGCACAGCGGGTGTGCACAGCCTGTGGACGAAGGACGGGCGGGATCAGCCGGAGAGGCGGACCGGCATGATCAGGTACTGGTAGGCCTTGTCCTCCTCGGCGTCCACCGAGACCTTGCCGCTGAGCAGCGCGGGCTTGGTCGGGGTGGTGAAGCTGAGCTGGGCGAAGGGGGAGTCGATGGCCTTGAGGCCCTCCTCCAGGTAGCCCGGGTTGAACGCGATCGAGATGGCGTCGCCCTCCAGGGAGGCCTCGATCCGCTCGGTGGCCTGGGCGTCGTCGCCCGAACCGGCCTCCAGCGTCAGCACGCCCTCCTCGAAGTTGAGGCGGACCGGGGTGTTGCGCTCGGCGACCAGCGAGACGCGCTTGAGCGCCTCCAGGAAGGGCTGGGTCTGGATCGCGGCGATCGCGTTGAACTCGGTCGGGAAGAGGCTGCGGAACTTGGGGAACTCGCCCTCCAGCAGCCGGGTGGTCGTCCGGCGGCCAGCGCCCTCGAAACCGATCAGGCCCTCGCCCGCGCCGCCCGAGGAGAGCGCGATGGAGACGGTGTCGCCGCTGCCCAGGGACTTGGCGATGTCCTGGAGGGTCTTGGCCGGAACCAGCGCGACGGCGGAGATGTCCGACTGCTCGGGCTTCCACAGCAGCTCGCGGACGGCGAAGCGGTAGCGGTCGGTGGCGGCCAGGGTGATCCGGTCGCCCTCGATCTCGACCCGGACACCGGTGAGCACCGGGAGGGTGTCGTCCCGGCCGGCGGCGACCGCGGCCTGGCTGACAGCCGAGGCGAAGACGTCACCGGAGACGGTGCCGGTGGCGGTCGGCATCTGGGGCAGCGCCGGGTACTCGTCCACCGGGAGGGTGGGGAGGGTGAACCGGGAGCTGCCGCAGACCACGCTGACCCGCTGGCCGTCGGTGGAGATCTCCACCGGCCGGTTGGGGAGGTTGCGGGAGATGTCGTTCAGCAGCCGGCCGGAGACCAGGACGGTGCCGGCCTCCTCGACGTCCGCCTCCAGCTCGACCCGGGCCGAGACCTCGTAGTCGAAGCCGGACAGCGCCAGGCTGCCCTCCTGCGCGGTCAGCAGCAGGCCGGCCAGCACCGGCACCGGCGGCCGTGCCGGGAGGCTGCGGGCAGCCCAGGCCACCGCCTCCGCGAGGACGTCACGCTCCACCCGGAACTTCACCGGTAACCGCCTCCTGGATCGAGCGCTCCCGCTCGCACTCTGGTTCGTCTGATCTTGATCGTCGGTTCGGCTGTCCACCGAGCTCGGTCACTCCGCTTCCAGTCGCAAGGACAGTCTGACGTACTCCGCCGACAGACGGGGCAGACGGGCGGAAGCGACCCGAACTGTTGTCGGGGCCCGGTTGTCCACAGATTCGGGGCCCACCCACTTTGAAAGCAAGTCCGGGGTCTAAATGTGTAGTGGTAGTAGTAGGGCCTGTGGAAACCGTGGATAACCCCGTTTCCGCAGGTCAGAGCCCGAATTTTGTCCACAGCGGGTGTGGACGGCGGCTGTGGACGGGCAGGCCGCGCTGTGGACAGCCGAGCGTTACCCACAGGGCACGCAGGGTATCCACAGGTTATCCCCAGGGCTGTCCCCAGATCCGGGCCCGGTTATCCACGGGCGCCGGTCAACTTTACGTGACGCCTTTCACACCAGGGTATGAACGCCAGCCCACGGTTGTCGAACTGTGGACGCCGCTGTGGACAACCTGGGGATAACCGGCCCTCCCCTGGGGACAACCGGTGGATAACCCGGACGGCCCACTGTGGACCCGTCAATTGTCCACACCCTGTGGATAACCGTTGTGCACAAGTCCACAGGCACCTGACCTGCGCGGAAGAGCGTAGCGGCGACGGGCCTGTGGACGAATTCTGGATAACTCCGCACTCCCCACCCTGTGGACGGCGGCGGAGGGGCCCGTCCTGTGGACAACGGCCTTGCGCGCCCCCGGGTTTCGAATCACCGGTCAGTTGTTCGGCGCGGGCTGTGGACTGGCGGACCGTCCGTCGAGGGCATCCCTGCCCAGCTGGCGCGCGACGCACACCTGTGGACACGAGAAAGGGCGTCAGGATTCGCTCCTGACGCCCTTGGGGGCCCGTCTTCGGACCCGGGGCCCCGCCGTGCCTGCTCCGGCTAGCTCTTGATGCGGTTGGTGAGTTCGGTGACCTGGTTGTAGATCGAGCGCCGCTCGGCCATCAGCGAGCGGATCTTGCGGTCCGCGTGCATCACCGTGGTGTGGTCGCGGCCGCCGAACTGCGCGCCGATCTTCGGCAGCGAGAGGTCGGTGAGCTCGCGGCAGAGGTACATCGCGATCTGCCGGGCCGTCACCAGCACCCGGCTGCGCGAGGACCCGCAGAGGTCGTCCACGCCCAGGCCGAAGTAGGCGGCGGTCTGCTGCATGATGACCTGCGCGGTGATCTCCGGGCCGGCGTCCTCGTCCCCGCCCGGGATCAGGTCCTTGAGGACGATCCCGGCCAACTCCAGGTCCACCGGGGCCCGGTTGAGGTTGGCGAAGGCGGTCACCCGGATCAGCGCGCCCTCCAACTCCCGGATGTTGCGGGTGATCCGGGAGGCGATGAACTCCAACACGTCGGCGGGAGCGTTGAGTTGCTCCTGGATCGCCTTCTTGCGCAGGATCGCGATCCGGGTCTCCAGCTCCGGCGGGGTGACGTCGGTGATCAGACCCCACTCGAAGCGGTTGCGCAGCCGGTCCTCCAGCGTGGTCAGCAGCTTGGGCGGCCGGTCCGAGGAGAGGACGATCTGCTTGTTCGCGTTGTGCAGGGTGTTGAAGGTGTGGAAGAACTCCTCCTGCGTGGACTCCTTGCTCGCGAGGAACTGGATGTCGTCCACGAGCAGGATGTCCATGTCCCGGTAGCGGCGGCGGAAGGTGTCCGCCTTGCCGTCCCGGATCGAGTTGATGAACTCGTTGGTGAACTCCTCCGAGGACACGTAGCGCACCCGGGTGCCCGGGAAGAGACTGCGCGAGTAGTGCCCGATGGCGTGCAGCAGGTGGGTCTTGCCCAGCCCGGACTCGCCGTAGATGAAGAGCGGGTTGTACGCCTTGGCCGGGGCCTCGGCGACCGCCACCGCCGCCGCGTGCGCGAAGCGGTTGCTGGCGCCGATGACGAAGGTGTCGAACAGGTACTTGGGGTTCAGCCGGGCGGCCGGCTCGTCCTTGCGGGAGCCGCCGGCCGGGGGAGCGCCGGGCGGGGCGGGCACGCCGGGGACGCCGGGACGCTCGGCGGAGCGCTCCGGGGCGGCCTTCTCGGCCGGGCGGCCGCCGGTGGGGCGGGAGCCGCCGGCCCGACGGCCGGCGCCGGTGCGGGGCTGCTCGTTCGGGCCGGGGCCGTAGGCGCCGCCGAAGAGGTCGCCCTGGGTGGTCGCGGGCGGGCCGGGGACGGGCCGCGGCGCCGGACGGGACGCGGGCTCCGCCGCGTCGCGGTAGCCGGGCGGCTGCTCCTGGTAGCCCTGCCAGCCGGGCCCGCCGCCGGGGCCGCCGTACGGGGCCTGGCGCTGCTCGTAGCCGCCGGTGTCGTAGCGGGGGCGCTCGTAGTCCTGCTCGTACCCCTGGCCCTGCTCGTACGGCTGCGGCTGCTCGTAGGGCTGGCCGTGCTCGTACGGCTGCTGGTAGCCCTGGCCGCCGTAGCCGGGGGTGTCGTCGTCCTCGGCCGGGCCCGGGTAGGGCTCGGCGGGGGCCTGGGGGGCGGGCGCGGGGGTGGTCGGCACCGCGTTGGCGTCGACCATCACGGCGATCCGGACCGGGCGGCTGAGCTCACGGCTGAGGGCCTCGGTCAGCTGCGGCAGCAGCCGGCCCTCCAGCACCTGCTTGGCCCGCTCGTTCGGGGTCGCCAGCAGGGCGGTGTCGTGCATCATCCACATCGGCTGGGTGCGCTGCACCCACTGTTTGTCCATCTCCCCGACATCGGGGTCGGCGACCAGCCGCTCGACGACCCTGGCCCAGACCGGGACGAGGTCGCTGTTGACATCAGCCACTGGTGCACGCTTTCCAAGAACAAACCAGACAAGTTCTGCAACGGTAGTCAGCGAACAGGGACGGATCAAGTCGTTGTCCACAGGCTGTGGGTAAGACGGGCGGGAGACGGCTGGTTTGACCCCCGTGCCCCGTCCCGCGTACCGTAACCAGGTCGAGTTGTCGATGGCCGCTGCCGCATGTCCGCGGGTCCACCCGCTCCATAAGGCGCGCAGCACGGGCGCCGTGGATTGCCTCAAACCCCAGCCGAACTGGGGCGATGGGCCGGATTTCCGAATCAGGGGAGATCACGCGGACGCACGGTGACGGCCAAGCGATTCCCCGTCATCCTACGATTCACCTCAGGAGCCCCCGAGTGAGCAAGCGCACCTTCCAGCCGAACAACCGTCGTCGCGCGAAGACCCACGGCTTCCGGCTGCGTATGCGTACCCGCGCCGGCCGCGCCATCCTGGCCGCCCGCCGTGGCAAGGGCCGCAGCAGCCTGTCCGCCTGATCCGCGCCAGAGTCTGTTGTGCTGCCCTCCGAGAATCGGCTGCGGCGGCGCCAGGACTTCGCGACCGCGGTGAAACGCGGTCGCCGGGCCGGCCGGCCCCTTCTGGTCGTCCATCTCAGCAGAGACGGTGACCCGCAGGGGCAGACCGACCGGACCAGCGACTCCCGCCCGCACGTCGCCGAGGGGACTCCTTCGGCGCGTGCGGGTTTCGTCGTGAGCAAGGCCGTTGGCCCGGCGGTCGTTCGCAACCTGGTCAAGCGCCGGTTGCGCCATCTCGTTCGTGATCGTCTCTCCAGGCTGCCCGCCGGTAGCCTGATAGTGGTGCGTGCGCTGCCCCAGGCCGCGACCGCCTCGTACCAGGACCTCGAACGTGACCTGGACGCGGCACTGAAGCGGTTGCTGAGGACGGAGCCCGCCGCCACGGCGCCGACGGGAGCAGGTCGATGAAGTACCTGCTGATGGGTCTGATCAGGGTCTACCAGTGGACCATCAGCCCACTGCTCGGTCCGGTCTGCCGTTACTACCCCTCCTGCTCGCACTACGGCTACGAGGCCGTGAAGGTGCACGGAGCGGTCAAGGGCGGCGGGCTGACCGTGTGGCGCATCCTGCGCTGCAATCCGTGGACGCCCGGTGGGGTCGATCATGTCCCGCCGCGCAAGCATCCGGTGTGGCACCGGCGGTTGCGAGACTGGCTGAAGAGCCGGTCCGCCACCGGAGACCCGGTGACCGCCACCCCCGCCGGTCCGGACCCCGAGGGCCCGGCGACCATTGGCCCTGTGCGGCCAATCCACCTGTCCAAGGAGCCTGACCGGTGACCTTCTCCTTCCTGAATCCCCTGTACACAGCGGTGTCCTGGATCATCGTCCAGTTCCACTCGCTGTACAGCCACATCTTCAACCCGGACGGTGGCTGGGCCTGGGGTCTTGCCATCGCCTCGATGGTGGTCGTCATCCGGATCTGCCTGATCCCGCTCTTCGTGAAGCAGATCAAGGCGACCCGGGCCATGCAGGCGATCCAGCCGAAGATGAAGGCCATCCAGGAGCGCTACAAGAACGACCGGCAGCGCCAGTCCGAAGAGATGATGAAGCTGTACAAGGAGGCGGGTACCAACCCGTTCTCCAGCTGCCTTCCCATCATCGTGCAGGCGCCGTTCTTCACCGCGCTCTACGGGGTGCTCGCCAAGGTCGCCAAGGGCCAGGACATCGGCGTCATCCACGGTGACCTGCTGGTGAGCGCCGGCAAGGCGCACATCTTCGGTGCCCCGCTCTCCGCGACCTTCGTGGGCAGCCCCGAGACCAGCGTCAAGATCGTCACCGCCGTGATGATCATCCTGATGTCGCTGTCGCAGTTCGTCACCCAGCGCCAGCTGATGACCAAGAACGTCGACCTCTCGGTGAAGACGCCGTTCATGCAGCAGCAGAAGATGCTGATGTACGTCTTCCCGATCATGTTCGCCGTGATGGGCATCAACTTCCCGGTCGGTGTCCTGGTCTACTGGCTGACCACCAACGTCTGGTCGATGGGCCAGCAGCTGGTCGTGATCCACAACAACCCGACCCCGGGCAGCAAGGCCTTCGAGGAGCGTCAGGCCCGTCTGAAGAAGGCCGGCCGGCTGCGTCCGGACGGTACGGAGATCAAGGGCGCGCTCTGGGGCATGCTGCCCCCGTCCAAGGCGGCCGTCAGCGAGGCGGCCAGCGCCGCCGCGGTGGTCGAGGAGTCGGTCCAGGTGCGGCGCCAGCAGCCCCGTCGGCAGAGCAAGGCCCAGCGCCAGCAGGCCGGTGTCGGACAGCCGACCGGCGAGCCGGACAAGGACAGCCAGGCGGAGGAAGCCGCCGACACGGCTCCGTCCGACAGCGTGCCGTCCGACTCCGGTGCCAAGCCGGCGGCCGCCAAGCAGGCCGCGGCGAAGCCCGCCGGTACCAAGCAGGGCACCCGGCAGCAGCCGAAGCGCGGTGGCGGCCAGCGGCCGAAGAAGAAGTCCTGACCGGTCCCGAGCCCGTTGTGACCGCCGCGAAGAGCTTCGTCCCCGGCCCGACAGACGGGCCCATCTCCGAAGGAGTCCATCAGTGACGGAAGGCACCACCTCCGCCGTCGAGGCCGAGGCCGCCGCCAGCGCCGACGAGAGCCTCATCTCCCGCCTGGAGCAGGAGGGCGACATCGCGGCGGACTACCTGGAGGGTCTGCTCGACATCGCGGACCTCGACGGTGACATCGACATGGACGTCGAGGGCGACCGCGCCCTGGTCTCCATCGTCAGCGACGGCAACGACCGTGCGCTGCAGCGCCTGGTCGGCCAGGACGGCGAGGTGCTGGAGGCCCTCCAGGAGCTGACCCGGTTGGCTGTCCACCGGGAGACCGGCGAGCGCAGCCGCCTCATGCTGGACATTGCCGGCTTCCGGGCCCGCAAGCGCGAGGAGCTGGCGGTGCTCGGCGCCCAGGCCGCCGAGCAGGCCAAGAGCAGTGGCGAGCAGGTCAAGCTGCGGCCGATGACTCCCTTCGAGCGCAAGGTCGTCCACGACGCGGTCGCCGCGGCCGGCCTGCGCAGCGAGTCCGAGGGCGAAGAGCCCCAGCGGTTCGTGGTCGTGCTGCCGGTCTGAGGCCGACAGGTCGACGACCGGCCGCCGCGGCGGCCGGAGAGCTTCACCGGACGCGACCCCGTCCGCCTCGTGCGGGCGGGGTCGTCGTCCCTTCTGGGATGTTTCACGTGAAACAGTGCGTTGAGCGGGTCGGTGGATCCGGGGATCGGAGAGGTCGAGATGGACACGGAGAACGCGGCTGCCGGCCGGCCGGGGGCGGACGTGGACCCGGCCGCTGAGGGGCCGGCCACCGAGCTGGAGCACCCTGGCGAGGCACCGGCTGCCGCCCGGGAGGTCTTCGGGGAGCGCTACGACGCCGCGGTCCGCTACACCGAGCTGCTGGCCACCGCGGGCGTGCAGCGCGGGCTGATCGGGCCCCGCGAGGTGCCCCGGCTCTGGGACCGCCACGTGCTGAACTGCGCGGTGCTGGCCGAGCTGCTGCCCTCCGGCATCACCCTGTGCGACGTCGGCTCCGGGGCCGGCCTGCCGGGCATCCCGGTGGCGCTGGCCCGTCCGGACGTCTCGGTGACGCTGCTGGAGCCGCTGCTGCGCCGGACCACCTTCCTGGAGGAGGTCGTCCGGGAACTGGGGCTGGACAACGTCACGGTGCTGCGCGGCCGCGCCGAGGAGATGGTCGGCAAGCTCGCGGTGGACGTGGTGACCGCCCGGGCGGTGGCGCCGCTGGAGCGGCTGGCCGGCTGGGGCATGCCGCTGCTGCGCCCGCACGGGCAGATGCTGGCGCTCAAGGGGGACAGCGCGGAGCAGGAGCTGGCCGACTCGCGGGCCGGGCTGGCCAAGCTGGGTGCGGTCGAGTGGAGCGTCATCGCCGTCGGCGAGGGCACCCTGGAGACCTCGACCCGGGTGGTCCAGGTGAAGGCGGGGGAGAGCCCCGGCGGGGTGAAGGCGGCCACCCGGCGCGCCAAGGCGGCCCGGGCGGGCCGCACCGCGAGCGTCCGGAACGGCGAGCGCGGCCGGGGCGGACGGCGCCGCGGACGCTGATCGGGCGTGACGTCGGGCACCTGACGACCACGGGCGGACGGGCCTCCTGCGAGGGGGGAACGTCCGCCCGTCGTCGTTCAGGTGTCGGTGGGGTCGACGGCTGGACACCGGAGTGTCGCAACGTCAGATTTCCGGCATAGCGGGCATGGTGTTTCCCGTGAAACGTCGCTCCTTGCTCTCGGGCATCCTCCGCCGTGACCGGGCGGCGACTGTTGCCGCTCCGGTTTCACGTGAAACACTGACCCCCATGCAGGACTCGGAGACCGTCGACCAGATCGATGACACGCCCATCGCGCGGGCCGCCCAGGCCGCGGTCCGGGCGATCGGCCGAGCGGGTGAGGGACTGCCCCGGCCGGCCGCCACCCGGGTGATCGTGGTCGCCAACCAGAAGGGTGGGGTGGGCAAGACCACCACCACCGTGAACATGGCCGCCTCCCTCGCCATGCACGGCCTGCGCGTCCTGGTCGTCGACCTCGACCCGCAGGGCAACGCCTCCACGGCGCTAGGCATCGACCACCACGCCGAGGTGCCGTCCATCTACGACGTCCTGGTGGAGGGCAAGCCGCTGGCCGACGTGGTGCAGCCGGTGCACGACGTCGAGGGGCTGTTCTGCGTCCCCGCCACCATCGACCTGGCCGGCGCCGAGATCGAGCTGGTCTCCCTGGTGGCCCGGGAGAGCCGGCTCCAGCGCGCCATCACCGCCTACGAGCAGCCGCTCGACTACATCCTGATCGACTGTCCGCCCTCGCTGGGCCTGTTGACGGTCAACGCCATGGTCGCCGGCCAGGAGGTGATGATCCCGATCCAGTGCGAGTACTACGCGTTGGAGGGCCTCGGTCAGCTGCTGCGCAACGTCGAGCTGGTGCGCGCGCACCTCAACCCCGCACTGCACGTGTCGACCATCCTGCTCACCATGTACGACGCCCGGACGAGGCTGGCCGCCCAGGTCGCCGAGGAGGTCCGGACCCACTTCCACCAAGAGGTGCTGAGCACGGCGATCCCGCGGTCGGTGCGCATCTCGGAGGCGCCCAGTTACGGGCAGACGGTGCTCACCTACGACCCGGGGTCGACCGGGGCGCTCTCCTACCTGGAGGCCGCCCGCGAGCTCGCGCAGCGTGCGGTGGGCCCGGGCGGCTCACTGGTGGGTCAGCAGCGGGACGGCCAGCAGGGGCACGGTGCCCCGGTGGCACAGCACGGTACGACGGAGGGTCATCAGTGAGTGCTCGCAGGGTTGGTCTGGGTCGAGGGCTGGAGGCGCTGATCCGCCCCGCCGCGCCGGTGGACGGCGGGGTGGAGGCGAAGACTGCGGCAGCCGTGCCCGCACCGGCCCCGGTGACGCCGCTGCCGAGTGTCCGCGGCACGGTGGCGGCCAGGGCGGCCGCCGAGAAGCGGGCCGAGCAGGCGCAGCCGGCCGGCGCCTACTTCGCCGAGCTGCCGCTGGACGCGATCACCCCCAATCCGCGCCAGCCGCGCGAGGTCTTCGACGAGGACAAGCTGGCCGAGCTGGTCACCTCCATCAAGGAGGTCGGTCTGCTCCAGCCGATCGTGGTCCGCCAGGTCGGCGTGGACAGCTTCGAGCTGATCATGGGCGAGCGCCGCTGGCGCGCCTCCCGGGAGGCCGGGCTGGAGCGAATCCCGGCGATCGTCCGGGCCACCGAGGACGACAAGCTGCTGCTGGACGCCCTCCTGGAGAACCTGCACCGCGCCGAGCTGAACCCGGTGGAGGAGGCCGCCGCCTACGACCAGCTGCTGCGGGACTTCTCCTGCACCCACGAGGAGCTGGCCGATCGGATCGGCCGCTCGCGGACGCACGTCTCCAACACCCTGCGGCTGATGAAGCTCCCGCCCTCCGTCCAGACCCGGCTGGTGGCCGGGACGCTGATGGCCGGGCACGCCCGGGCGCTGCTCGGCCTGTCGGACCCGGAGCAGCAGGAGCGGCTGGCCGCGCGGGTGATCGCCGAGGGCCTCACGGTGCGCAACGTCGAGGAGCTCGTCGTGCTGATGCGTTCGGAGGAGCCGGAGCAGCCCAGGCGCCAGGCGCCGAAGGCGGGCAAGCTGAACTCCCCGGCCTTCAACGACCTGGCGAGCCGGCTGTCCGACCGCTTCGACACCCGGGTCAAGGTCGAGGTGTCGCAGCGCGGCGGCAGGCTGGGCAAGGGCAAGGTGGTGCTGGAGTTCGGCTCGGTCGAGGACCTGAACCGGATCCTGGACAGCATGGCCCCGGGGGAGGACGGTCTGCGGCTGTCGCAGGGCTGAGCCGGCCCGGCCGGCCGAGGGCGACGACCCGATGGGTGCGTGTTCCACGTGAGCGCTGTTTCACGTGAAACATGCACCCATCGGCGTTCGTGGGGGAATGCTCGACCGTGAGAGGGAGGAGGAGGTGCGGCCATGGGACGGCGGATCGTTCCGCTGACGCTGGACAACCTCGGGGACCTGCCGGCCGGCTGCCGCTCCTGCGTGTTCTGGGAGCTGGACCCGGTCAGTGCGAAGGAAGCGGTGGAGTCGGGCAAGCCGGAGCTGGAGAAGGAGGGGTGGATCTCCACGGTGCTGCTGGAGTGGGGCTCCTGCGGCCGGATCGTCTACGTGGACGACCGGCCCGCCGGGTTCGTGCTGTACGCGCCGCCCGCCTACGTCCCCCGCTCGCAGTCCTTCCCGACCAGCCCGGTCTCGCCCGACGCCGTCCAGCTGATGGTCAGCCGGGTGCTGCCGGGATACCAGCGCCAGGGGATCGGCCGGGTGCTGGTGCAGACCGTGGCCAAGGACCTGATCGGGCGCGGGGTGCGGGCGATCGAGGCCTTCGGCTCCTCCGGGCGGGCGCCGACCAGTTGCGTGCTGCCGGCCGACCACCTGCTCGCGGTCGGCTTCAGGACCGTCCGCCCGCACTCGCGCTACCCGCGGCTGCGGCTGGAGGCGCGGACCACGCTCTCCTGGCGGGGCGACGTGGAAGGGGCGCTGGAGCGGCTGCTGGGCGGCGGGCGCAAGGAGCCGGTGCTGCCCTTCTAGGGCCCGGAGACGCCCTTCAAGGGGCCGGAGACGCCCTTCGAGGGGCCGGGAACGACGGAGGCGGGGCTCCCCCCGAGGGGAGCCCCGCCTCCGCGCGGTCGACGACCGGAAGACCTAGATGAAGTCGGCCAGCTCGCGCAGCAGCGCGGCCTTCGGACGGGCACCGGTGATGGACTTCACCGGCTCGCCGCCCTGGTAGACGATCAGGGTCGGGATCGAGATGACGCCGTACTTGGCGGCGGTCGCCTGGTTGGCGTCCACGTCGAGCTTGGCGATGGTCAGCTTGTCGCCGTGCTCGGCCGCGATGTCCTCCAGGACCGGGGCGACCTGGCGGCACGGGCCGCACCAGGTGGCCCAGAAGTCGACCAGTACGGGCTTCTCGCTCTCGAGGACGTCCTTCTCGAACGTCGCGTCGGTGACTGTGGTGGTGGCGCCGGCCACGGGAACTCCTCGGGGTTCGGACGGAGGGGGCTGCTGCCAGGAGAACAACGGGTGGGCCCGTTCTGTTTCTGCCCGGCCGGGGCGGGGGTGTTTCACGTGGAACACCCCCGCGGGTGGAGCGGGAAGGGCTCAGACCGCGACGGCGGCGGCCTTGGCCTCCAGGTCGTCCAGCGCGGCCAGGTAGCGCTCGGCGTCCAGGGCGGAGGAGCAGCCGGTGCCGGCGGCGGTGATGGCCTGGCGGTAGGTGTGGTCGACGACGTCACCGGCACCGAACACGCCGTCGACGTTGGTACGGGTCGAGGGGGCGTCGACCTTGAGGTAGCCCTCGGCGTCGAGGTCCAGCTGGCCCTTGAAGAGCTCGGTGCGCGGGTCGTGGCCGATCGCGATGAACAGGCCGGTGACGGCCAGCTCGCGGGTCTCGCCGGTGGTGGTGTCGCGCAGGGTGACGCCGGTCAGCTTCGGGTCGCCGTGGATGGCCTCGACCGCGCTGTCCCACTCGAAGCGGA
The DNA here is from genome assembly GCF_042885595.1 of Kitasatospora sp. NPDC058046. Taxonomy (NCBI): domain Bacteria; kingdom Bacillati; phylum Actinomycetota; class Actinomycetes; order Kitasatosporales; family Streptomycetaceae; genus Kitasatospora; species Kitasatospora sp. NPDC058046. Next base: position 53,095 of record NZ_JBHVRS010000013.1, read on the forward strand.
TCTTCGGGTCGGCGAAGGCGCGCTCCTGCATCGCCTTGGAGGCGCGCAGGGAGTCCCGGCGGTGGATGATCGTGACGCTCTTGGCGAAGCGGGAGAGGAAGGTCGCCTCCTCCAGCGCGGTGTCGCCGCCGCCGACCACCGCGATGTCCTGGTCGCGGAAGAAGAAGCCGTCGCAGGTCGCGCACCAGGAGACGCCGCGGCCGGAGAGCTTGTCCTCGTTCGGCAGGCCGAGCTTGCGGTGCTGGGAGCCGGTGGTGACGATCACGGCGCGTGCCTTGTGCACGTTGCCCTCGGAGTCGGTGACGGTCTTGACGTCACCGGTGAGGTCGACCGCGACGATGTCGTCGGGGATCAGCTCGGCGCCGAACTTCTCGGCCTGGGCGCGCATGTTGTCCATCAGCTCGGGGCCCATGACGCCGTCCCGGAAGCCCGGGAAGTTCTCGACCTCGGTGGTGTTCATGAGCGCGCCACCGGCGGTGACGGCCCCCTCGAAGACCAGCGGCTTGAGGGAGGCACGGGCCGTGTAGAGCGCGGCCGTGTACCCGGCCGGGCCGGAACCGATGATGATCACGTTACGGACGTCGCTCACTGCTTCTCCTGGTTCGCATCGCGACCCGCGTTTGCTGCGGGGAGGGCGGTCCTGCTCCGCCGCCCGGGACAACGACTGACCAGTGTCTCGCATTCCCAGGCGGATCAGTACCAGCCGCCCGAAGTCCGGAAGCGGCGTGGCGGAGTTGGCGTGGATCGCATGGAAACCGCCGGTCAGTGGCTGGGAACGGCCTGGTGCAGGACGGTCGGGCCGCAGTCGGGGGAGCGCAGGTAGACGTCGACGAAACCGGGCCGGCCGGGCAGCGGGTAGACCAGGACGTCCACCGGGGCGCCCTGGAAGGTGCCCCGGTCGGTGGCCAGCGGGGTGCCGGAGGCCGGGGCCGGGCAGCCCGGCGCGGTGGGGGAGCCGGTGGGGGAGCCCGCGGGGGAGGGCGGGTCGGACTCCGGCCGGCCGCCGGCGGCGGGCAGGGCGCCCTCGGACATGGCGGGCCCGGTGGCCCGCAGCCCCGGGACGTTCTCCGAGCGGGCCAGCAACCGCTGGACCTGGGTGGCGAGTTCGTCCTCGCGGTAGTCGGTGCCGGCGGCCGTGTGCGGGGCCCGGGCGTCGTGGCTGTCGGCGGTGGCGGTCGGGGCGCCGCCCGCGCTCGCCGTCACCGTGCCGGACCGGTCGTCGGGCTGCAGCAGCAGCGCCCCGCCGAGTCCGAGGGCGGCCAGGGCGGCGGCCGTGCCGACCAGCAGGGCGAACCGCCGCCGCCGGGGGCGGCCGGGGCCGGTGGCCGGGCCGGACCGGCCGGCGGGACGCCCCGCGGGCCTGGAGAGCGGGGCGGAGGACGGCGTGAGGGGCGCCGTGGCGGTGCGTACGGGTCGGGCCGGGGCCTCGGGTCGACGGTCGGCCGCGGGGGCCCCCTGCGGCCGCTCGACGGCCTCGCCGGGGCTCCCGGCGGCTTCGGTGGCTTCGGCGACGGCCGCGGCGAGTGCCGCGTCCAGCCGGGCGGCGACGTCGGCCGGCATCGGCGGGGTCTCGACGTCGCCGAGCAGGGCTCGGACCTCGGCGAGCGCGTCGACGGTCTCCCGGCACTCGGCGCAGCCGTCCAGGTGCCGCCGCAGCGCCTCGACGGTGGAAGGGGAGTCGACCAGCCCCTCGGCGAGGTCGGCCAGCTGCTCGACCGGGGGGTGGTCGTCGGCGGGGTCGGGGAAGGAGGGATGGGCGTTCATCGGGTGCTCACGTCTCCTTCCAGCATCGTCCGACCGGTGCTCTGCCCCGTCCCTGTGCCGGTGCTCGGCCCCGTCCCTGTGACGGAGCCGGGGCGCTTCGGGTTCCCCGGGGCGTCCCGGCGCGGCGGGGCCGAGCCGGGGGCGGGCGGTGTTTCACGTGAAACATCGGGCTCGCGCAGGTGCCGGACCAGGGGGAGGAGCCGGGCCCGGCCGCGCGCGCAGCGGCTCTTCACGGTTCCCACCGGGACGCCCAGCAGCTCGGCGGCCTCGGCCACCGGGTAGCCCTGCATGTCGACCAGCACCAGGGCGGCCCGCTGTTCGGCGGGCAGTTCGGCGAGCGCCGCGGTCAGCTCCCGGTGCAGCTCGGCCCGGACCACCGGGGAGTCGGCCGGCTCGGCGGCGCCGACCAGGGTGTCCAGCCGCTGCGGGTCCTCGTCGAGCGGGGTGGTGCGCCGGGTGGCGCTGCGCCGGGCGCGGTCCAGGCAGGCGTTGACCACGATCCGGTGCAGCCAGGTGGTGACCGCCGAGCGGCCCTGGAAGCCGGCGGCGGCGCGGAAGGCGGAGACCAGGGCGTCCTGGAGCGCGTCGGCGGCCTCCTCGCGGTCGCCCAGGGTGCGCAGGGCGACCGCCCAGAGCCGGTCGCGGTGGCGGTCCACCAGCAGGCCGAAGGCCGCCGGGTCGCCGGCGACGTGCCGGGCGAGCAGCGCCGCGTCGTCGTCCGCCACCGTGACCCCCCTCTGCCGTCGTGCCGTCGTGCCGGGGCCGTCCGCCCCGGGTCAGCCGGAGACCTTGACCTCGGCGACGTGGCCCCGGTACTTGCCGTCGGCATCCTTCGCCAGACCGGTCAGCCAGATCAAGAGGTACCGCGTGGTGGTCGGGGAGTCGAGGGTGTACTCGACATTGGTCCCGGTCTTCTTGCCCACGACGGTGAAGGCGTCCGGCTTGGCCTGCAGCGGGTTGCCGGCGGCGGCCGCGGTGGGCACCCGCAGCTCCGCGGACTGCTCACCGCCGGAGAACAGGACGCTCACCGAGGAGACCGGCTGCGGTGAGCCGAGGTCGATCAGCAGACCGGTGCCGGACTTGAGCGCGGGCGGCTTGGGCCCGAGCTGGTCGACGTACCAGCCGGTGGTCCAGGAGGTGTTCGCGTCGTTGTCGATCGCCTTCCCGATGCTCTCGGTGCCCTCGGGCCCGTCGCCCAGCGGGTTGTACGACTGCGCCTCCTTGATGGCGATCGACACCGGGTTGTGGGTGCTCGCCTGGGGGCTCGGCGCGGTGCTGCTGGCCGAGGTCAGCGGGGACGCGGTGGCCGCCCCGGTGTGGCGCAGGCTGTCGACGAACTGCCAGGAGGCGACGCCGATCGCGCCCAGCGCGACCGTCCACGCGGTGGCCTTGACCACCCGGCGCAGCCGCCGCCGGGTGCGGGTGCGCCGGGAGGGGGCCGGGCGGGAGGAGGCCGGCAGCGGGGAGACGGTGGTGTCGGCGACCCGGGTCGGGTTGGGCGCGGTGGGCAGCGCGTGGGTGTTGTGCCGGGGAGGGGCCGGGAAGGCGGGCAGCTCCGGCGCGGGCTGGCGGATCTTGGGCAGCTTGGCGATCGCCCGGACCAGTTCCTCCGGGGTGGTGATCGGCTGGGCGTGGTGCGGCGGCTGGTCGAACAGGGCCCGCGCGGCGAGCTCGGACAGGCCCTTGTGGACCCCGGCGCGGACCTGGTCCGGCGCGGCGTTCTGGAGGCCCTTGGGCAGGCCCTGGAGGTCGTAGCGGTCCTCCGGGTACGGCCAGCGGTGGGTGAGCGCGGCGAACAGCAGTGCGCCGATCGCGCGGGTGTCGGCCCGCTGGGCGTCCTCGGCGTCCTCGGCGGGCAGCCCGCGCAGGGCGGCGTCCACCGCGATGCCGTTGATCCGGTACTGGCCGCTGTCGGTGCGCAGCACGCAGCGCGGGGTGAGCCGCAGGTGGGCCTGGCCGCGCCGGTGGGCGGCCGCGACGGCGTCGGCGACCTGGCGGACCATCTGGTACGCCTCGTGCGGCTCCATCGGGCCGCTGGCGAGCAGCCTGGCCAGGTCGGAGGAGTGCGGCAGCCACTCCCGCACGACGTAGACCAGCTCGCCCTCGTGGACGGCGTCCAGCACCTGGACGAAGCGCGGATCGCCGAGCAGGGCGGCGGACTTGGCCGCGGCCAGCACCTTGCGGGCCCGCTGGTGGCCGGAGGCCATCAGGTGGACGCCGACCGCCCGGCGCAGCTTCTCGTCGACGGCGCGCCAGCTGCTGAAGGTCTCGGTCTGGGAGATGCACTCCTCCAGCCGGTACCGGTGGCCGATCATGTCCCCGCTGCGGCGCTGCGGGGCGGGGAGGGTGCGCGGGAGGGTGGCGGTGTCGCGCGGGTCGACCGTGGGCTGCGGGTCGGTGGGGCGGCGCGCGGGGCGGGTGGGCTCGGGGGCGGGCTTCTTCCGGGGGGACCCGGCGGCCAGTTCGGCGCGCAGCTCCTGGACCGAGAGCGGGGCGGTGATCTCCGAGGTCTCCTCGCCGGCGGCGGGCTCCGGGCCCGCGGCCGACGTGTCGTCGCGGTCCCGCTTCTTGCCCCGGCCCTTCTCCCCGTCCTGGTCGGTGTTCTCGTCCGCGTCGGGGCGCCCGGGGGCGGCGGCAGCGGTGGGGGCGGCGGGGGCTCCCTCGCGGGCGTCCGCGGAGGTGCTCTCGCCGGCGTCGTCCGAGCCCGCGAGCTCGTCGATCGCCGCGGCCAGCGCGGCCTCGTCCGTCGCCGCGTCAGCTGCTGACGTGTCGACGACCGCCTTGGTGCCATCAGCCACCGTGGTCCTGCCTCCCCTTGTGTCGCCGCGGCTTGAGAGAGTCGCTGGAGCCCTAGGGTCGGCGGCCCTGTGCTCCAGGACAATTGTGCCCACTCTTCTCCACCGGGTACGACCGCTGAGACGTCCGCTCGGTTGCATACGGGTGGAGAGATGTGGTGCAGATCCGACACCTGGTCGCCATCCGGCGGTCGGGCGGACCCGAACCAACCGGTGGCCCAGCACTCGGCCGGACGAGCGGAGGAGCCTTCTGCTCCGGTTGACGCCCGGTCAGGGCGCCCGCTCGTCCGGCCGGTGGTCGGGCGGTCAGCGGCCCAGTCGGCCGCGGACCATGCCCAGCATGGAGTTCAGCTCCTCGATCCGCAGGCGCTTCGCGATGAGCACGAAGACCGCCAGCTGGAGGCCGCCGGCCACGACCAGGGCCGCCACGCTGCCCGGCCAGCCGCCGAGCACCTGCTGGACGCCCAGGCTGGCGCCGAGGCCGACCAGGGCGGCCGGGACGCAGGCGGCGGCCAGCCGGCTGTACGTCCGGCCGATCCGCTTGGTGTCCAGCCCGCCGATCCGCTTCTTCAGCTTCGGCATCGCGACCATCACCCCGATGGCGTAGGCCAGGCCGTAGCCGAAGGCGAGGCCGGTCACCGTCCACTCGGAGGGCAGCACCAGCCAGCACAGCAGCGCGAAGCCGGCCTGGCAGGCGGCTACCCAGACGGTGTTGTAGAACGGCGTCCGGGTGTCCTCGTAGGCGTAGAAGCCGCGCAGCATCACGTACTGGGCGGAGTACGGGATCAGGCCCAGCGCGAACGCGGAGAGCATCAGACCGACGTTGGTGGCGTCGTTCAGGACGGTGTCGTTGCCGCCGATCGCGTAGATCGCCCGGCCGACCACCGGGCCGAGCGACAGGAACAGGAAGGCCGCCGGGACGACCGCCACCGCGGTGGTGCGCAGACCGTAGGAGATGTCGTCGCGCACGGCACCGGCGTCCTCGTCGGCCGCCGCCCGGGAGAGCCGGGGGAGCACCGCGCTCATGATCGAGACGGTGATCACGGCCTGCGGGAGCTGCCAGATCAGCAGCGCGTTGGAGAACGCGGCCAGGCCGACGCCGTTGTGGCCGGCCGCCGCCGCGGCGGCGCCCGCCTTGGTGGACAGCTGGGTGATCACCAGGTAGCCGGCCTGGTTGGCGAGCACGAAGAAGAACGTCCACTTGGCCAGCCGGGCGGCCTTGCCCAGGCCGTGGCCGCGCCAGTCGAAGCGGGGCCGGAAGCGGAACCCGGCGGCCCGCAGGTACGGGATCATCGCCAGCGACTGGACGCCCAGACCGATCAGGGTGCCGAGGCCGAGCAGCCGCACGCCCTCGGGGGAGATGCCCTCCGGGGTGACCTGGGTGGTGCCGAACCCGCCGTAGACCCAGATGTAGGCGGAGAAGGTGAAGATCACCACGATGTTGTTCAGGACCGGCGTCCACATCATCGCGCCGAAGCGGCCGCGGGCGTTGAGGATCTGGCCCATCACCACGTGGATGCCCATGAAGAAGATGGTCGGCAGGCAGTAGCGGGCCATCGCCACCGTGGTCTCGGCGCGCTCCGGGTTGGCCATCATCGGCTGGGCGATCAGCCGCACCAGCACGGGCGCCCCGAGCACCGCCAGGAAGACCACGCCGCCGAGCCCGACCATCACCAGGGTGAGCAGCCGGTTGGCGTACGCGGTGCCGCCGTCCTCGTCGTTCTTCATGCTGCGCACCAGCTGCGGCACGAAGACCGCGTTCAGCGCGCCGCCGCCGATCAGGATGTACAGCAGGGTCGGCAGGGTGTTCGCGGCGTTGTACGAGTCACCCATGATGCCGACGCCGATGGCCGCGGTGATCACCATGGTCCGGACGAAGCCGGTGCCGCGGGAGACCAGCGTGCCGGCCGCCATGATCGCGCTGGAGTTCAGCAGGTTGGAGACCTTGCCGCCGCCGGCCGCCTTGCCGGGCTCGGCGGCGGGGGCGGGCGCCTGCTCGGCGGCCCGCTCCTCGGCGACGATGTCCGCCAGCGGCTCGACCGCCGGGGGCACCGCGACGGCGGCCACCTGCATGGTGGCCTCCGCCTCGGAGAGCGGCGGGTCGAACTCGATCGGCGGCACGAAGTGCTGCTGCCCGCCCGGAGCGGCGCCGTACGGGGGCTGCCCCGGGTGGCCGCCCATCGGCGGGTACGGCGCGGGGCCGGGCGGAGGGCCGGGCTGGGGGGCCGGGGCGGGCTGCGGGACCGGCGGCTGGACCGCGGCCTGCGCCTCGCGGCCGCCGAACAGGCCGTCCACCCCGACGTACTCGGTGGTCTCGGTGTCCCAGGCGGAGTGCGCCGGGCCGGGCTGCCACTGCTGCCGGGGCTGCTCGACGCCGCCCCAGTGGCCGCCGGCGGCCTGTGCCGGGGCCGGCTCCTGCGGCCAGGCGGGCTGCACCGGGGTGTCCCAGCCGGGCTGCACCGGCGGCACCGGGGCCCCGAAGTGCTCCGGGGCCTGGTACGGGGTCGGCGGCACCGGCGTCGGGTAGCCGACGCCCTGCGGCGGCAGCTGCGGCGGCACGTCGTACGCGGCGGCCGGCGGCTGGGGCGCGGCGGGCCGACCGGCCCGCAGACCGTACGGGTCCTGGCCGTCCTGGGGGTTCCCGTACGCGTCCACCGCGTACGGGTCCTGGGCGTAGGTGTCGGCCACGTACCAGTCGCCGGACGGCGACTCGGCGCCCGGCCGGCTCTCACCGCGGCCCGACGGCCGCTCCTCGCTGCGCCCGGTCATGTCACCTCTTCGCTGTCGTGGGGGGAGGCCGGCCCGGCAAGGCAGGGGGTCGGCGGTATCAAGGACCAACCTTCTCATCACCGGCGGCCCGATCCCGGCCATCCGGGCTGCTGCCACGCGGTGTCTGCGCGGGACCGTCACCAGGGGTGTCGTCCGTCCCGTCGGTCCCGTCCGCCGCCGGGGCCCCCTCCGCGGTGTCCTCCGCCGGGGCCCGCGGGGCGGGCTCCGCCGCCGCGGCGCCGCCCGCGGCCGGGGCGTCCCCGAGCGGGGCGTCGCCGACCGGCTGGTCGCCGTCCTCGTGCGGCTGCCCGCCGAGGCGCTTGCGCTGGCGCACGAAGCGCAGCGCGGCCAGCAGCAGCAGGACGCCGGCGCCCGCGAAGACGTACAGCACGCCGTTGGTCACCGAGGTGACCTCCACCGTGAACTTCTGCGCCTCGCCGTACGGCCGGGAGTCGGGGCCGGTGGTCCACAGCTGGGCGGTCATCGCGACCGGCCCGTTGTTGTGCGCCTCGGCGTTGAAGCGCAGCGTCACGCTCTGCGAGGCCGGGAGGACCAGCTCCTCCTCCTTGCTCACCCGCAGCCTGTTCGGCTGGGCCGAGGTGAGCACCAGCTTCAGGTTGGTGACCGTCTGGGTCAGGTCGTTGCGGACGCTGACCTGGAGCAGGCCGGACTCGCCGGCCAGGGTGACCACGTTCTTCCTCGGCACCTGGACGGCCTTGGTCAGCTCCTTCAGGTACCCCGTGACGCCGGCCCGGTAGGTGCTCCCGGCCGGCGGCTGGCTGCGCCACTCGGTGGACAGCGAGCGGACCATCGCGGCGCTGAACGGGCCGCGCACCCGCTGCGGCAGGGTGAGCACCCGCATCAGGGTGTCCAGGTCGTGCTGGATGTCGTCGGTGCGGCTCAGGTCGGCCGCCGGCAGCTCCGAGGCGCGGATCTGGGTCGGGTAGTCGGTGGGCGCCGGGACGGCGGTGTTGGCCTTCGGGTCGGCCGCGGACTGGGCCACCGCGTCCAGCTTGACCGAGGAGATCCACTTGCCGTCCGCCGTCTGGAGGGCGTTCGCCAGCGCCTTGGCGCCGGCGGTGCTCAGCTCGCGGGGCGGCAGGACGAGCAGCCCGCGCTGGTTCTGCGGCTGCTCGTGGGTGATCGCGAAGGTCTCGGCGAGGAAGCGCTGGGTGGCGTCGGTCTGCGCCTGCGGGCTGCTCAGGTCCTTGTCGAAGAGCGCGGAGACGGTCTCGTCGGCCACCACGGCGCTCTGCCCGCCGCCGATCGGGCGGACCGCGGTCGGGGTGTAGGTGAGCGAGTCCGGCTCCGGCATGCTCGCGCCGTCGACCAGCACCAGCCCGTTGCCGGACTGCTGGGCGAGGGCGGCGATCTGCTGGTCGAGGTAGCCCCGGTACGGCCAGGCGACGTCCGAGCGGGTGTCCACGGAGAGCCGGCCCTCGACGGTCAGCCGGCCGGCGGTGGACGCCTTGCTCAGCGCGGTGGTCATCCCGGCCAGGTCGGAGCCGTTGTGGGCGATCGAGGCGAGGTCCGGGTCGGCGTACGGCAGCGAGACCACCTGGCTGCCCGGCTTGGCGACGGCGGCCCGCAGCTTGTCCAGCCAGGCGACGGCGGCGGCCGAGGCGGGCACCTGGACGGTGTTGTCGTCCTTGGCGGACTTGCCCGCGGCCTCGGTGCCCGGCTTCTGCACCCGGTAGGGCTTGGTCATCGCGAGCGCGGCGTCCAGCAGGTCCGGGTCGATCACCCAGGTCAGGCCGTTCAGCTTCGCGCCGGTGTCGACCAGCTCGTACAGCCGGCCGCCCGGGGCGAACTCGCCGGCCAGGCTGTCGTCGCGCAGCACCGGGGTCGGCTGGTCGCTGTTGTCGGCGGTGGTCTGGGCGGCCAGCACCGGCGCGTGCACCAGCGGCCAGATCGTGGCGACCTTCGTCGGCTGCGCCTCGGCGCCGCCCGGGTTGTACGGCAGGAAGGTCCGGGCGATGCCCAGGGCGCGGTCGCGCGGGTTGTCGCCGGTCCCGCCCCAGGCGTCCACCGCGAGCTCGTACGCGCCGCTCGCGGAGAAGCCGAGGTCGCTCACCGCGACGCTCAGGGTGTACGGCTGGCTCTGCCCCGGGTTCAGCTCCGGCAGGGCGTACTGCGGGCTGTCCAGCTCCACGCCGTCCTTGCTGTCCGGCGTGGAGCGGTCGGCCACGTTGGCCAGGTCGCTGCGCCGGTCCAGCGGTTTGCCGGAGTACGGCTTGCGGACGGCCGCGTGGGCGCCCTTGATCGCCGACTTGCCGGCGTTGGTGACCTGGCCGGTGATCGTCACGATCCCGCCCGGGGCGGCCACCTGCGGGTTCAGCGTGTCGATGGTCATCACCACCGGGTACTCGGCCGTGGCGGTGGAGTCGCCGGCCGGCCGGACGTTGCCGCCGGCGGGCAGCGCACCGGCCGGGGAGGCCGTGAAGAGGGTCAGGGCGGCCGCGCAGGCGGCGGCCAGGCGCCGGCCCGCACGGCGCGCCCGGCGGGCCGGATGGCGCCCCCCGGCGGGGCGCTCGGCCCGTCCAGGCTGTCGGTGCGCCCCCAGGCCCGAGTGCCGTGCCGGCTCACTCACTCGCTTCGCCCTCGCCGTTCTCGATCGTTCGCTGCTGATGCTGTCCGTCCGGCGCGGTCCGCCCGACGGTCTTCGCTTGACTCTGGTGGAGCTCTGCGCCCGACGCCGTCGCCGCACCGCTGCCACGGGGATCCCGCGGACGGCGGCGGCACGCGGCACCGCATCCCCTGTCCGGTGCCCGAGACTCGTCCACCGGCATGGTAACGATGCAGCCCGCGGCGCAGTGTTGCGGGCTGTGGGGTGAGACGCCCAGAACGCGCGGGCGGTTGACCTGTCGGGGCACGTACCCTTGTGAGCCGTGTCCACTGCCAATGAGCCCACCGCGCGCACCGACCGTTCCAGCACCGACGTCCAGGTCGTCCCAGGGCTGAGCGAGGCCCAGACGCTCGGCCTCCAAGAGCTGCTGCGGGTGTCGCCGGTCGCCGACGAGATCGCCAGCCGGTTCCAGGCGGCCGGTCACCGGCTGGCGCTGGTCGGCGGGTCCGTCCGGGACGCGCTGCTCGGCCGGCTCGGCAACGACCTGGACTTCACCACCGACGCCCGTCCGCAGCAGGTGCTCAAGCTGGTCAAGGGCTGGGCGGACGCGGTCTGGGACGTCGGCATCGCCTTCGGCACGGTCGGCGCCCGCAAGGACACCCCCGAGGGCTCCTTCCTGATCGAGATCACCACCTACCGCTCCGAGGCGTACGACCGCACCTCGCGCAAGCCCGAGGTCAGCTACGGCGACACCATCGGGGAGGACCTGGTCCGCCGGGACTTCACGGTCAACGCGATGGCCGTCGACCTGCCCGGCCGCGGCTTCGTCGACCCGCACCACGGCCTGGAGGACCTGGAGGCCCGGGTGCTGCGCACCCCCGCCACCCCCGAGGAGTCCTTCTCCGACGACCCGCTGCGGATGATGCGGGCCGCCCGCTTCGCCGCCCAGCTGGACTTCGACCCGGCGCCCGAGGTGGTCGCCGCGATGACCGCGATGGCCGAGCGGCTCACCATCGTCTCCGCCGAGCGGATCCAGGCCGAGCTGAACAAGCTGCTGCTGGCCAAGCACCCGGTGAAGGGCCTGCGGCTGCTGGTCGACACCGGCCTGGCCGGGTACGTGCTGCCCGAGCTGCCCGCGCTGCGGCTGGAGCGGGACGAGCACCACCGGCACAAGGACGTCTACGAGCACTCGCTGACCGTCCTGGAGCAGGCCATCGACCTGGAGCAGGACGGCCCGGACCTCACCCTGCGGCTGGCCGCGCTGCTGCACGACATCGGCAAGCCGCGCACCCGCCGCTTCGAGTCGGACGGCCGGGTCTCCTTCCACCACCACGAGGTGGTCGGCGCCAAGATGACCCGCAAGCGGATGCGCGAGCTCAAGTACTCCAAGGAGCTCACCGAGGACGTCTCGCGCCTGGTCGAGCTGCACCTGCGCTTCCACGGCTACGGCGGCGGCGAGTGGACCGACTCCGCGGTGCGCCGCTACATCACCGACGCCGGGCCGCTGCTGGAGCGCCTGCACAAGCTGACCCGCTCCGACTGCACCACCCGCAACAAGAAGAAGGCGGCCGCGCTCTCCCGCACCTACGACGGCCTGGAGACCCGGATCGGCGAGCTGAAGGAGCAGGAGCAGCTGGACGCCGTCCGCCCGGCGCTGGACGGCAACCAGATCATGGAGCTGCTCGGCCTCAAGCCCGGCCCGCAGGTCGGCAAGGCGTACAAGCACATGCTCGAACTCCGGCTGGAGCACGGCCCGATGGAGCACGACGAGGCGGTCGGGGCGCTGCGGGCCTGGTGGGCCGAACAGCAGGGCTGAGCCCGGCTCCGGACGGCGCGACGGCGCCGCGGGAGCTCCGGACACGACGAGAGGGGTGGGGCCCGCCCCGGGGCGGGGGCCCCCCCCCCCGCCCCCGGGCCGCCCGACCCGCGTCCGCAGACGTGCACCACCTCCCGATGGAAAGAGCAGTGCCCATG
>NZ_JBHVRS010000013.1:64972-171577 GCF_042885595.1 Kitasatospora sp. NPDC058046
CGCACCTCGCGGGGGGGGCGGGCGCCGCCCGGGGCGCCGGGGGGGCCGGGCCTGCTCTTGACCCTCCGCGGGGGGGCCCCCGGGCGGGGGCCGGCCCCCACCCCTCCTCCGTGCCGGGCTACTTGATCTGCTTCATGCAGAGCACGTAGTCCAGGGCCGGGAAGCTCGGGTGCTTGCTGGTGTACCAGCTGTCCGACTTCGGCTGCTTCTCGCAGGACTTCTCGTCGGAGGTGGCGAGGTACTTGTAGACGACCTTGTACTGGGCCTTGGCGTCGGTGCAGGGCACCACGGTGATCTTCGGGTGGGTGTCGTTGGTCTGGTTGGTGCCGTTCGCGTTGTACAGGCAGTCGCCGACCCCGGCCGCGTCCACCTTGCTGTCCGAGTCGGTCGGGGTGCTGACCGGCGGGAGGGTGAGCGTCGGCGCCGGCAGCGTGTAGGTCGGCGAGGGGATGACCGGCGGCGGCGTGGGCGAGAGGGTCAGCCGGGTGGGGGTCGGCGTCGGGTCGGCGGCCGGGTCGGTCTTCCCGGGGCCGAGCACGCCGGTGGCGGCCAGGGTCACCGCGGCCACCAGCGAGACCGGCACCAGCAGCATCGCGATGTGCGGCCGGCTGGTCAGCGGGACGCCCGGGTTCAGCTGCGGGCCGTGGCTGCCCGGGACGGGCGGCTGCAGCCGCTTGAACTTGTTGTGCGGGCCGAGGTTCAGCAGCAGCGTGATCGGGGTCAGCAGCCAGGACACCAGGCTCCACCAGCCCTGGACCAGCGTCCGGGCCGACATGTCGCGCACCGTCGCCGTTCCGCAGGTGCGGCAGAACGGGCCGGTCATCCGCAGCATCCGGTAGGCGATGATCAGGCCCTGGTGGCCGCGGACGGTGGCGTTGACCGCGGGGTAGCCGCCGCAGAACCGGCAGGTGGTCCCGTCCATCGGGGGCGGCGGCGGGTACCCGTAGCCGTAACCGCCGGGCGGGGGCTGGACGCCGTACGGCTGCTCGGGCGGCGGCGGCGCGCTCGGGTAGCCGTACCCGGGCGGCGGCGGCGGGGGCGGCGGCGGGGCGCCGTAGGAACCGCCGGAGGCGTACGGGTTGCCGTCGCCCGGTGGCGGGCCGTACGGCATCTGGGGCGGAGGCGGAACGGACAAGGGGTCCCCCGGGAAAGGAAGAGCGGAAGAGTTCAGGACTTCTTCACCGGCGGGACGCCGGTGGTGGCGGGCGCCAGCGGGCCGAGGCAGAGCACGTACCGCTTCTTGTTCCAGCGGCGGCCGCTCTTGCCCGAGACGGCGGTCGTGGTCTGCGGCGTCTGCTGGCAGCGGGTCACGTCCGTGGTGCCCTCGAACTTCGACAGCACCCGGTAATTCGCTTTGGTGTCAGTGCACTTGACGATCTCGACATCTCGGGAGCCGCTGGCGTGCACACAGTCGCCGGCCTTGGCGCTGCTGACGCTCGGCCCGGCCACGAAGTAGCCCACCGCCAACGCCAGGCAGCCGCCGACCACTCCGACGATCCGCAGCTTGGAGCGGATGCCGCGCTTGGCGGCCGGCGCGGGCTGCACCGGCGGCGCGGGCTGCGGGTAGCCGTACGGCCCGGGGGGCGGCTGCTGCCCGTACGGCCCGGGGGCCGACTGCCCGTACGGCGGTTGGCCGTTCGGCTGCTGTCCGTAGGCGGGCGGCGGGCCGAAGCCGGGCGGGGGCGGCGGCGCGGGCTGTCCGTAGGCCGGCGGCGGCCCGTACGGCGCGGCCGGCGGGGGGACGGGTGCCCCGTACGGCGGTGCTGCGGGCGGGCCCACCGGGGCCGACGAGGGCGGCCCGTACGGATTGGGCGGTGTGCTCATCAGTTCGTCCCCCGAGACAGAGTTCTGTCGCTACGACAGGTTCGAGTACCTTAGCGAGTCGGTCGGACGCCGTCGGCCCCGAGCCCCGCGGGTTTCCAGGAGGCCTGGTCAGCGGGGGAGGGGACTCCGGCGGGCGGAGCGCAGGTAGAGGACCGCCGTCAGCGCGTATACCCCGGCGACCCCGAGCACCACCGCGACCGAGCGGCCGGACAGCGGCAGCACCAGCGCGGTGACCAGGGCGGCGGCCACGAAGGCGACGTTGAACAGCACGTCGTAGATGGCGAAGACCCGGCCGCGGTACTCGTCCTCGACCGACTCCTGGACCGCCGTGTCGGCGCAGATCTTGGTGCCCTGGGTGACCACCCCGAGCAGCAGGGCGGCGAGCAGGCAGGGCACCAGGGTGAAGCTCAGGCCCAGCGCCGGGACGAAGACCACCGGGGCGACCAGGCAGGCCGTCATCCACCCGGCCAGGCCCAGCCGGCGGGTGCACCAGGGGCTGACCAGCGCGGCGACGAAGAACCCGGCGGCGGACAGGCCGACCGCCTGGCCGAGGGTGACCAGCCCGGCCGCGCTGTCGGTCGGGTCGTTGAAGGTGTACCGGGCGAGCATCACCACCACCACGATCAGCACGCCGTAGCAGAACCGGGCCGCGGTGACGGCGGCCAGCGCGTGCACGGCGGGCCGGCAGTCCCGGACCAGGTGGCGCACCGCGGCGCCGAGTTCGACGGCGGCCCGGACCAGCGCCTGGCCGAGCCCCGGGCGGTCCCGGTGCTGCTCCGGGCCGAGCAGGTCGCGGTCCATCCGCCGGGCGGCCAGCGCGGCCGACAGGTAGAGCAGCGCGGCCACCGTGACCAGGGCGGCGTCGGCCCTCGGCCCGGGGGCCATCAGCTGGTGCAGCGCGAAGCCGATGCCCCCGCCGGAGGCGGCGGCGACCGTCCCGAGGGTGGGGGAGAGGGCGTTGGCGGTGACCAGCTGGTCCTGCTCCACCACCCGGGGCAGGGCGGCGGACAGGCCGGCCAGGATGAACCGGTTGAGCGCGGTGACCAGCAGGGCCGAGGCGAAGAACAGCCAGGTCGGGGCCTGTGCCAGCAGCAGCGCGCCGGTGCCCAGGCCCAGTCCGAAGCGGGCCAGGTTGCCGAAGTAGAGCACCTGGCGGCGGCGCCAGCGGTCCAGCAGCACACCGGCGAACGGGCCGATCACCGAGAACGGCAGCAGCATCACGGCCAGCACCGAGGCGATGTCGGCCGGGGAGGACTGCTTCTCGGGGGAGAAGACCACGTACGCGGCGAGCGAGACCTGGAAGACGCCGTCCGAGAGCTGGGAGAGCACCCGGGCGGTCAGCAGCCGCCGGAAGTCGCGGCCCTTCATCAGGTCGAGGAGCGTGGCGCGGTGCGCGGACTGGTGGGTGCTGCCGTTCTCGGTGATCGCCACCCGCCCAGAGTGCCATGGAACCGGCCGCTGTTTCACGTGAAACATTGGCCGCGAGAACGTGAAGGGCCCGCGATCCGGAGACCACGGGCCCTTCCTGCGAGCTGGCGGCGCTCAGCGCTCAGAGCCCAAGGCTCAGCGCTCGGCGTCCGACAGTCGCGAACTTCGCTGTGCTCAGCGCTCAGCGCTCAACAGTCGCGAACCTCGCTGCGCTCAGCGCTCGACCTCGCCGCGGATGAACTTCTCGACGTTCTCGCGGGCCTCGTCGTCGAAGTACTGCACCGGCGGGGACTTCATGAAGTACGAGGAGGCCGACAGGATCGGGCCGCCGATGCCGCGGTCCTTGGCGATCTTCGCGGCGCGCACGGCGTCGATGATGACACCGGCGGAGTTCGGGGAGTCCCAGACCTCGAGCTTGTACTCCAGGTTCAGCGGGACGTCGCCGAACGCGCGACCCTCGAGGCGGACGTACGCCCACTTGCGGTCGTCCAGCCAGGCCACGTAGTCCGAGGGACCGATGTGGACGTTCTTGGCGCCCAGCTCGCGGTCGCGGATCTGCGAGGTGACGGCCTGGGTCTTGGAGATCTTCTTGGACTCCAGGCGCTCGCGCTCGAGCATGTTCTTGAAGTCCATGTTGCCGCCGACGTTCAGCTGCATGGTGCGCTCGAGGATGACACCGCGGTCCTCGAACAGCTTGGCCATCACGCGGTGCGTGATGGTCGCGCCGACCTGGGACTTGATGTCGTCACCGACGATCGGCACGCCGGCCTCGGTGAACTTGTCCGCCCACTCCTTGGTGCCCGCGATGAACACCGGCAGGGCGTTCACGAAGGCGACCTTGGCGTCGATGGCGCACTGGGCGTAGAACTTGGCCGCGTCCTCGGAACCGACGGGCAGGTAGCAGACGAGGACGTCGACCTGCTGGTCCTTGAGGACCTGGACGACGTCGACCGGCGCCTCGTCCGACTCCTCGATGGTCTCCAGGTAGTACTTGCCCAGGCCGTCGAGGGTGTGGCCGCGCTGGACGGTCACGCCGGTCGGCGGCACGTCGCAGATCTTGATGGTGTTGTTCTCGCTGTTGCCGATGGCGTCGGCCAGGTCGAAGCCGACCTTCTTGGCGTCGACGTCGAAGGCGGCGACGAACTCCACGTCGCGGACGTGGTACTCACCGAACTGGACGTGCATCAGCCCGGGGACCTTGCCGGCCGGGTCGGCGTCCTTGTAGTACTCGACACCCTGCACCAGCGACGCGGCGCAGTTGCCCACGCCCACGATGGCTACGCGAACCGAACCCATTCCGGTTGCTCCCTGTGATCTCATGAGGCCCGCCGGGGTAGGCGGAACTCGTCCTGCTTCTTCGATGACTGCGTGCACGGGCGCGAGGCGCCCATTCCTGCCGCGCGGCACAGGGCTGGCGCGGTGTCAGCGCTCCTGGGCGGAGCGCCCCGGGCGGTCGTACGGTGGCCCGGACGGGTCCGGGGACCCGGTCTCCTGGCCACGGCCGTCCGAAGTCTTGCGGGGTCCGGCGGCGCTGCCGCCGGCGTCGGGGCCGGTCTTTCCGGTGCGGTTGGACCGCTCGGTCTCGATCAGCTCGTTGAGCCAGCGGACCTCGCGCTCCACCGACTCCAGTCCGTGCCGCTGGAGTTCGACGGTGTAGTCGTCGAACCGCTCGCGGGCGCGGGCCAGCGAGTTGCGCATCCGCTCCAGCCGCTCCTCCAGCCGGCTGCGGCGCCCCTCCAGGACGCGCATCCGCACGGCCCGGTCGGTCTGGCCGAAGAAGGCGAAGTGCACGCCGAAGTGCTCGTCCTCCCAGGCGTCCGGGCCGGAGTCGGCGAGCAGCTCCTCGAAGCGCTGCTTCCCTTCGGCGGAGAGCCGGTAGACGATCTTGGACCGCTTGCCGTTGAGCGCGGTGGCCGGGACGTACTCGACGTCGGGGTTGTCCTCGACCAGGAAGCCCTGGGCGACCAGGCTCTTCAGGCAGGGGTAGAGCGTCCCGTAGGAAAGCGCCCGGAACGTCCCGAGCAGGATGTTCAGCCGCTTGCGCAGCTCGTAGCCGTGCATCGGGGCGTCGTGGAGCAGCCCGAGGACGGCGAACTCCAGCACTCCTGAGCGCCTGCCCACTGTCGCCGCCCTCCTCCCGCTCGGTGTCCGATCGGCCGCTGCATCCGGCGGTATACCGCTTCGATGTATCGGCTCGATATATCGAGAACAGTAAACCCGACCCCCGGAACGGGCAAGAGGGGCGCGCGTGAATGTGATCACAAGCCGACGCGCGGCTGGTGTTGGCAACGGGCTTGTAATGATCTGTTGCCGTTTTGCGGGCATTGGCAACTGATGTCCGATTAGTTGTATATCCGTGCTGCGTACGCTGTCGCGTGTGCACGAGGACCACCTCCGGGATCAGGGCGGTTGGCGGGCATCGGACGTGAACCCTGCCTTCAGGCTGGAAACGCCTGGCGAGGAGTGGCTGGAAGATGAGCGAGCGACGGCGAAGGACGCCCAACCCGGGCGGTGAGGGGCAGCAGCCCCCGGGAGGCGGTGGCCGTCAGGGCGAGGGGCCGGGACCCGACGAGCTGCGCTCGGACGGCGCCGGTCGGCGACGCCCCTCGGGGGTCAGGGAGACCGCACAGCAGCCCCGGATGACCCGTGCGGAGATGCGCAAGGCCGCCCAGAAGAAGGGCGCCAAGGGGGGTGGCCGGCGCGGTGACGCCGCGGCCGCCTCCGCCGCCGCGGCCGCCGGCCCCGGCAAGAAGCGCTTCATCGACTACCCGCGGTTCGGCAAGACCGGCGTCCGGCGCTGGCTGCCGTCCTGGAAGCAGTGGCTGAGCGCCTTCGTCCTGGTCTTCGGCTGCTTCGTGGGCCTGGTGTTCTACCTGTACCAGACCACCGAGGTCCCCAAGCTGAACGATCTGGTGAAGGACCAGAACACGATCTACTACTGGGCCGACAACACGGAGATGACCCGCAAGGGCCAGACCAACCGTCAGATCGTCGAGCTCAAGGACATCAGTCCGCACCTCCAGGACGCCGTCATCGCCGCGGAGAACAAGAGCTTCAAGACCGACAGCGGCATCGACCCCAAGGGCATGCTCCGCGCGGTCTGGAACATGGCGAAGGGCGGTGAGACCCAGGGCGCCTCGACGATCACCCAGCAGTACGTGAAGAACGCCTACCTGAGCCAGGAGCAGACCCTCAGCCGCAAGGTGAGGGAGTTCTTCATCACGCTGAAGATCAACCAGGAGAAGGAGAAGCCGGAGATCCTCACCGGCTACCTGAACACCAGCTGGTTCGGTCGCGGTGCGAACGGTGCCCAGGCGGCCGCCCAGGCGTACTACGGGGTGGACGCCAAGGACCTCAACGTCTGTCAGAGCGCCATGCTGGCCGGTCTGCTCAAGGGTGCGGCGTACTACGACCCCACCAACCCGGCCAACAAGGACCGGGCCCAGGGCCGGTGGAACTGGATCCTGGACCAGATGGTGGACACCAAGGCCATCACCCCGGAGGAGCGCGCCAAGTGCACCGCGTTCCCGGACCCGATCGCGCAGAAGCCCAACTCCAACATGAACGGTGAGATCAGCTACCTGGTCGACACCGCCAACAAGTACGTGATGGCCACCGACAAGACGATCACCCAGCAGATGATCGACCGGGGCGGCCTGAAGATCTACACCACCTTCGAGAAGGACAAGGTCGACGCGCTGAAGAGCGCCGTCGACGCCGTCAAGGCGGAGAACCTCAACCCGCAGAAGCGGCCGGACAACGACACCAACATCCAGTTCGGCTCCGCCAGCATCCGCCCCGGCGACGGCGCGATCGTCGCCCTCTACGGCGGCGACGGCGTGGAGAACGGCCACTTCGACAACAACGCCGACGCCACCGGCGTCCAGGTCGGTTCGACCTTCAAGCCCTTCGTGCTGGCCACCGCGATGCAGACCGGCGTGCAGACCGCGAAGGACGACAAGGGCAAGCCGAAGCGGATCAACGCCGACAGCCGCTACCTGGCCGACGACATGTCCGAGATCCGCAAGGCGGACGGCTCGCTGGTGATCGGCGACGACGGCAAGCCCTACCGGCAGAAGAACGAGGACGCCGGCAAGCGCGGCTACGTCTCGCTGCGGATGGCCATGCAGTACTCGTACAACGTGCCCTTCGTCCAGCTGAACCAGGACGTCGGCGGCCAGAACGTGGCCGACATCGCGGTGCAGATGGGCATCAAGAAGGAGAGCCTCGCCGACCCGAAGACGGCGACCTTCCCGCTCGGCACCTCCACCATCAGCCCGATCCGGATGGCCACCGCCTACGGCACCCTGGCGGCCAGCGGCAAGGAGGCCGAGCCGTACTCGGTCACCAAGGTCGAGGTGAGCGGCGTGGAGCGGCCGGGCTTCGGCAAGAAGGAGCCCAAGGTCGCGCTGGAGCCGGCCGTGGCCGACAACGTCACCGACACGCTGGTGAACGTGGCGGTGAACGGTACCGGTAAGAAGACGAAGGACCTGGGCCGCCCGGTGGCCGGCAAGACCGGTACCACCGACCAGAACAAGTCGGCCTGGTGGGTCGGCTACACCCCGCAGCTGGCGACCAGCGTCGCGATGTGGCGCGAGGACCCGACCAAGCACGAGCGGCAGTCGCTCAACGGCACCGGCGGCAAGGAGTCCATCCACGGTGGTGACATCCCGACCGACGTCTTCACCCGGTACATGAAGGCCGCACTGGCCAACGAGAAGAAGATGGACTTCCCGACCCCGCAGCCGGTCGGCACCGAGGTCGACTCCTCCGGCGCGCCGTCCACGGCCAGCGCGGCGGCGACCCCGACCACGACCGACAGCCCGACGGCCCCGCCGGCCGCCCAGACGCAGGCGCCGCAGCCGCCCGTGCAGCCGCAGCCCACCCAGACCTGCGTGCCCGGCGTGGACTGCCCCGGCGACCAGCCGACCCCCTCGCACACCAGGCCGAACCCGGGCAACAGCTGCCTGCCGGTGATCGGCTGCCAGACGCAGCCGCCGGGACCGACGGACACCACGCCGCCGGGCGGCGGCAACGGTGGCGGTGGCGGACGCCCGACCGGCGGCGGCAAGCCGACGCCGAGCAGCACGGGCGGTCTCCAGGGCGGCGGGGCGGCCGGGCAGTAGCCCCGGCCGGGCGGAACCCGGAACCCGGAACCACGGCGGTGGCGGTCCTCCTCGGAGGGCCGCCACCGCCGTTTCCGTCGCGCCCGCCGCGCCCGCCCGCGGCGAAGAGGTACAGACCGTTGCGGGGTCCTCCTCGTCCCGGCGGGACGGGTGCGGCAGGATGTCCGGCATGACGTCGAGCGATCGTGACGAAACCGCCGGGCCGGACGGGTCCGGCGCCGCCGCAGGGCCCCTCCCGGCAGCCGTCGCCACGGCCGCGCCGCCGGCCAACACCGTGGTCGTGCCGGCCGACGAGGACCCGGTGGCGGCGGCCGGCAGCGAGGTGTTCGGCGGGCCCCCGGGCCGCCGGGCGCTGCTCGGCGTCTCCTGGTGGGTCCCGGCGCGCTTCCTGGCGCTCGCGGTGATCGTGGTGTCGGTGCTCGGGATGGTGCAGAAGCTGCCCTGCTACGAGCAGGCCTGGTTCCAGCCGGGCTCGCCGCAGTACATCCACGCCTGCTACAGCGACATCCCGCACCTGTTCTCCGGACGCGGCTTCGCGGCCGGGCTGCACCCGTACGTGGACCGCATCCCGGGCTCCTCGGGGGACCTCCAGTACCTGGAGTACCCGGTGCTGACCGGCCTGTTCATGCAGGTCGCGGCCTGGCTGACGCCGGGCGGCGGGGACCAGCAGAGCCAGGAGCAGTGGTTCTGGGCGATCAACGCCGGGATGCTGATGGCCTGCGCGGTGGTCGCCGCGGTGGCGCTCTCCCGCACCCACCGGCGCCGTCCATGGGACGCGCTGCTGTTCGCGCTCGCCCCCGTCCTGCTGCTCAACGGCACCGTCAACTGGGACCTGCTCGCGGTCGCCCTGGCCGCCGTGGCGATGGCCTGGTGGAGCGGTGCCCGCCCGGGCTGGGCCGGTGTCTTCATCGGCCTGGCCACCGCGGCCAAGCTCTACCCGCTGCTGCTGATCGGCCCGCTGCTGGTG
This sequence comes from Kitasatospora sp. NPDC058046, assembly GCF_042885595.1. Lineage (NCBI taxonomy): Bacteria > Bacillati > Actinomycetota > Actinomycetes > Kitasatosporales > Streptomycetaceae > Kitasatospora > Kitasatospora sp. NPDC058046. Next base: position 74,318 of record NZ_JBHVRS010000013.1, read on the forward strand.
CTCTGCTGGCGGGCCGGCCGGTGGCGCGAGTTCCGGGTGATGCTGGGCGGCGCGGTCGGCTCCTGGCTGGTGGTCAACCTGCCGATCATGCTGGCCAACTGGCGGGGCTGGTCGACCTTCTACGTGTTCAGCAAGCACCGCGGCGAGGACTACGGCTCGTTCTGGCTGATCCTGATGCAGCGCCGGGGCGCCGGGCTGGCCGACCTCGACGTCTACATCGGCGTGCTGATGGTGCTGGGCTGCCTGGCCATAGCGTGGCTCGGCTTCTCGGCCCCGCGCCGGCCGCGCTTCGCCCAGCTGGCCTTCCTGGTGGTCGCGCTGTTCGTGCTGGTCAACAAGGTGTACTCGCCGCAGTACGCGCTCTGGCTGCTGCCGCTCGCGGTGCTGGCCCGGCCGCGCTGGCGGGACTTCCTGGTCTGGCAGGCCTGCGAGGTGCTCTACACCCTGGGCATCTGGTCCCACCTGGGCCTGGTCACCGGCTCCAAGCAGCACGGGATCGGCGAGGGCTGGTACCACTTCGCGATCGGGCTGCACCTGCTGGGCACGCTGTACCTGGTCGCCCTGGTGGTCCGCGACGTCCTCCACCCGGACCGCGACCCGGTGCGCTGGGACGGCAGCGACGACCCCTCCGGCGGGGTGCTGGACCACGCCCCGGACGTGTCCGTGCTGGGCACCGCCCGCCGGCTGCGCGAGGAGGAGAGCTACGCCGGGTACGCGCCGGCCGGCCCCGAGCAGTGGCTCAACGAGCCCGAGCTGCCGGAGCCGGCCGAAAAGGCCTAGCCGGTCGGAAAGGCCTGGCGGGTCGGAAAGGCCTGGCGGGTCAGCGGTCCACCACGCGGTCGAAGTGCGTGGTGGTGTGCCGGACCTGGAGACCGAGCTCCTCGCCGATCGCCGGGGGCTTGGTCTCCCCGTCCAGGAAGAGCAGCGAGACCTGCATGTGCGGCGGCTCGGCGAACCACAGCTGCTTGCCGGCCCAGTGGAACGGCGACTTGGTCTTGTTGACGGTCGCCAGGCCGGCCCGGGCGATGCCCTTGGCCCGCGCCCCCATGCTCTGGAGGTACTTGGGCGCCTCCAGGCCGATGCCGTGCGCGGTGCCGCCGGCGACCACCAGGATGTGGCCGTCGGAGGGCGCCGGGTGCTGGCGGTAGCCGTAGCGGTCGCCCTTCTGCAGCGGGGTGACGTCCAGGACGGTGGCCCGGACCTCCAGCGCGGCGTGGTCGCCGAGCCAGAGCCGGGTGCCGATCCGGGCCCGGAAGACCGTCTCCGGGTAGCGCTGGGCCAGCTGGTCCATGCCGGCCGCGCCGAGGTGGCTGACGAACACGGTGTGCACCGGGATGCCGGCCGCCCGGGCGGTGTCCACCCAGTACGCGACCTCCTCGATCGGGCTGGAGCCGTCCGGCCGGTCCATCGGCAGGTGCAGCGCCAGGCCCTCGAAGGCGACGCCCTCCAGCTCGTTGGCGACGGTGCGCAGGTCGGCCGCGCTCACGCCGTGCCGGCGCATGGTGGTCATGCACTCCAGCACCACCCGGGCACCGTGCAGCGAGCGCAGCGCCTCCACGCTGGCCACCGTCCGGATCACCCGGGCGTGCGGCAGCGGGAGCACCTCCTCGCCGACCCGGTACGGGGTGAGCACCAGCAGCTCGCCGCCGTACCACTCGGCGGCGTCGGCCGCCTCGTACGCGGTACCGACGGCGAGCACCCCGGTGCCCAGCAGCGTCGCCTCCTCGGCCAGCCGGTGGTTGCCCAGGCCGTAGCCGTTCCCCTTGGCGACGGGCACCAGGCCGGGGAACTCGGCGAGGACGGAGCGCTGGTGGGTGCGCCAGCGTTCGGTCTCGAGGTAGAGCGACAGCGTCATCGGGTCAGCCTCCTCAGCGGCGGGACATGTAGAGGTCGAGGGCCTTGTGCAGCAGCTTGTTGAGCGGGAAGTCCCACTCGCCGAGGTACTCGGCCGCCTGGCCGCCGGTGCCGACCTTGAACTGGATCAGGCCGAACAGGTGGTCGTTCTCGTCCAGGGTGTCACTGATGCCGCGCAGGTCGTACACCCCGCCGCCGAGGGCGTAGGAGTCGCGCATCATCCGCCACTGGATGGCGTTGGACGGCTTGACCTCGCGCTTGTGGTTGGCCGAGGCGCCGTAGGAGTACCAGACGTGCTCGCCGACCACCAGCATCGTGGTGGCGGCCAGCGGCTCGCCCTCGTGGTAGGCGATGTAGAGCCGCATGCGGTTCGGGTCCTCGGCCACCAGGGCCTTCCACATCCGCTGGAAGTAGGCCAGCGGGCGCGGGGTGAACTTGTCGCGCTCGGCGGTGACCAGGTAGAGCTGGTGGAAGATCGGCAGGTCGTCGTAGCCGCCCTGGTAGACCTCGACGCCGCTCTTCTCGGCCTTCTTGATGTTGCGGCGCCAGAGCTGGTTGAAGTTCTTGTGGATGTCGTCCAGCGAGCGGTTGGCCAGCGGCACCTGGAAGACGTAGCGGGGCTGGACGTCGCCGAAGCCGGCGCCGCCGTCCTCGCCCTGCAGCCAGCCGGCCTTGCGCAGCCGGTCGGCCACCTCGAAGGCGCGGGCCTCGTACCAGTCGGCCTCGACGTCGCGCAGGCGCTTGGCCTGCTTGCCGGCGATGGCCTCCTTGATGGTGGGGGCGTTCCAGCGGCGGATGACGATCGGCGGGCCCATCTTCACCGAGAACGCGCCCTGCGACTTGAGGTGCGCCAGCATCGGGGAGAGCCAGCGGTCGAGGTCGCGGTCGAACCAGTCGATGACCGGTCCCTCGGGCAGGTAGGCGAGGTAGCGCTTGAGCTTGGGCAGCTGGCGGTAGAGGACCAGGCCGGCGCCGACGAGCTGGTCGGTCTCGTCGAACCAGCCGATCGACTCGGAGCGCCACTCGGCCTTCACGTCGCCCCACGACGGCACCTGCATGTGGCTGGCCGAGGCGCGGCTCCTGATGAAGGCGAGGTGCTCCTCGCGGGTGATCGTCCTCAGGCGCAGGCTCATGTGCTCGGTGCTCCTCGTCGTCGGGCTGCGGTGGCCCAGGTTCTCGGGCTGACCTTATCGTCCGGGGTCCGGGCGCCCGTCGCTGCGGGCACGGCGGCGCCCCCGTCGGGTACCTGTCTCCTCTGCAGATACGCGACGGGGGCGGCGAGGGTTCCGGGCGGGGCCTGTGGGCTCGGTCCCAGCGGTGCGGTCCGGGGGCGTGCGAGGGGGCGCGGGGGCCCGGTTCAGCCCCAGAGACCGCCGCGGGCGATGCCGAGGTAGAAGCCGATCGCGGCGGCGCCGAGTGTGATCATCAGGACGAAGCGCTCGGCGGTGGTGACCGAGACGAACATGCCCCACAGGCCCGTGACGATGCCGAACAGGCCGGTCCACGAGGTCAGCAGGTGCAGGTTGTGGAAGAACGAGGTGGTGAAGGCGATCACGCCCAGCACGGCGGTGACGCCCACCAGGGCGTTCTCGCGGGGGTGCGGGTGGCCGTCGGTGTTCAGGGTGAGGGCGGGCATGCGGTGGACGGACTGTGCCATGGGTCCCACCTCCTGGCGTGGAGACGAACGGGCAGGAATCCCGTTCCGTCCAGATTGCGGCGCTTGGGCCGCTCTCACAACCCCTATGCGTTTTGTTCGGCCGTCCGGGTGCAGGTAGGCTGTGCCGTCTGCACTGGTGTAGTTGTGCCCCCTCTGCACCCTCTACCGGGTGGGATCCGCCTCCGGGCGGAGCGGGGGCCGATTGTCCGACCCGGCCGCTACGGTGGGCCGGAGTCGTCACTGCTCCGGTGCCGACGCTACGCACAACCCTCCTGCCACGGAGAGACCGTGGCCGCTGAGTCCAAAGGAGGTGGGTTACTCATGCGTCACTACGAGCTGATGGTCATCCTCGACCCCTCGGTCGAGGAGCGCGCTGTCTCCCCCCTGATCGAGAACTTCCTCACTGTCGTCCGCAACGCGGGTGGCAAGGTGGAGAAGGTCGACACCTGGGGTCGCCGCCGTCTGGCTTACGAGATCAACAAGCAGTCCGAGGGCATCTACTCGGTCATCGACCTCAAGGCCACGCCTGAGGTCGTCAAGGAGCTCGACCGCCAGCTGGGCCTGAGCGAGTCGGTTCTGCGGACCAAGGTCCTGCGCCCGGACACCCACTGAGCCACCTCTGAGGCCTTCGGGTCTCGGGTAGCTCGCGTCCGCTGTTTCACGTGAAACAGCGGTGAACGGACATCTTCCCGAGAGGTCATCACCACCATGGCAGGCGAGACCGTCATCACCCTCGTCGGCAATCTCGTCGACGACCCCGAGCTGCGCTTCACCCCGTCGGGTGCGGCGGTCGCGAAGTTCCGCATCGCGTCCACCCCCCGCACCTTCGACCGTCAGACGAACGAGTGGAAGGACGGCGAGAGCCTCTTCCTCACGTGCAACGTCTGGCGGCAGCCGGCGGAGAACGTGGCCGAGTCGCTGCAGCGCGGCATGCGCGTCATCGTGCAGGGCCGACTGCGCCAGCGGTCTTACGAGACCAAGGAAGGCGAGAAGCGGACGGTCTTCGAGGTCGAGGTCGACGAGGTCGGTCCGAGCCTGCGCTCGGCGACCGCCAAGGTCACCCGGGCCAACCGGTCCGGCGCCCCCGGTGGCGGCTTCGGCGGCCAGCAGGGTGGCGGCCAGGGCGGCGGCGGCAGCTGGGGTGGAAACTCCGGCGGCGGCGGCCAGCAGGGCGGCGGCAGCTGGGGTGGAAACTCCGGCGGCGGCCAGTCCGGCCCCTCCGACGACCCCTGGGCCTCCAGCGCCCCGTCCGGTGGAAACCAGGGCGGCGGCTGGGGTGCCCCGGCCGGCGGCGGTGGCGGCTACTCGGAAGAGCCCCCGTTCTAAGAGCTGACAGATTTCGTGCGGCCCGGCCGCCGGCGTCCCCGGACGCCCGCCGGGCCGTGAACCCCAAATGGAGCACACAATGGCGAAGCCGCCTGCTCGCAAGCCGAAGAAGAAGGTTTGCGTCTTCTGCAAGGACAAGGTCAACTACGTTGACTACAAGGACACGAACCTGCTGCGGAAGTACATCTCCGACCGCGGCAAGATCCGTGCCCGTCGGGTGACCGGCAACTGCACCCAGCACCAGCGTGACGTCGCCACGGCCGTGAAGAACAGCCGTGAGATGGCGCTGCTGCCCTACACCAGCACCGCGCGCTAAGAGAGGGTGACCAAGTAATGAAGATCATCCTCACTCACGAGGTGCCGGGTCTCGGCTCCGCCGGCGAGGTCGTCGAGGTCAAGGACGGCTACGCCCGCAACTACCTGGTCCCGCGTGGCTTCGCCATCCGCTGGACCAAGGGTGGTCAGAAGGACGTCGACGCCATCCGTCGCGCCCGGAAGATCCACGAGATCCAGACCCTCGAGGCCGCCACCGCGGTCAAGGGTCAGCTCGAGGGCGTCCAGGTCAAGCTGGCCGTCCGCTCGGGCGACGCCGGCCGTCTGTTCGGCTCGGTGACCCAGGCCGACGTCGTCGAGGCCATCAAGGCCGCCGGCGGCCCGGCCGTGGACAAGCGCGCCGTCGCGATCGCCTCGCCGATCAAGACCGTGGGCTCCCACAAGGTCTCGGTCAAGCTGCACTCGGACGTCGTGGCCAACCTCGACGTCGCCGTCGTGGCTGCCTGAGCTCCGTAGAGCACAAGGCCTGAGGGCCGGACTCCTCCGGGAGTCCGGCCCTCGGTCTTTTCCGGCCCGGTTCTCTTCGGGTCTCAGCCGCGCACCGCTCCGGTGACCAGCCACTTGCCGCCGCGGGCGCGCCAGGCCAGGAAGCCGGCCCGCAGCAGCATGAACAGGTTCATCGCCCACCAGAGCCCGGCCAGTCCGGTGCCGGTGGCCGGCACCGCCAGGGCCACCGGGACGAACACCGCCAGGGTGGCGAGCCCGGCCCAGGCCAGGTAGCGGCCGTCCCCGGCGCCCATCAGCACGCCGTCCAGCACGAAGACCGGGCCGGCCACCGGCTGGGTGAGCGCGAGCAGCAGCAGGGCGGTGTCCAGCTGGGCCCGGACGGCCGGATCGGGTGTGAAGAGCGGGACGTACAGCGGGCGGGCGACCACCACCAGCAGGCCGAGCACCAGTCCGGAGACGACGCCCCACTCGACCATCCGCCGGGTGGCGGCCCTGGCGCCGGGGACATCCGAGGCGCCCAGGTAGCGGCCGATGATGGCCTGGCCGGCGATCGCGATCGCGTCCAGCGCGAAGGCCAGGAAGTTGAACAGCGCCATGGTGATCTGGTGGGCGGCGACCTGGTCGTCGCCGAGCCTGGCGGCGACCGCGGTGGCGGTCATCAGCACCGCGCGCAGACTGATCGTCCGGACCAGCAGCGGGCCGCCGGCCCTGGCACTGGCCCGGATGCCCGCGGTGTCCGGCCGCAGCGAGGCCCCTTCCCGGCGGGCGCCGCGGACCACCACGACCAGGTAGGCGGCGGCCATCCCGGTCTGGGCGAGCACGGTGCCCCAGGCCGAGCCGGCCACCCCGAGCCCGGCGCCGTACACCAGGCCGGCGTTCAGGCCGATGTTGGCGGCGAAGCCCGCGACGGCCACCACCAGTGGCGTGCGGGTGTCCTGGAGGCCGCGCAGCACCCCGGTGGCGGCCAGCACCATGAGCATCGCCGGGATGCCGAGCGAGCTGATCCGCAGGTACGTCACCGCGTGCGGCGCGGCGGTCGCCGAGGCGCCCAGCGCGTCGGCCGCCCAGGGCGCCAGCACCAGGGTGAGGAGGACCACCGGGACGGCCAGGCCCAGGGCGAGCCAGATGCCGTCGATGCCCTGCTGCACGGCGCCCCGGCGGTCCCCGGCGCCGATCCGGCGGGCGACCGCCGCGGTGGTGGCGTAGGCGAGGAAGACGAACACGCCGGTCGCGGTGGAGAGCGCGGCGGAGGCGACGCCCACCCCGGCCAGCTGGGGGGTGCCGAGGTGGCCGACGATCGCCGAGTCGGCCATCAGGAAGAGCGGTTCGGCGACGAGTGCGCCGAAGGCCGGGACGGCCAGGGCGAGGATCTCCCGGTCGTGCCGGCGTCGCGAGGGCTTCGGGGCCGGGGTCGGGGGCGAGGCGGTCATGGGCTCCAGGCTACTCATCCACAGGTAATGGATGTAAGGGCCTAGTGACTATTACTCGAAATCTTGAGCGGCGCGGTTCGTCCGCTCTGCGCCCACAGCCGTTCGGAGGTGTGTGAAGAATTTCTCATGCACAGGACCGGGAAGAGGTAATCCCAGGTCAACAGGTTGACGGTGGATCGATTGTTCGGTTATCCACAGGGACGTCCACAGGGGTGTCCACAGCTTTGCGGCAGTTCTCCACAGGACGGGGCCGGTCATCCACACCCCCTGTGGATAACCGCCTTGGCGCAACGGCGTCCGGCGCCTTAGCGTGGGCCCTCCGCCCGACACTCCCGCCGCCCCGGCGTCCGTTTTGTCGGGACCGTGGCGTACAAAGAGGAGCGGCTCCGCTCCACCCAGCCACCGGCAAGCCCGCTCCACCTTCGCACCACTCGCTGATCGGGGAACACGCGTGACCGGCCCCCAGTACGACGACCACGACGCCCCGCCGCCGGAGGAGGACTGGCAGCCCGCCGAGGACCCCTTCCCGGCCGGCGCCTTCGACGACGCCCCCTTCCCGGACGGCCCGGGGGACCGGCTGCCGGTCTCGCGCGGCCGTGGCCAGGGCGGTCAGGGCGGTGGCCGTGACGGCCAGAAGGGCGGCTTCCAGAAGGGCGGCAAGGGCGACCGGAAGGACGGCGGCTGGCAGCGCCGGGACGAGGGCGGCGGCGACGGGGGCGGGGGCGTGGACGGCTTCGAGCGCGTCCCGCCGCAGGACCTGGACGCCGAGAAGTCCGTCCTCGGCGGCATGCTGCTCTCCAAGGACGCCATCGCCGACGTGGTCGAGGTGCTCAAGCCGGTCGACTACTACCGGCCCGCGCACGAGATGGTCCACGGCGCGATCCTCGACCTCTACGCCCGCGGCGAGCCGGCCGACCCGATCACCGTGGCCGGCGAGCTGACCAAGCGCGGCGAGCTCCAGCGCGTCGGCGGCGCCTCCTACCTGCACACCCTGGTCAACTCCGTCCCGACCGCGGCCAACGCCGAGTACTACGCCCAGATCGTGCACGAGCGCGCGGTGCTGCGCCGGCTGGTCGAGGCGGGCACCCGGATCGCCGGCATGGGCTACGCGGCCGAGGGCGACGTGGACGAGATCGTCAACGCCGCCCAGGCGGAGATCTACGCCGTCACCGAGCAGCGCACCAACGAGGACTACGCCCCGCTCTCCGACATCATGGAGGGCGCCCTCGACGAGATCGAGGCGATCGGCTCCCGCAACGGCGAGATGTCCGGCGTCCCCACCGGCTTCGCCGACTTCGACCAGCTCACCAACGGCCTCCACCCCGGCCAGATGATCGTCATCGCGGCCCGTCCCGCGATGGGCAAGTCCACCCTGGCGCTGGACTTCGCCCGGGCCTGCTCGATCCACCACAAGCTGCCGAGCGTGATCTTCTCGCTCGAAATGGGCCGCAACGAGATCGCCATGCGCCTGCTCTCCGCCGAGGCCCGGGTGGCGCTGCACCACATGCGCTCCGGGAACATGACGGACGACGACTGGACGCGGGTGGCCCGCCGGATGCCCGACGTCAGCGAGGCGCCGCTGTTCATCGACGACTCGCCGAACCTGTCGATGATGGAGATCCGCGCCAAGTGCCGCCGGCTGAAGCAGCGCAACGACATCAAGCTGGTCGTCATCGACTACCTCCAGCTGATGCAGTCCGGCGGCTCCCGGCGGGCCGAGAACCGTCAGCAGGAGGTCTCGGACATGTCCCGTAACCTCAAGCTGCTCGCCAAGGAGCTGGAAGTCCCGGTCATCGCGCTGTCCCAGCTGAACCGTGGTCCCGAGCAGCGCACCGACAAGCGGCCGATGGTCTCGGACCTCCGCGAGTCCGGCTCGATCGAGCAGGACGCCGACATGGTCATCCTGCTGCACCGCGAGGACGCCTACGAGAAGGAGTCCCCGCGCGCGGGCGAGGCCGACCTGATCGTCGCCAAGCACCGTAACGGTCCGACCGCGACGATCACGGTGGCCTTCCAGGGCCACTACTCGCGCTTCGTCGACATGACCCGGGACTGAGCCCGGGCCCCGTCCGGAGCGGTCAGACGGTGACGGTGGCGCGGAAGAGCGTGCCGCCGGTGCCGGAGAGGCGGGTCGGGGTGCCGGTGGCGGGGAGGAAGGCGGCCTGGCCGCGGGCCAGGTCCAGGACGGTGCCGTCGGCGGCGGTCAGCCGGGTGGCGCCCTCGGTGCAGAGCAGGATCTGCGGGGTGCGGCCGTCGATCTCGCGATCGGCGCCGTCCAGGACGAAGCGGGAGAGCCGGAACTCGTCGATCGGGACGGGGTAGAGCTCCTCGCCCGGGGTGCCCTCGACCGGGGCCGGCTCCAGCGGCTCGGGGGCGCCGGCCTCGAAGACCACGACCTTCAGCAGCTCCGGCACGTCGATGTGCTTGGGGGTGAGGCCGGCCCGCAGCACGTTGTCGGAGTTGGCCTGGAGCTCGACGCAGACGCCGGACAGGTAGCCGTGCGGGACCCCGGCGCCCAGGTAGAGCGCCTGGCCGGCCCGCAGCCGGACGTGGTTGAGCAGCATGCCGGCGACCACGCCGCGGTCGTCCGGGAAGTCCTCGGCGATCCGGGCGTACGGGGCGTACTCCCCGTCCGGGTCGGTCGCCGCCAGCACCTCGACGGTCCGCCGGACGGTCTCCGGGTCCAGCGCGAGGGCGGCGGTCAGGGCGCCGCGCAGCGCCTCGGAGGTGTCCTCGGCGGCCAGCCGCCCGATCACCGGGGCGAGCCCGGGCACCCCGAGCCCGGTCAGCAGCCGGGCCGCGTCGGCGGGCCGCCGGAAGCCGCACAGGCCGTCGAAGTCGCCCAGCGCGCAGACCATTTCGGGCTTGTGGTTGGCGTCCCGGTAGTTGCGCTCGGGGGCGTCCAGGGGGATCCCGAGGGCGTTCTCGGCGGCGAAGCCGGCCCGGGCCTGGTCGAGCGTGGGGTGGGCCTGGATGGACAGCGGGATGCCCGCGGCCAGGACCTTGAAGAGGAACGGCAGGGTCGGGCCGAACCTGGCCACGCTCGCGGCGCCCAGCTCGCCCTCGGGGTCGGCCGCGATCAGCTCGTCCAGCCGGCGCGGGCCCTCGCCGCGGTCGGCGCGGGACGGGGCGCCGGGGTGGGCGCCCATCCACAGCTCGGCCTGCGGTTCACCGGTCGGCCGCTGCCCGAGCAGCTCGGGCAGGGCGGTGAGCGACCCCCAGGCGTACGGGCGGACGGTGTTGACGAGCCTGTCCATGCGCGCGGTCCTACTCCTTCGCAGTCTGGGCGGCCCCGGATGTCCCGAGTCCGGATCGCCGGGGCGGGCCCGGCGGTGCGGGCGGTCCGGGCACGGGCAAGGGAAACGACCCTAGCCGAACGGTGTCACCCACGGGGAAACGGTGGCCACCGGGTGGGAGTGCCACGGCCGGACCTGCGGTTCCCGGCGCGGTAGTAGGATGCCAGGACGCAGTAGCCTCCGCCCTGCGCGCAGTTCGCCACCGAGGTCCTCCCGGCGGGCTGCCGGCGGAGCCGCGTTCCAGAGTGCGGGCGCCGGTGTTCCGAGACCCCCCGTCATCGGCCGAGAGGTTTGTACGTGACCGTGAACCAGCAGAGTTTTGCTGATCTCGGCAAGGTCCTGGTGATCATCCCGACCTACAACGAGGCGGAGAACGTCGAGCGGATCGTCGGCCGGGTCCGTGCCGCCGTTCCCGAGGCGCACGTCCTGGTCGCCGACGACAACAGCCCCGACGGCACCGGCGAGCTGGCCGACAAGCTGGCCGTCGAGGACGAGCACGTCCACGTCATGCACCGCAAGGGCAAGGAGGGCCTCGGGGCCGCCTACCTCGCGGGGTTCCGCTGGGGCATCGACAACGGCTACGACGTCCTGGTCGAGATGGACGCGGACGGCTCGCACCAGCCCGAGGAGCTGGACCGGCTGCTGGGCGCGCTGCGCGGCGCCGACCTGGTGCTGGGCTCGCGCTGGGTGCCGGGCGGCCGGGTGGTGAACTGGCCGAAGTCCCGGCTGCTGCTCTCGCGCGGCGGCTCGACCTACTCGCGGCTGATGCTGGGCGTGCCGATCCGGGACGTCACCGGCGGCTACCGGGCGTTCCGCAAGGAGACCCTGCTGGGCCTGGGCATGGACGAGGTCGCCTCGGCCGGGTACTGCTTCCAGGTCGACCTGGCCTGGCGCACGGTGAAGGCCGGGTTCAAGGTCGCCGAGGTGCCGATCACCTTCGTCGAGCGCGAGCTGGGGGCGTCCAAGATGAGCCGCGGCATCGTGGTCGAGGCGCTGTGGCGGGTGACCACCTGGGGTGTCACCGACCGGCTGGCCAAGCTGCGCGGGTCCACCGCGAAGCGCTGACCGACCGAACCGTCCGTAGCCGAAGGGCCCGTCCACCGAACCGGTGGACGGGCCCTTCCGCATGTCCGGGGGAGGTGCGCCGGGCGCCCGGGGGGGCTCAGCAGCCGCTCCTGAGCACGCCCTCCGGCAGGTAGCGGTCGGCCCAGACCGCCAGTTCGGTGAGCGCGGGCTTGAGCGCGAAGCCGGCCTCGGTGAGCCGGTAGCTGACCCGCAGCGGCGGGCCGGCGTCGACCTCGCGGACGACCAGCCCGGCCTCGGCCAGCTCGGTCAGCCGGTCGGAGAGCATCCGCTCGCTGATGCCCGGGACGGCGCGGCGCAGCTCGGAGAAGTACGCGGGGCCGCCGTTGGTGAGGACGCCCAGCAGCATGCCGGTCCAGCGCTTGCCGAGCAGGGTGAACACCCGGGTGAGGGCCAGGTCGACGTTGCGGCACGGGCCGGGGCCCTCGGCGCCGCACGCGTCGGTGGCGATCGGGACTCCGTCGGTCACTGCCTCGTGCTCGGCCATGGGTCCAGCCTACTCGAACCCCTACTAGTGACTGTAGAAAAGTAAGCTGCTACCGTAATTGCAGTCGCAGCGAAATCAGCAGCTACTTATTATCTGGAGGCACTGCCATGCCCACGCTCCTGCACCTCGACTCCTCCGCGATCGCCGACGGCTCCGTCTCCCGCGAGGTCACCGCCGCCTTCCGCGCCGCCTGGCAGGCCGAGCACCCCGAGGGCACGGTGATCTACCGGGACCTCGCCGCCGACCCCCTCCCGCACCTCGACGTGCACGGCATCAGCGCCGGATTCGCCCCCGCCGAGGCCCACAGCGCCGAGCAGGCCGCCGCCTTCGCGCTGCGCGAGCAGGTGATGGCCGAGCTGGAGCAGGCCGACGCCGTGCTGATCGGCAGCCCGATGTACAACTTCACGATCCCGTCGACCCTCAAGACCTGGCTGGACCACGTGATCCTGGTCGGCCGCACCGCCGGCGAGACGCCCTCCGCCAAGGGCACCCCGGTCACCGTGGTCGCCTCCCGCGGCGGCTCGTACGCGCCCGGCGCCCCGCGCGAGCCGTTCGAGTTCGTCACCACCTACCTGGAGAAGGTGCTGACCGGCATGCTCGGGCTGGAGGTCGACTTCATCGTCCCGGAGTTCACCCTGGCGGCCGCCGTCCCGGCGATGGCCGACTTCGTCCCGAAGGCCGTCGAGTCCAAGGCCCAGGCCCTGGAGCAGGCCGCCCGCCGGGCCAAGGAAGCGGCCGCCCGAGCCGCGGTGTGACGTGCACCGGAGGCGCGCCCCACCGGGCGCGCCTTCCGCGCAATCGGCCGTCGGTGCTCCCATGCTGTAGGGCGCAGGGAATCCGACCGCCGACCAGAGGGAGCAGCCCGTGACGACGTCCCCGTCCGAGGAGAGCGCCGGCGCGGAGCGTGCCCAGGCCCGCCCGGCCGCGGGCGCGGTGCCGCCCGAGCCCGGGCAGCCGGCCCGGCCGTTGGAGGTCGCCGTCTTCACCGGCCCCGAGTCGGCCTTCTTCGCCACCTCGACACTGATCCTCGGCGAGCGGACCGCGATCCTGGTGGACGCCCAGCTGACCCGCAGCGCCGGGCGCGAGCTGGCCGAGTGGGTCGCCGGCAAGGGCAGACGCCTGCTCGCCGTCGTCGTCACCCACCAGCACCCGGACCACTACTTCGGCGCCGAGGAGGTGCTGCGGCTCTTCCCCGACGCGCAGCTGCTGGCCGCCCCGGCCGTGGTCGAGGGCATCCGGCGCACCGTCGCCGCCAAGGTCGCGCAGTGGAAGCCGGTGTACGGCGACGACATCCCGGACCACCCGCTGATCCCCGCCCCGCTGCTGCCGCAGCCGCTGATGCTGGACCGCCAGGTGATCCCCGTGCTGCTGCTCGGCCAGGCCGACTGCGGGGACTCCACGGTTGTCCACGTGCCGAGCATCCGCACCGTGATCGCCGGGGACTTCGTCCACAACGGCACCCACGTCTGGACCGCCGACACCACCCCGGCCCAGCGCACCACCTGGGGGCACAACCTCGGCCGGATCGCCGACCTCGGCGCGGACCGGGTGATCGCCGGTCACCGGGCCCCGGACCAGGGCGACGACGCCGCCCGGGTGCTGGCCTTCACCGGCGAGTACCTCCAGGACTTCGACCGGCTGCTGGCCGAGCACCCGGACGACCCGGAGGCGCTGGTCACGGCGATGAACGAGCGGTACGGGGAGCTGACCCTGCCGTCCTTCCTGCAGCTGGGCGCGGCGGCCAACACCGCCCGCGCGGCCGGGGAGCCCGAGGAGGACCGGGAGTCCAAGGAGGACGGCGGACCCGAGCAGGCGTAGGGCGGATACTGGCCGCATGACGCCGTACGACGTGATCGTCCCGGCGGGCGGGGCCGCCCGGCGCCTCGGCGGGGCCGACAAGCCCGGGCTGACGGTCGGCGGGACCACCCTGCTCGACCGGGTGCTCGCCGCCTGCGCGGGCGCCCGCACCACCGTCGTGGTCGGCCCGGTCCGGCCGACCGCGCGCGGCGGCGTCCACTGGACCAGGGAGCGGCCGCCCGGCGGCGGGCCGGTCGCCGCCGTCGCGGCCGGGCTCGACCTGGTCACCGCGGACACCGTGCTGCTGCTCGCCGCCGACCTGCCCTTCCTGGACCGGCGGACGGTGGACCGGCTGGTCGCCGCCCTCGACCGGGCCGGGGCGCACGGCGCCGCCGCCGTGCTGGTCGACGCGGGCGGCCGCGACCAGCCGCTCGCCGCCGCCTACCGCACCGCCCCGCTGCGCGCCGCGCTGGCCGCCCTCGGCGATCCCGCCGGCCAGCCGCTGCGCCGCCTGGTCGGCGGACTGCCCCGGCTGCGGGTGGCCGACACCGACAACGTCGCCTACGACTGCGACACCTGGGAGGACCTGGAGCAGGCCCGCGAGCGCGACCGGACCTGAGGCGCACCGCCCCGGCCACCGACGTGTGAGCGAAACGACGCGCCCCGCACACGGGGCGAACACTTCGGGAAACCACCGATCAGGCAGCATGGGCGCATGGAGCGCACGCTGGATGACTGGATCGCCGAGGTCAAGGCCGACCTGGGCATCGACCTGGACGTCGACGTCCACGGTCTGCTCGACACGGCCCGGGTGGTCGCGCACGGGGTGGCCCGGCCGGCCGCGCCGCTGACCGCCTTCCTGATCGGCTACGCGGCCGCCCAGCGGGGCGGCGGGGCGGCGGCCGTCGCCGAGGCGGCCCGGCGGACCGAGGCCCTCGCCGAGGGCTGGGGCCCCGCCGACCGGCCGGGCGAGTCGTGAGCGCGGTCGGACAGCCGACCGTGGCCGCACCGTCCACCGGTCCCGGCGTGCTGAGCTGGCCCGGCGCCCGGGAGACCGCGCGCCGGGCCGGGCTGCGCCCGCTGCCCGGGGTCCCCGTCCCGCTGGCCGAGGCGCTCGGCCGCACCCTCGCCGAGCCGCTCGGCGCGCTGACCGACCTGCCCGCCTTCGACACCTCCGCGATGGACGGCTGGGCGGTCGCCGGTCCCGGCCCGTGGCGGGTCGCCGGCCGGGTGCTGGCCGGACGGGCCGAGCCGGCGCCGCTGGCCGACGGCACCGCCGTGGAGATCGCCACCGGCGCCCAACTGCCGCCCGGCGCCACCGCCGTACTGCGCCGTGAGCACGGGTGGACGGACGCCGCGCTGCTGCACGACCGCGGCCCGCGGCCGCTGACCACCGGCCAGGACGTCCGCCCGCGCGGCCAGGAGTGCCGCCTGGGCGAGGAGTTGCTGCCGTCCGGCACCCCGGTCGGGCCGGCCGTGCTCGGCCTGGCCGCCGCCTGCGGCCACGACCGGCTGCCGGTCCGCCGCCGTCCGGAGGTCCGACTGCTCGTCCTGGGGGACGAGTTGCTCACCTCCGGGGTGCCCGGGTCGGGCCTGGTCCGGGACGCGCTCGGGCCGCTGCTGCCGCCCTGGCTGCGGGCCGCCGGCGCCGGGACGCCCGAGGTCGGGTACGTCCGGGACGACTTCGGGCTGCTCCGGGACGCGCTGCGGCACTCCACCGCCGATCTGGTGGTCACCACCGGCGGAACGGCCGCCGGACCGGTCGACTTCCTGCACCGGGCGCTCGCCGAGGCCGGCGCCCGACTGCTGGTGGACGGCGTCGCCGTCCGGCCGGGGCACCCCATGCTGCTGGCCGAACTCCCCGGCGGCCGCCACCTGGTGGGCCTGCCGGGCAACCCGCTGGCCGCCGTCGCCGGGATGGTCACCCTCGTCCTGCCGCTGCTGCACGCCCGCAGCGGACGGACCGTCGGCCCGCCCGCCCTCGCCCCGGCCGCGGCCCCGCTGGCCGGGCACCGGACGGACACCCGGCTCCAGCCGGTCCGGCGGACCGCCGAGGGCGTCCTGCCGCTGGCCTTCGACGGCCCGGCGATGCTGCGCGGGCTCGCCCGGGCCGAGGCGCTCGCCGTGGTGCCGCCCGGCGGGGCGGCGGCGGGGGAGACGGTCGAACTGCTGGAGGTGCCGTGAACGAGGGAACCGTCAAGAGCCGCGCGTCCGGCGCGGGGGCCGCCGGGGTGGGCGCATGAGCCGGATCCGACGCAACCTCGCGCCCGGCACCGAGCCGTGGGCGGACGCCGGGATCGTGCTGCCCGCCCGACGGGCCGAGCCCGCCGTGCGGCAGGTCGGCTCCCGGCTGCTGCTGGCGCTCGCCGTCCTGGTCGCCACCACGTTCATCGTCTACCTCGACCGGGACGGCTACAACGACAACGCCGGCGGCGGGCTGAGCTTCCTGGACGCGGCGTACTACGCCACCGTGACGCTCTCCACCACCGGGTACGGCGACATCACCCCGTTCAGCGACGGCGCCCGGCTCACCAACATCTTCGTGATCACCCCGCTGCGCGTGGTGTTCCTGATCATCCTGGTCGGCACCACCCTGGAGGTGCTCACCGAACGGACCCGCCTGCAATGGCGGTTGAACCGCTGGAGGTCCACCGTGCGCGAGCACACCGTCGTCATCGGCTACGGGACGAAGGGCCGCAGCGCCGTCGACACCCTGATCGGGCAGGGGGTGAAGAAGGAGGAGATCGTCGTCGTCGACCCGCAGCGCAAGGTGGTCGACGCCGCCGCCCAGCACGGCCTGGTCGGGGTGGTCGGCGACGCCACCCGCACCGACACCCTGGTGCGCGCCGGGCTGCCCACCGCCGCGCGGGTGGTGGTCGCGCCGGAGCGGGACGACACCGCCGTGCTGATCACGCTGACGGCCCGCCAGCTGAACAAGGCCGCCACCGTGGTCGCCGCCGTACGGGAGGACGAGAACGCGCCGCTGCTGCGGCAGAGCGGCGCCGACGTCGTGGTGACCAGCTCCAGTTCGGCCGGGCGGCTGCTCGGGCTGTCGATGCTCAGCCCGCACGCCGGGGCGGTGATGGAGGACCTGCTGACGTACGGCAACGGGCTGGACGTGGTGGAGCGCCCGGTCACCCGGGCCGAGGCCGGGCACAGCCCGCGCGAGTGCGCGGACCTGGTGGTCGCGGTGGTCCGGGGCCGACGGGTGCTCAACTACACCGAGCCGGAGGCCGCCGTGCTCCAGCTCACCGACCGGGTGATCGTCATCAAGTCCAGCGCGGCCGCGCCGACGGGCTGAGCCGCGCCCACGGGCGGGGCGAGCGTCGCCCACGGGTCGAGCCGCGCCGACCGGTTGAGCCGCGCCGTGGAACCGCCCCCGCCCGCAGTAGGTTCGGGGCATGCATGCGATGACGATTCCCGTACCCGGCGGTCCCGAGGCACTGGTCTGGGCCGAGGTGCCCGACCCGGTCCCCGCCGAGGGCGAGGTCCTGGTCGAGGTGGCGGCCACCGCCGTCAACCGCGCCGACCTGCTCCAGCGGCAGGGCTTCTACAACCCGCCGCCCGGCGCCCCGCCCTACCCGGGGCTGGAGTGCGCCGGGCGGATCGTCGCGCTCGGGCCCGGGGTGGCCGGCTGGGCGGTCGGCGACGAGGTGTGCGCGCTGCTGGCCGGCGGCGGCTACGCGCAGCGGGTCGCGGTGCCGACCGGGCAGCTGCTGCCGCTGCCCGCGGGGCTGTCCGCCGAGCAGGCCGCGGCACTGCCCGAGGTCGCCTGCACGGTGTGGTCCAACGTCTTCCTCACCGCGCACCTGCGGCCCGGGGAGACGGTGCTGCTGCACGGCGGCGCGAGCGGGATCGGGACGATGGCGATCCAGCTGGCCAAGGCGGTCGGCGCCCGGGTCGCGGTCACCGCGGGCGGCCCGGAGAAGCTGGCGCGCTGCGCCGAGCTGGGCGCGGACATCCTGATCGACTACCGCGAGCAGGACTTCGTCGAGGTGCTCCGGGAGGCCACCGACGGGGCCGGGGCGGACGTGATCCTGGACATCATGGGCGCCAAGTACCTCCAGCGGAACGTGGACGCGCTGGCGGTCAACGGGCGGCTGGTGATCATCGGACTCCAGGGCGGGGTGAAGGGCGAGCTCGACCTCAACACGCTGCTGCGCAAGCGCGGGGCGGTGATCGCCACCAACCTGCGCGGGCGGCCGCTGGCGGAGAAGGCGGCGATCGTGGCGGCGGTGCGGGAGCACGTGTGGCCGCTGGTCGAGTCCGGGGTGGTGAAGCCGGTGGTGGACCGGGTGCTGCCGCTGGCCGAGGTGGCCGAGGCGCACCGGGTGCTGGAGCGCGGGGAGCAGGTCGGGAAGGTCGTGCTGCGGGCCTGAGCACGGGGGACCCCGGTGGCGGGGCGGCGGCCGGACGGGTGTGAATTGCCCGAAATGCCGTAACGGCGGGCGCGTGCGAATCTGGTCCGGAGCAGTCCCGCCGCCGATCCCGCCCCCGGGCGCCGTCGGCCGTCGGAAGGACTCCGACCGTGGCCGCATCTCCGCACGCATCCCTCGGGCCGCTGCCCGTCGCGCCGCACCACCGTCGTCCGTCCCGCCGCTCTCCGGGCCGCGCCCAGCGGCTGTTCGCGGCGGCCGTGCTGGGGCTCACGCTCCCGCTGGCCGCCGCCTCGGCGGCGGTGGCGCTGCCCTCGCCGGGGGCGCTCCCCCTGCCGGCGGCGTATCCCTCGCCGGACGCGGGGACGCGTGCCGAGCCGGGCGGTGGGCCGGCCGCCGAGCAGGACGACGAAGCCGACGACGAACCGGGCGTCCCCGGGCCGGTGGCCGCGCCGCCGCGGCGACCGCTGCCGCGTCCGCACCCGGCCGGCAAC
This sequence comes from Kitasatospora sp. NPDC058046, assembly GCF_042885595.1. Taxonomy (NCBI): domain Bacteria; kingdom Bacillati; phylum Actinomycetota; class Actinomycetes; order Kitasatosporales; family Streptomycetaceae; genus Kitasatospora; species Kitasatospora sp. NPDC058046. Next base: position 92,898 of record NZ_JBHVRS010000013.1, read on the forward strand.
GCCCCGCAGGCCCACCGGCACCACCTGGCCTCGCTGCCCGAGCGCTCCGACGCTGCCGTGGAGCAGGCCCCCGACCAGGCTCCCGAGCAGCTGCCGGACCAGGCCGCCGACCAGGCCGTCGACCAGGCCCCGGAGCAGGCCCCCGACCAGGCTGCCGAGCAGACCCCGGAAGAGGCCCCGGACCAGGCCGTCGGGGCCGAGCAGCCGGAGGCCGACGGGGACGCCGCGGAGGCCGAGGCCCCCGGCGCGGCCGCCGTCCCGGACCCGGCCGCGGCGAACACGGCCGAGGCGGTCGCCGGACAGCCGGTCGCGGCCGTGGCCGGGGTGCCCGCGCTCTTCCCCGCCCGCTGGCAGGACGCCTCCACCACTCAGCTCCCGCTGGGCGTCGGCCTGGGCCTGATCGGCTGCGGCCTGGGACTGGTCGGCCTGCGGCTGCGCAAGGACTGAGCCCCCCGGGGCCGGGGCTGCGGTAGCGCAAGGGCTGGGGCCCGGCGGGGCGCGGCGCGCCCGGAGCGGCCCGGGGTTTCGGCGGCCACGGAGCGGCGGACCGCCGTGCGCGGGGCCGGGGTGCCGTCGCCGGGCGGCCGGTGGCCGGTCGGCGGACCGGGTGCGGGAACTGAGTATCCGTACGGATTCCCGCAGGGCGTCCGGAGGCGTAGCGTCGTCACGGGTGGCGCAGGACGGCGGGACGACCGGGGGCTTCCGCCCGACCAACCCCAGTGAGAGAGAATGTTGTTCATGACGAATCCGATGAACGAGCGCCCGTCGCAGGAGCCCTTCCGGGCCGGCGGCGGGCAGTCGCAGGACGGCCAGAAGGTGCTGATCGTCGGACCGGACGGGCTGCCCGTGGGCCAGGGGTTCGCCGGTGCGGCTGGGGACGGGGACGACGAGGGCGACGTGCCGCGCGAGCTCCCGGTGACCGAGATGGTCGAGCAGCCCGCCAAGGTCATGCGCATCGGCAGCATGATCAAGCAGCTGTTGGAGGAGGTCCGGGCGGCGCCTCTCGACGAGGCGAGCCGGGTCCGGCTGAAGGACATCCACGCGAGCTCGATCAAGGAGCTCGAACTGGGGCTGGCCCCGGAGCTGGTCGCCGAGCTGGAGCGGCTGTCGCTGCCGTTCACCGACGACACCATCCCGACCGAGGCCGAGCTGCGGATCGCCCAGGCCCAGCTGGTCGGCTGGCTGGAGGGCCTGTTCCACGGCATCCAGACCGCCCTGTTCGCGCAGCAGATGGCGGCGCGGGCACAGCTGGAGCAGATGCGGCGGGCGCTGCCGCCCGGGCTGCACAGCGGCGAGCCGGACGAGGACGAGCCGGGCCAGGGCCGCGGCATCCGCTCCGGCCCCTACCTGTAGCCGCACCCGGCGGTACCCGCCGGTAGGCGCGTCCGGGCCGCCCGGACCGCCGTCGGACCGGACGTACCACGACGATCCTCCCCGGCCCCGGGCCGCCGGGCCGGGCGGCCCCCGGGCCGGGACCGGCCCCGGCCCTGGACCGATCACCGTCGGCGCGAGCCGATACCCTGGCCCCTGTCGCCGGCCGGTGGAACCGCCGCGGCAGGGGCCCGCCAGGCCAGCGGGCCGGGCCCACCACGCACGGACGAGACCGAACGTCAGGTTGCGGCGAGCACGGCCGCGCCGAGGGGGAGCAGAGGACCATGAGCGAGCACGGCAACGCGGCGGTCGAGGGCTTCTCCCTGGGCAACGGCCGCTATGTGCTGCAGCGGCTGCTGGGCGAGGGCGGCATGGCCTCCGTGCACCTCGCCCACGACCGCGTGCTGGACCGGCAGGTCGCGCTGAAGAGCATGCACAGCGAGCTGGGCCGGGACGACTCGTTCAAGGAGCGGTTCCGCCGCGAGGCCCAGGCGGTGGCCCGGCTGGAGCACCCGAACATCGTCACCGTGTACGACAGCGGCGAGGACATCGCCCCGGACGGCTCCAGCACGCCGTACATCGTGATGCAGCTGATCGACGGCAACGGCCTGCGCGAGGCGATCAACGAGGCGGTCGGCCAGTACGGCGCGATGCCGGCCGAGGAGGCCCTGAAGGTCACCGTCGGCGTGCTGAACGCGCTGGAGGCCTCGCACGACATGGGCCTGGTGCACCGCGACATCAAGCCCGGCAACGTCATGTTCGACCGCAAGGGCAACGTCAAGGTCATGGACTTCGGCATCGCCCGTGCGCTGGAATCCGGCGTCACGTCGATGACGCAGACCGGCATGGTGGTCGGCACCCCGCAGTACCTCTCGCCCGAGCAGGCGCTCGGCAAGCCGGTGGACGCCCGCTCCGACCTCTACTCGGTCGGCGTGATGCTCTTCGAGATGATCACCGGGCAGCTGGTCTTCGACGGGGACTCGGCGTTCTCGATCGCCTACAAGCACGTCCAGGAGGAGCCGCCGGCCCCCTCCACCCTCAACCGCTCGATCACGCCCGAGGTGGACGCCTTCGTCGCCCAGGCGCTGCGCAAGGACCCGGCGCACCGGTTCCAGAGCGCGGCGGCGATGCGGGACGAGGCGGAGCGGCTGATCGCGGCCGCCAAGGGCGGCGACAACGGGCACCGGCTGCAGGCCAGCACCCCGCTGGTGATCAACGAGGGCCCGCGCTCGGTGCACGCCGCTCCGCAGGCCCCGCAGACGCCCCAGCCGCAGTACCTCCAGCAGGGGGCCCAGCAGTACCGGACGCCGCCGCCCGCCTACCAGACGCCGCAGCCGCAGGCCCCGCACACGCCGCACCCGCAGTACCTCCAGCAGGGCGGGCAGCAGTACCAGACCCCGCCGCCCGCCTACCAGACCCCGCGGCCGCAGGCCCCGCACACGCCGCACCCGCAGTACCTCCAGCAGGGGGCGCACACCCCGCCGCCGCAGCCGATGCCGCAGCCGATGCCGCCGTACCAGCAGCCGAAGGCGCCCACCAGCGGCGGCGGCTGCTCGACGGCCGTGGTCGTGATCGGGATCATCGTCGGCGTGCTGGTGCTCGCGGGCATCATCATCGCGATCGTGGTCAACAAGGCGGACGAGAAGACGGGCGGCAAGTTCAGCCACGCGGACCGTCCCGCCGACGTGCTGGTCCTCGACCTCCCGGCCGACCGGAATGGCCTGCTCTGACGGTTTCCGGCAGGTTCGGGGGTACCACGGTCGTCCGCCGGAGGCGGTAGCGTTCGGGGATACGTAAGCGACAGGGCACCGCGATCCGAGCGAACGCCCGGGGCGAGGAGCGATGGCACAGACGCAGCAGCCGGACGACGACGCGGGTGTCCGGGCGGTCGGCCGGACCGGCGGAACCCCGAGGATTCCCGAGCCCGGCGGCGAGGCCCCGACCTCGGCGCTGCCGCCGGTCGCCACGGGCGGCCCGCACACCCCGGGCCGCGGCACCGCCGTGCCGCTGAGCACCGTCGGGGACGGCCGTTACCGGCTGACCTACCGGCTCGGGCGCGGCGGCATGGCCGAGGTGTTCGCCGCCGAGGACGTGCGGCTCGGCCGCACCGTCGCGGTCAAGCTGCTGCGTGGCGAGCTGGCCCAGGACGACGTCGCCCGGCTGCGCTTCACCCGCGAGGCACACGCCGTCGCGGCGCTCAACCACCACTCGATCGTCGCGGTCTACGACACCGGCGAGGAGTACGACGGGGACGAGTCCACGCCGTACATCGTGATGGAGCTGGTCGAGGGCCGCACCGTCCGCGAGCTGCTGGCGGACGAGGAGGCGCCGCCGGTCGACCAGGCGTTGATCATCATCGCCGGGGTGCTGGAGGCGCTCGCCTACAGCCACCGCAGCGGCATCGTCCACCGCGACATCAAGCCCGCCAACGTGAGCATCACCAACGCCGGCGCGGTCAAGGTGATGGACTTCGGCATCGCCCGGGCGCTGACCGGCGGGGCCACCACGATGACCCAGACCGGCATGGTCATGGGCACCCCGCAGTACCTCTCGCCCGAGCAGGCGCTCGGCAAGCCGGTCGACCACCGCTCGGACCTGTACGCGGCCGGCTGCATGCTCTACGAACTGCTCACGGTGCGACCGCCGTTCACCGGCGACACCCCGCTGTCGGTGGTCTACCAGCACGTCCAGGACCCGCCGGTGCCGCCCTCGCAGGCCAACGGCCGGGTGCCGGCCGGCCTCGACGCGCTGGTGCTGCGCTCGCTCGCCAAGAACCCGGACGACCGCTTCCAGGACGCCGACGAGTTCCGCGCCCACGTGCAGCACGCGCTGCGTGAGATGCACGGCGCGGGCGGGGCCGCCTGGGCCGGCGCGGCCGCGGTCGACACCGGCGCGACCCAGGTGCTCCGGCCGGACCAGGCCGCGGCGACCGCGGCCTTCGGCGCGGTGGGCCCGGCCGACCAGACCTCCGTGCTGCCGTACTCGACGGGCGGCCCGCACACCCCCTCCTCGCCCTACCCGGCGGCCGGCGGCCCGTACGGCGGCGGTACCGGTGCGGGCGGGGACGACGAGGGCCCCGGCCGGCGGCGCGGGCCCTGGGCCTGGGTGGCCGGTGCGATCGCCGTGCTGGTCGCAGCCGGTGCGGGCATCGCGTTCGCGCTCAGCGGCAGCGAGCCCACCGGCCACTCGGACATCTCGCCGCAGCCCCCGGCGGCGACCAGTACCGAGACGACCGCGCCCCCGTCCCAGAGCGGCCTGGCGACCCCGCCGGCCTCGGCCTCCGGCAGCAAGAAGCCGCAGCAGCCGACCGACCCCGGCAACAACAACGGGAACAACAACGGGAACAGCGGCAACAACATGTCGCCGTCGCCGAACACGGGCAAGCACACCCCGACCCCGACGCCGACCGGGACGGCCAGCCACACGCCGACCGGGACGGCGCCCGCGACGACGGCGCCGCCCACGACGGCGCCGCCGCAGACCGCGGGCCCCGGCACCGGGTCGCCGAAGCCGCCGACGGACCCGAAGCCGTCCATCCCGGTCGTGCCGCCGACCCCCTGACCCGGTCGGCGGCGGCGGGTCAGTTGGCGAAGGCATCCAGGACCTGCTCGTACTCCTGGCACCACCACGCCAGCTGGCCCGCGGAGGCGGGGTAGAGCGGGTCGGCCCGGTGGTCGGCCCGCTGGTAGCGCCACTGCAGCATCCAGAAGTCGTTCAGCCGCTCCCACCAGACCCGGTGGACGGCGGCGGCCAGGTGCTCGGCGGTGGCCGCCCCGGAGGCCCGGTAGGCCTGGGAGTAGCGGCGGACCCGGACCAGGTCGAGGGCGCCGGACGAGCGGTCGTTGAAGAGCAGCGTGGCGGCCCGGACCGCCTCCTCGGCGCGTGGCTGCGGGCCGAGCTTGTCCCAGTCCAGGACGGCCGCCACCCGGCCGCCCCGCGGGTCGTCCTCGTACAGCAGGTTGAGGCCGTGGAAGTCGCCGTGGGTCCAGCCGGTGGGCGGCGCGGCCTCCGGGGCGGGGCGGCGGTGGGCGTGCTCGGCGAGCAGTTCCAGCCGTTCCGTGAGCCGTTCCACCACGAGGGCGTCCAACTCCCCGGCCGGCTGGTGCTCCCGGGCGCGGCGCCGCAGGTCGCGGGCGAGTGCGGCGCTGTCGACGGGGTCGGCGCTCCGGTACCCGGCGGGTTGTTCGAGGGGGGCGCAGACGTCGTCGAGCGCGCCGTGCAGCCGGCCGAGCAGCGTGCCGAGCGCGTCGCACTGCGACGGGTCGAGCTCGTCGCCGTGCCGGTGCCGGCCCTCGACCCAGGGGAACAGGGCGAACAGTCGGCCGCCCCAGGCGGCCACCGTGCCGGACCGTTCGGCGCAGGCCAGCGGGGGTGCGACGGGCAGGCCGAGGGTGTTCAGCGCGGCCATCGCGCGGTGGTGGGCGAGGATCTTCGGACGGCTGGCGGTGGCGGAGTCGACGTAGCACTTCAGGAAGTACGGACCGGCCTCGGTGGTGACCAGGTACCCCCGGTTCAACAGGCCCTCGGCGACGGGTTCGGTGGTCAGCGGCCGTCCGACCCGGTAGCGGGCCAGGACCTCGGCGAGCGCACCCCCCGGGACGGGGGGACTGAGGGTCCCCATCGGTGGTGCGGAGAGATCGGGGCGGGCCGGTGCGCAGGCAAGGGTCTGGCTGAAAGTCACGTGCAGAGGTTATGGCCCCCTTGTGGGGGCCCTTGACAAACCGTCAGTTCTGTGAAGGGCCGGATCAGTACTGGTGGTCGGCCTGGTGCCGCGCCACGAAGGCGGCCGCCTGGGTGCGCCGCTCCATGCCCATCTTGGCGAGCAGACTGGAGACGTAGTTCTTCACCGTCTTCTCCGCCAGGTGCAACTCGTTGCCGATCTGACGATTTGTCATACCTTCGCCGATCAGATCGAGGATCCGCCGTTCCTGCTTGGTGAGTTGGGCGAGCCGTTCGTCCTCCTTCTCCCCGCCGTCGCGCAGCCGGGCGAGCACCCTGCTGGTGGCGACCGGGTCGAGCAGCGAGCGGCCGGCCGCGACGTCCCGGACGGCGGTGATCAGGTCGGTGCCGCGGATCGCCTTCAGCACGTAGCCGGAGGCGCCGGCCATGATCGAGTCGAACAGCGCCTCGTCGTCCGAGAACGAGGTGAGCATCAGGCACTTGATCTCCGGCAGCTTGGACCGGATCTCGCGGCAGACCTCGACCCCGTTGCCGTCCGGCAGCCGGACGTCGAGCACCGCCACGTCCGGGTGGACCGCGGGGATCCGGGTGAGCGCCTCGGCGGCCGTGCCGGCCTCGCCGACGACCTCGATGTCGTCCTCGACCGAGAGCAGATCGTGCACGCCCCGCCGGACGACCTCGTGATCGTCGAGCAGGAATACCCTGATTTGTCCGTTATCAGTCACGTCCAAAGCCTCCCATAACACCGTACGAAAGACCTATCGCCCGGACCTCCATACCAACGCGATCCGGCCACAGCCGTCCGAAACCGATACCGAGAACCCCCTTACGTACGGGCGTCTGCCCGGATAACGTGCGCTGGTGTCCTGAAGGCGCTCGAATTGAGAGCTGCGTCACGCCGACCGTCACCCCCACCCTTCCGACGGCGAGCCGAACGCGGCACCCTCGGGGTTGTAGGCCCTGAACAAGTAGGACGTCCTAGCGCAAGCGCGTCGAGGGCGGACGCTGGGTAACGTTCTCGTGAGGGACGCCGTCGGAACAGGATCACCACCTGCCCCGCAGTGGGAGCGCACACCCACGCGCGCCCCGCGAGGCGGTGACCGGACCGGTCACCGGCGACCCCGGGCGGCCGGACAGACCGAGGAGTGAACGTGACCGTCAAAAGCACGGCGAGGGCCCGCAAGAAGGCGGCCCCCGGCGTCCCTGACACCCTCCGCGCCACGGGCAAGGACGCCCAGCCGGAGCTCGTCCAGCTGCTCACGCCGGAAGGCGAGCGGGTCGAGCACCCGGACTACCCCCTCACCACCACTCCCGAGGAGCTGCGCGCTCTCTACCGCGACCTGGTGCTGGTGCGCCGGTTCGACGGCGAGGCCACCGCGCTCCAGCGCCAGGGCGAGCTGGGCCTGTGGGCCTCGCTGCTCGGCCAGGAGGCCGCCCAGGTCGGCTCCGGCCGCGCCATGCGCCCCGGCGACTACGCCTTCCCCACCTACCGCGAGCACGGCGTGGCCTGGTGCCGCGACGTCGACCCGCTGAACCTGCTCGGCATGTTCCGCGGCGTGAACCACGGCGGCTGGGACCCGAACGAGAAGAACTTCCACCTGTACACCATCGTGATCGGCGCGCAGACCCTGCACGCCACCGGGTACGCGATGGGCATCACCAAGGACGGCGCCGACGACGCGGTCATCGCGTACTTCGGCGACGGCGCCTCCAGCCAGGGCGACGTCAACGAGGCCTTCACCTTCGCCTCGGTCTACAACGCGCCGGTGGTCTTCTTCTGCCAGAACAACCAGTGGGCGATCTCCGAGCCCACCACCACCCAGACCAAGATCCCGCTGTACCGCCGCGCCTCCGGCTTCGGCTTCCCCGGCGTGCGGGTCGACGGCAACGACGTGCTGGCCTGCCTCGCGGTCACCCGCTGGGCGCTCGACCACGCCCGCAACGGCAACGGCCCGGTGCTGATCGAGGCGTTCACCTACCGGATGGGCGCCCACACCACCTCCGACGACCCCACCCGCTACCGGCACACCGAGGAGACCGAGGCCTGGAAGGCCAAGGACCCGATCTCCCGGCTCCGCGCCCACCTGGAGAAGGAGGGCCTGGCCGACGAGGAGTTCTTCGCCGCCGTCGACGCCGAGAGCGAGCAGCTGGGGCTGCGGGTGCGCGAGGGCGTGCGCGGCATGCCGGACCCGGACCCGACCCTGATCTTCGACCACGTGTACAGCGAGCCGCACACGCTGGTCGATGAGGAACGGGCCGAGTACGTCGAGTACGCGGCCTCCTTCGAGGCGGGGGAGACCCACTGATGGCCGGTCAGCTGAGCATCGCCAAGGCGCTGAACGGAGCGCTGCGCAAGTCGCTGGAGAACGACCCGAAGACCCTCCTCATGGGCGAGGACATCGGCAAGCTCGGCGGCGTCTTCCGGATCACCGACGGCCTGCAGAAGGACTTCGGCGAGGACCGGGTGATCGACTCCCCGCTGGCCGAGTCCGGCATCGTCGGCACCGCGATCGGCCTGGCGCTGCGCGGCTACCGCCCGGTGGTGGAGATCCAGTTCGACGGCTTCGTCTACCCGGCCTTCGACCAGATCGTCTCCCAGCTGGCGAAGATGCACGCCCGCGCGCTCGGGCACGTCAAGATGCCGGTCACCATCCGCATCCCCTACGCGGGCGGCATCGGCGCGGTCGAGCACCACAGCGAGTCGCACGAGGCGTACTTCGCGCACACCGCCGGTCTGCGCGTGGTCACCCCGTCCAGCGCGCACGACGCGCACTGGATGCTGCGGCAGTCGATCGAGTCCGACGACCCGGTCGTCTTCCTGGAGCCCAAGCGCCGCTACTGGGACAAGGGCGAGGTCGGCGACGCCGCCGACCTGGGCCTGCACGAGGCCCGGGTCGTCCGGCCCGGCACCGACCTGACGCTGATCGCGTACGGGCCGATGGTCAAGGTCTGCCTGGAGGCCGCCGCGGCCGCCGAGGAGGACGGCCGCCGGCTGGAGGTCGTCGACCTGCGCTCGCTCTCCCCGGTGGACTTCGCCGCCCTGGAGGCGTCGGTCAAGCGCACCGGTCGGGCCGTCGTGGTGCACGAGGCACCGGTCTTCCTGGGGATGGGCGCCGAACTGGCCGCCCGGCTCACCGAGAAGTGCTTCTACCACCTGGAGGCACCCGTGCTGCGGGTCGGCGGCTACCACGCGCCGTACCCGCCGTCCCGGGTCGAGGAGGCCTTCCTCCCCGACCTGGACCGCGTGCTCGACGCCGTCGACCGCGCGCTCGCGTACTGACTCCGGGGAGCGAAGATGACCACCGAAGTTCGCTCGCTCCGCGAGTTCAAGATGCCCGATGTGGGCGAGGGCCTCACCGAGGCCGAGATCCTCAGCTGGTACGTCAAGCCCGGTGACACCGTCACCGACGGGCAGGTCGTCTGCGAGGTGGAGACCGCCAAGGCGGCCGTGGAGCTGCCCATCCCGTTCAACGGGGTGGTCGAGACGCTGCACTTCCCCGAGGGCGCGACGGTCGACGTCGGCACCGTGATCATCTCGATCGCGGTCGCCGGGGAGGCGGGTGTCGCGGCTCCGGCCGCCCCCGCCGCGGCGCCGGCCCAGGCGCCGGTTCCGGCTCCCGCAGAGGAGCCCGAGCCCGAGCGGCGCGAGGTGCTGGTCGGGTACGGCCCGCGCACCGGCGGCAGCCAGCGCCGGGCCCGGCGGACGACCACCACCAAGGTCGCCGCGACCAGGCCGGCTCCGGCCGCCGCCCCGGCCCCGGTCGCCGCACCGGCGCCCGCGGCCCCGGCCCCGGTCGCCGAAGTACCGTCCGGGGAGCGGCCGTTGGCCAAGCCGCCGGTGCGCAAGCTGGCCAAGGACCTCGGCGTCGACCTGCGCGCGGTCACCCCGACCGGCCGGGACGGCGTGATCACCCGCGAGGACGTGCACGCCCACGCCGCCGCCCAGGCCGCTCCGGCGGCCCCGGTGGCGCCGGTGGCCGAGACCGCCGTGGCCGAGCCGGCCGCGCCGCAGGCGCCGGTGTCCGGCGCGGGCGACGTCCGGGTGCCGATCAAGGGCGTCCGCAAGGCGACCGCGCAGGCGATGGTGGCCTCGGCCTTCACCGCCCCGCACGTCACCGAGTTCGTGCAGGTCGACGTGACCCGCACGATGAAGTTCGTCCGCCGGCTCAAGGAGAGCGGCGAGCTGGGCCGGGACGTCCGGGTCAGCCCGCTGCTGATCGTCGCCAAGGCGCTGCTCACCGCGATCAAGCGGCACCCCGGGATCAACGCCCAGTGGGACGAGGCGGCCCAGGAGATCGTCCTCAAGGGCCAGGTGAACCTCGGCATCGCCGCGGCCACCCCGCGCGGCCTGATCGTCCCGAACATCAAGGACGCCGGGTCCAGGACCCTCTCGGGGCTGGCCACGTCGCTCGGCGAGCTGGTCGAGACCGCCCGTCAGGGCAAGACCTCGCCGGCCGACATGCAGGGCGGGACGATCACCATCACCAACGTCGGCGTCTTCGGCGTCGACACCGGCACCCCGATCCTCAACCCGGGCGAGGCCGCCATCCTGGCCTTCGGCGCGGTCCGGGAACTGCCGTGGGTGCACAAGGGCAAGGTGGTCCCGCGTCAGGTGACCACGCTCGCGCTCTCCTTCGACCACCGCCTGGTGGACGGGGAGCTGGGCTCCAAGGTGCTGGCCGACGTGGCCGCGCTGCTGGAGCGCCCGAAGCGCCTGATCACCTGGGGCTGACGGCCCGGTAGCACCGAAGAAGGGGCCCTCCTCCGCACCGCCGTGCGGAGGAGGGCCCCTTCGGTGTGACCGCCCGTTCGACTAGCGCTGGGGACGGAGTCGACGGACGGCGATCAGGACGCCCGCTCCGAGGGCGAGGAGCAGGGCGGAGGAGGCGGCGAGGAAGGTGTTGGTGGAGGAGGAGCCGGTCTGGGCGAGTTCGGGGGTGCCGGCGGGGGCGGTGGTGGCCGGGGCGGCGGAGGGGGTGGTCGGCTTCGGGGCCGGGGCGGCCGGGGCGGTGTCCTTGGTCTGCTCGGCGGCGGGCTTGGCCGGGGCCGGCTTGGCGTCCTTGGTGGGGGTGGGCTTGGCCGGGGTGGTCGGCTTGGCGGGCGCCGCCGGGTGCACCACCTTGACGGCGGTGCTCACGCCCCGGCCCTCGCTGGGCTTGACGGTGACCTGGAGCCCGTCGATGCCCTTGGCCACGTCGGCGGAGAGGCCGACCCGGAAGCGGTAGCGGACGGCGTGGCCGTCGGCGAGCGGCCCGCCCGCGGACGGGAGGGAGCCGCCGATCGCCGGGTCGCAGCCGTTCGCCAGCTTCACGCGCTGCCAGGTGCCGTTCGCCATGACCTCGGCGGTGACCTGCGAGGGCTTCGGGGTGGCCCCGTTCATGTTGAAGAACGCGATGCCGGGGAAGATCCGGTGGTAGTCGGCACCGGTCCCGTTGAAGAACTGGACGTCGAACTCCGCCTTGGGGCCGCCGACGGTGAGCGTGCCGGGGGCCTTGAGGAAGGTGGCGTTGGTGCCCTGGCCGTGCAGCTCGACGGACCGGTCCTCCTCGTCCGCGGCGGACGGCTTCGCCGGGGTGGTGACCGGGGCCTTGTCGGAGTCCCCGCAGGCCCAGGCGGTGTCGGTGGTGAGGAGCTGGACGCCGCCGGCGAGGACGACGGTGGCGGCGAGGGTGGCGATGCGGCGGCGGCCGGAGAAGGCGCGGTCGTTCTTCGCGAAACGGGTGATAACGGACGTGCGCATGACGTGACTCCCCAAAGTCGTCGTGCTGGTGGTGTGTGGGTGAAGACGACCGGCTCCGCTGCTTCACGAGCGGAAGCGCCCCCCGGCTCCGCCGGTCTCGCTCTCCGTGCCTTCATCCGTATAGACGCGCATCCCCGTCAGGGGTTGCAGGTGGGTTCCGAGAATCTTCCGACCGTCGGCGCCGGGGCCCGCTCGGCCCTGACGACCGCAGGTCAGTGCTGGCGGCGGAGGCGGCGCACGGCGATCAGGGCGCTGGCCCCGAGGGCGAGGAGCAGGGCGGAGGAGGCGGCGAGGAAGGTGTTGGTGGAGGAGGAGCCGGTCTGGGCGAGTTCGGGGGTGCCGGCGGGCGCGGTGGTGGCCGGGGCAGCGGAGGGCGTGGTCGGCTTCGGGGCCGGGGCGGCCGCGGCGGTGTCCTTGGTCTGCTCGGCGGCGGGCTTGGCCGGGGCCGGCTTGGTGTCCTTGGTGGGGGTGGGCTTGGGCTTGGACGGGGTGGTCGGCTTGGTGCCGGCGGTGTCCTGGGGGTGGGTCACCTTGACCGTCTTGAAGCCCGAGTCGCCCGGGCCCTGGGAGCCGGCCATCTCGGTCGAGGCCAGCAGGTCGATCGTGGTCACGCCGGCCGGGGTGCCGGCGGCCAGCGAGTAGCGGAACTTGAAGGTCGCCGAGCTGTTGGCGGCCATCCGCTGGCGCTGGGAGCCGGTGATGTCGACGACGCGGGAGCAGCCGTCGAGCAGCTGGAGGTTCTTCCAGGCGCCGGTGTAGTCCTCGTACTGGATCTTGACGTCCTTGAGGCGGGCCGCGGCGCCCGAGCCCGGGGTGTGGATGCCGAGGAAGGGCTCCATGCCGTGGGCGTCCTCGGCGGCCTTGTTGGTGACCTTGACGGAGACCTCGTTCCAGCTGCCGTCCGCCACCACGGAGGACTTGGCGGAGACGATGGCGGTGTCCGGGGACAGGCCGGGCACGTTGGCCGGAGCCTCGTACGCGCCGTTGAGCCGGTGGTCCCCGCAGGCCCAGGCGGTGTCGGTGGCGAGGAACTGGACGCCGCCGGCGAGGACGACGGTGGCGGCGAGGGTGGCGATGCGGCGGCGGCCGGAGAAGGCGCGGTCGTTCTTCGCAAAACGGGTGATAACGGACGTGCGCATGACGTGACTCCCCAGGGTCATGGGTCTGACGGTGTGTGTGGGCGAAGACGACCGGCCCCGCTGCTTCACGAGCGGAAGCGCCCCCCGGCTCCGCCGGTCTCGCTCTCCGTGCCTTCATCCGTATAGACGCGCATCCCCGTCAGGGGTTGCAGGCGGGTTCCGAGAATTTTTCGGAGTTCTTCGGCGGGCCTCGGAGACCGTCCGAGTGATGGTTGGTATGACCTGAATGATCCGGAAAGTACGGATCGTTCGGCCAGGTCGGTGACTTTTTCGCGGCCGGATAGGGGAGTCCCGGCCGCCCGGGTACGTCTCCGCTCCACCACCCGGGCGACGCCGGGTGACCGGAACCCGGAGGACGCACCCGTATGCCGCCTGGCAACCCTGGCCGTCTCGTCCGGAGTCTGGCCGCACTCGTGCTGGTGTCCGCCGCCGCCCTCCCGGGCGCCCTGGAGCTGGTCGGCCCCTCGCCGTTCGGCGTGATCGGGCCGGGGGCCGCCGCCGACCGCGCGGTGCCGCCGCACGCGGCCCTCCAGGCCGACCAGCGGATACCCGCGGCCGCCCCCACCGTCGACATACGTCGCACCGGGGACCCGGCCAACCGGATCACCCTGGTGCTGCTCGGCGACGGCTACACGGCCGGCGAGCAGGAGCTCTTCCGGCAGCAGGCCGACAAGGCCTGGCACGCGCTGATGGACATCGAGCCCTTCCGCACCTACCAGGGCTTCTTCAACATCAGGCGGGTCGAGGTGGTCTCCCCGGTCTCCGGGATAGCCGAGTCCGAGAGCCGCGGCCGCAAGACCGCCACCCCGCTCGGCATGCACTTCTGGTGCGAGGGCACCGCCCGGCTGCTCTGCGCCGACGAGGCCGCCACCGCCCGGTACGCGGGGGGCGGCGCCGGGCCGCAGTACCTGATAGCCCTGGCCAACTCCACCGAGTACGGCGGCGCCGGCGGCACCGGGGTGACCACCCTGGCGGGCGGCAGCCCGGACGCCGGACGGATCATCCAGCACGAGATCGGGCACACCGTGGGGGACCTCGGCGACGAGTACGACAGCGCCCCGGAGGACGCCGACTACCCGAACCTCGCCACCCTCAACGCCGACGACATGCGCAGGAAGCAGACCAAGTGGTGGCGCTGGCTGGGCGCCGAGTCCCCGGACGGGGCCGGGGTGGTCGGGGCGTACCGCAGCGCCAACGGCCTCTACCGGCCCACCCCGGACTCGGTGATGCGCACCCTCGGCAGCGCGTACAACCTCCCCTCGCGCGAGGCGATCATCGAGGAGCTGTACCGCAGGGTCCGGCCGACCGACGCCCCGGTGCCGGCCCCCGGCGAGGTGTCCGGGCGGCCCCGGCTCGACGTCCGGCCGCTGCCGCTGACCGGCCCGCGGCAGCTGAAGGTGGAGTGGAAGGTGAACGGCGTCCCCGTGACGCCTCAGTCCCCCGACGGCTCCTGGCTGGACACCGCCCCGCTGGAGCTGGCCCCGGGCCGGACGGCCACCGTGATGGCGACCGTCAAGGACACCACCGACTGGGTGCGGGACGAGGCCTTCCGGGAGCGCCACATGACCCGCTCGGTGTCCTGGACGCTGACCGGCTGAGGCGCGGTGCGCGCCCCGCATCTGGGCGTCCAATCATGGGATGACTAATCTGGTCGGACTATGACCGTGGAGCCCGCCCGTCCAGCCCCGTCCCCGTCCGTCCCCGCTCCCCGACCCGCCGCCGGGCCCCCGGTCGGCCCCGTGCCGGCGTCAGCGCCGGTGCCCGGACCCGTATTCGAGCCGCCCGGCGGCCGCGCGGCCTGGCTGGCCTGGTCCGTCGGCGTCAGCGTCTACATCCTGGCCGTCATCCACCGCACCAGCCTCGGCGTGGCCGGACTGGACGCCGCCGACCGCTTCGGCATCGGCGCCTCGGCGCTCTCCACCTTCTCGATCCTCCAGGTGCTGGTCTACGCGGCCATGCAGATACCGGTCGGCCTGCTGGTCGACCGGTTCGGGCCGCGCCGGGTGCTGCTGCTGGGCGTCCTGCTGCTGAGCGCCGGCCAGCTGGCCTTCGCGTTCAGCTCCTCCTTCGGCCCCGCGCTGGCCTCCCGCGCGGTGCTCGGCTGCGGCGACGCGATGACCTTCATCAGCGTGCTGCGGATCGCCGCCCGGTGGTTCCCGGCGGCCCGGAACCCGTTCGTCGCCCAGCTGACCGGCCTGGCCGGGATGGGCGGCAACCTGGTCACCACCGTGGTGCTCGCCCAGGCGCTGCACAGCGAGGGCTGGACGCCCACCTTCACCGCGATCGCGCTGCTGGGCGTGGCGGTGTTCGCGCTGGTCGCGCTCTTCCTCAAGGACACGCCCCCGCAGGAGGCCGCCGCCGCCCGGCCCGGGGAGGCCGGGAAGGGCGGGGCGACCGGGGCGCGGCCGAAGGTCGGCCAGCAGGTCCTCGCCTGCTGGCGGGAGCCGGGCACCCGGCTCGGGCTCTGGATCCACTTCACCACCCAGTTCCCCGGCAACGCCTTCGGCCTGCTCTGGGGCCTGCCCTACCTGGTGCAGGCGCAGGGCATGTCCCGGGCGGGGGCCGGCGGGCTGCTGACCCTGCTGGTGCTCAGCAACATGAGCTTCGGCTTCCTGTTCGGCCGGCTGCTCTCCGCCTCGGCGCGGACCCGGATGCCGATCGTGCTGACCGTCGTCGTGACCACCGCGCTCGGCTGGGCGCTGGTGCTGGCCTGGCCCGGCGGCCACCCGCCGACCTGGCTGCTGGTCGGGATCATCCTGGTGATGGGAAGCAACGGCCCGGCCTCGCTGGTCGGCCTCGACTACGCGCGCGCCCGCAACCCCGCGGAGCGGCTCGGCACCGCCTCCGGGATCGTCAACATGGGCGGCTTCATCGGCACGATGATCACCCTGTTCGGCATCGGCGTGCTGCTGGACGCGCTCTCCCCGGACGGGGCCGTCGGGTACTCGGCCGACGCCTTCCGCTGGGCGTTCTGCTGGCAGTACGTCCCGCTGGCGGTGGGCACGGCGATGATCCTGCGGCTGCGCCGGAAGGTCGCGGCGCAGGCGGTCGCGGCGCCGGCGGGCTGAGCCCGGGGCCGTCCGGCCCCGGGCCCCGGGCGGCCCGCCTCAGATGGTGACCGAGAAGTTGGCCAGCACCCGCTCGGCCAGCTCCTGGTCGCCCTCGACGGAGACCGGGCCGGGCCGGCCGCGGCCGCAGGCGAGCCGCAGGTAGGTCTCCCAGTCCATGGTGAGCTGGACGTCGGGCGCCAGGCTGATCGACTCGTCCACGGTGCAGTGGCCGGTGGCGTCCACCCGGACGGTGCGCAGGAACTCCACCGGGCCGGTGACGTCCAGCACCAGGGCCGTTCCGGCCGGGGCCCCGGCCTTGGTGGCGACGGCCTTGGGCAGCAGCTCCAGCAGCACGTCCCGGGTGATCAGCGCGGCCGGGGCGTCCAGGTTGCCCGGGGCCTCCAGGGCCCGGCGCAGGTCCTGCTCGTGCACCCAGACGTCGAAGGCCCGCCTCCGCAGCAGCTCGTGGTACGGGACGTCCCTGGCCAGCGGCCCGGCCGGCCAGCGCACCGGCTCCTCGGGCGTCTGCTTGGCGTTCCGCAGCGCCCGGGAGCGCCGGATGATCGTGTACTCCAGCTCGCTGGTCATCTCCAGCGCGGTGTGGCAGCGGCGCTTGTCGACCGGGAGTTCGACGTAGCGGGCGAACTCGGAGGTCACGTGACGGAGGTCACGCGGCAGCGAGTGGATCGGGCGGGGGTCGCCGAGCAGGTCGGACTCGACCGCGATCACGTGCGAGACGACGTCCCGGACGGACCAGCCCGGACACTCGGTGGCCCGGTTCCAGGAGCCCTCGGGAAGGGGGGCGACCAGCTCCGATATGGACTCGATGGTCTGGGTCCACGCCTCGGTGTAAGCCTGCACGGTCTGGTTGTCCGTCACGGGAATCTCCGGCCCTCCGTCAGCTTCCTTGCCGCCTGTGCCCCGCCGTCACGGCCGACCGGGATGGTCCGGCTTTCCCGGCGCACACGCTAACCGCACGTTACGCTGCCGGGAGACAGCTGGGCAGCGCTTTCGGGTGACGATCGTAGGTCTCTTGCCGTGGACGGTGGTACTGTGCGCGCTTCATTGATCCAACTCGCGGTCTCCGACGCGGAGCCGCCCGCCGAGCGGAGGGCTCGGGCGGCCGCCCTGGTGCGGGCGCAACAGGGTGCCGACCTGGTGGTCCTCCCGGAGCTGTGGCCGCTCGGCGGCTTCGCCTACGACCTCTGGTCGGACGGCGCGGAGACGCTGGACGGGCCCACCTCGGACGTGATGTCGGCCGCCGCCCGGGCCGCCGGGGTCTGGCTGCACGCCGGTTCGATCGTCGAACGCGATCCGGACGGTCCGATCTACAACACCTCGCTGCTGTTCTCCCCGGACGGCGAGCTGGTGCACACGTACCGCAAGATCCACCGCTTCGGCTTCGACAGCGGCGAGGCGGTGGTGATGGGCGCCGGGCAGGAGATCGTCACCGCGCCCACCGACTTCGCCACGCTGGGCCTGGCCACCTGCTACGACCTGCGCTTCCCGGAGCTGTTCCGGGCGCTGCTGGACGCCGGCGCGCAGCTGCTGGTGGTCCCGGCGGCCTGGCCGGCCCGGCGGCGCGAGCACTGGACGCTGCTGGCCCGGGCCCGGGCGGTGGAGGAGCAGGCCTTCGTGCTGGCCTGCAACACCGCCGGGACGCACGCCGGGGTCGAGCAGGCCGGGCACAGCATCGTGGTGGACCCGTGGGGCCGGGTGCTGGCCGAGGCGGGGGCGGACGAGGAGGTCCTGACGGTCGAGTTCGACCCGGCCGAGGTGGCCAAGGCGCGCGAGGAGTTCCCGGTGCTGCGGGACCGCCTGCTGGGGATCCCGGCGCCGGTCCAGCGCTGAGCCGGAGCGGCGCCCGGAGCGGGGGCCGGCACGGCGGCGGGAGCGGGGGACGGGACGCGGTCGGGACGGCGCCGGGGCGCCGCGGACGGCGTTCCGGAGGGTTGGTTCGTACCTGGGTCGATCGGGTTTGAGAAGATGAGCACTCGTCGTGTTCCCCGCCGGCCCGTACGAGGGCCTGCCCGGTCGGCCCGCCCGAGGAGGTCGCGCCCATGCCTGACAACGGCGCAGGCGACACCCCCCGTCCCGTCATCCACCGCAACAGCCTGCGCGAGCAGATCGCCGGCGCGCTGCGCGAGGAGATGATGGCCGGCCGACTCGCGGCCGGCCGCAACTTCACCGTCAAGGAGATCGCCGAGCTGTACGGCGTCTCCGCGACCCCGGCCCGCGAGGCCCTGGTCGACCTCGGCGCGCAGGGCCTGCTGCGGGCCGAGCACCACCGCGGCTTCACCGTGCCCGAGCTCGGCTGGGACGACTTCCTGGAGATCTTCGAGTCCCGGGTCCTGATCACCGACAGCTTCCACCGCCAGTACACCGCCCGCCGGGCGCTGCCCGACCTCAGCCGGCTGTCCTCGCTGCACCGCCGGGCCGACGCGGCGGTGCGGGCCGCCCGGGCCGGGAACCTGGACGTGATGGTGGGCTGCGACCGCCGGTTCTGGCAGGAGGTCGGCGCGCTGCTCGGCAACCGCCGGATCGCCGACTACCTGGACTGGCTGCGGGTGCAGTCCTGGATGTTCGCCGCCCGCTACCTGCGGGAGCTGCCCGCGCTGGGCGGGGTCTGCTGGGAGCGCCACCCGGACCTGGTCGAGGCGATCGAGGCCCGCGACCCGCTCGCCGCGCACCGGATCATCTGCGAGTACAACCTGTACACCGTCCGGCTGCTGGCCGGGCTGGCCGGACAGCCGCTGGAGTCGGTGACGGTCCTCGGGCTGCTCACCGAGTTCGCCGGGGAGGAGCCGCCCGCGGTGCCGGTCGAGCCGCCGCCCGCGCCGCCGGCCCCGCCGGAGCCGGCCGCCGAGTCCGCCGCCGGGCCCGGTGCGGCCCGCGCCGAGCGGAGCCGCCGCAGCGACGAGGTCGGCCGGGAGCTCGGCCGTGAACTGGGACTGGGCCTCGGCCTGGTGCCGCAGCCGCGCGCGACGCCGTACGGCCGGTTCGGCCGGCGGCTGCCCGAGCCGCCCCCGGAGGCCCCGCGGGGGCGGTCCGACCCGCACGCCGCGCCGGGCCGGTAGGGTGGGCGGGCGTCGGACCGGGCGCCCCGCCAACGGGCCGTCCGGGTACCGACCCAAGCCCCCGTCGTCGCCCCGTCTCCGCGGGCGATCCCCGCCTCCGGAGAGGAACTGCCGGCCATGGCCTGCGACCTCTGGCTCGTCCCGCTGGTGGACGTGCTGAGCCACAGTCCCGACAACCCCTTCCGGGACGACCTCGCGCTCTACAACGCGGTGCTGGCCTCGCGCGGGCTGCCCGAGGTGCCGGTCTACCAGTTCGTCCCGGGCATCAGCGGTGCGGTCGAGCCGATAGCCGCCTTCGACTACGACTCGCTGCACTTCCTGCGCCGCGCCTACCTGTTGGGCCTCACCGGACTGGACATCACCCCGGTCGACACGCTCGGCGGCGACTACGAGCAGCTGCTGGAGATGTTCGAGAGCGGTGCCGAACAGTCGCACCTGGTCTGGCACTTCGACCACGCCGGCGCGTACGTGCCGGTCGAGTTCGCGGTGCCGCTGGTGGACGAGACGCTGCTCGCCTCCGGCGGCCCGCTCGGCTCCAGCCACGGGCTGCTGCGCGAACTCCAGGCCGTCGCACCGGCGCTGGGCATCGACCCGCTCAACCCGCCGGACCCGACCCGGCCGCTCGGCCCGACCGGCCTGGAGCAGCCGTTCGGGCCGCCGATCGACGACGTCCACCCCTTCGCCCGGGAGCGGCACGCCTGGTCGGGCCTGTACGCGGCGGCGACCAGGAGCGTCGCCCAGGGCTCGATGATCGTCTTCGCCTGAGCCCTGAGCCCTGAGCCCTGAGCCCTGAGCCCTGAGCCCTGAGCCCCGAGCCCCGAGCCCCGAGCCCCGAGTCGCGATCCGGCTCCCGGCCCCGACCGCTAGCGCAGCGGCCCCTCCGGCGGCCGCTGACGCGGCATGGTGGGCCGGGTGCCCGGCGGCGGCAGCACCCGCACCTGGGCGCCCACCCCGGGCTCGCTGCGCCCGCCCCAGGCCCCGCCGGACTGGGTGGGCAGCTGGGTCATCGAGGCGCGGAACTCCAGCATCCACTCCGAGGTCTCGGAGCGGACCATGTCGGAGACGTCCTCGCAGAACCGGCGCAGCACGCCCAGGCAGCGCTCGGCGGCCTCGCCCGCGGTGCCCTCGGTCGGGCCGAGCACCTCGCGCACGCACTCCGACGCCCAGTCGAACTGGAAGGCCTCCAGGCGGCGTTGCAGCGCCTGTCCGGTGGAGACGTCCCGCATCCAGCCGGAGGTGAGGCCGAAGACCCGGTCGACGGCCAGGCAGCCGGCGGAGAGCGCGAAGCCGACGTAGCCCCAGCCGGTGCCGTTCGCGAAGGCGCCGGCCAGGTCGACCAGTGGGGCGGTCACCCCGCCCACCGCGAAGCCGGCCGCGCCGAACCGCAGCAGGCGCGCCCAGCGGCGCTTCCAGATCCGGTCCCGGCGGTACCACTCGATGGCCTCGACCGCCCGCTCCTCGGACCAGCGGTAGAGCTCCTCCAGCCGTTCGGCGGGCTCGCCCCAGTCCCCGAGCGGGAACTGTCGGGTGCTCAGATCGTCCCGGCGTCGGGTGGAGGCCCGTCGGACGACGGCGGCGGCGGGCGGGTCCTCCTCGCCGATCTCCTTGCCCCAGGCACTCTCCTCGGGCTGCATTTCCGGCTGGCTCACCTGTGGGGCTCCCTGTGGCGGGCGGACTGCTGGGTCTGTCGGCGCAACGGCTGACGTGGTGTCCGCCGGTGGTTCTCCAACAGCACTTCTTACCGCCAAATGGCTGACCGTGGGGGCGCTTCTCCGCTGATCGTTACCGGTTTCGGCCAACGGAACCCGAGGTGGGCGGGTTGCGGGGGTCGGCGAGATTTCACCCGTCCGAGCGAGGGTCGGGTGACCCGCCGTCGTGACCCGGGCACCCGTCGCCGAATCGGCCCGGTCGAGCTTGGACGATCCTCCAGTGTGCTCGGCGTACGGAGCGTTCCGCCTGGAGGATCCGACGGGACCGGAGAGCGGCCGGAACAGGCCACCGACTACGCTGCCAGGCGTGAAGGTCCTCGTCATCGGCGGCGGCGCCCGCGAACACGCCCTGTGCCGCTCTCTGTCCCAAGATCCCGCTGTGTCCGAACTGCACTGTGCCCCGGGCAACGCCGGGATCGCGCAGGTCGCGACGGTCCACCCGGTCGACCAGCTGGACGGTGCGCAGGTCGCCGCGCTGGCCGGCCGGCTCGGCGCCGCCCTGGTGGTGGTCGGGCCGGAGGCCCCGCTGGTGGCCGGCGTCGCGGACGCCGTGCGCGCGGCCGGCGTCCCGGTGTTCGGCCCGTCCGCGGCGGCCGCCCGACTCGAGGGCTCGAAGGCCTTCGCCAAGGACGTGATGGCCGCGGCCGGCGTGCCCACCGCCCGCTCCTACGTCTGCACCACCGCCGCCGAGGCGGCCGAGGCGCTGGACGCCTTCGGCGCCCCGTACGTGGTGAAGGACGACGGCTTGGCCGCCGGCAAGGGCGTCGTGGTCACCTCCGACCGCGCGGAGGCGCTGGCGCACGCCGCCGCCTGCGAGCGCGTGGTCATCGAGGAGTACCTGGACGGCCCCGAGGTCTCGCTGTTCGCGATCACCGACGGCACCACCGTCGTCCCGCTCCAGCCCGCCCAGGACTTCAAGCGCGCGCTGGACGGCGACGAGGGCCCCAACACCGGCGGCATGGGCGCCTACTCGCCGCTGCCGTGGGCGCCCGCCGGGCTGGTCGAGGAGGTCCTGGAGACCGTCCTCCAGCCGACCGTGGACGAGCTGCGCCGCCGCGGCACCGAGTTCTCCGGCCTGCTGTACGCGGGCCTGGCGCTCACCTCGCGCGGCACCCGGGTGATCGAGTTCAACGCCCGCTTCGGCGACCCGGAGACCCAGGTCGTGCTGGCCCGGCTGCGCACCCCGCTGGCGGGCGTGCTGCTGGCCTCCGCCAACGGCACCCTGGACCAGCTGGAGCCGCTGCGCTGGGACGAGGGCGCGGCCGTCACCGTGGTCGTCGCCTCCGAGGGCTACCCGGCCGCCCCGCGCACCGGCGACCCGATCGACGGCCTGGCCGAGGCCGAGGCGGACGGCACCGCGTTCGTGCTGCACGCCGGGACGACGGCGGGCGAGGACGGCCAGGTGCTGAGCGCCGGCGGCCGCGTGCTGTCGGTCACCGCGACCGGCGCAGACCTGGCCGAGGCGCGCGAGCGCGCGTACGCCGCGGTGGACCGGATCTCCCTCAAGGGCGGCCAGCACCGTACCGACATCGCGCTGAAGGCGGCCACCGCCTGAGGCCACCCGTGCCCGTGCCGACCGCGGCCCCCGTGCGAACCGTTCGCACGGGGGCCGCGGCGTGCGACGGCCCCGCTCGGGCCCGCGGCGGGGGCCGCCGGCAGGGGCGAGCGAAGCTCGAACAACCGAGCTGGCCGGTCAACCCCCATGGGCGCAGTGCCCCGGGCGTTTCGGGGCTGGAGGGGCCACCGGGGCGGACTCACCGTTCGGCCGACGGATTCCAGCCCATCGGGTGACAGCACCCGCATCCGGCTGACGCAACCGGCTGCGCGGCCTTATGGTGCGCTGGATCGCGGTGCGCGGGGCCCGTGCGCCGGGGTCGCCGCCGGGTAGCGGTGCTCCCACGGGGGGATGCTGGACGGCGTCCGGCCGGGCGGTCGTCGGGTGCTTCGCACCGGACCGGCCGCCGGCGTCCGGAATCCGGGCAGTGTCACCGGGACGAGTGGAAACCGGGGTGATCCGGAACGCCCACCCGGACCGGGGCGTCGAAAATGTCAGTAGCGCCACGCAGCATGCACTACCGGGGATCGGACGCCTCCGCTTCCCGGTCGGAACTGATCATTTCGAGTCGGCTCAGGGCCCGAAGCCGGGCGCCCGAGGGCTCCGAAGGGGGTGCCGCACCGTATGGCAGCAGTCGACATCGCGCGCGCTCACGCCCAGGCGGTCCTGCGGGTCCGAGGCCTCGCCCGGGCCGCCGCCGCCCTGCCCACCGCCGTCGCGGTGGTCCTGCTCGCGGGCCGGTTCACCGGCCGGATCGGCGCGCCCGGGGCCGCCGACGCGGCCGGCTGGGACGCCGCCCGCTGGGCGGTCTGCGCGGTCGCCGCGCTGACCCTGCTGGTGGCCGGGCTGACCGCCCGGGCCCTGCGCCGGGCCGTCCCGCCGTCCACCCCGGCCGTCCCGCTGGACCGCGCCGAGGCACCCGAGCTGTACCGGCTGATCGACGAACTGGCGGACCGGCTGGACGTGCCCGCGCCCTCCGCCGTCGCCCTCACCCCGGACTGCGACAGCTGGCTGGAGGATGTCCCGCCCGCCGGGCCGACAGCCACGCCGCAGCCGGACCCGGCCGAGCCCGCCCCCGTCCTGGTGATCGGCTCGCCCTTCCTCTGGTGGATGCGGGCCGGCGAGCTGCGGGCCCTGCTCGCCCCCGTGGTGGCCGGCACCGCCGCCTCCGCCGACCCGGAGATCGCCGCCGCCCGGCGCTTCCTGCGCCGCCTGGACGCCTGCCTGGACTCCGGCGGCGGCACGGCCCCCGGCCTCGGCGGCGGCATCCTGGCCGCCCCGCCCCGGCCGCCCCGGCGCGGTCCGGCCGCACTCGCCGACCGGGTCGTCCGCCGGGTCGTCCGCCGTCTGCTCGGCGCCTGCCGGGGCCACTCCGCCGAGCTGGAGCGCTCGGTCGCGGGCTGGGCCTCCGAGCAGGCCAGGGCGGTCGACTACGGCCTGCGGATCGCCGCCCAGGAGCAGGTCGGCCTGGCCTACGCGGGCTGGGACCGGCTGCTCACCCGGGTCGCGCTGCCCGCCTGGCGGCTCGGCCGCCACCCGGCCCACCTCAACGCCGGCGTGGTCTCCGCGCTCACCGAGCTGTCCCGGCGCGACCGGCTGGCCGACGGCTACGGCAGCCGGCTCGGCGACCGCCCCGCCTGCGACCTGCTGGAGGAGCCCGGCACCGTCGACCGGGCGGTCTCCCGGCTCGCCGCCGACCTGTTCTTCGGCCGCCCGGCGGTCGGCGGCTGGCACGAGCTGGAGTGGGCCGACTACCCGGCCGAGGTGGTGGACGCCGGCTGGCGGGCGGGCGCCGCCGCCCTGCAGACCGCCCTGGACCGGCTCGCCCCGCAGTCCCGCCCGGGCGCTCCGACCCTCACCCGGCTGCTGGGCCGGCTCGCCGAGGGCGACGGCGAGCTGCTGGCCGCCGCGCTCGCCGCCCAGCTGGCCCGCACCACCGCCCCGGCCCCGCTGCTCGAACCGGACCGCAGCGGCCGCGACCTGCTGGTCGACCACGTCACCGCGATGGTCTGCTGCGCCGCCGTGGACACCGCCGGAGGCTCCCCCGGCCTGGACTGGCTGGACGGCCCGGTGCTGCTGCTCGGCGGGGTGCGCCGCACCGACCTGGCCGGCCCGGTCGCCCAGGCCGTCGAACAGGGCCAGGACGGCCCGTTGCGCGCCTGGCTGGACGCGGCCGACGTCCGTCTCGAGAAACCCGTCCGCCTCTGACGTCCCAGGCGTTCCAGGAGGGCGCTCGGTGTCCCGGTGCGCGCCCCCAAATCGGTTGGCCGCCCGGCGTCTTCGCAGGCCGGAGGCCCTGCCCGGGAGGCGCGCGAGATTCCCTGCACCAATTGCTACCGGAGGGTGACGTTACGGCAGCACTCTGTGGTGTATTAGACCGCACGCACATCCGGGGGGCACGTGCCACCGGGCGGAAGTGCACCTGGGAGGGGCGCGTGGGGACCGAACTCAACCGCCGCTGGGAGTCGGGGACGCACGCCTACAGCGTCTCCGACCCCTTCGGTCAGGGGCCGCTGCCCTGGCTGCGCAGCCCGGACCAGTACCTGGCGGGGGCGGAGGGCGCCGTCCCCTGGTACGTCTCGGTGGACGCGCCCGGCCAGCAGCCGCTGGCCGCGGGCACCCGGCCCAAGCCGTCGGTCGGCAGCCCGCAGGGCGCCAACGACGTGGACCAGCAGATCAAGGGCTTCGCCTCGGCCGGGGTGATCCGCCCCGGCGGCTCGGTGGACTTCCGGGTCACCGTCAACCCGCCCCGCGAGTTCACCGTGGACGTCTTCCGGATCGGCCACTACGGCGGCGACGGCGCCCGCCACATGACCTCCAGCCCGCTGATCTCCGGCCTCGCCCAGCCCGCCCCGCTGGTGGTCGACCGGACGGTCTCCTGCCACCACTGGTGGCACTCCTGGCGGCTCCAGATCCCGGCGCACTGGAAGCCCGGCTCGTACGTCGCCGTGCTGACCACCGCGGACATGCTGCACCGCAGCCACATCCCCTTCACCGTCCGGGACTTCGACGAGCGGGCGCGCACCGCCGAGCTGCTCCTGGTGCTCCCCGACGTGACCTGGCAGGCGTACAACCTGTTCCCCGAGGACGGCCGCACCGGCGCCAGCCTCTACCACGCCTGGGACGGCCTGGGCGGTCTGGTCGGCGAGCCGGAGGCGGCCGTCACCGTCTCCTTCGACCGCCCGCACGCCACCGCCGGACTGCCGCTGCACGTCGGCCACGCGTACGACTTCATCCGCTGGGCCGAGCGCTTCGGCTACGACCTCTCCTACGCCACCGCCACCGACCTGCACGCCGGCCTGGTGGACCCGTCCCGGCACCGGGCGCTGGTCTTCCCCGGCCACGACGAGTACTGGTCCGAGCCGATGCGCCGGGCCGCCGAGCGGGCCCGGGACGGCGGCACCTCGCTGGTGTTCCTCTCCGCCAACACCATGTACTGGCGGGTCGAGCTGACCGCCGCCGCCTCCGGCGAGCCCAACCGGCTGCTCAACTGCCGCAAGCGGCAGAAGGTCCGCCCCGGCAGCCCGGCCGCCGGGGCGCCCGGCGCGGCCAGCGCGCTGTGGCGGGACGCCGGGGAGCCCGAGCAGCAGCTGCTCGGGGTGCAGTACTCGGGGCGGGTCGCCGCGCCCGTCCCGCTGGTCGCCCGGCACACCGCGCACTGGCTCTGGGACGGCACCGGCCTCCAGGAGGGCGACGAGCTGCCCGGGCTGGTCGCCGGCGAGGCCGACCGCTACTACCCCAAGGTGGCGCTGCCCGAGCACATCGAGCGGGTGCTGCTGGCGCACTCGCCGTACCAGGACCTGGGCGGCCGCACCCGCTACCAGGAGACCTCGCTGTACCGGGCGCCCAGCGGCGCGTACGTCTTCGCGGCGGGCACCTTCGCCTGGTCGCCCGCACTGGGCCGCCCGGGCCTGACCGACGAGCGGATCCAGCGGGCCACCGCCAACCTGCTGGACCGACTGTGCAAGAACTAGGCGCTCCGTCCCCCGAGGCCGGGGACGGGTCGGGGCGGGCGAACCCGGTCGTGAAAGACTGCGGGGGCAGTGACCTCCCCTTTCGCGGTGCCCCACCCGCGAACGACCCCTGAGGACTGAACACCTTGAGCGGATTTGTCACCAAGCCCGAGCCGGTCCAGGTACCCGGCCTGGTCCACCTGCACACCGGCAAGGTGCGCGACCTCTACCGCACCGGATCGGGCGAGCTGGTCATGGTGGCCAGCGACCGGACGTCCGCCCACGACTGGGTGCTGCCGAACGAGATCCCGGACAAGGGCCGCATCCTCACCCAGCTGTCGCTGTGGTGGTTCGAGCGGATCGCCGACATCGTCCCCAACCACGTGATCTCCACCGAGGTCCCGGCCGGCGCCCCGGCCGACTGGAAGGGCCGCACGCTGGTCTGCCGCAGCCTGGAGATGGTCCCGGTCGAGGCGGTCGCCCGCGGCTACCTGGCCGGCTCCGGCCTGGCCGAGTACCAGGAGAGCCGCACGGTCTGCGGCATCGCGCTGCCCGAGGGCCTGGAGAACAGCTCCGAGCTGCCCGCCCCGATCTACACCCCGGCGCTCAAGGCCGAGGTCGGCGAGCACGACGAGAACGTCTCCTACGAGGAGACCGCCCGCCGGATCGGCGCCGAGCTCGCCGCCCAGCTGCGCCGCACCACCCTGGACGTCTACGCCCGGGCCCGGGACATCGCCCGCGAGCGCGGCATCATCCTGGCCGACACCAAGTTCGAGTTCGGCCTGCTGGACGGCGAGCTGCTGATCGGCGACGAGGTGCTCACCCCGGACTCCTCCCGCTACTGGCCCGCCGACCAGTGGCAGCCGGGCCGCTCGCAGCCGTCCTTCGACAAGCAGCTGATCCGCGACTGGCTGGTCTCCCCGGCCTCCGGCTGGGACCGCCACGGCGAGCAGCCGCCGCCGGCGCTGCCGACCGAGATCGTCGAGCAGACCCGGGCCCGGTACATCGAGGTGTACGAGCGGCTGACCGGCACCACCTGGGCCTGAGCCCGGAACGATCGCCCGCGGGCGCCGGATCCCTCAGATCCAGCCGTGCTCGCGGGCGATCCGCACCGCCGCGTGCCGGTTCTCCGCGCCCAGCTTGGTGGCCGCCGAGGACAGGTAGTTGCGCACGGTGCCCTGGGAGAGCGAGGCGCGCTCGGCGATCTCGGCGATCGGGGTGCCGTCCGCGGCCAGTTCCAGGACGTCCGTCTCGCGCGGGGTCAGCGGGGTCTCGCCGGCGCTGATCGCGTCCGCCGCCAGCTCCGGGTCCACGTACCGGCCGCCGGAGCGCACGGTCCGGATGATGCCCGCCAGGTCGGCCGCCGAGACGGTCTTCGGCAGGAAGCCGCGCACCCCGACCTCCAGCGCCCGCTTCAGGTAGCCCGGGCGGCCGTGGCCGGTGACGATCATGCAGCGGCAGTCCGGCAGCAGCAGCCGCAGCGCGGCGGCCACCTCGATGCCGTCCTTGCCGGGCATCTGGAGGTCCAGCACCGCGACGTCCGGGCGGTGCGCCTGGGCCATCGCCAGCGCCTCCGTCCCGGAGCCGGCCTGGGCGACCACCTCGATGTCGTCCTCCAGCGAGAGCAGCGCGGCCAGCGCGCCCCGGATCAGGTGCTCGTCGTCGGCGAGCAGGACGCGGACGGGCGCGGCGTTCTCGGTCATCGGGCGGTCTTTCTTCCTCAGCTCGGCAGCGGGACGGTGGCGAGCATCCGGAAGACGCCCTGCCCGGCGGTCGGCACGGCCAGCTCGCCGCCGTGGGCGGCGAGCCGTTCGCGCAGTCCGCGCAGCCCGGTGCCGCTGCCCTGGGAGGGGAACGGGACGTCGGGCACCCCGTCATTCTCCAGCTCCAGCACGGCCCGTCCGTCCTCGGTCCGCAGCCGGATCAGGCAGCGGTCGGCCTCGCTGTGCCGCAGCACGTTGGTGGTGGCCTCGCGGATGACCCAGCCGAACACCGACTGGACCGGGGCCGGCAGCTCGTCCGCCTGCTCGCCGAGGTCGATCTCGCAGACGACGTCGGCCGAGCGCAGCACCGCGCGGGCGCCGATCGCCTCGGCGTGCAGGTCGGCGGTGCGGTAGCCGCGGATGACGTCCCGGACCTCGCGCTGCGACTCCTGGGCGATCTTCTGCACCTCGGCCATCTGGTCGGCGGCCTCGGTGCGGCCCCGGCGGGCGAGCTGCACGGCGAGCTCGCTCTTCAGCGCGATGGTGGTGAGGTTGCGGCCCATCACGTCGTGCAGGTCGCGGGAGAAGCGCAGCCGCTCCTCGGCGACGGCCAGCCGGGACTGCGCCTCGCGGGCGGTGTCCAGTTCCCAGACGATCGAGGTCAGCCAGGCGAAGCTGCGGCAGCTGAAGCCGATGAAGGCCATGCCGATGGTCAGTCCGGTCAGGTACCCGGCGACGCCGGCGGGGTCGCCCCCGGACAGCACCCCGGCCGGGAAGACGGCCGCCAGCATGCCCACCCCGGTGACGGCGGCCCAGCGCGGGGTCAGCGCCACGCACACCGGCCCGAAGGAGGCGATCAGCAGGACGCTGGCGACGAACGGGGTGAAGGGCGCGCCGCCCGGGTTCCGCGTCCCGCCGTCGGCGGGCCCGAACAGCAGGACCGTCCAGGAGCCGGCCACCGCGAGGCCGGCCGAGAGGGCGGTCCAGAGCCGGTGGTCGGCGGGGCGGCCCAGGTAGTGGTCGAGCGCGGTGCGGTAGGCCCGCAGCAGCACCAGGGTGACGGCGAGTCCGATCAGCAGGGAGATCCGGATCACCGGGATGTTCTCGGCCTGGTCGGCGACGCTCCCGACGGTGAGCAGGATGCCGGGCAGGATGAACAGCGCCATCAGGTAGAGCGACCAGCGCAGGTACAGCTCGGTGCGCTGGGGATTGCTCAGGCTCGTCCAGCTGCGAAGCGGCGACCGCATTCTCATTTCTTCCGCCCCCAGTTCGACCACGATCATGCTTGCTGCCTTCATATCAGAGGTCGGACCGGGGGCGTTCCTTCGGATTACTGCCGGATGCTCAGCGGCGCGGCTTCCAGCGGAAGTAGCGCACCGCGCCCCAGACCGCGAGGGCGAGCCAGATGCCCCCGGTGACCAGGTGCGAGCCGGCGGCGCCCCAGGAGCCGGCGAAACCGGTCGCGGCGGCCGAGCCGTCGGTGCCGAACCAGCCGACGCGGATCAGCTGGAAGGCCGGGGTGGTCGGCAGCAGGCGGCAGATGTTCGCCAGCTGCTCGGGCATGACGTCCAGCGGGACGAACAGGCCGGAGCCGAACTGCATGACCAGCATGACCGGCAGGGTGGTGATGCCGGCGCTCTCCACGGTCCTGGTGAAGGCGCTGGACAGCGCGGCCAGGGCGATCATGGTGGCCAGCGCCAGCAGCAGGCCGACCAGCATCAGCAGCGGGTTGACCGGCACGGTCAGGTGCAGGGCGACGCTGCCGCCGATCCCGATCAGGGCGGCCATCAGCAGGCCGAGGGTGAGCGAGGGGACGGCGGTGCCGAGCAGGATCTCGATGTCCCGGGCCTCGCCGGTGCGCAGCCGCTTGAGGACCAGCTCGCCGCGCCGTCCGACGTACGCGGCGGTCAGGTTGTAGTACACGACGAAGGCCAGGACCATCCCGACCGAGCCGTAGACCAGCAGCGAGTCGACGTCCAGGCCGGGGTTGGACTCGGCCTGCTGCGCCAGCGTGCTCCGGAGGACGACGACCAGGAACAGCGGCAGCACCAGGGCGGTGAACAGGGCCGTGCGGTTGCGCAGCAGCAGGGTGGCCTCGGCCCGGCCGAGGGCGAGCAGCCGGCGGACGGCGGTGCTCTGCGGACCGGCGGTGGTGGCGGCGGTGGCGGTGGCGGTGGTCATCGGGCGGATCCGATCAGGCGGCGGCGGGCGGGGCGGGTGGCGGCGGGCGCCTGCGGGGGGTGCTGGTGGGCGGCCTCGGAGGCGATCGCGAGGAAGGCCTCCTCCAGCGAGGCGCTGCGGGCGTCCAGCGCGCCGAGCGCGATGCCGTGGTGCCGGGCCCAGCCGAGCAGGTCGGTGAGGGTGTCCTGGAGCCCGACGGTCTGCACGGTGACCTTGCGGCCGTCGACGGACAGCTCGGCGCCGGGCAGGAGGGGCAGCGCGGTCCCGGTGAACTCGGGCAGTTCGAAGGAGATCCGGGAGGGCCGGCCGGCGATCACCTCGGCGACGGTGCCGGAGGTGACGACCTGGCCGCCGTGCATGATGGCCAGCCGGTCGGCCAGCTCCTCGGCCTCCTCCAGGTAGTGCGTGGTGAGCAGCACCGTGGTGCCCTGGGCGCGCAGCTCGCGGACCAGCCGCCAGACGGCGGCGCGGGCCTCCGGGTCGAGGCCGGTGCTGGGTTCGTCCAGGAAGAGCACCTCGGGGCGGCCGAGCAGGGCCATCGCGAGGTCCAGCCGGCGCTTCTCGCCGCCGGACAGCTGCTTGACCCGGACGTTCGCCCGGTGGCCGAGGCCGACCAGCTCCAGCGCCTCCGCGACCGGGCGGGCGCCGCTGGTCATCCCGGCCCAGGTGCGGCCGGTCTCGGCGGCGGTGAGCTCGCCGGAGAAGCCGCCCTCCTGGAGCATGATGCCGATCCGCGGGCGGACGGCGCCGCGCTCCGTGAAGGGGTCCCGGCCGAGCACCCGGACGGTGCCGCCGGTGGGCGCGGCCAGGCCCTCGATGACCTCCATGGTGGAGGTCTTGCCGGCCCCGTTGGTGCCGAGCAGGGCGAACAGCTCGCCGCGGCGGACGGTCAGGTCGACGCCGCGTACGGCGTGGTACCCGGTGCTGCCGCCGCCGTAGTGGCGGTGCAGGTCGGTGACCTCGATCACGTCGTCGCTGGGGCGGGAGGGCCGGCTCGTTTCCATGCCCCAAGCCTCCCGTCGGCCGGGCCGTACGGGCAGTGCGCGCCGTCATGACATCGCGGTGGGGACGCACGGGTCGGCGATGACAAATGTCATGGCCGATATCGCCGGCCGCCGGGTGCGGGGGTGCCGGGACGCCCCGGGAGGGAATGCCGAAGGGCCCCCTCGATTGAGGGGGCCCTTCGTATCTGAGCGGACGACGAGATTCGAACTCGCGACCCTCACCTTGGCAAGGTGATGCTCTACCAACTGAGCCACGTCCGCAGGTCAAACTATTGAGTTGTGCTGTGCTCGCGCACTGCGAGCGGACGACGAGATTCGAACTCGCGACCCTCACCTTGGCAAGGTGATGCTCTACCAACTGAGCCACGTCCGCATGGTGCCTGGTGGGGCACCCGCCGCCTCTTCGGATCTCTCCGTTGCGGCGACGAGGAATACTCTACAGCATCGTTCGGGGTGGTCGCCCCACCCTTTCGGACCGGGCGGGCGGGGCGACCGGGGAGCGGGCTCCCCGCGGGGTCAGTTCGCCTCGGCG
This sequence comes from Kitasatospora sp. NPDC058046, assembly GCF_042885595.1. NCBI lineage: Bacteria > Bacillati > Actinomycetota > Actinomycetes > Kitasatosporales > Streptomycetaceae > Kitasatospora > Kitasatospora sp. NPDC058046. The sequence goes on from NZ_JBHVRS010000013.1 coordinate 124,592, forward strand.
AACGCCTCGTACACGTGCTTGGGGATGCGGCCGCGGGCCGGCAGTTCCATCCCGCGGGACAGGGCCCAGGCGCGGACGGCGGCCGGGTCCGGGGTGAGGGCGGTGCGCCGGAAGGACTTTCCGGTGCGGCTCTGCCGGCGGCCGGCGGCGACGAACGGAGCGAGGGCCTCCCGCAGCTTTTCCGCGTTGTCCACGGACAGGTCGATCTCGTACGACTTTCCGTCGACGCCGAAGTGGACGGTTTCGGCGGCGGCGCCGCCGTCCAGGTCGTCGGAGAGCGTGACAACTACACGCTGAGCCATGGGTGTCAATCCTCTCGGGCAATTCGGCCGCCGGTCCGAGGGGGTACCGGGGCCTGATGTGCACCAACTCGCGCAAGCGCGTACGGGCGGGCCGGGCGGCTCGCCTGATACGCAGCACTTGCCGCGACAGGTGGCCCTATTCTGCACCCGAAGGGGGCCGAAATCGAAGAGTCCGGCATTCTTTTCCGGATATTCACGTCTCTTCGGCGGGTTCCTTGATACCGATGTGCGGGTCGGGCGGTTCTGTCCCCAAGTGCCGTATTCGGGTGTTCTCCGGAGGGCGTCGTTCCGAGTGCCGAATCCGGGGAAACCGGCCGGCCCGGGCAGGTGATCGGGGCGCTGGATCCCTTGCTGCGTAAGGGTCTGGGGTCTACGCGCGTCGCTATGCCCGGCCAGCAATCCTGCCCGAAACCACCGGTAGTCTGGAGTTCCCCCGCCTCACCGAAGACACCACCGGGAGTGCCAGTGGCACGCGTCGTAGTCGACGTCATGCTCAAGCCGGAGATCCTCGACCCCCAGGGACAGGCGGTGCAGCGTGCACTGCCCCGTCTCGGATTCACCGGGATCGCCGACGTCCGCCAGGGCAAGCGTTTCGAGCTGGATGTGGAGGGCCCGGTCGACGACGCGGCGCTCGCCCGTATCCGCGAAGCCGCCGAGACCTTTCTCGCCAACACCGTGATCGAGGACTTCACCGTCCGGGTCGAGGAGGAGGGCAAGTGACCACCCGCGTCGGCGTCGTCACTTTCCCCGGCTCCCTCGACGACCGCGACGCCCGGCGGGCGGTCCGTCTCGCCGGCGCCGAGCCGGTCGCCCTCTGGCACCGTGACAAGGATCTCCACCAGGTCGACGCCGTCGTCCTGCCGGGCGGATTCAGCTACGGCGACTATCTGCGCTGCGGTGCCATCTCCCGGTTCTCGCCGGTGATGGAGACCGTCATCGAGCAGGCGAAGCTCGGAATGCCGGTGCTCGGTATCTGCAACGGCTTCCAGGTGCTCTGCGAATCGCACCTGCTGCCCGGTGCGCTCACCCGGAACGACTCGCTGCACTTCATCTGCCGCGACCAGAAGCTGCGCATCGAGAACGCCGGCACCGCCTGGACCGGGGATTACTCCGTCGGCCAGGAAATCGTCGTCCCGCTGAAGAACGGCGAGGGCCGCTTCGTCGCCGAGGAGCGGGTGCTCGACGAGCTGGAGGCGGAGGGCCGGGTCGTCGCCCGTTACCTGGACGTCAACCCGAACGGTTCGTACCGCGACATCGCCGGCATCACCAACGCCGCCGGCAATGTCGTCGGCCTGATGCCGCACCCGGAGCACGCCGTGGAGCCGCTCACCGGTCCGACCACCGAGGGCCTGGGCTTCTTCACTTCCGTCCTGAAGCAGCTGGTGAACGCCTGATGAGCCTCGACACCGTCAAGAACGCCGAGCAGACCCCGGACGCCGCCCAGCCCTGGGCCGACCTCGGCCTCAAGGAGGACGAGTACGCGCGCATCCGCGAGATCCTCGGCCGCCGTCCCACCGGCGCCGAGCTCGCCATGTACTCGGTCATGTGGTCGGAGCACTGTTCGTACAAGAGCAGCAAGGTCCACCTGAAGCAGTTCGGCGAGAAGAAGCCGGATTCGGACGCGATGCTCGTCGGCATCGGCGAGAACGCCGGTGTCGTCGACGTCGGCCAGGGCTACGCGGTCACCTTCAAGGTCGAGTCGCACAACCACCCGTCGTACATCGAGCCCTACCAGGGCGCGGCCACCGGCATCGGCGGCATCGTGCGCGACATCCTGGCGATGGGCGCCCGCCCGGTCGCCGTGATGGACCCGCTGCGCTTCGGTGCGGCCGACCACCCGGACACCCGGCGCGTGCTGCCCGGGATCGTCGCGGGCATCGGCGGCTACGGCAACTGCCTGGGCCTGCCGAACATCGGCGGCGAGGTCGTCTTCGACTCCTGCTACCAGGGCAACCCGCTGGTCAACGCGCTGTGCGTGGGCGTCATGAAGCACGAGGACATCCACCTCGCGCAGGCCTCCGGCGCCGGCAACAAGGTCGTCCTGTACGGCGCCCGCACCGGTGGCGACGGCATCGGCGGCGTCTCGGTGCTCGCCTCCGAGACCTTCGACGACACCAAGCCGGCCAAGCGCCCGGCGGTCCAGGTCGGCGACCCGTTCCAGGAGAAGCTCCTGATCGAGTGCACCCTGGAGATCTTCCGGGAGAAGCTCGTCAAGGGCATCCAGGACCTCGGCGGCGCCGGCCTGTCCTGCGCCACCAGCGAGCTGGCCTCGGCCGGCTCCGGCGGCATGCGGATCGAGCTCGACACCGTGCACCTGCGCGACCACACGCTCTCGCCGGAGGAGATCCTCATGAGCGAGTCGCAGGAGCGCATGTGCGCGATCGTCGAGCCCGACAAGATCGACCGCTTCCTGGAGATCTGCGAGAAGTGGGACGTCATCGCCAACGTCATCGGTGAGGTGACCGACGGCGAGCGCCTGGAGATCTACTGGCACGGCGAGCTCGTGGTGGACGTCCCGCCGCGCACCGTCGCCCACGAGGGCCCGACCTACCAGCGCCCGTACGCCCGCCCCAGCTGGCAGGACGCGCTGCAGGCCGACGCCCCGACCGCCGAGCGGCTGGCCCGCCCGACCACCGGCGAGGGCCTCAAGGCCGACCTGCTGAAGGTCGCGAGCCACCCGAACCAGGCCTCCAAGTCCTGGATCACCGACCAGTACGACCGCTACGTGCTCGGCAACACCGTGCTCTCGGTCGGCGAGGACTCGGGCATGATCCGGATCGACGAGGAGACCAACCTCGGCGTCTCGGTCGCCACCGACGGCAACGGCCGCTTCGCCAAGCTGGACCCGTACACCGGCGCCCAGCTGGCCCTGGCCGAGGCGTACCGCAACGTCGCGGCCGGCGGTGCCAAGCCGCTCGCCGTCTCCGACTGCCTCAACTTCGGCTCCCCCGAGGACCCGGACGTGATGTGGCAGTTCGCCGAGGCCACCCGCGGCCTGGCCGACGCCTGCCTGGTGCTCGGCACCCCGGTCACCGGCGGCAACGTCTCGCTGTACAACCAGACCGGCGAGGTCGCCATCCACCCGACCCCGGTGGTCGCGGTGCTCGGCGTCATCGACGACGTCACCCGGCGCACCCCGCTGGCCTTCGCCGAGGAGGGGCAGCTGCTCTACCTGCTCGGCGACACGGCGGACGAGCTCGGCGGCTCGGCCTGGTCGCAGGCCGTCCACGACCACCTCGGCGGCCTGCCGCCCGCGGTGGACCTGGAGCGCGAGCGGCTGCTCGGCGACATCCTGATCGCCGCCTCGCGCGACGGCATGATCGACGCCGCGCACGACCTGTCCGACGGCGGCCTCGGCCAGGCGCTCGTGGAGAGCTGCCTCAAGGGCGGCCACGGTGCGCGGATCGTCCTGCCCGAGGGCCAGGACCCGTTCGTCCTGCTGTTCTCGGAGTCGGCCGGCCGCGCCGTCGTGGCGGTGCCGCGCAGCGAGGAGCTCCGCTTCAACGACATGTGCACCGCGCGCGGCCTGCCGGCCGCCCGGATCGGTGTCGTGGACGGCGACAGCCTGGACGTCCAGGGCCAGTTCAGCGTCTCGCTGGCGGAGCTGAAGGACGCCCACACCGGCGTCATCGAGGCCCTGCTGGCCTGATCGGCCTGTTCGAGGGGCGGGCGGTTCTCCGGAACCGTCCGCCCCTCGGCGTATGTTGAGCCCCATGCCTGCCAAGCCCCGTACGTACCAGCCGCAGAAGGTCCGCGCCGCGCTGGCCGCCCAGACCAGGGCGCTGCGTGCCGCCGTGGACGCGCTCGGCACGGAGCAGCTGGACCTGCCGACCCGGCTGGGGCGGTGGCGGGTCCGCGAACTGCTCGCCCACCTGGCCGTCCAACTCGACTACGTCCCGGCGCACCTGGACGACCGGCCGCAGGGGCGGGCACCGCTGGACCTGTCGGGCTGGGCGGCCGGGGTCGCCACCGTCGCGCCGCTGCTGGACGAGCAGGCCCGGGAGCGGGGCGCGGCGGAGTTCGCCGGGGACGCGGCCTCGGTGGCGGCCGCCTTCGGCCAGGCCGCGGACGCGCTGCTCGCCCTGCTGGAGCGGCCCGAAGCCGCCGACCCGGCGCGGCGGTTCGAGATCCGGCTGGGTTCGATGACGCTCTCCGACATGCTGGTGACCAGGCTGGTGGAGACGGTCGTGCACGCCGACGACCTGGCCGCCGCGCTCGGGCCCGACGCCTTCCCCGGCTCCCCGGTCTCCTCGGTTTCCCTGACCTCCTCGGCCTCCCGGGCTCTCCCGGCCTTCCCGCACGACCGGCAGGCCGTCGCGGCCGTCACCCGGCTGCTGGCCGACGCCTTCGCCGACCGCGCCCCGGGCGGCGCGGTCGAGCTGCGGATCCCGCCGTACGCGGTGGTGCAGGCCGTCGAGGGCCCCCGGCACACCCGGGGCACCCCGCCCAACGTGGTGGAGACCGACCCGCTGACCTGGATCCGGCTGGCCACCGGCCGGACGGACTGGGCGGCGGCGGTGGACGCGGCCGAGGTGTCCGCCTCGGGGGAGCGCAGCGACCTGCGGGCGTACCTGCCGGTGCTCGGCTGATCGGCTCCCCGGTGCGGCTCCGGTCCCGCGGGCTACGGGACGGACGGCCCGCTGAGGTAGGTGCCCTCCGCCGAGTACGGCCAGGCGTTGGGCGCGCAGCCCTTGAGACCGTAGATCTGCTGCATCATCGCGGGCGCGGGCTTGCCCTCGCCCGGGCAGCCCTCGTGCCCGTGGCCGATCCGGTGGCCCACCTCGTGGTTGACGATCAGCGCCCGGTACTCCTCCAGCGGGCCGCTGAACTGCGGTGAACCGGTGTTCCAGCGCTTGGAGTTGACGAGCACCTGGTTGCCGACGTTGCAGTTGACCTCGCCGTGGGTGTCCAGTCCGGAGGCGCCGCAGATCCGGTCCACGGTGGCCGGTGAGGCGATCTTCACGGTGAAGTCGTACGGGCCGTCGGCGACCAGCTGGAAGCCGTTCTTGCGGTCGTTGGTCCAGCCGCGCTTGTCGCCGAGGATGCCGTGGACCTGCGCGGCGGCGGACGGGGCGTCGATGCCGATGCCGTCCTCGACCTCGACCCGGTAGCGGCGCACGGTGCCGCGCCCGACCGGCTTGGCGGTGGCGGGGGCGACGGTGAAGGTGCCCGCGCCCTTGGCGGGGCCGGGGTCCGGCGCGGCGGGGGCGGGCGGCGGGGTCGGTGTCGGGGCCGGCGGGGGCGGCGGGGTGTCGGCCGGTGCGGGAGTCGGCGCCGGTGCCGCCGTGGCGGCCTGCTCGGCCGGCGGGGCGACCCTCGCCTGGGTGGTCGGGGTGGTGGCCGGGGTGGCCGAGGGGCGGTTCAGCATGACCGCCGTGGCGCCCAGCACCAGCACGGAGAGCACCAGTGCCGTGAGCATGCCAGGACCGGGTCTGCGCCGCTGCCGGCGGCGTCGGCGACCGCCCTTCCGGGGCGGTGCGGTGCGCCTGCCGACGGATCGGGCTGCAGACATGATCTTCACACTGGCATGGCGAACGGGTGAATGTCCACCTTCCCGTGGGCGGCGCCGGTGCCCGTGGCGGCCGCCCGTCCGGGACGGCGGTTGACCCCTGCGTCTCGGGTGGCAGACTTCAGGGCATGGCGATTCACAGGAATCTTCTCGACGGTCCCGAACCGACCCTGCTCCCGGAGGAGGAGCGGCCCTACCGGATGCTGGCGGAGGAATCGGCCTCCCCGACCCAGGTGGCGGCCGAGTTCCCGGTCTTCTGCCTCGCCTGGGCGATGCTGGCCGACGACGCCTACGCTGCCGGCCGGTACGTCGAGTCGTACGCCTACGCCCGTACCGGCTACCACCGTGGTCTGGACGCGCTGCGGCGCAACGGCTGGAAGGGCCACGGCCCGGTGCCGTGGGAGCACCGCGGCAACCGCGGCTTCCTGCGCTGCCTGGCGGCGCTCGCCCGGGCGGCCGGCGCGATCAAGGAGACCGAGGAGGAGGCCCGCTGCTGGCAGTTCCTGAAGGACAGCAGCGCGGAGGCGTACGCGGAGCTCAAGCAGTAGAGCGGTCGAGCGGTCGAGCGGCAGAGCCGTAGAGATCGGTAGAGCCGTAGAGAGCGGCAGAGCTGTAGAGCGGTAGACACCCCCGACGTACGGGTGCCCCCGGCGGAGTCCGCCGGGGGCACCCGTTTCTCACGCTCGGGGCGCGGGTCCTACGCGGGGCGCGGGCCTCACTTCAGGCGCTTGCCCGCCGAACGCAGCTGCTCGGCGGCCTCGCGCACGCGGGCGGCCATGCCGGCCTCGGCCAGCTTGCCCCAGGTGCGCGGGTCGTAGGTGTTCTTCTTGCCGACCTCGCCGTCGACCTTCAGCACGCCGTCGTAGTTGGCGAACATGTGGCCGGCCACCGGGCGGGTGAAGGCGTACTGGGTGTCGGTGTCCAGGTTCATCTTCACGACGCCGTTCTCCAGCGCGGTGGCGATCTCCTCGGCGGTCGAGCCCGAGCCGCCGTGGAAGACGAAGTCGAACGGGTCGGTCTTGCCGTACTGCTTGCCGATCGCGTCCTGCAGCTCGCGCAGCAGCTCCGGCTTCAGCACGACGTTGCCCGGCTTGTACACGCCGTGCACGTTGCCGAAGGAGGCGGCCAGCAGGTAGCGGCCCTGCTCGCCCAGGCCCAGCGCCTCGGCGGTGCGCACGGCGTCGTTGACGGTGGTGTACAGCTCGTCGTTGATCTCGTGGGTGACGCCGTCCTCCTCGCCGCCGGTCGGGGTGATCTCGACCTCGAGGATGATCTTGGCGGCGGCGGCCTGGGCCAGCAGCTCCTGGGCGATGGCCAGGTTGTCGGCGAGGGTCTCGGCCGAGCCGTCCCACATGTGCGACTGGAACAGCGGGTTCTCGCCCTTGGCCACGCGCTCGGCGGAGACCGCCAGCAGCGGGCGGACGTAGCCGTCCAGCTTGTCCTTCGGGCAGTGGTCGGTGTGCAGCGCGACGGTGACGTCGTACTTGGCGGCGACGATGTGGGCGAACTCGGCGAGCGCGACCGCGCCGGTCACCATGTCCTTGCTGTGCTGGCCGCCCAGGAACTCCGCGCCACCGGTCGAGATCTGGATGATGCCGTCGCTCTCGGCCTCGGCGAAACCACGCAGCGCGGCGTGCAGGGTCTGCGACGACGTGACGTTGATGGCCGGGTAGGCGAACTTGCCCGCCTTGGCCCGGTCGAGCATCTCGTTGTAGACCTCGGGAGTTGCGATGGGCATGCGATCCGCTCCTGTCGGGTTGCGGCGTACGGACGGTGCTGTCCGACGCTGTGTACGCCTTCGTGACGACTCCGTGCCGGCCCGCCGACGCGCGGCGTTGCGGTGGTGGCTCTCCGGCACGTTCGCGGCGACCTGCGCGGTACGGCCATGAGGGTGGTGTGCCACCGCGGACCGGACGCCTGTGCCATCTTCCCAGACTCGTGCCCGCGGGTCAGCAGGAGCCCGCCATGCGGAACGTCGCACGGTACGGGCGCACGGCGGCACCCGGGCGGCCCCGGCGGGGGCCGGAACCGGTCCCGGCCGGGCGCCGTCGGCACGGTACGCCCGCGTCGCCGGCAAGGTGCGCCCGCTATCCTGCGCCCGTGGACTACAACCAGCTGGCCGTCAACCTGCTCGACGCCAAATCCCTGATCTCGTCCCTCGGCGCCATCGGGCTGATCGCGATCATCTTCGCGGAGACCGGCCTGCTGGTCGGCTTCTTCTTCCCGGGTGACTCGCTGCTGATCCTCGCGGGCGTCGCCGCCTCGAACGCAGCCTCCTCGGTGCTCGGTGACGGCGCCAAGCTGCCGATCGCCGTCCTGCTGATCGGCTGCCCGATCGCGGCGATCGCCGGTGCCCAGCTCGGGCACCTGATCGGCGCCAAGGTCGGGCCGAAGATGTTCGACAAGCCCGATTCGAAGATCTTCCGCCGCGACTACGTGGTGAAGGCGGAGGAGTACTTCAACAAGTTCGGCTCCGGCAAGGCCGTCGTGCTGGCCCGCTTCATGCCGATCATCCGCACCTTCCTGAACCCGGTCGCCGGCACCCTGGAGATGCCCGCCCGGACCTTCTTCGTCTGGAACGTGATCGGCGGCGTGCTGTGGACCGAGTCCATGCTGCTGATCGGCTACTTCTTCGGTGACGCGCTCGCCCCGGTGATCGACAAGTACCTGATCCCGGCGGTGCTGCTGATCGTCCTGCTGTCCATCTCGCCGATCCTGATCGAGGTCATGCGCGAGCGGAAGAAGAAGCGGGCCGGCGTCGGTGCCGAGGTCGACGAGGAGAGCCAGGTCCAGGCCGGCGGCGGCCGGCACCGGCGGGGCTGAGCGCCCGCCGCTCCGGACACGGCGAGGGCCGGTGCTGTTTCACGTGAAACAGCACCGGCCCTCGGTCGTTCGTCGTCCCGGCCTTGTCGTCCCGGCGGGTCGGGGTCAGAGACCCAGGTCGTCCAGGGTGTACGCGGTCACGTACTCCAGGCCCTGGGCCTCGACGGCGGCCGCGCCGCCGCGCTCCACGATCACCGCGACGCCGACCACCTCGGCGCCCGCCTCGCGCAGCGCCTCCACGGCGGTCAGCACCGAGCCGCCGGTGGTGGAGGTGTCCTCGACGGCCAGCACCCGGCGGCCCTTGACCTCCGGGCCCTCGATCCGGCGCTGCAGGCCGTGCGCCTTGCCGGTCTTGCGGACCACGAAGGCGTCCAGCTGCTGCCCGCGCGCGGCGGCGGCGTGCAGCATCGAGGCGGCCACCGGGTCGGCGCCCAGGGTCAGACCGCCGACGGCGTCGTACTCCAGGTGCGAGGTCGCGTCCAGCATCACCCGGCCGACCAGCGGGGCGGCCACGCCGTCCAGCGTGATCCGGCGCAGGTCGACGTAGTAGTCGGCCTCCTTGCCGGAGGAGAGGGTGACCTTGCCGTGCACGACGGCCTTGTCCTTGATCTGTGCCAGCAGGGCGTCGCGGTCGTTGCTCATGAGCGTTCAGTCTAGGCCCTGGCAGTCCCCGCGGCTCTCCGGGCTCGCGCCCGGCCGGCGCCCGGTCAGCGGCGGCGCAGCGCCCTGACCAGCACCACGGCACCGCCCAGCAGGGCCACCGAGCCGCCGATCACCCACGGCACCGCGTTGCGGCCGCCGGCGCCCGGCACCACGATCCCGCCGGCCTCCCCGCCCCAGCGGGAGGCCGCCCGGGCCCGCGCACTGCGGGCGGGCAGCGCCGGGGCGTACGGGCCGCGCGGCGGGGCGTGGTCCACCTCCTCGGCGGACCGGCCGACGATGCTGCGGCGCACCGGACCGGAGAGCACCGGCTCGTCCTCGTACGCGAAGAGCGGCTCGGCGGGCAGCTCCTCGGCGACGCCGTCCTGCCCGGCGGAGCCGTCCTCGCCCTCGCCCTCGCCATCGACGTCGTCCTCGTCGTCGTCGGCGGAGCCGGTGGGCAGACCGAAGCGCTCGGCGTCGGCGTCGGAGAAGGCGATCAGGTCGGAGAGGTCGTCGTCCAGGTCGTCGCCGGGCTGGTCCTGGCGCTCCTCGATGAAGACCACACCCGCGCCGGTCGAGGTCTCCGCGGCCTGGTCCTCCTGCTCCTCCAGGTCCTCCGAGCCCTCCTGGTCCTGCGGCTGCTCGCCCTCCGGGGCGACCAGCGCGGCGGCGAACCTGTCCAGCAGACGGCGGCCGGTGGCGTCGAGGGTCTCCTCGTCGAACTCGGTCAGCCGGCCGGTGGCGCTCAGGTCGCCGGTGAAGCGGATCGCCGCGGTGCCCTCCTCGGCGCCGTCCACGACGCTGACCCGGACGGTGGCGGTCGCCTCACCGCTGCCCCGGGCCTCCTCGCCCTCGGCGAGCACGGTCAGCACGCCTTCCCGGCCCTCGATCAGCGACAGCACGCCCTTGTACGTGATCGTGGAGCCGCCGATCCGCAGCTTCAGCCGGCCGCCGATCTCCTCGGCCGCACCGGACCCGACCGCGGCCGGCTCGGTGCTCAGCCCCGGCACGCTCCGCGCCAGCAGCGCCGGATCCTGCAAGGCCTGCCGCACCAGCTCGGCGGACATCGGGACGACAACCTCATGCTCCATGCCACGGAGCCTACCGACTGGTCCCCGCCCGGTCCCTACCCACCACCACCAGATTTTCCCCATCCCACCCGTTCCCTTGGCCGTCGCACCATCTCGCCACCCGAGCCCGGGGCCGCCCCGCCCCCAGGCCCGGCACCCTCCGGCCCCGCAGGCCCGAGGCTGCGCACGCCCACCGACCCCGCGCCCTCCGGTGCTGCCCCACCCACCCGGCCCCAGGCCCGGGGCCGCCCCGCTCACGGGCCCCGCATCCTCCGGCCCCGCCTCGCCCACCCGGCCCCGCAGGCCCGGGGCGGCCCACGGTCCTGCCCATTGGGCCCGCGCCTATCCAGCGGCCCCCGGGCCCGGGGCTGCCCTCCCCATCGGCCCCGCACCGCGACGGGCCCCGCTCCGTCGCCTGTCGTCCGGCGGCCGTCCGCCCCGCAAGGTGGGCCGGGGCCATGGGCCTTCTCCTGCCTGGGCCCGCTCCCCGGCTGCCGAGCGGCCCCGCCCGTGTGGGGGCTTGCCGGTCGAGGAGCCCGTTCTTCTGGGCCTCCCCGCGTGGGAAGTCGGCTGGATCGACTTCTCGCGCAGCGGCGATGGGGGCGGCGAGTCGATCACCGTTCCGACTGCGCGCGGACCCCGGGGAGCGGAGGGGGCTTCTGCCCGCCTCGGCCCGCTTCGCGGATGCCGGGCGGCCCCAGCCGTGTCCGGCGGGGGCCGCTTCCTCCGGCCGCTCTTCCCGGGGCGTCGGGTGCGGCCGGTGGCGGCCGCGGGGCCGTCGGAGCGGCGGAGCGGGTGCGGGGTTTCCGGCTGTCGGCCTCAACGGTGGCGCAGGAGGGCCGCCGGGCCGCCGGGCTGCGGCTCAGCGGCGACCTCAGCGGGGGCCGAGGAGGGTGAGGGCGGCCGGGGGGTGGGCGGGGCGGAGGGCGGTGAGGCGGGTGGTGGTGGCGTGGAGGGTGTCGGGCGTGAGGGCGCGGGGGGCCGGGGCGTCGGGGGCGAGGGTGAGCGGGGGGCGGGTGGCGGCGGCGAGGAGGAAGTTCTGGGCGCCGTCCGGCGGGCCGGGGCGGCAGGCGGCGGTGGCGCTGCCCGGGACGGCGTACGGGGCGGTCTGCAGGCCCGTCGTCCGCAGGCCGGACTCGATCTGCCAGAGGCCGTCCAGGTCGCTCCCGGCGCGGACGGCGATCCGGCCGCCGGGGGAGAGCAGCCGGGTGGCGAGGCCGTAGAACTCCTGGGAGTGGAACTTGACCGGTCCGCCGTCGGCCGGTGCCGGGAGGTCGGCGAGCACCACGTCGTACGGTCCGTCCCCGCCGGGGGCGCCCGCGCCGCGCAGCCAGGCCATCGGGTCGGCGGCGGTGGTGCGGACCCGGGGGTCGTCCAGGGAGCGGCCGCCGAGGGCGGCGAGCCCGGGGTCGGTGCGGGCGAGCCGGGGGAGGGCGGGGTCGGCGTCGACCAGCCGGACGGTGCGGACGCCCCGGTGCCGCAGCACTTCCCGCAGGGCGAGTCCGTCGCCGCCGCCGAGCAGCAGGACCCGGGCGTCCGGGCCGGCCGCCATGGCGGGGTGGACGAGGCCCTCGCTGCCCCGGTACTCGTCGGGTCCGCAGACCGCGAGCCGGCCGTCGAGGTAGAGCCGGAGCGGGCCTTCGGCGGGGCCGGTGAGCACGATCTCCTGGTACCGGCTGCGGGTCGCGTAGCGGACCTGGTCGCCGTAGAGGGCGTGCCGGGCGGCGCGTTCGACGGCGTCGGAGCCGGCCGCGGCCGCCGCGAGCACGGCGAGCACCAGCAGGCAGCCGCCCCAGAGCAGCCGTCGTATCCGGGGGGCGGGTTCCTCGCGGAACAGCCAGAGCACCACGGCGGCCCCGGCGACGGCGTTGACGGCGCCGGTGAGCAGTGCTCCGTCGCCGGGCCCGAGGCCGGGCAGGATCAGGAACGGGAAGGCGAGGCCGCCGATCAGGGCGCCCACGTAGTCGGCGGCGAACAGGTCGGCGACGGCCCGTCCGGCGTCCTCGCGCCGGATCCGTTGGATGAGGGTCATCAGCAGGGGGATCTCGGCGCCGATGAGGATGCCGATCAGGCAGGTGAGGCCGACCATGGCGGCCTGGTAGCGGCCGATCCAGGCCCAGCAGGAGTAGAGGGCGAGGACGGAGAGTCCGCCGGTGAGCGCGAGCGCGCACTCGACCAGGGCGAAGGCGGTGGCGGGCCGGCTGGTGAGCCGTTTGGCGAGGAGGGAGCCGAGGCCCATCGCGAAGACCATGACGGAGAGCACGACGGAGGTTTGGGTGACCGTGTCCCCGAGCAGGTAGTCGCCGAGCGCCACGAGTTCGAGCTCGTAGACGAGTCCGCAGGCCGCGCAGACGAACGCGGCCAGCAGGACGGTCAGGCGGGCGAACCGTGGTCGGGAGCGCAGCCGGGGCCGACGGCGGGCGGGCAGGAGTGGGGCGTGGGCTCGCCCGGGCCGGGGTGGGGTGCCGTCGTCGAGGTCCACTCGCGGGCGTGCGGGCGGACCGGCCGGATGGTTGATCACGAACAAACGCTAGGGGACGTGCGGGACGGATGGCTGCGCCCATCCGACGGACAGTGAGCGACGTCGAATTGACGAATCGTTCCTGCGTACGATTCGTAGGCCCGGCTTGGGCGGCCTACGGCCGGACCGGTGTTCCGCTCCGGACTTGGGGGCGGTCATGCCCCGGACACCACCAGCGAGGAGCGGGTGCACACCAGCTGCCCCTCCTGCGGGTAGGCGTGCCAGGTGCGCCACAGGAGCCGGTCCGGGCCGCCCTGGGTGACCAGCGCGGTGAAGGCGCTCGGGTCGCCCGGGAAGACCCCGGCGAGGCCCCGGGGGTGCCCCTCGACCAGGGCCAGCAGCTCCTGGGCGCGGGCCGCGAAGTCGTGCGGCGGCAGCGCCTCGATGCGGGCGGCGAACTCGTACTCCCAGCCGCCGATCTGCTTGGCCACCCGGGCCGGCAGCGGGGTGCGGCGGCCGGGCAGGCAGGCGACGGTCTCCAGACATCGGCCGGGGCCCGCGTCGATCACCACCTGGTGGGAGGCGCCCAGCAGGCGCAGCTGGAGGGTGCCGGACGCGCCCGGGCGGCCGCCTCCGTCGAGTCTCAGGTCGCGGACGGCGAGAGCGGGCAGCGGGTCGCCGCCGAGGCACCAGGCGAGGTCACCGGCGCGGGTGTCCGTGTAGGAGGTCTGCAGTGTGGTGAGCATGCTCGGCTCCGCGTTTCAGCTCCGTGCGCGCCCGCCGAGCAGCACCGAGTAGGCCTAGGCGATGGCGAGGCTGTTCGTGGCTGTGCGGCCCTGGGCGCGGCCGACCGTGGAAGGAAGGATTCCGGCTGGAGATTCAGCAGCAGAGAAGCACGAATACGTCGGGCCCGCCGGTGATTTACCCAACTTTGTCAAGCATTCACCGTTTCGAGCACACCTGCTTCCCGGCTCTGATCGAGCCCGTGTACGAGTCTGCACAGCGCGCGCCCCTATCACCGGATTGCGCGCCGTGCGCGCCGGGTGTGCGCTGTTCGGGCGCATCACGCACCGCCGCCCTCCAGGCGCGGGGCATGGAGGGCGGCGGGAGAGTGCCCGGAGGGTCGGCCAGCGTGCCTCAGTGGCGGCAAACAAGCAAGCCGATCAAGGAAGTTGATGATCCATCAGAACTGGTGTCGGGCTGCGGGCAGTCCTGTTCGAAGGGTGCGGAGAAGGGCGTGAAAGGGGGCGTGCGGCCCCTCACAGGCGCCGCAGGCGGGCGACGGCCTCCTGAAGGACCTCGTCCTTTTTGCAGAAAGTGAAGCGGACCAGGCTACGGCCGGCCTCCACGTCGTCGTAGAACACCGCGTTCGGGATGGCGACGACGCCGCAACGGCCGGGCAGGGCACGGCAGAACTCGATGCCGTCCTTCTCGCCGAGCGGGGTGATGTCGGTGGTGACGAAGTACGTGCCCTCGGGGGTGAAGGCCCGGAAGCCGGCCGCGGTGAGGCCGTCGACCAGCAGGTCGCGCTTGCGCAGCAGGTCGGCGCGGAGGGTGTCGAAGTACGTGTCCGGCAGCCGCAGGGCCTCGGCGACGGCGTACTGGAAGGGGCCGGCGCTGACGTAGGTGAGGTACTGCTTCGCGGTGCGCACGGCCGCCACCAGGTCCGGGCTCGCGGTGACCCAGCCGACCTTCCAGCCGGTGAAGGAGAAGGTCTTGCCGGCCGAGGAGATGCTGACGGTGCGTCCGCGCATGCCGGGCAGGGCGGCGATCGGGTGGTGGGCGGCGCCGAACACCAGGTGCTCGTAGACCTCGTCGGTGGCGACCAGCAGGTCGTGCTCGACGGCGAGTTCGGCGATGGCGGCGAGCTCCTCGGCGGTGAGGACGGTGCCGGTCGGGTTGTGCGGGGTGTTGATCAGCAGCAGCCGGGTGCGCGGGGTGATCAGCGAGCGCAGCTCGTCCAGGTCGGGGCGGAAGGACGGGGCCCGCAGGGTGAGCGGCACCCGGGTGGCGCCGGCCATCGCGATGCAGGCGGCGTACGAGTCGTAGAACGGCTCGAAGGCGATCACCTCGTCGCCCGGCTCCAGGAGGGCCAGCAGGGTGGCGGCGATGGCCTCGGTGGCGCCGGCGGTGACCAGCACCTCGCTGTCCGGGTCGTACGCGAGGCCGTGGAACCGCTGCTGGTGCTCGGCGATCGCGGTGCGCAGCTCGGGGACGCCGGGGCCGGGCGGGTACTGGTTGCCGCGGCCCTCGCGCAGGGCCCGTACGGCCGCCTCGCGGACCTCCTCGGGCCCGTCGGTGTCCGGGAAGCCCTGGCCGAGGTTGATCGAACCGGTGGCCGTGGCCAGGGCGGACATCTCGGCGAAGACCGTCGTGCCCATCCCGGCCAGTCGGCGGTTCAGCAGTGGCCTGGTACCCATCGGTGGCTCCTCACGGCTCGTTGTCAGGCCATCCTGGGTCAGCCGGGAGCCGGGGACAAGAACGGCCCGCCACCGCCGCGGGGGCGGGTGGCGGGCCGAACGGGCGGTGCGGGGGGTACCGGGGCGGGATCAGGCCTCGTCGGTGCCCTCGGCGCCCTCGCCGTCCTCGCCCTCGATCTCGTTCTGGAGGCCGAGGCGCTCGACGATCCACTGCTCGAAGCCGACCGCGGCCTGGGTCCAGTTGGCGGTGGTGGTGACGAAGTAGTCCAGGTTGACGCCGGCGCCGACGATCATCTGGGCCTCGCCGATCAGGCGGACCACGCCGTCCTCGTGGGTGTGAGTGTAGACCTTGGGCCAGAGGGTCTCGCGGTTCCACTCGTCGATCAGGTCGAGGATCTCGCCCTTCTTCTCCAGCGGGTACGCGCGGTCGTAGAAGGCGCGCACCGCGAAGAGCTCCTTCTGCTCGCCGCGGAACATGTAGTAGACGCGGAAGCCCTCCCAGGGGGCGGTGAGGTCGCCCTCCTCGTCCACGACGTGCTTGAGCTGCATCTGGTCCAGCAGCTGGGTGACCAGGCCCTGGTCCGGGACGATGATCGGCGGCGGGCCGGCCGGCCGCCCGCCCTGGCCGCCGGGCTGGCCGCCCTGGGGGACGCCGAAGGACGGGATGGACGACGGGTCGATGCTCATGGGGGTCCTCATTCCTCAGTGCACGTGGTGGCCGGCAATGAGAGGCCGCCCTTTCCACCTCCCATCCTGCCTCATTCGGGGCTCCGCTCACAGGGGCAGCCGAGGGGCGAGTCGATCTTCGTCCGGCGTTCTTCGCGGCGTTCTTCGCGGTGTTGTTCCGGGTGTCCTTCCCGGGTTCTTCCCGGGCTTCCCCCGGGTGTTCCCCGGCGGTTCCGGCGGGGGTGGAGCGGGGCGGCGGTCACGGAGGGTGTCCGGGGCGGGCTGGAGGCCGTCCGGAGAGCGCGCGTGAGCCACGTCACGCGCCCGGCGCGCCGGTTCGGCTGCCGTGCGGGCCGGATGCGGTTAGCGTGCGACGGAAATCGCTTCGGTCAAATCCCGGCCCAGCCGGGTGAGTTGAGCTGTCCTGAGGCGGACTGTCCGGAATTGAGGGGGGAACAGGAGTGGGTGGAGCGGCGACGGGGGACGGCGCATCGCTCGGGGCGCTGCTGCGGAGCATCCGGCTGGACCGGGGGATGACGCAGGAGCAGCTGGGCGAGGCGACCGGGCTGAGCGTGCGGTCGATCCGGGACCTGGAACGGGAGGTGTCCTGCCCGCGGGTGTCCACGCTGCGGCTGCTGACCCAGACCTGGAACCTGCCGGACGCCCAGGTGGCCGAACTGCACCGGCTGGCGCGCAGCCGGCGGGACCGGACGCGGCGGCTGCTGCGGCAGGCGGCGGAGTGACGGCGTCCGGCCCGGGGCGCGAACCGGGCCGGGGGCGCGAACCGGGCCGGGGATGCGGAACGGGCCGTCCCCCGCCGCCGGAGCGGAGGGAACGGCCCGTGCGCCGGACGCCCGGCGGTGCTACTTCTCCAGCGGCCCCCGGCCGCGGACGGTGAGGCGGTCGCCCTCCTCGTCCCGCTCGACCACGACGGTGTCCCCGTCGTGCACCGCGCCGGACAGGATCGCCCGGGCCAGCTGGTCGCCGATCGCGGACTGCACCAGCCGGCGCAGCGGGCGGGCGCCGTACGCCGGGTCGTAGCCGGTGAGCGCCAGCCAGTCGCGGGCGGCCTCGGAGACGTCCAGGGTGAGCCGCCGCTCCCGCAGCCGCTCGCCCAGGAGGGCCACCTGGAGGTCGACGATCCGGCTCAGCTCGCCGGTGCCCAGCGGCTCGAAGACCACGATGTCGTCCAGCCGGTTGAGGAACTCCGGCTTGAACGCGGACCGGACGGTGCCCAGCACCAGCTCCCGCTTCTCGGCCTCCGGGGTGGCCGGGTCGACGAGGTACTGCGAGCCCAGGTTGGAGGTGAGGATCAGGATGGCGTTGCGGAAGTCCACCGTGCGGCCCTGGCCGTCGGTGAGCCGTCCGTCGTCCAGCACCTGGAGCAGGACGTCGAAGACCTCCGGGTGCGCCTTCTCCACCTCGTCCAGCAGCACCACGCTGTACGGGCGGCGGCGGACCGCCTCGGTGAGCTGGCCGCCCTCCTCGTAGCCGACGTACCCGGGCGGGGCGCCGACCAGGCGGGAGACCGAGTGCTTCTCGCCGTACTCGCTCATGTCGATCCGGACCATGGCCCGGGCGTCGTCGAACAGGAAGTCGGCCAGGGCCTTGGCGAGTTCGGTCTTGCCGACGCCGGTCGGGCCGAGGAAGAGGAAGGAGCCGGTCGGGCGGTCCGGGTCGGCGATGCCGGAGCGGGTGCGCCGCACCGCGTCCGAGACGGCCTGCACGGCCTCCTTCTGTCCGATCAGGCGGCGGCCCAACTCCTCCTCCATGCGCAGGAGTTTGGCGCTCTCGCCCTCCAGCAGCCGGCCGGCCGGGATGCCCGTCCAGGAGGCGACCACGTCGGCCACGTCGTCCGGGCCGACCTCCTCCTTGACCATCGAGGCGGAGGCGTCCTGGTCGGCGGCCCGCTCCTGGGCGTCGGTGAGCTCCTTCTCGGCGGCCGGGATCTCGGCGTACATCAGCTTGGACGCCCGCTCGAAGTCCCCGTCGCGCTGGGCGCGTTCGAGCGCGCCGTGCAGGTCGTCCAGCCGCCCCTTGAGCTCGCCGACCCGGTTGAGGCTCTTCTTCTCCTGCTCCCAGCGCGCCGTGAGCACGCTCAACTGCTCGTTCCGGTCGGCGAGGTCGCGCCGCAGCCGGGCCAGCCGGTCGACCGAGGCCGGGTCCGACTCCTTCTCCAGGGCCAGCTCCTCCATCCGCAACCGGTCGACCGAGCGCTGGAGTTCGTCGATCTCGACCGGGGAGGAGTCGATCTCCATCCGCAGCCGGGAGGCCGCCTCGTCGACCAGGTCGATCGCCTTGTCGGGCAGGAAGCGGGAGGTGATGTAGCGGTTGGACAGGGTGGCCGCGGCGACCAGGGCGGCGTCCGAGATCTGCACCTTGTGGTGCGCCTCGTACCGGCCCTTGAGGCCGCGCAGGATGGCGATCGAGTCCTCCACGCTGGGCTCGCCGACCAGCACCTGCTGGAAGCGGCGCTCCAGGGCCGGGTCCTTCTCGATCCGCTCGCGGTACTCGTCCAGCGTGGTGGCGCCGACCATCCGCAGCTCGCCGCGGGCCAGCATCGGCTTGAGCATGTTGCCCGCGTCCATCGCGGAGTCCCCGCCGGCGCCCGCGCCGACCATGGTGTGCAGCTCGTCGATGAAGGTGACGACCTGGCCGTCGGAGGCCTTGATGTCGTTCAGGACGGCCTTCAGCCGCTCCTCGAACTCGCCGCGGAACTTGGCGCCCGCGACCATCGCGCTGAGGTCCAGCGAGACCAGCCGCTTGCCGCGCAGCGACTCCGGCACGTCGCCGGCCACGATGCGCTGGGCCAGGCCCTCGACCACGGCGGTCTTGCCGACGCCGGGCTCGCCGATCAGCACCGGGTTGTTCTTGGTCCGGCGGGAGAGCACCTGGACCACCCGGCGGATCTCGTGGTCGCGGCCGATCACCGGGTCGAGCTTGCCGTCCCGGGCGGCCTGGGTGAGGTCGGTGCCGTACTTCTCCAGCGCCTTGTAGGTGCCCTCCGGGTCCGGCGAGGTGACCCGGCCGCTGCCCCGGACGTCCTTGAACGCGGCGAGCAGCGCCTTCGGCGTGGCGCCCTGCTGCACCAGCAGCTCGGCCACCTGCCCGCCCTCGGCGGCCAGGCCGACCATCAGGTGCTCGGTGGAGACGTACTGGTCGTCGAGGTCGCTCGCGCGCTTGCCGGCCTCGGTGAGCACCGCGATGGTGTCCCGGGCGAGCTGCGGCGCGGAGACCGTCGAGCCCATCGCGCTGGGCAGCGCGGCCGCCTGGCGGCGGGCCTCGGCGTCGACCCGGGCGACGTCGGCGCCGACCGCCTCCAGCAGGGGCCGGGCGATGCCCTCGGGCTGCTCCAGCAGGGCGATCAGGATGTGCACCGGCCTGACGTCCGGGTTGCCGGCCGTGCCCGCCTGCCGGATCGCGGCGGACAGGGCGTCCTGCGTCTTGGTGGTGAACTTGCTGGCGTCCACTGCTGGGGGGTCCTCCCTGGTCGTCCTTCACTACTGCTACGTACAGCATGCACTAAGTTGAGTCTATTCCGCTCAACCTTTCCCGGGACAGGGCTTCTTCAGGCCGGGGGAAGCCGGCGCGCCGCCGGACGCCCGACGGGCCGCCGGGTCAGCCCCAGCAGCTCCCGGGCCGGCCCGCTCGGCCGCTGCCCGGCCGGCCAGACCGCGCGCAGCGGCCGCCGCAGGTCCAGCTCCTCCACCAGCGGCACCTCGACCAGCCGCCGGGTGGCCAGCTCCTCCACCACGGCCAGCTCGCTCAGGCAGACCGGCCCCGCCCCGGTCATCGCCGCCGCCTTCAGCGCGGTCGACGAGGCCAGCTCCATCCGGGGCCGCGCCGCGCCCCCGTACGGCTTCAGGGCCGCCTCCAGCACCTCCCGGGTGCCCGAGCCGGGCTCGCGCAGCACCAGCGGGACGGCCGCCAGCTCGGTCCCGGTCAGCGGGGCGTGGCGGCGCGCCCACGGGTGGCCGGGCGCCACCACGACCACCAGCCGGTCCGCCGCCACCACCGCGCCGGCCAGCCCGGGCGGGGTGGACGGGCCCTCGACGAAGCCGAGGTCGGCGTCCCCGGCCAGGACGTGCCCGGCGACCTCCGCCGAGTTCGCCGTCCGCAGCGTCACCGCGGTGCCCGGGCTGGCCTCGGACAGGCCCAGCAGCCAGCCGGGCATCAGGTACTCGGCGACGGTCAGGCTGGCCACCACCCGCAGCTTGGCGTCCCGCCGCTCGCGCAGCGCGTCGATCCCGGCGTCCAGCGCCTGCGCCGCCTCCACCACCTGCCGGGCCCACTCGACCACCAGCCGGCCCGCCTCGGTCGGCCGGCTGCCCCGGGGCGAGCGGTCCAGCAGCGCGACGCCGATCTGTCGCTCCATGCCCTTGATCCGGGCGCTGGCGGTCGGCTGGCTGACACCCAGCTCGGCCGCCGCCCGTCCGACGCTGCCCAGCCGGGCCACCGCGAGCAGCAGTTCCAGGGCGCCGAGTTCGGGGACGTGCGAGGAGAGGGGCATAGATCCAGGCTATGCCCCCATAGAAGCCCCGGCGCTACCGGCCGCCGGGCCCTCCGGGCGACGGTGGGAGCATGTCCACTCTGGCCGGTATCCGACCCCTCGCCCGCCCCGCCGCCCGCCGCCGGCCCGACCTCGCCCAGCTCGGCCCCAACTGGTACGCCGCCGTGATGGGCACCGCGATCCTGGCGAACGGCGCCGCCGTCCTGCCGGTGCGGCCGCCCGGGCTGACCGGCTTCGGCGAGGTGCTGTGGGCGCTCGCGCTGGCCGCCCTGCTGGTGCTGGCCGGGGCCCGGCTGGTCCACCTCACCCGGCACCGCGAGGCGGCCCGCGCCCAGCTGCTGGACAACCCGGCGACCGCGGTCTTCTACGGCTGTCCGCCGATGGCGCTGCTCTCGGTCGGACTGGGCACCATGCTGCTCGGCTCCCGGGTCATCGGCACCGGCCCGGCGGTCGCCCTGGACGCGGTGCTGTGGAGCCTCGGCACCGTGTACGCGCTGGCCGTGGCCGGCGGCATCCCGTACCTGATGATCACCCGGCACCGGGTCTCCGCCCTGGAGGCCAACCCGACCTGGCTGCTGCCGGTGGTCGCCCCGCTGGTCGCCTCCGCCTGCGGCCCGGCGCTCGTCCCGCACCTGCCGGCCGGAACGGCCCAGCAGGCCATGCTGTACGGCTGCTGGGCGCTGTTCGGCGTCGGCCTGCTGGCCACCCTGGTGCTGCTGCCGGTGGTGTTCACCGGGCTGTTCCACAGCAGGCTGCCCGCCCTGGCGCTCACCCCCACGCTGTTCCTGGTGCTCGGCCCGCTCGGCCAGTCCGTCACCGCGGTCCACCAGCTCGCCGACGCCGCCCGCCCGGTACTGCCCGCGCTGGCCCCCGCCATGACCGACCTCGCCGAGCTGTACGGCGTGGCGGTGATCGGCGTCGCGATGCTCTGGCTGGCCGTCGCGCTCGCCGCCAACCTGCGGGCCCGCCGGGCCGGGATGCCGTTCGCGATGACCTGGTGGGCGTACACCTTCCCGGTCGGCACCTGCGTCACCGGCGCCTCCGCGCTCGCCCGGCACACCGGCTTCGCGGGCTTCAGCGCGCTGGCCGTCGGCCTCTACCTGCTGCTGACGTCCGCCTGGGTGCTCGCCGCGGGCGGCACCGCGGCCGGGCTCGCGCGGGGGCGGCTGCTGGCCCGCTGAGAAGCCCGTCGCCCGGGGCGGCCGTCCGCGTGGTGCGGGGCCCGTCCCCGCGCGCGGACGGTACGGCTCAGGAGCACGCCGCGGATGCAGGAACGTGCACGGCAGGGACGACCGCGCACAGCCGCCCGGCGGAAGTGCCGGTCGGCGCCGACTCCCCTTCCAGGCCCGGGTTCCCACCGGAATCCGCCCCACCGCCCGAACCGCCCGCGGCCGCCCCCGGATGCAGATAGCTGCAATTGCGCGAACATGCACTCGGGCGGCACTTGTTCACCGGCCGTCACGCTGTGAGGGTGGAGGCACGCCAAGTCGTCCAGGCAACCGCAGCCTGATGGTGGCGACTCGCTCTTCGAAACTGACCGCAGGTGCGACAACCCGCACCGGTGGAACGGGGGGGAAGGGCGCCGGCCGGGACCATGTGTGGTGATGGCCTCCCGGCCGGACCCGTCGAGGCGTTGCTGCTCCGCCTCGACGGGAGCGCCTTGGCATTGGCGTACCGATGGCGGCCCCCGGACGACCCGGCGTGCGACGGCACCCGGGCCCGGGGGTCCGCCGTCCCACCCGGTACCGTGACCGCCTGATCCATGATCACGCCGTACCGCCCACCGGCACCGTGAGCCCGCCCGGCCCACCGGTGCCGCGGCCCGCGCGGCGAGGAACAGGGGCAGCACCAGGGGAGAGGCGTCCGGCAGGGAGAGTGCGACGTGACGGCGGAACCGGCGGTCACACCGCAGCAGGGACCGGTGGGCGAGGAGCCCGACGAGGCCGCCCGGCAGCTCTACCTGGCCATCATCGCCGAGGGCGGCCGCGTCCCCACCGGCGAGGTCGCGGACGCCGACCGGGGCGCGCTCCAACAGCTCATCGACATCGGCCTGTTGATGGTCAACCGGATGGACCGCTGCTACACCGCCGTCAGCCCGCGCTCGGTCAGCGACCGCCTCGGCGCCGAACTGCGCAGCGAGGCCACCCGGCTGCTGGTCCGCGCGGAGAACCTCCCGGGCGCCCTCGACGGCCTCACCCGGGCCTACGACGCGATGCCCCGGCCGACCGACCGGGCCGGCGGCGCCGTCCATGTCGAGGGGCACGTCCACATCCGCCAGCGGATCTCCCAACTGGTCTCCGACTGCCGCTCCGAGGTCCTCACCGCGCAACCCGGCCACCGGCCCGCCGACACCCTCCAGGTCGCCCTCCTCCAGGACGTCCAACTGCTCCGGCGCGGCTGCTCGCTGCGCACCATCTACCAGCCGGTCGCCCTCGCCGACCCGCCCGCCCTCGCCTACGCCGAGGAGGTCACCCGGCACGGCTCGCTCATCCGGGTGCTCGACGAGCCCTTCCAGCGGCTGATCGTCTTCGACCGGACCGTCGCCGTGATCTCCGCCAACGACGACAACAGCACCGCCGCCTTCATCACCGACCCGGCCACCATCACCTAC
This sequence comes from Kitasatospora sp. NPDC058046, assembly GCF_042885595.1. NCBI lineage: Bacteria > Bacillati > Actinomycetota > Actinomycetes > Kitasatosporales > Streptomycetaceae > Kitasatospora > Kitasatospora sp. NPDC058046. The sequence continues at coordinate 147,606 of NZ_JBHVRS010000013.1, forward strand.
CTGGTCGGCACCTTCGAACGCGACTGGGCCCGCGCCGACACCGCCGGCGCCGCCGCCCCCGGCCAGACACCCGCCCGCACCATCCCCGACCGGGTCGGTCGGCTGCTCGCCCGCGGCCTCACCCAGCGCGCCGTCGCCACCCGGCTGGGCCTGAGCGAACGCACCGTCGCCGCCCACATCTCCCGGCTGCGCGACCGCTACGGCGCCCAGACCCTCTTCCAACTCGGCTGGCTGATGCGAGGCTCCCGCGATGACCGATGAGCCGGGCCCGGCCGAGCGGGCGCTCTACCTCACCGCCGTCCGGGGCGGCGGCCGACTGCGCCCCGAGGACCTCGCCCCCGCCGACCGCCCCACCCTGGCCGCCCTCGTCGCCCGCGGCCTGCTCACCCCCACCGCCACCGGCTGGACCGCCGCCAGCCCGCGCGCCCTCGGCGACCGGATCGGCCTCGAACTGCGCACCCGCGCCCTCCGCCTGCTACGGCACGCCGAGCGGCTCCCGGGCACCCTCGGGCCACTGGCCCGCGCCTACGACGCCGCCCGCCACCCGGGCGTCGACCTCCCGGCTGTCCACCCCGGTGCAGGCGATCCCGGTACCGGCGATCCCGCGGCCGGCACCGTCGACGACGCCGCCGAAGTCCGCCGGCGGGTCGGCGAACTCGTCTCGGAATGCCGGGAGGAGGTCCTCGCCGCCCAGCCCGGACCGCGTCCCCTCGAAGCCCTCCGGATGGCCCTCGCCCAGGACCTCTCGCTGCTCCGCCGCGGCTGCTCGCTGCGCACCGTCTACCAGCCGGTCACCCTCGCCGACCCCGCCGCACGGAGCCAGGTCGCGCTGCGCACCGGGCACGGCGCCCAGGTCCGCGTCCTCGCCGAACCGTACGAGCGGGTACTGGTCTTCGACCGCGCGGTGGCCGTCATCCCCGCCGACGAGGACCGCAACCGGGCCGCCTTCCTCACCGACCCCACCACCGTCGCCTACCTGGTCGCCCAGTTCGAACGCGACTGGGCCCGCGCCACCCCCGCCGACCGCCACCTCGACCCGCCGTCCGTCACCACCGTCCGGATCGGCCGGCTGCTCGCCCGAGGCCTCACCCAACGGGCCGTCGCCACCCGGCTCGGCGTGAGCGAACGCACCGTCGCCGCCCACATCTCCCGGCTGCGCGACCGCTACGGCGCCCACAGCCTCTTCCACCTCGGCTGGCAGCTCCGCGGAGAACACCATGACTGACACCCCCGCCACCCCGCTCTCCGCCGCCCTCCCGGACGCCGCCGCCCGCGCCCTCTACCTCGCCGTCCTGCGCGAGGGCGGCCGGGTCCGGGCGGCCGAGGTCGGCGCGGAAGACGGGCCTGCGCTCCGACGGCTGGTGGAACTCGGGCTGCTGGTGCCGCAGTTGCAGGACGCGGCGTACAGCGCGGTGGACCCGCGGGCGGCCACGGAGCGGATCGGCACCGAGATCCGCCGACAGAGCGCCCGCCTGCTCGTGGAGGCCGAGCAACTGCCCGAGCTGATGGGCGAACTGACCCGCGCCTACGACGCGACCCCGAAACGGCGGAGCGGCACGGCCGGGGTCCGCTACCTCACGGCGAAGGAGGACATCCGGCACGAACTGGAACTGCTGGCCCAGGAGTTCCCCGACGAGACGATGACCGCCCAGCCCGGCGGCCCCCGTCCCGCCGAACTGCTACCCGACTCCCTCGACCGCGCCCGCCGCGTCCACGAGCGCGGTGGCACCGTGCGCTCGCTCTACGAGGCCTCGGCCAGACTGGACCCGCCGACCGTCCGCTTCGCCGCCGAGGTCGCCCTGCTCGGCTGCACCACCCGGATCCTCGCCGTCCCGTTCACACGCTTCCTGGTCTTCGACCGCACCGTGGCCGTCATCCCGGCCGCTCCCGATCACACCAGCGCCGCCGTGGTCGACGACCCGGCGATGGTGTCCTTCGTGGTGGACACCTTCGAGCAGCTCTGGCAGCGCGCCGAGGGAGTCAACTGGGCTGCCCTGGCCGCCGGTTCCGCCGACTCGCCCAGCCATCAGCAGATCGCCCGACTGCTCGCCCAGGGCCTCACCCAGCGCGCGATCGCCACCCGCCTGGGCCTGGGCGAGCGGACCGTGGCCGGCCACATCGCCCGGCTGCGGGAGCAGTACGACGCCGAGACGCTGTTCCAGCTGGGCTGGCAGATGCGGGGGGAGCGGCTGTGACCGACACCGGATTCGCCCTGCCCGACGACACCGCCCGCGCCCTCTACCTGGCCATCCTGCGCGATGGCGGCCGGATCCGGATCGCGGACGTGGCGGAGGAGGACGCGCAGACCGTCCAGACCCTGATGGACCTGGGGCTGCTGAAGCCGTACGTCCTGGACGGCTCGCTCAGCGCGGTGGACCCGCGCTCGGTCACGGCCCGGATCGGCGCCGACCTGCGGGCGGCCGGCACGCGTCTGCTGACACGGGCCGAAGAACTCCCGGACGTGTTCGGCGACCTCACCGTCGCCTATGACGCGGCGTCCCGCCGCCGCGACCGCTCCGGGAGCACCCGGGTCGTCGAGGGCATGGAGAACATCCGGCACCAGGTCTCCCAACTCTCCGAGGAGCTCCGCCACGAGGCACTCTGCGCCCACCCCGGCGGCGCCCGGCCGGTGGACGCCGCCGACGACACCGTGAACCACGCCCGCCGCTTCCTGGAGACAGGTGGTTCGATCCGCACCCTCTACCAGTCCGCGGCCCGTCTCGACGCCTCGACCGTCCGACTGGCTGCCCGGCTGACCGGGATCGGCTGCCACATCAGGGTCGCGGCGTTCTCGTTCCCCAAGATGCTGATCTTCGACCGCACCGTGGCCGTGGTCGCCGCCGCACCGGGGGTAACCAGCGCGGCCGTCATCGACGACCCGGCCGTGGTCGACTTCCTGGTGCGGACCTTCGAACTGCACTGGCAGGACGCCGAGGGCGTCAACTGGGCCTCCCTGGCATCCGGTTCCAGCGAGCCGTCCGTGCCCGAGCAGGTCGGCCGGCTGCTCGCCCGCGGCCTCACCCAGCGGGCGATCGCCACCCGCCTGGGCCTGGGCGAGCGGACGGTCGCGGCCCACATCGCCCGGCTGCGGGATCAGTACGACGCCGAGACGCTGTTCCAACTGGGCTGGCAGATGCGGGGAGCCCACGATGCTTGACGCCGACCTGCCGGACGCCGCTGCCCGGGAGCTCTACCGGGAGATCCTCAGGGACGGCGGCCGCCTCCGTGTCAGTGAGGTCCGCGCGCAGGACGAAGCGGGGGTCAGGCAGCTCGCCGACCTCGGCTTCCTGGTTCTGCACGCGGCGGACGGCGTCTACAGCGCGATCAACCCCCGGGCCGTGAGCGAGCGTCTGGGCGCCGACCTACGGGAGGAGAGCAGCCGTCTGCTCGCCAGGGCAGCCAGTCTCCCGGATCTGCTGGAGGACCTCACCCAGGCCTACGACGCGGCTCCGCGTCGTAGGGACGTGGCGAGTGGCGTCCGGCAGGTGGCGGGCATGGTGGAGATCCGGCACCTGCTCTCCCAGCTCATCAAGGACTATCCGCACGAGTGCCTGACCGCCCAGCCGGGCAGGTTCCATCCTCCGGCTCAGCGGGAGGACAGCCTCGCGCAGACGTGCCGCTACATCGAGCGCGGTGGCTCGGTGCGCACGATCTACCAACCGCAGGCCAGGCTGGACCGGGATCAGGTCGAGTACGCGGCGGAGACCACGAAGCTCGGTTCGCGGATCCGTGTCCTCGACGCAGCCTTCAGCCGGACCCTCATCTTCGACCGAACCGTTGCCCTGATCCCGGCCGCCCCCGACAACAGGGCCGCTGCGGTGGTGGAGGATCCCGCGACCGTCACGTACCTGGTCGGGGTCTTCGAACAACAGTGGCGGCAGGCGCAGGTCGTGGACTGGGTCGATCTGGCGGCCACGTCGACGGAACCCGCCGCCCACGAGCAGGTCGGGCGGCTGCTCGCCCGCGGCCTCACGCAGCGGGCGATCGCCAGCCGGTTGGGGCTGAGCGAACGCACCGTCGCCGGTCACATCGCCCGGCTGCGTGAGCTGTACGACGCGGAGACGCTGTTCCAGTTGGGCTGGCAGATGCGGGGAGCCCGGGCGGGGGAGCCCGGTGGGTAGTCGCTGCTCAGCCGGTGGCGGCGCCGGTCGGCCAGTAGCCGGGGACGGCGGGCTGCTGCCGGGGGACGTTGAACTGCTCGCCGGGGGCGGTCCAGAAGCCCTCGCGCAGGGAGAGCGCCATGCCGGCCCAGTCGAGCGCGGTCTCGACCGTGTGGTTGAGGGCCTCCTGCGACCAGGTGTCGTCGAAGACCAGCGGGAGGACGGGGGCGACCTGCTCGATGGTGGCGATCAGCGGGTTGTGGGTGATGGCCTCGTCGACCAGGAGGACGATCGGCTTGCGCAGCGCGGACGCCCAGCCGAGCTCCAGGCTCACGCCGGCCGAGAGCGGGGCGCCGACGTAGGCGAACACGAGGTCCGCGGACTGGAGGGCGCGGAAGTCGGAGGGGACGCGGGGCTCCGGCGCGCGGCCGGAGATGGTCCAGGCGTCGCTGTGGTGCGCGCTGTACACGGCGGCGCCGCTGCGGAGGAGGGTGGTGCGGAGCGTCGTCAGCCGCGTCCGGCTGGCGAGGGTCACCACGCTGTCGGCCGGCCCGGTCAGTCGCATCAGCGGGGCGGCCAGGAACACACGTGCACGCCGACCCTCAGGGGCCTGGCTGTCGTGGTGACGCAGGTAGGGCTCGGTCATGTCGACTCCGGGGAAAGGCCGACCGGGGGAGTGTGTGTCGGCGATGCGTTGGCTGTGGACCGTTCTGTGGACTGACGCCACCGATGAACGGTTTAGAATTTGACGGTACATTGGCAAGGTGTGGTGTCCTTGCCGGACCATTGGGAGCGAACTGATCGTCCATCGCGGGGCGGTGGCGCGTCCAGAGTTGGCCTGTGTCATCTGGATGACTGGCAGGGAGATGACGCACATCCCGCCCACCGGCGGCAGGCAGTTGCCACCTCTCGCGCAGTTGTATCTGAGCCGTTATCCTGCTCGATGCTTCTAGTGACGGATCTAGGCAGAGAGAGTGAGGGCGTGACCGAAATGCGCCGATTTGTCTGCAAGATAGTGTTTTCGCTGGCTGTCGTCGCCGCGGTGGTCGGTGCGGGCTCGCTCGCGATCGGCGCCGACTCGCAGGACGGGACCGCCGGCAGGGCTGCCGTTGCCATCGCGGACGACATCTCCTGGCAGTGAACGCGGCAGGCGGGGAGCGTGGTCGCGGGGGCGGAATTCTTTGGTGAATTCGTCGAATGCGGGTGGAAGTAGCCGGGCGGTTCAGTCGACGGAGCCCTGAGTCTTTCGGCCGAGCGCGTACCCGAGTTGGAACAGCGAGTCGACCTTGTAGTCGTCCCGCATTTCGGCGATATGTCTCGCCAGTGTCCGTTCGCTGATTCCCAGGCGCCGTGCGATCACCCGGTGGTTGGTGCCTTCGAGCATTTGGTCGATGATCGTCTGGCGCAGGCGGGACACCACTTGCTGGGGTACCGTCCGGTCGCCCTCGAATTCGAGCGCGCGGCTCCAGTACTGCTCGAACACCTCCTTGGCGAGGTAGTCGACGATGGCCGGGTCGTAGATGAAGGCCGCGAGGCTCATGTCGTCGTCGATCGGGATCACGGCCACTCGCCGGTCCATCACGATGAGTCGAGTGTAGGGCTCGTCGAGGGTCCGGTACTGGCCGCCGGCCTGCGCGAGCGTCGCCACGTAATCCCTGGTCGGCTGGTGGTAACGGGTGCTGGCGTGGTAGATCGTCCGCATCCTGGTACCGCTGCTGAGCGTCTTCAGGTCGTAGGCGATCATCCTGGCGAGGAGGTCCGGTTGGCGGGGGCCGCCAGGCTGGAGCGCCAGGGCCTCCTCGAACCCGGAATCTCTGAACTGCTCCAGTCGTTGCCTGATCAGGGCTTTCCCGCGCACATGCTCTATCGAACCCCCGGAGTTATTCGGGGTGTGGAATTCCCGGGCCAGCTCCTGCAGTTCGGATGGGAAGGACACCGCGCGGGACAGGAGTTCCAGCGCCTGGCGCTGCCAGGAATGGCTGAGACTGGTCGAGAGCTGCGCAGGATCGACGGCCACGAGGAAGTCCGCGTCATCGGCGTCGGGGACGAGAAGTCCGAGCCTCACCAGCTCGTCCCGTGCGGAATCATCGGTGTTGGAATTCGGACCCGACGGCAGACTGCCGTCACCCCGGACGACGGCGAGATACAGCTCGCGTGCTTCCGCCGAGAGGATGGTCGAGCCGGCGGCAAGGGGCTGCTCTCGTCCACTCATTCGTGACTCCTTGCCGTTGCAGTGCTACCTGCGTTCCATCAGCGCTGACGCTGGACGATTTTTAGCATGCCAGATCCATTGGGCCCCGGAGAGGGACGGCGACCGCACTCTCTCACCACACGGCAGCCGCCGGCACCCCCCCGAGAGGAGGGGCCGGCGGCCGGTGGGTGCCCGGTCAGCGCTTGGGGCGCCAGACGACGAGGGCGCTGGACTGCGGAGTGGGGGGCTGGTACGGGACGAGGTCGCGGCGGTAGGAGGCGTGGACGGCGGCCTCGCGCTGCTGGAGGGCGGTGGCGGCGCCTTCCAGGGAGTCGACCAGTTCCGTGACGCGGGACTGGAGGGCGGTGACCTGGTTCTCCAGCTCGATGATCCGCTTGATGCCCGCCAGGTTGATGCCCTCGTCCTGGGAGAGCCGCTGGACCTCGCGCAGCTGCTGGATGTCGCGGGCGGAGTAGCGGCGGCCGCGGCCGGCGGTGCGGTCGGGGCAGACCAGGCCGAGGCGGTCGTACTGGCGCAGGGTCTGCGGGTGCAGGCCGGACAGTTCGGCGGCCACGGAGATGACGTACACCGGGGTGTCCTCGGTGAGGACGTACGGCGGCGGGGACGCGGCGGCGCGGCGGGTGCGGCGGGGGCCGGTGCCGGGCAGGCCTTCGCCGAGGCCGAGGCCGATCGGGGTGTCGGGGTCGATCGGGTTCATCGGGGACATCTGGTCGTCACGCTCCCTTCGCCGCCCGGAAGAGGGCGGCGCGCGGATCGTCGGAGGCGGTGGCCTCGCGGTACTGCTCGAGGGCGTTCAGCGCGTCGCCGGTGACGTGCTGCGGCACCACGACCTCGACGGTGACGAGGAGGTCGCCGCGGGTGCCGTCCTTGCGGGTGGCGCCCTTGCCGCGGGCGCGCATGGTGAGGCCGTTGGCGCTGCCCGGGGGCAGCTTGAGCTTCACGGCGGGGCCGTTCAGCGTGGGCACCTCGATGGTGGCGCCGAGCGTGGCCTCGGGGAAGGTGACCGGCACGGTGACGGTGAGGTTGTCGCCCTTGCGGCCGAAGACGGGGTGGGGGTCGACGTGCACGGTGACGTAGAGGTCGCCGGGCTGTCCGCCGCGCTCGCCCTGTGCGCCCTTGCCCTTGAGCCGGATGCGCTGGTCGGCCTGGACGCCGGCCGGGATGCGGACCTGCATGGTGCGGGCCGAGCTGGCCCGGCCGCTGCCGTGGCAGTCGGTGCACGGGTCGTCGACGATCATGCCCCGGCCGCGGCAGTCCTTGCACGGCTCGGAGAGCGCGAAGGCGCCCTGGCCGCGGCTGACGGTGCCCGCGCCGACGCAGGTCGGGCAGACCCGCGGGGTGGTGCCGGTCTTGGCGCCGGTGCCGTTGCAGCTGCGGCAGGGGGCCTGGCTGGTCATCCGCAGCGGGACGGTCGCGCCGTCCACCGCCTCCTCGAAGGAGAGCGTCACCTCGGTCTCGACGTCGGCGCCGCGCCGGGGCTGGGCCTGCCGGGTGCCGCCGCGGTTGAAGAGGCCGCCGAAGACGTCGCCGATGCCGCCCCCGCTGCCGGCGCCGCCCTGGCTGCCGCTGAAGAGGTCGCCGAAGTCGAAGCTGTAGCTGCCGGTGCCGCCGGGGCCGCCGCCGGCCCGGAAGCCGCCGTTGGCGAAGAGGCTGCGGGCCTCGTCGTACTCCTTGCGGCGCTTCTCGTCGGAGAGGACGTCGTACGCCTCGGAGATGTCCTTGAACCGCTCCTCGGCCTTGGCGTCACCCTTGTTGGCGTCGGGGTGGAACTCGCGCGCGAGCTTGCGGTAGGTCTTCTTGATCTCGGTGGCGGTGGCGTCCTTGGGCACGCCGAGGACCTTGTAGTAGTCCTTCTCGACAAAGTCCTTGCCACTCATGGCGTACGCCACCTCCCGATGTCCATCGTCACTGAGCTGTCAACAGCGGCTGCGAGCACGACTGCTGACAGCGCGCTGCGGAGCCGGCCGCCGTACTGGCCGGCGTACGACTCCGCAGCGCACTGGTTGTCACCCGTCACAGGTTGTCAGCTGTCCGAGCCACCGTCGGACTTGTCCGCGTCGGCGGACTTGGCCTCGGCGTCCGTGGACGCCTGGCTGCCGGGCTGGGGCTCGGCGACGGCCACCATCGCCGGGCGGATGATCCGCTCGCCGATGCGGTAGCCGGGCTGGAGGACCTGGACACAGGTGTCCTCGGTGACGTCCGAGGAGTAGCTGTGCATCAGCGCCTCGTGCATGGTCGGGTCGAAGGGCTCGCCCTCCTTGCCGAACTGCTGCAGGCCCAGCTTGGCGACGACCGTCTCCAGCGACTCGGCGACGGACTTGAAGCCGCCGGTGACCTCGCCGTGCTCGCGGGCGCGGCCGATGTCGTCCAGGACCGGGATCAGCGACTCCAGGATGTTGGAGACGGCGATCTCGCGGACGGTCAGCCGGTCGCGCTCGACCCGCTTGCGGTAGTTCTGGTACTCGGCCTGGAGGCGCTGCAGGTCACCGGTGCGCTCGGCGAGCTCGCGCTTGGCGGCGGCGAGACCCTCCGAACCGGACTCCCCGCTGCCGGCCGCGGCGGCCTCCTCGGCAGCCTTGATCACGGCCTCTTCGGCGGCGGAGTCGTCGCCGGGCTTGCCGCCCTGCGGCTTGTCCGTCATGCCGCACCGCCCTTGGGCTTCTCGTCGTCCACGATCTCGGCGTCGACGACGTCGTCGTCCTTGGCCTGGGCGGAGTCACCGGAGGGGGCGGCACCGGCGGTGGCGTCGGCGTTGGCGTACAGCGCCTGGCCGAGCTTCTGCGCGGTGGTGGAGACCTTCTCCGAGGCCTCGCGGATCTTCGCGATGTCCTCGCCCTTCAGGGCCTCCTTGAGCTCGCCGATGGCGGTCTCGACCTCGGTCTTGACGTCGCCCGGCAGCTTGTCGGCGTTGTCGGCGATGAACTTCTCGGTCGAGTAGACGAGCTGCTCGGCGGAGTTGCGCGTCTCGACGGCCTCGCGGCGCTTGTGGTCGTCCTCGGCGTACTGCTCGGCCTCGCGGCGCATGCGGTCGACCTCGTCCTTCGGCAGCGAGGAGCCGCCGGTGACGGTCATCTTCTGCTCCTTGCCGGTGCCGAGGTCCTTGGCGCCGACGTGCATGATGCCGTTGGCGTCGATGTCGAAGGTGACCTCGATCTGCGGCAGGCCGCGCGGCGCCGGCGGCAGGCCGGTCAGCTCGAACATGCCGAGCTTCTTGTTGTACGCCGCGATCTCGCGCTCGCCCTGGTAGACCTGGATCTGCACGGACGGCTGGTTGTCCTCGGCCGTGGTGAAGATCTCGGAGCGCTTGGTCGGGATCGTGGTGTTGCGCTCGATCAGCTTGGTCATGATGCCGCCCTTGGTCTCGATGCCGAGGGACAGCGGGGTGACGTCGAGCAGCAGGACGTCCTTGACCTCGCCCTTCAGGACACCGGCCTGGAGCGCGGCGCCGATGGCGACGACCTCGTCCGGGTTGACGCCCTTGTTGGCGTCCTGGCCGCCGGTCAGCTCCTTGACGAGCTCGGCGACGGCCGGCATGCGGGTCGAGCCGCCGACGAGGACGACGTGGTCGATCTCGGACAGCGAGATGCCGGCGTCCTTGATGACGTTGTGGAACGGGACCTTGCAGCGCTCCAGCAGGTCCGCGGTCAGCTGCTGGAACTGGGCGCGGGTGAGCTTCTCGTCCAGGTGCAGCGGGCCCTCGGCGGAGGCCGTGATGTACGGCAGGTTGATCGAGGTCTCGGAGGACGAGGACAGCTCGATCTTGGCCTTCTCGGCGGCCTCGCGCAGACGCTGGAGGGCCATCTTGTCCTTGGACAGGTCGACGCCGTGGCCGCCCTGGAAGACCTTGACCAGGTGGTCGACGACGCGCTGGTCCCAGTCGTCGCCACCGAGGTGGTTGTCACCGTTGGTGGCCTTCACCTCGACGACCCCGTCGCCGATCTCCAGCAGGGAGACGTCGAAGGTGCCGCCGCCGAGGTCGAAGACCAGGATGGTCTGGTCGTCCTTGTCCAGGCCGTACGCCAGGGCGGCCGCGGTCGGCTCGTTGACGATGCGCAGGACGTTCAGGCCCGCGATCTCGCCGGCCTCCTTGGTGGCCTGGCGCTCCGAGTCGTTGAAGTACGCCGGGACGGTGATGACGGCGTCGGTGACCGTCTCGCCCAGGTACGCCTCGGCGTCCCGCTTCAGCTTCTGCAGCACGAAGGCCGAGATCTGCTGGGGGTTGAAGTCCTTGCCATCGATGTTGATCTTCCACCCGGTGCCCATGTGGCGCTTGACCGAGCGGATGGTGCGGTCGACGTTGGTGACCGCCTGGCGCTTGGCCACCTCGCCGACGAGGACCTCGCCGTTCTTGGCGAAGGCGACGACGGACGGCGTGGTCCGAGCGCCCTCGGCGTTCGTGATGACGGTGGGCTCGCCACCCTCCAGAACGCTGACGACCGAGTTCGTCGTACCGAGGTCGATGCCGACCGCGCGTGCCATCGTAGATACCTCCACGGAAGAGTTGAGCTTTACAGGCTCAAGGATGCACGACCCGGTGGACGGAGTCAACAGCTATGAGCGCCGCTCGCTCAACTTTGCTGAGCGGTGGGGCGGATCGGGCGCGCCACGCCGGGGCGGGGGTGCGGCCACGTGACTGCCGCCATAGCTTGGGAATCTTCTGGACGACGGTCGGTCACCGGTAATGTCCGGGCCGTCGGCCCGGCAAGTTACCGACCAGTACACTCAGTTCCCAAGACCGTGTAACGCAGAGCCTGCTCAACCGCAAAGCCGCAGGAGACGGAGAGCCGATGCAGCTAGCAGCGATCGTCATCTCGCTGGTCACATTCGTGATCGGCACCGCGCTCGCCGCCCGTGCGGCGCTGTACATCTACAAGGTGGTCCGCACCGGTGCGCCGGACTCCACCCGCTTCGGGCAGCCCGCCCAGCGGGTGAAGACCGTCGCGACCGAGTTCGTCGGCCACACCAGGATGAACCGCTGGGGGATCGTCGGCATCGCCCACTGGTTCGTGGCGGTCGGCTTCTTCAGCCTGGTGCTGACCATCGTCAACGCCTTCGGCCAGCTCTTCGACGCCGACTTCGCGCTGCCGATCATCGGCCACTGGATGATCTGGCAGCTCTTCGTCGAGCTGGTCGGCACCCTGACCACGCTGGGCATCGCCGTCCTGATCGTGATCCGGCTGATGAGCCTGCCGTCCCGGTCCGGCCGCAAGTCCCGGTTCGCCGGCTCGATCGCCTGGCAGGCCTTCTACGTCGAGTACACGATCCTCGGCATCGGCCTGTGCATCCTGATGCTGCGCGGCCTGGAGGGCGCCCTCAACGGCGTCGACTCGTACGGGCCGGAGCACCTGGTCTCGTACCCGCTGGTCTCCGCGCTGGGCGGCCTGTCGCACGGCACGCTGGAGAACCTGATCTACCTGTTCGCGATGCTGAAGATCTGCATCTCGTTCGCGTGGGCGACCACCATCGGCCTCAACCCCTCGATGGGCGTGGCCTGGCACCGCTTCCTCGGCTTCTTCAACATCTACTTCAAGCGCGAGGAGGACGGCGGCACCGCGCTCGGTGCCCTCCGTCCGATGACCTCGGGCGGCCGGCCGATCGACTTCGAGGACCCGGCCGAGGACGCCGTCTTCGGCGTCTCCCAGGTCGAGCACTTCTCCTGGAAGGGCATCCTCGACTTCTCCACCTGCACCGAGTGCGGCCGCTGCCAGTCGCAGTGCCCGGCCTGGAACACCGGCAAGCCGCTCTCGCCGAAGCTGCTGATCATGAGCCTGCGCGAGCACGCCTACGGCAAGGCGCCGTACCTGCTGGCCGGTGGCGGCAAGGACATGGAGGGCGAGGAGCGGGCCACCTCCGAGCAGCTCAAGGACGTCCCGGCGGCCGCCCTGGCCGAGGCCGAGCGCCCGCTGATCGGCACCGCCGAAGAGAACGGCGTCATCGACCCGGACGTGCTGTGGTCCTGCACCACCTGCGGCGCCTGCGTCGAGCAGTGCCCGGTGGACATCGAGCACATCGACCACATCGTCGACATGCGCCGCTACCAGGTGATGATCGAGTCCTCGTTCCCGACCGAGGCCGGGACGATGCTCAAGAACCTGGAGAACAAGGGCAACCCGTGGGGCATGGCCACCAAGGCCCGCCTGGACTGGGTCAAGGAGCTCAAGAAGGAGACCGGCATCGAGGTGCCGGTGATCGGCGAGGACATCGACCCCGCCGAGGTCGAGTACCTCTACTGGGTCGGCTGCGCCGGGGCCCTGGAGGACCGCGCCAAGAAGACCACCAAGGCCTTCGCCGAGCTGCTGCACACCGCGGGCGTGAAGTTCGCGATCCTCGGCAAGGAGGAGTCCTGCACCGGTGACTCCGCCCGCCGCCTGGGCAACGAGTTCCTGTTCCAGATGCTCGGCGCGCAGAACGTGGAGACGCTGAACGCGGCCCTGGAGGACGCCCCGGTCAAGCGGATCGTGGCCACCTGCCCGCACTGCTTCAACACCATCGCCAACGAGTACCCGCAGCTGGGCGGCCACTTCGAGGTCATCCACCACACCCAGCTGCTGCAGCACCTCATCGACGAGGGCAAGCTGATCCCGGTCAACCCGGTCGAGGGCCTGATCACCTACCACGACCCCTGCTACCTGGGCCGCCACAACAAGGTCTACAGCCCGCCGCGCGAGATCATGGACAAGGTCCCCGGTCTGCGCCAGCAGGAGATGCACCGGCACAAGGAGCGCGGCTTCTGCTGCGGCGCCGGCGGTGCCCGGATGTGGATGGAGGAGCGCATCGGCAAGCGGATCAACACCGAGCGCGTGGACGAGGCGCTGTCGCTCAACCCGGACATCGTCTCCACCGCCTGCCCGTTCTGCCTGGTGATGCTCTCCGACTCGGTCAACGGCAAGAAGAACGAGGGCGCGGCCAAGGAGCACCTGAAGGTGGTCGACGTGGCCCAGCTGCTGCTCGACTCGGTGAAGGCCCTCCCGCCGACCGGGGACGAGGAGCAGCCCGCGACGGTGGGCGCCTGACCGGCGCCGACGAGCCCGCTGTTCGACAGTTCTGCTACAACTGCCCGGCCCGGTGGACGCCGCGAACGCGCCCGCCGGGCCGGGCTTTCGGTCGCTCCGGACGGCCCGCCCCGGTACGGCGGGCGTACGGGGGGTGACGGCAATCGCACAGGCGCCGGACGGGCATTCGGTCGGAAGCAAATACAGTAGGCCCGGACCGGCTTCGTGCCGGTCGACCCGTTCCGGACGGAAGCCCCGGGCGGGTGGCGACCCGCGCCGGCCGCACGGCCGGGTCCAGACCGACGACGAGGTGTCGGCCCGCCGGGCCGGGCCGCAGAGACCACAAGGGGAACAGCGCAGACCATGACCGAGGCGATCATGCTGGTCGGTGGTAAGGGCACGCGACTGCGTCCGCTGACCACCCACACCCCCAAGCCGATGCTGCCGGTGGCAGGCGTCCCGTTCATCGCGCACCAGTTGGCCCGCGCGGCCGCCGCCGGCGTCACCCGCGTCGTGCTGGCCACCTCGTACCTGGCCGAGGTGTTCGAGGACCACTTCCAGGACGGCACCCCGTACGGCATCGAGCTCGTCTACCTGACCGAGCGCGAGCCGCTGGGCACCGGCGGGGCGATCCGCAACGCCGCCTCCGGCCTGACCTGCGGCCCGGACGAACCGGTCCTGGTCTTCAACGGCGACATCCTCTCCGGCGTCGACATCGCCGCCCTGCGCGACGGCCACGTGGCCGCCGGGGCCGACGTCACCCTGCACCTGACCCGGGTCGAGGACCCGCGGGCCTTCGGCCTCGTCCCGACCGACGAGGACGGGCGGGTGCTGGAGTTCCTGGAGAAGCCGGAGACCCCGGAGCAGATCGTCACCGACCAGATCAACGCCGGCTGCTACGTCTTCACCCGGTCCGTGATCGACCGCATCCCGACCGGCCGCGAGGTGTCCGTCGAGCGCGAGACCTTCCCCGAACTGCTGGCCACCGGCGCGCTGCTGCGCGGTGTCGTCGACACCTCGTACTGGCTGGACCTGGGCACCCCGGCCGCCTTCGTCCGCGGCTCGGCGGACCTGGTGCTCGGCAAGGTCGACTCCCCGGCCGTCCCCGGCCCGACCGGCGACGCCCTGCTGCTGCCCGGCGCCACCGTCCACCCGGGCGCGGTGCTCAGCGGCGGCACCGTGGTCGCCGAGGACGCGGTGGTCGAGGCCGGCGCGATCGTCGAGGGCAGCGTGATCCTGCCCGGCGCGGTGATCGGCCCGGACACCCTGGTCAAGGACTCGATCGTGGGCGCCTTCGCCACCGTCGGCGACCGCTCGGCGCTGGACGGCGCGGTGATCGGCGACGGCGCGATCGTGGAGTCGGACAACGAGCTGCCGAACGGCATCCGGATCGCCTGCGGCACCCTGCTGCCGGTCGGCGCCGTCCGCACCTCGGCCGGCCCGGGCGGCTGCCCGGCCGGCACCAGTGCGGCCGCGGCGGTGCACGGGCCGTCGGTCGGCGCACAGCGGTAGCCACCCCGCGCCCCGCGGGTTTTCGGCCCCGTTCGTCTCAGCCTCGCTGCAAACCGGCCCCGGCTTCGTCCGGGGCCGCCGCGGGCCGGGCCGGACGGGTACCTTCGGACCGTGGCTGGTAATCGATACGACAACGGTCAGGGCGCGGACCGTCCGCGCGGCGGGTGGTCGGCCCCTCCGCCGCCGTCCGCGCCCGGGGGGCACGGGGGGACGGACGGGCCGGAGTACTTCACGGCCCCGCACGCGGCGACGCCCGGCGGGCCCGGCGGCGCGCCCGGCGGTCCGGGCACGCCCGGTGGTCCCGGCACGCCCGGCGGTCCCGGGCAGACGGCGGGGGACGGGTACGACCCGTACGCGGCGGACCGGCCCGGCAGCACCCGGGCCTTCCCCGTCGGCGACCCGTACGCGGCCGGCGGTCCGTACCAGGGACAGCCGCCGTACCAGGGGCACCCCGGCCAGGAGCACGGCTACTACGACGACGGCCACGGGCAGCAGCCGCCCTACGGCCCCGAGCAGGGCTACGGCCCCGACCAGGGCTACGGCGCCGAGCAGGGCTACGACCAGCAGCCGTACGGCCAGGACAACGTCGCCGTCTACCGGGCCGGCGGCCAGTCCGCCCCGCACGTCGCCGGGCCCCGACCGCACTGGCGCGAACTGTTCACCGGCCTGTTCCGCAGCCCGACCGCGGTCTTCGACCGCACCCGCGACCACCAGGTCTGGCTGCCCGCGCTCACCGTCTCGCTGCTGTACGGCGCGCTCGCGGTGCTCGGCATCGGGCTCACCCACGACGACATCGTCAACTCGACCTTCACCGTGGCGCTGACCGGCATCCTCGCCGCCGCCATCGGCTTCACCGTGGCCGGCGCGCTCTTCGGCGGGGTCACCTACGCGATGGCCCGCCAGCTGGGCGGCGACGGCCCGTGGAAGGCGACCGTCGGCCTGGCCGCGCTGATCGGCTGGCTCACCGACGCGCCCCGGCTGCTGCTCGACCTGGTGCTGCCCTCCGGCAGCGCCGTCGTCCAGGTCGTCGGCTGGGCCACCTGGATGCTCTGCGCGTACCTGCTGACCAGCATGGTCCGGCGGCTGCACGACCTGCCCTGGGGCAAGGCCGCAGCCGCCTCGGCGATACAGCTGGTGGCGCTGCTGGTGCTGATCAAGCTGCCGACGCTGGGCTGAGCCGCACCGGGCGGAGCGACGCCGGGCCGAGGGCTCCGACGGGCGAAGGGCAGAATGGGGGCGGGTCGCGGCCGAGTGCCGGGCCCGCCCCACCCTCGTCGTCCCACCTTCACCGGAGCCAGGAATGACCCTCCCCACCACCCACGTCAGCTTCCCGGCCGGGGCGGTGACCGGCGAGTCCCCGGTGCTCGCGGTGCACCCGCTGGCCGACGGCCGGTACGCCGTCGTCACCGCGGCGACCCCGTTCCACCCGCTCGACCACACCTGGCCCGACCAGCCGGCCGACCTCGGCACCCTGACCGTCGACGGCACCGAGCTGGCCGTGGTCGACTGCCTGACCGGCGCCGTCGGCCCGGAGGGCGGGGAGCCGCTGGTCGGCGCCGACATCCCGGTCCGGCGCGGTGACGAGGAGTGGTCCTGGCTGGTCCTGCACGTCGTCGACGGCGACCCGGGGGACCTCGTCGGCCGCACCGCCGCGCTCGCCGTCGACGCCGACCGCCGGGGCGCCCTCAGCGCCTCGCACAGCGGCTGCCACCTGCTCGCCCTCGCCCTGAACGCCGCGCTCGCCCCGCGCTGGCGCAAGGACCCGGGCCGCTCGGACGCCTTCGGCCACCCGGACTTCGACAGCCTCGCCATGGCGAGCTCGGTGATGGACACCGCGGCCAGCACCGACACCTACCGGCTCGGCAAGTCGCTGAAGAAGAAGGGCTTCACGGTGGACGCCACCGAGGAGTTCCCGGCCCTCGCCGATGCCCTGCCGGCCCTCACCGAGGCCGTCAACGCCCGGCTGGCCGCCTGGGTCGCCGCCGACGCCCCGGTCCGCATCGAGGTGCCCGGCCCCGAGCTCACCGCCCGCCGCCAGTGGCACTGCGAGCTGCCCGAGGGCGGCGCGCAGATCTTCTGCGGCGGCACCCACCTGCACCACCTCGGCGAGCTGGCCGAGCTGCGCACCGAGCTGCGGCTGTCCGAGGACGGCACCGAGCTGGTCGCCGTCACCAGCCCGAAGCGGGCCTGAGAAACGCCGCGGGCGGCCTGATCCCTCGGGTGAGGGGTCAGGCCGCCCGTCGTGCGTGCGCTCCGTGGGACCCGCGGGTCCTGTGCTCAGACGTCGCTGCGGTGGAAGTTCAGGTACGAGCGGGACGGCGTCGGGCCGCGCTGGCCCTGGTAGCGCGAGCCGTAGCGCTCCGAGCCGTACGGGTGCTCCGAGGGCGAGGAGAGCCGGAACAGGCACAGCTGCCCGATCTTCATGCCCGGGTAGAGCTTGATCGGCAGCGTCGCGACGTTCGACAGCTCCAGGGTCACGTGGCCGCTGAAACCGGGGTCGATGAAGCCGGCCGTGGAGTGGGTGAGCAGGCCCAGCCGGCCCAGGCTCGACTTGCCCTCCAGCCGGGACGCGACGTCGTCGGGCAGCGTGATGACCTCGTACGTCGAGGCCAGCACGAATTCGCCGGGGTGCAGGATGAACGCCTCGTCGCCCTCCGGCTCGACCAGCCGGGTCAGGTCCGGCTGCTCCTCGGAGGGGTCGATGTGCGGGTACTTGTGGTTCTCGAACACGCGGAAGAAGCGGTCGAGGCGCACGTCGATACTCGACGGCTGGATCATCGCCGGGTCGAACGGGTCGACGACGACCCGACCCAGGTCGATTTCGGTCCGGATGTCCTTGTCAGAGAGCAGCACGCTTCGAGGTTACGTGCACGACAGGGCCCCGGACGAATCCGCCCGGGGCCCGTTCCGTCCCTCCGCGACCGTCAGGCCAGGAACTCCGCGGCCTCCAACCGCATCGCCCGCGCCAGTTGCGGCTCCGACAGCTCCCGCACGTCGGCCAGCACCGAACTCCGCATCCGTCCGCACTGCGGGCAGCGGATCAACCGTCCGGGCCCGAGCCGGCCAGGACCGAGGTTCTGCATCGGGAACGTGGTGGTGCTGAACAGGTGCCCCTCGGCACAACGAACGACGGCGCGCTGCTCCATCGATCCCCTTCCCATCCCTAACCCAGTACTCACCCGTACGCGCTCGCCCCGACGGCCGAGCCCCGGGACAGCGTCACATTAGGGGATGTTCCGGACATTCCTCACCATGGCTCGCCGCCTCGGCCCCCACCCACCGGAGCACTCGCGCGCGGCCCACACAGTACGCCTCCACACCCGCCCCACCCGGCTCCGCCACGTCCACCGACCCCCTGTGCAACCACCGGTGCGAATGGGGTACAGTGACACTGGATCGAGCGGTCTCTGACGGCTCATCGGGCGGGCGTAGTTTAATGGTAGAACATGAGCTTCCCAAGCTTAGAGCGCGAGTTCGATTCTCGTCGCCCGCTCCAGCAGTAAAGCCCCAGGCCAGTGGCCTGGGGCTTTCGCGTTGTCCGGGGCCGGTCGGGGCGGTCAGTGGGGGTGGGTCCAGGCGGGGGTCCAGGTGCCGGGGGTGCCGGGGGTGGGGGCGGCGGTGGCGAGGTGGGCCCGGAGGGCGGGGAGGGCCGGGTGGGGGTTGTCGCGGTGCCAGAGGAGTGAGTGGGGGTAGACGGGCGTCGGGTCGGTCACCGGGATGCGGCGCAGGCCGTGGGCGGCGGGCCAGACGAGGCGGGTCCGCTCGCTCATGAAGGTGGCGAGGGCCGGGGTGTCGGCGATGGTGTCGAGGAGGGCGTCGGAGCCGAAGTTGGGGCCGGTGGCCTCGATGGTGAGGCCGAACTCGGCGACGAGGTCGGCGTAGTAGGCGCCCCACTCGGTGCCGGGGACGATGCCGGGCATCCAGATCCGGTGGCCGACCAGGTCGGCGACGGTCAGCGTCCTGGCGCCCGCCAGGGCGTGGGCGGGGCCGGTGAGGAGGTGGAGCGGTTCGTCGAGCACCCGGACGGATGCGATGTCCTCGGGGAGCGGCCGGCCGGGCATGGCGACGGCACGGAAGGTGGCGTCGATCGCGCCGGAGCGGACGGCGGCGACGGCGGTCTCGATGTCGTGCAGCATCAGCACGTCGAGGTCGATGTCCGGGTGGGCGCGGTGGAAGTCGCGCATCAGGCCCGAGACGGCTCCGCGCGAGTTGAGCACGTCGACGCGCAGCGGGCGGCGGCCGGCCCGTACGGACGCGACCGCGCGTTCGGCGGCGCGCAGCAGTTCACGGGCGTGGGGCAGGAACGCCTGTCCGTCGATGGTGAGTTCGGCGCCGCGCGGGGTGCGGGTGAACAGTCGCACGCAGAGGTCGCGCTCCAGTGCGGCGACGCGTTTGGAGACGGCCTGCTGGGTGATCGACAGGTCGACGGCGGCCTTCTGGAACTGGCCGGCTTCCGCGATGGCGGCGAAGGTGCGCACTGCTTCGAGGTCCACGCCGATCCACTGTAGAGAACAACCTGTGGTTGTGCGGGGTGGGCGAAACGGTTGTTTGACCGGCCGTGGTGCCTCCCGGTTGGCTCTCACCGGTCAACTCCGGTTTGTCCGGTCGGGGTCGGGACGTCGAGGGGAGCGCACCGCGCATGACGGGTGGGAAACGGCTGGGCCGGCGGTTCGGCTGGCTGTGGGCGGCGTACGCGGTGAGCGCGTACGGGTCCGGGCTGGGGTTCGGGGCGCTGCCGCTGATCGCCGTGCTGGTGCTGCGCGCCGGACCGGCCGAGGTGTCCGCGCTGTCCGCGGTGGGGCCGGCGGTGGGCGCGCTGATCGCGGTGCCGCTCGCGCCGTGGGTGGAGTTCCGGCGCAAGCGCCCGGTGATGATCGCGATGGACCTGGTCCGGTTCGCGGCCATGGCGTCGATCCCGGTCGCGTACGCCCTGGGAGGGCTGGGCTTCGTCCAGCTGCTGGTGGTCTCGATCGTGGTCGCCGCGGCCAGGATCGCGTTCGGCGCGGCCAGCGGCGCCTACCTCAAGGCTCTCGTCCGGCCGGACGACCTGCTGGTGGCCAACGCGCGGTTCGAGTCCACGAACTGGAGCTCCATCGCGATCGGTCCGCCGCTGGGCGGGGCGGCGGTCGGCCGGTTCGGGCCGGTCACCACCGTGGTGGCCGACGCGCTCAGCTACCTGCTCTCCGCGCTGAGCATCACCGCGATCCGCGGCCGGGAGGAGACGCCTCGGCGGACCGGCGGGAACCCGGTCCGGGCGGGCGCGGTGCTCGACGGCTGGCGGCACATCCTGGGCGACCCCGGTCTGCGGGCGCTCTACCTCAACAACATGCTCGTCTCCGGCCTGATCATGGCCACCGAGCCGGTGCTCGCCGTCCTCCTGCTCCGCCAACTCCACTTCGCCCCATGGCAGTACGGCCTGGCCTTCGCCGCCCCCTGCCTCGGCGGGCTGATCGGCTCCCGGCTGGCCCGGCGGGTCGTCGCACGCCACGGCCGGGACCGGGTGTTCCGGACCGTCGGCACCCTGCGCGCCGTCTGGCTGATCGGCCTGGCCTTCGTCCGCCCCGGCGTGGTCGGCCTGGTCACCGTGATGGCCGTCGAGCTGGCGATCATCGTCAACATGAGCCTGTTCAACCCGGTGCTCGCCACCTACCGGCTCGAACGCACGCCCAAGCACCTGGTCGCCCGCACCCTGTCGGCCTGGTCGATCGGCCAGCAGGCGTCCATCGCCGTCTGCACCGCGCTCGGCGGGCTGCTCGCGGCCGCCACCGGACCGCGCGCCGCCCTCGCGGTCGCGGGACTGCTCATCCTCGCCACGCCGCTCCTGCTGCCCCGGGCCGACGCGCCGGCGGCCGCACCGCCGGTGGCCGCACCGCTGTGAGCGGGTACGGCCGTGAGCGGTACGGCCACTGGCGGCAGGGGTGGGATCAGCGGCGGGCGGCGAGGTCCTCCAGGGTGGGGACCAGGGCGGCCGGGGTGGGCAGGGCGGCGTTGTCGGCCCGGAGGCGGTGGGCGGCGTCGCGCAGCGCGGCGTCGGTGAGGACACGGGTGAGCAGCGGGGTGTCGACGGCCTCGGAGGTGGAGCTCAGGGCGGCACCGGTGGCGGTGATGGCGTCGGCGTTGAGGAAGTGGTCCGCGCCCTGGGGGAGCAGCAGCTGGGGCAGGCCGGCCTGGAGGGCGGTCAGCATGGTGCCCGAACCGCCGTGGTGGATCAGCGCGTCGGCGCGGCCGAGCAGCTCGTTGAGCGGGACCCAGGGCAGGCCGCGGACGTTGGCGGGCAGGGTGCCGAGCGGGGCGAGGTCGGCGTTGCCGACCGCGAGCAGGAAGTCGGCGTCGACCTCGGCCGCCGCCTCGACCAGGCGGACCACCGCGCGGACGCCGTCGATCTCGGCGAGCACGGTGCCCAGGGTGACGACCGCCCGCGGGCGCTCGGGCTTGCGGAGGAACTCGCCCGGGACGATGCCGCCGCCGTTGTACGGGACGTAGCGCATCGGCAGGCCGTCCGGGTCGCCGCCGAGCGGGCCGAGGTTGAGCACCGCGGTGACGCCCGGAGCGGTCAGGCCGCGCTCCTCGTACAGGTCGGAGACGTGCGAGGCCACCAGGTCGGCCATCGGGCGGCCGGGGCTGGCACCGAAGTTCTGCACCACCGACGGGATCTTGAGCTGGGCGGCGACCAGCGGGCCGGCGGCGGCGAAGGAGTCGTGGACGATCAGGTCGGCGCCCCAGTCGGTGGCGACCGCGAGCAGGCCGTCCACGTCGGGGCGGGAGGCGTGCGCGAACATCGCGGCCGCCATGTCGAGGATCTCTTCCTGGGTCTTGTCCCGGTTGACGTACTGGACCTTGCCGCCGAGACCCTCCTCGATGATCTCCCGCAGGCCCCGGCCGTCGCCGACCTGGGCGACGGGGAAGCCCGCGGAGCGGATCAGCTCGACGGGCTGCCCGGTGGCGAACAGGACCTCGTGCCCGACGGCGCGCAGCGCCTGGGCGGTGGGCACCATCGGGTAGAGGTGACCGGCCGCGGCGGGGCCGGTGAAGAGTATGCGCATGGTGGTCTCCTTGCGAATGTTGCTGACAAGGCAGTCTCACCTTTGAAGTTGACGTTCAGTCAATTCGATAAGGATCACCATGCGCGGTAATCGGCCTTTCTGGAGCAGGGCTTGCCTCTCGGGCAACGGTGTGCTCCACGCGCCGGTCGCCCGGGCCGTGCGCGCCCGCCGGACGGGCCGCCCGCGCGCCGCCGTTCGCTCCCTCCCGGTGGTCGGCGTTCAGCGGGCGGTCGTGCGGCGGGCGGTCACGCGGCGACGAGGAAGTCCCGGACGGCGCCGGTGAACGCCCCGGTCTGCTCGGCGAGCACGATGTGGCCGGTGTCGAACTCGGCGTAGGCGCTGCCGGGCAGGGCGGCGTGCAGCCTGCGGGCGTTCTCCACCGGGACGGTGGCGTCCTGGCGGCAGCCGATCACCAGGGCAGGGGCCTGGACGCGCGGGAGCAGCGGGCCGAGGTCCAGGCCGAGGTTGAGGGCGATGTGCCGCAGGGTGCCCGGGGTCGGCCGCATGTAGGCCGTGTTGGCCTGGACGGCGGCGCGCCCGATCCGGTCGAGGAAGCCGGGGCTGAAGGCGGTGAGGGTGGCGTAGCCGCCGAACGCGGCGGGGTGGTCGGCGAGGGAGAGCCAGGTGGCCATGGAGAGCCGCAGGTACTCGTCCTGTTCCGCGCTGATCCAGCCGGCGGCGGCGACCAGGCGGCGGACCCGCCCGGGGTGCAGGGCGGCGGTCGCGGTGGCGACGACGGCGCCGAGGGAGAAGCCGAGGACGTCGGCGGGGCCGCGGCCGGCGTCCTCGATCACGGCGGCGACCTGGGCGGCCAGGGTCTCCAGGGCGAGCGGACCGCCGTCGTCCTCGGCGGCCGCGCTGCCGGAGAGGTCGGGCAGCAGTACGGTCCAGCGGTCGGTGAAGGAGTCCAGCAGGCCGTCCCACATGGCGGAGCCGGGGCCGGTGCCGTGCACCAGGACGAGGGTGTCGGGGCCGTCGCCGACGACGCGGTAGGGGATGCGGGCGGTGCCGACGGTGATGACGGGCATGGCGGGTCCTCTCGATGGCTGGGTCGGACGGCGGGTCAGAAGGCCTGCCGGGTGCGGCCGGTGGGCTGGTCCGGCCCGGCCGGTCGGCCCGGGAAGTAAACTACACAGTGCAGA
Organism: Kitasatospora sp. NPDC058046; assembly: GCF_042885595.1. NCBI lineage: Bacteria > Bacillati > Actinomycetota > Actinomycetes > Kitasatosporales > Streptomycetaceae > Kitasatospora > Kitasatospora sp. NPDC058046. Next base: position 170,607 of record NZ_JBHVRS010000013.1, read on the forward strand.
TCAGTGATTCAGCTGCACCGTGCAGTGCATTTTGAAGGTGTGGGAACGGTGAGGGACGGAACCGGGAGGGGAACTGCCCGTACCCGCCCGCCGTCCAAGCAGTGACGGAATGCCGGCCCGGGTTGAACACCGGGGGAGTACGGAGGGCCCTGTGCAGTCAGGTGGTGCCGAACTGAACGTCGGATGCCCGGGCGGCGGCGGCCCCGGCCGCCCCGGCGGTGCGCGGGTCGCGCCGGTCCGGCGGTCGGAGTCCGAGCCGGGGGCGGAGTCGGGGCCGGAGGTGACGATCGACCAACTCGACGCCACCGAACGCTGCGAGACGCTGCTCCAGGACACCCTGGACGCCGTCCGTCCGGCGCCGGTCTGGCAGGGGGCGCCCGCGCGGGCGGGGGCACGACTGCCGCTGCCGGGGCGCGAGTCGGAGCTGCTCTGGTACGTCACCCGGGGCCGGGACCTCCTCACCGTCGTCTCGCTGTCCCGACGGGCGGCGCTGGCGGACGTGGTGGAGCGGCACTGGCGGCGGCGCGGCTGGACCATCACCTCGCTGAACGCCGGCCGGGACCGCCCGGGCGTCGCCGCGGCCACGCCGGACGGCTACCGGTTGGAGCTGCGCTTCGGCGAGTCGGGCGAGGCCGGGCTGACGGCGAGCTCGCCCGGAGTGGCCCGCTCGGAGCGGGGCCCGGTGCTGTCCGGGAGCGTCGACCGCTGCGCGCCGCCGCTGCCGTACGTCCGCTGCCCGTACTGGAGCGCGCTGGTCTAGCCGGGGGTGCTGGTCCGGCCGAGGGTGCTGGTCCAACCAGGGGCGCTGGGGACCGGGGGAGGCGTGGGGGGGGGGCCCCCCCCCCCCCCCCCCCCCCCCCCCCCCCCCCGCGGCGGGGGGGGGGCGGCCCCCCCCCCCCCCCCCCCCCCCCCCCGCCCCCCCCCCCCCCCCCCCCCCCCCCCCCCCCCCCCCCCCCCCCCCCCCCCCCCTA
>NZ_JBHVRS010000013.1:171585-267569 GCF_042885595.1 Kitasatospora sp. NPDC058046
GGGGGGGGGGGGGGGGGGGGGGGGGGGGGGGGGGGGGGGGGTCGGCGGGGGGGGGGGGGGGGGGGGGGGGGGGGGGGCCGCCCCCCCCCGGCCCCCCCCCCACGCCGCCTCGTCGCGCGGCTTCGGCGTTGCCGCTCCCCCCGACACCCCGGCAAACCCGCCGTTCCCCCCTGGCCACACCCCCCTCCGGCGAGAGCGGTCCGCACAGGCCCGGCGAGCCCCCACCTCCGGGGACGTCGTTGATCTCAAACTAACAAACCGCGTGGTTGGTTTGTCAATAGCGGAATCCACAAAACATCCACATCGTGACGGAGTGCTCCGCGGCGGTCGGAAAGGCCCGGGACCAGCGGTTTGTCGTCCCATCGGGGTGTCCGCCGCCCGAGCCGCCCGACGCCGGGCGCGGACACGTAGTGCTGGACGCCGCCGTGGAATCCGACATTCCGAGCATCGTGACAGCACGCTGTGACACCGGACGGGCGCCCAGCGCAGCCGGAGAAGCGGCCAGGGAAGCGGCCGGGGAAGCGGCCGGGGAAGCAGCCGGGGAAGCAGCCGGGGGAGGACGGAGCGGGCGGGCTCAGCGCAGCAGCCGGCGTTCCTTCGCCACCGCCACCGCGCCCGACCGGGTGTCCACGCCCAACTTGTCGTAGATCCGGCCGAGGTGGGTCTTCACCGTGGCCTCGCTGATGAACAGCGCCCGGGCGATCTCCCGGTTGCCCAGCCCCTGCGCCAGCTGTCCGAGGATGTCCAGCTCGCGCTCGGTGAGCTGCGGCGAGGGCGCCCGCATCTGCGCCATCACCCGGGAGGCGACCGGCGGCGAGAGCACCGTGCGGCCCTGCGCGGCCGCGTGCACGGCGGCGAACAGCTCCTCGGGCCGCTCGGCCTTCAGCAGGTAGCCGGTGGCGCCGGCGGCGATCGCCCGGGTGATGTCGGCGTCGGTGTCGTAGGTGGTGAGCACCAGGACGTGCGGCCCGTCCGGGGTGGCGGTGATCCGCCGGGTGGCCTCCACTCCGTCGATGCCGTCGCCGAGTTGGAGGTCCATCAGGACGACCTGCGGGGCCAGCCGGGCGGCCAGCGCGACGGCCTCCTCCCCGGTGCTGGCCTCGCCGACCACCTCGATGTCGCCGGCGCTCGCGAGCAGCGCCAGCAGTCCGGCCCGCACCACGGCGTGGTCGTCGCAGACCAGCAGCCGGACGGGAGCGGTCCGGCCGGGAGTCGTGCTCATCGGTGCTCCAGGGTCATCGCTCGTCCGGGCTCATCTGTGCTTCGGGGGACCGGTGTTCCGGGCTCATCGGTCGTCCAGGGGGATGGCGGCGGAGACGACGGTGCCCTCGCCGGGCGCGCTCTCCACGGTCAGCCTGCCACCCAGCTGCCGCAGCCGGGCCCGCATCGCCGGCAGGCCGTACCCACGGCCGCCCCCGCCCCCGGCGCCGACACCCGCACCGCCCCCGGCCGCGCCCGGGTCGAAGCCCTGCCCGTCGTCGGCGATGTCCAGCACGGCCTGGTCACCGAGGAAGGACAGCGTGATCGCGGCCGTCGACGCCCCGGCGTGCTCGCGGACGTTGGCCAGCGCGCCCTGGGCGATCCGCAGCAGCGCGGCCTGCGCGGCGGCGGGCAGCGGCACGGGCGCGCCGTCCAGGTGGAAGCGGACCGGCAGCCCGCTCTCGGCGGACTCCCGCTCGGCCAGCGCCCGCAGCGCCCGGTCGAGGGTGCGGCCGTCGGACAGCTCCGCCGGGGCGAGGTCGTGGACGAAGCGGCGGGCCTCGGCCAGGTTCCGGGCGGCCACCGAGGCGGCGGTGCGGACGTGGGTGCGGGCGGTCGCCGGGTGGGTGTCCCAGGTGCGCTCGGCGGCCTGGAGCAGCATCTGCTGGCTGGACAGGCCCTGTGCCAGGGTGTCGTGGATCTCCATCGCCAGCCGCTCGCGCTCGGCCAGGGTGCCCTCCCGCCGTTCGGTGGCGGCGAGTTCGCGCCGGGTGCGGACCAGGTCGGCGATCAGCGCGCGCTGCCGGGCGGCCTGCCGGGCCATGAAGAGGAAGACGCCGGTGGCGAGTCCGGCCACCGCGGCCGGCAGCAGGACGAGGGTGGCGTCGGCGCCGCCGGGCAGCCGGACCTCGGCGGTCACCACCAGCAGGGTCAGCGCGCCGACCAGCGGGATGGCCGCCTTCGCGGGCAGCACCCGCAGCCCGGTGTAGATCAGCGGCACGGCGCACCAGGCGAAGCTCGGCGCGAGCAGCACCAGCACCACCCAGAGCGCCACCACCAGGGCCAGCGCCCAGCGGCGGTGCCGGTCCGGGGCGGTCGGACGGCGGTGGGCGAGCCAGGACCCGGCCGGCTGGGCGACCGCGAGGGCCGCGCTCAGCCCGATCACCCAGGGCGCCTGCGCGGTGCCGGAGTGGTGGGTGAGGTATCGGCTGAGCGAGGCGGCGAGCAGCAGCAGGAAGGCGGAGTCCAGCAGCAGTGCGAGCCGGCCCGCGTCCGGATCGCCGGCGTCGTGTCCGAGGGCGCCGCCGGCGCCGGTGCGGTCCGCGGCGGGGCGGCCGGCGGTCGGGCGGGGCTGCTGCACGGGTGGCTCCTGGCTGAACGGGTGGTGCGTGCGCGGTCGGCGCCTGCCCGTACCGGCCGTGCCGGTCCGTACGGGCCCGTCCCGATCCGCACCGACCCGCACCGATTCCTCGATGGTGACCCGTCCGGCCCGGGGCCGCATCAGCCGATCGGTTGACGCCGCCGTCCCCCATCATGCCCGGACGCCCGCGCCGGACCGCCGATGCGGCGGCCCCTTCCCCGGCCGGAGGATCGAAGCACGCCGCCGGGCGATCCCCCCAACGGCCCGGCGGCCCCCGAACTCCCCCACCCCGCCCCACCTCACCCGACCCCACCCCGCAGATCCGCTGAGGAGCTGGACCATGAAGAAGACCTCCGTCCGCACCCGGGTGCTGACCGGCACCGTCGCCGCCGCCGCGCTCGCCGCCGCCACCGTGGGCGCCGTCTCGGCCAGCGCCGAGTCCACCGACACCCCGGCCGTCCCGGCCGTGGCGAAGGCCGACACCCAGAACAAGAACCTGGCCCCGAGCAGCGGCCTGACCATCGACGCCGCCACCCGCGCCGCCCAGGCCGCCCTGGACGCGGCCACCAAGGCCGGCCAGCACGTGTCGGTCGCGGTCGTCGACCGCGACGGCGTCACCCGGGTGCTGCTGAAGGGCGACGGCGCCGGCCCGCAGGCCCCGGTCTCGGCCGAGCGCAAGGCCTTCACCGCGGTGTCCTGGAACGCCCCGACCTCGGAGCTGGCCAAGCGCCTGGCCCAGGCCCCGAACCTGAAGGACATCCCGGGCACCCTGTTCCTGGCCGGCGGCGCCCCGATCCAGTCGAAGGGCGCCCCGATCGCGGCCGTCGGCGTCGCGGGCGCGCCCAGCGGCGACCTGGACGAGCAGTTCGCGCAGGCGGGCGTCGCCGAGCTGGCGAAGTGACCGGGGGCCCGGCGGGCCCGCCCCGCGCCCGGGGCCGGGCCCGCCGGGCCGGGGTCTCGTTCGGGTGAACGCCGGAAGGGTAGCCGCAGAACACGGGATGACCCTTCGAAAAGCCGGTGCCGCTGTCAGTGGCGCGTGGCAGGCTTCCCGGTATGACGGCGTGGACCCTCAACGACATCGAACGCGCGATCCGCTCCTCCTGGGGCGTCGACACCTGTGCGCCCGAGGATCTGGCCCACTGGCGTCCCGACAATCCCGCCCGTGGTCAGTGCGGGGTGACGGCGATGGTGGTGCACGACCTGCTCGGCGGCGAGCTCATGATGGGCGAGGTGTACGTCGACGGGGTGCGGACGGACCTCCACTGGTGGAACCGTTTCGCCACCGGCTTCGAGATCGACCTCACCCGCGAGCAGTTCGGGCCGGACGAGCTGGTCGGCCGCGGCCGACCGGTCGCCCGCCCGGCCCGCCCCGGCCGGCTCCAGGCCCAGTACGAGCTGCTGCGCACCCGGGTGGTCGCCGAGCTGGAGCGCGGCGCGGCCGCCGACCGCACCCGGCTGCCGTCCCGGGCCCGCGCCTGCGCCTGAGAACCGGCCCGGCTCCGGGTGTGCTTCCGTGCCGACCGGCAGGTAGCGCAGCTCTTCTGACGTACAGTCGGCCGCATACGAGCGGTGCGGCGGCGACGGGAGTGCGCGGATGACCGGGCGGACGATCGGCTTCGTGGGGCTGGGTGCGATGGGGCGCGGCATGGCCGGCAGCCTGCTGCGGGCCGGCCACACCGTACGGGTCTGGAACCGCTCGCCCGAGCCGGTGGCCGCCATGGTGGCCGAGGGCGCGGAGGCGGCCGGCTCGCTCGCCGAGGTGTTCGCCGCCGACACGGTGGTCTCCATGCTCGCCAACGACGCGGCGGTCGAGCGGCTGCTGCTCGACCCCGCGCTGCTGGCCGGCGCCGGGGCGACCCTGCACGTCAACATGGCCACCGTCTCGCTCGCCCTCGCGGAGCGGGCCGAGGCGCTGCACGCCGAGCACGGCGTCGGCTACGTCGCCGCCCCCGTCCTTGGCCGGCCGCCGGTCGCGGCGGCGGGGCGGCTGAACATCCTGGTCGCGGGCGCGCCCGAACTGCTGGAGCGGGCCGAGCCGCTGTTCGCCGCGATGGGCGAGCGCACCTGGCACTTCGGCGAGAGCCCCCGGCAGGCCAACACCGTCAAGATCAGCACCAACTTCCTGATCGCCTGCGCGATCGAGTCGATGGCCGAGGCGTGCAGCCTGGCCGAGGCGCACGGGATCCGGCCGACCGACCTGGTCGACCTGCTCACCGGCACGCTCTTCCCCGGACCGATCCACACCGGCTACGGCGCGATGGTGGCCGAACGCCGGTACGAGCCGGCCGGGTTCCGGCTGCCGCTCGGCCTCAAGGACGTCGGCCTCGCGCTGGACGCGGGGGCCGCGCGCAACGTGCCGCTGCCGATCGGCAGCGTCCTGCGGGACGCCTTCCTGGACGCGCTGGCCCACGGCGACGGGGACAAGGACTGGGCGGCGGTCGCCGAGGTCGCCCGCCGCCGGGCCGGGCTGCCCGACTGACCTCCGCCCGCCGGCCCCCGGGCCGGGCTGCCGGACCGGACCCGCGCCCGCCAATCCCCGGCTGCCGCCCGGCGGTTGGCATGGGCGCGGAATAAACCGGCGTCCGACGGCTGCTCACTCCTGCGTCCGCACCGTACGTACCACGGAGGAGTCCTGATGGGCGATCAGCCGCCCGGCGCCGAGACGCCGCGCCGTTTCCTGTTCCTCGACGCCAGCGCGCGCCCCGACGGCAACTCGGCCCGGCTCGCCCGGCTGGCCGCCGAGTCGAGCCTGCCGGCCGGTGCCGAGCAGCAGTGGCTGCGGCTGGACGAGCACCCGCTGCCGCCCTTCCGGGACCTGCGGCACACCGGCGACGGCACGTACCCCGAGCCGGCCGGCCACGAGCGGACGCTGCTGGACGCCACCCTGGCGGCCACCGACCTGGTCTTCGTCGCGCCGCTGTACTGGTACGCGCTGCCGACCAGCGCCAAGCTCTACCTCGACTACTGGTCGGCCTGGTTCCGGGTGCCCGGCGTGGAGTTCCGCGAGGGGATGCGCGGCGGCACCATCTGGGGCGTGACCGCCCTCGCCACCGAGGACGACGACAACGCCGAGCCGCTGATCGGCACCCTCCGGCTGACCGCCGACTACATGGGGATGCGCTGGGGCGGGGTGCTGCTGGGCCACGGCACCCGCCCGGGCGAGGCGCTGGCGGACGAGCGCGCGGTGATCGCGGCCAAGTCCTTCTTCGCGGGCTGATCCTCCGGGCCGGCCTTCCGGGCCGGCCCCTCGGGGCAAAACCCTCGCGGCCGGTTCCGCACGGCCGACCCCCCTCACGGACCGACCCCCGGCGGGCCGGGTGCCGCGCGCACGCGCCGCCCGCCGCCGGGGGTCGTGCGGTACCGTCCTCCGGGCGTGTACCCGTCATCCGGCCGCCGTCCCAGCCGAGCGCAAAAGGCGTACGGACGGCCAGAGTTGGACGAATCGGGCAGCCCTCTCCCGGGCCCGGACCGCAGTGTGCCACCCGCCTTCCGGACCGGTCCCGTCGTTCGGTACTCTCCGTCGCACTTTCAGCTTTCGCGGGGGGTCCGCGGCGTTCTTCGGCCGCCCCCTCGCGCCCGGGCCTCGCCCGGACACTTCCGTGAGGTCTCCCTTGTCCATACGTCGCAGTCTTGCCCTTGCCGGGGCCGCCGCGCTCGCGTCCTCGCTCGTCCTGGCCGGCGCCCAGGGCGCCATGGCCGTCGGTGCCACCGGCACCCCGTCCGCCGTCGCCTCGCAGGCCGACAAGGCGTCGCGCGCGAGCCTCGACCTCTCGCTGAACGGCGTGCCCGGCACCTTCATCGCCGGCGGCGACGCCCGCGAGTTCACCTTCAAGATCGACAACCGGACGAAGCACGACTTCGTCTTCATCCCGCTGCTCAAGTTCAAGAACAAGGCGGGCTCGCTCCAGGCGAAGGACCTCAAGGTCCAGTACCGGCTCCCCGGCGGCGAGTGGCAGACCGCCGTGGTCGCCCCCGACCAGAGCGGCGAGAAGAACAGCTCCGTCCTGATGATGCTCGGCACCCTCGACTCGGCCGGCAACCCGGTCGCCGACGACCTGCTCGGGGTGAACCGCGGCAAGAACGTCCCGATCAAGGTCCGGGCGTCCTTCAACGACGGCTCCCCGCTCGGCCGGGCCGGCGTCGTCCCGGTCGTCTTCGCCGCCCAGCTCGACGACTCCACCCACCAGCCGGTCGACAACGGCCACCTCAGCTGCGACGGCGGCGTGGGCTTCACCATCAAGGCGCCGGGCGGCAAGCCGACCCCGACGCACACCGGCAAGCCCAGCCCGACGCCGACCCAGTCCCAGACGGGCAAGCCCAGCCCGACCGCGAGCGGCTCGCCGTCGGCCACCGCGACCGTCACGCCGACCGAGAAGCCGACCGAGACGCCCACCGGCAAGCCGACCGACACCCCGACCGAGAAGCCCACCGAGAAGCCGACCACTCCGGCCACCGGTGAGCCCTCCGGCTCGGCCACCGCCCCGGCCCCGGTCGAGAGCAGCGGCGACACCTCGGGCCCGATCGACTTCCCGGTGGAGCCCCCGGTCATCACCCCGCCGCCGCTGACCCCGGCCGCCGTCGACAAGGCCAAGGCCGCCGCGGACGGCAGCGACAAGGCCCTGGCCCAGACCGGTGGCGGTAGCAACACCACCGCGATCGCGGCCACCGGCGGCGCCGTCCTGGTGGCCGGTGTCGGCACCCTCGTGGTGCTGCGCCGCCGCAAGTCCGCCCAGCAGGGCTGAGGCGAAGCGCGCTGACGCAAGCACGCCGACCCGAGGCGCGCCGACCCGAAGCGCACTGATCCGGAACACCCCCGTGCCGCCCGCACCGTCCCCTCGGAGGGATCCGCGGGCGGCACGGGCCGTTCCGGGGGCCGACCCGGGCCGTCCCGCGGGCGGTCCGGACGGTTCTCCTCCGTCACATAGGATGTCCGGCCGGAGGGGGGCGGAACGGCGGGGAGAGGACAGGTGCGGGTAGCACGCACGGCACGGACCACCACCGACTACGAGGCGACGACCGGGCGGATAGCCGGGCTGCCGCTCCGGAGGCACCACGTCCTGCTGACCGCCTGGACGGTGCTCTGGTTCCTCCTGGTCGAGCCCAGCGGCGGCTTCTCCTGGCACTACCTGCGCCAGGGCGAGCAGTTGCTCTTCAGCGGCCAGCCCGACGGCGGCCTGTCGCTCTACGCCCACCACCCGGAGCTCCAGATCGGCCCGGTCAGCCTGGCCGCGGCCCGGCTCACCGCCCCGTTCGCACCGCACACCGGCGAGCTGATCGCCGAGGCGGTGAGCGCCGGGCTGGGCCTGGTGATGCTGGTCGTGGTCGGCCGCACCGCGGCCCTGTACTACCTCGGCACCGGGACCAACCACCGGCGGCTGCAGCAGCGGCTGCTGATCGCCGGGCTGGCGTTCATCCCGATGTGGGTCGAGGTCTCGGTCCGCTTCGCGCACCTGGACGACGTCCTCGCGCTGTTCTTCACCACCCTCGCCGCGCACGCCCTGGCCCGCGGCAAGCCCGTCCAGGTCGCGGTCTTCCTGGCGCTGGCGGTGGACTCCAAGCCCTGGGCGATCGCCTTCGCCCCGCTGATCCTGGCGCTGCCCCGGCCCGCCTGGCTGCGCACCGCGCTCTGGTTCTGCGCCCTGGTGGCGATCGCCTGGCTGCCGTTCTACCTGGGCAACCTGGACACCATGGCGGCCGCCAAGTTCACCATCCCGAACCAGCCCGCCTCCGCGCTGCGCTGGTTCGGGGTCACCGACCCGGCCACCCCCTGGTGGGACCGGCCGACCCAGTTCGCGCTCGGCATCGGGCTCGGCTGCGTCGCCGTCTGGCGCGGCCGCTGGCCGGCCGTGGTGCTGCTGGGCGCGGACGCCCGCATCCTGCTCGACCCGAGCGTCTACACGTACTACACGGCCTCGATCCTGCTCGGCACCCTGCTCTGGGACGCCGTCGGGCAGAAGCGGCTCGTCCCGTGGTGGAGCTGGATCGCGCTGGCCGCGCTGTACGGCGGCACGCTGTTGCTCCCGTCCGACGCGGCCCGCGGCTTCGTCCGGCTCGCCTTCGTGGTGGTCTCCGCCGGGTACGTGCTGTTCTGGCCCACCCAGCGGTCCCGTCGGCAGCGGCCCGGCGCACCGGGCGACGGCGGGAGCGGTGGCACCGGCCGCCGGGGCGGTCGGGGCGGCCGGCGGCGCGAGCGGGCGCTGGCCGGCGCCGGGGTCTGACGGCACGGGCCCGTCCACGTCCACGGCTTGACCCTCACGCGACGTGAGAGCCGAGGGTGGTGGTCAGCACCAGGGAGGAACCCCGATGACCAGTGAGGGCTACTCGGTCGGCGCCGTGGCGAAGATCGCCAAGGTGACCGTCCGCACCCTGCACCACTACGACGAGATCGGCCTGCTGTCCCCGGCCGGCCGGACCCGGTCCGGCTACCGCCGGTACGTGGACGCCGACCTCGACCGGCTGCAGCAGGTCCTCTTCTACCGGGAGCTCGGGTTCCCCCTGGACGAGATCGCGGCGATCCTGGACGACGACTCGGTCAGCCCGACCGAGCACCTCCGGCGGCAGCACCGGTTGCTCACCGATCGGATCGGTCACCTCCAGGAGCTCGCCTCAGCCGTCGAACACGCCATGGAGGCACGGAGAATGGGCATTCAGCTGACCCCGGAGGAGAAGTTCGAGATCTTCGGCGAGGGCTACCAGGAGGACTGGGAGCAGGAGGCCGAGCAGCGCTGGGGCGACACCGCGGCCTGGGCCGAGTCGCAGCGCCGCACCGGCGGCTACTCCAAGGCCGACTGGCAGCGCATCCAGGTCGAGATGACCGCGCTCAACGAGCGCCTGGCCGGGGCGGTCACCGCCGGCGAGCCCGCCGACGGCGCGGTGGCCACCGGCCTCGCGGAGGAGCACCGGCAGCACATCCGCCAGAACTTCTACGACTGCACCTACACCATCCACCGCGGCCTGGCCTGCCTGTACGTCTCGGACCCGCGCTGGACCGACACCTACGAGAAGATCGCGCCGGGCCTGGCCCAGTGGCTGCACGACGCGATCGTCGCCAACGCGGACCGGCGCGAGGGGAAGTCCGCGGAGAAGACCGAGGAGAAGCGTGCGGAGAAGGCCGTGGAGGAGCGCGCGGAGGAGCGCGAGGGGCAGTAGACCGCGGGCTCAGGCCACCCCGCGCCCGAAGGAGCGCCGGTAGGCGGTCGGCGAGGTGCGCATCACCCGGCCGAAGTGGTGGCGGAAGGTCGCGGCGCTCTCGAAGCCGACCGCCGCGGCGATCTCCTCCACCGTCCCCTCCGGCGACTCCAGCAGCGCCAGACTGGTCGCGATGCGCTGGGTGACGACCCAGCGCATCGGGCTGGTCCCGGTGCGGGCGGTGAAGTGCCGCAGGTACGAGCGGTCCGACATCCGGGCGGCGCGGGCCAGCTGCGAGATGGTCAGCGGGGACGACAGGTGGTCCAGCGCCCACCGCATGCTGAGGGCGATCCCGTCGTCCTCCTCCTCGACCGGGCGGACCGCCGCCTCGACGAACTGGGCCTGCCCGCCGTCCCGGTGCGGCGCCACCACGAAGCGGCGGGCCACCGCGTTGGCCACCTTGGCGCCGTGGTCCCGGCGGACCAGGTGCAGGCAGAGGTCGATGCCGGCCGCGCTGCCCGCGCTGGTCAGCACGTCGCCGTTGTCCACGTACAGTACGTCGGGGTCGACCCGCACCGCCGGGTACCGCTGCTGGAGCAGCTCGGCGTACCGCCAGTGGGTGGTCGCCCCCCGGCCGTCCAGCAGTCCGGCGGCGGCCGGTGCGAAGGCGCCCGAGCAGATAGACACGATCCGGGCGCCGCGCCCGTGCGCGGTGCGCAGCGCCTCGACCAGGTCGGGGGAGACGCCGCCGAACGGGTTCGGCACCCCGGGGACCACCACCGTGTCGGCCGCGGCCAGCTCGTCCAGCCCGTGCCGGGCGGTCAGTGCGAAGCCGCCCACCGCATCCAGCGGCGTCCCGGGCCGGTCGGCGCAGACCTTCAGCCCGTACCAGGGCGCCGCCAGCAGTCCGGCCAGCTCGGGCCGCGCCAGCCCGAACACCTCGACCACCACGCCGAGTTCGAACGGCGCCATGCCCGGGAAGGCGTACACCGCGACGTCGTGCACGGGCTCCGGGCGCCGGCCGATGGCGACGGGCACCGGCCGCGGGGCGGCACCGGTCCGGTCCTCGGCGTGCTGCTCGGCCATGCGAACCCCCTGCTCACGGGTGGCGGAATGCCGGTGAGTGTAGCCGTCCCGACCCCTTCGGAATTTTCTTCGAACCCGCCTGCAACCTTCACCCCCGTCACACGTCCTTTGATACGGGGGCGGAGGGAACCCGGCAGAGGGCGGCTGGGATGATCCCCCCGATCACGATCTTGATCAGGTGACCTGACGGAACGGCGGCCGCCGTCACCGTCCCGGGGGAAAGCGGAAACGCGCATGTCCATGGCCATCGGGCCGACCGCCGCGCAGGCAGGGGGGCGGGGCTTCTCCATCCGTGGAGTCGTCGCCGCGCTGTTCGGCGCGCAGGAGGCCGGCGAGCCGCTCGCCGGCGCCGCCACCGAGCAGGAGGCGAAGCAGCGCCGTTCCGGCTTCCGGCTGCTGCGCGGCGGTCGCAAGCCCGCCGAGGACCGGCCCACCCTGACCGACCTGTACCACGCCCACCGGCTCGGCCTGGTCCGGATGGCGGTCATGCTGGTCGACCACCAGGACCTGGCCGAGGACGTCGTCCAGGACGCCTTCACCCAGCTCTACCAGCGCTACGGCGAGGAGCTGGACGACCTCGACAACGCGCTCGGCTACCTGCGCACCTCGGTGGTCAACGGCGCCCGCTCGATGCTGCGCCGCCGCAAGACCGCCCGCGAGTACGTGCCGCCGCACGTGGCCGACGCCCCGTCCGCCGAGGACCACGCGGTGCTCAACGACGAGCACCGCCGGGTGCTGGTGGCCCTGCAGGAGTTGACTCCCCGCCAGCGTGAGGTGCTGGTGCTGCGCTACTGGTCCGACCTGTCGGAGGCGCAGATAGCCGAGACCCTGGGACTGTCCCGGGGTGCCGTGAAGTCCACCGCCAGCCGCGCTCTGGACGCCTTGGAAAAGCACCTGGAGAAGGTTCGATGACCGACAAGCTCCCCCGCCGCACCGGCGGCGACGGCGACGGGCCGGCCGAGACACCGACGGAACGGCTGCTCCGCGAGGCGATGACGGCCCGGGCCTCCCTCGTCACGGCCGCCAGCCTGCGCCCGGCCGCTCCCCCGAAGAACCGGATCCGCCGGCTGCGCCCGGTGTACGCCGTCACCGTGCCGCTCGGCCTGGCCGCCGCCATGGCGCTCGGCGTGCTCACCTTCCACGGCGAGCCGGTCGCCCAGGACGAGGTCCCGCCCCCGGCCGCCACCCTGACCACCTCGCCGAGCCCGACGCCCGAGCCGACCGGCGACCCCAGCCAGACGGCCGCCCCCACCGATTCGGGCACGCCCACCAGCGAGGCCGAGACGGAGGTCCCGCTCGCCGACGGCGTCCCGACCACCGCGACCTCCGCCCCCGGCACCGCGAGCGGCCCGGCGAGCTCGTCCAGCCTGCGGGGCGTCAAGTTCAAGGTCCCGGCGGGCTGGAAGGCCGTGCCGGTCTCGGCCGACCGGGTCTGCGTCCTGAGTCCGGGCGCGCCGACGGAGCCGCAGCAGGGCTGGGCGCCGGCCAGGTGCGAGCCGTACGGCGTCCTGGTCGTGGCCTACAACTCCCCGGACGAACTCGAGGGCGGCGCCTGGCCGACGACGGACGACCTGGTCGCCGACAGCGGCTGGGGCCACCAGCCGAACTGCCCGATCTGGGGCCGGCCCTACTTCCCGGACAACGGCTACTCCTCGGTCGGCGCACCCGTGCGGACCAAGCCCACCGTGGCCGGCAAGACGATCGACAAGACCCAGTGGAACGTCACCTGCAAGCCCGGGGACACCTTCACCGCCCAGATGTGGGGGATGGGCCTGGACCAGGTCTTCGTGGTGGCGAACGGGCTCAAGAGCGACTACCAGTCGGGCCTGACGACGATCGTCAACAGCCTGGACGTGAGCGGCCACAAGTCACCGTCCCTGACCGCGTCCGACAAGGGCGCGAAGGACATCGCGATCACGGTCGACGGCGGCCTCGGCGCCGGGCAGAAGGTGTCCACCAACGGCACCCCGGTGACCTTCACGGTGACGTACCGGAACACCGGCCAGAAGACCTACGACAAGCTCCAGCCGCTGGTCTACACGAAGGAGTACGCCGGGACGCCGCCGAGCGAGATGGTCATGATGAACAAGGGCAAGCTGGAGCGCCAGGACGGCGGCGCCTGGAGGGAGATCCCGCTCTCGATGGGCGGCGGCATGGACTACGCGAAGGTGGACCAGCAGGCCTGGTTCTCGCTCGCGCCGGGGGAGACCAAGAGGGTGACGTACCGGATGGCCCTCGACCCGATGGACGGGCCCGGCACGATGCCGCTGTCCGTCCAGGCGACGCTGCCGTACGAAGGCTCCGGGTCGCTGACCTCCCTGAAGGAGCTGATCGTCCCGGTGACGGTCGTGAAGTAGCCGTCCCACGTTGGCAGTTGAGGCGCCGTGACCGGGTTTCTCCCGGTCGCGGCGCCTTTCGGCGTTCCGGGGAGGGGCCGGGAAAAATTCTTCGAACCGGCCTGCAACCCCCCGGCGGGATGGACGTCTATCAGGGTGAGAGGCAGGGAGAGCGAGCCGGCGGAGCCGGGGGGCTCGGGCCGGTTCCTCGGGGCGCGACCGTAGGCGCCCGCTCATTCGATCACCACCATCACCATGTCCTTGGGGGGACTGTCACATGAACGCGTCCGTTATCGCCCGTATTGCGAAGATCGTCCCGCTGGCCGTCGTCACCGCCGTGGGGATCGCGGCCTGCGGCCCGACGAACGGCGAGGCGTCCGTCGCCGCCTCCGCTCCCGCCTCCACCCCGGCCGCCACCTCCTCGGCCACCCCCGGCGCGGGCGCCGTCCCGACCGTCCCCGCCCCGGCCGCGCCGACCACCGAGGCCGCGCCGACCACCCCCGCCCTGACCAACGCCGCCCCGGCCGCCGCTCCGGCCGCTGCCCCGGCCGCGCCCGTGGCCGCCAAGACCGAGGCCAAGACCGCCGCGAAGGCCCCGGCCGCGCCCGCCCCGGCCAAGCCCGCCGGCGGCATCGGGATCACCTTCGACGGCCTGCGCGCGGGCCAGAAGATCCAGGTGGGCGACCAGGTCTCCTTCTCGGTGACCTGGAAGAACAACGACGCCTCGGGCACCCGCGCGGTGGCGCCGGTGGTGGCCACCCAGCAGTTCGAGGGCGCGGAGTGCCGGCGGGTGCTCTCGATGGCGCAGGGCACCCTGGAGCGCAAGGACGCCACCGGCTGGAAGGCCATGCCCGCGCTGAGCCAGGGCGGCGGCATGGACTACGCGGGTACGGGCAACGACGCGGCCTTCGAGCTGGCCGCCGGCGAGAGCCGGACGGTCGAGTACCGGATGGTGCTCGACGCGGGCAACCAGCCGGGCAAGCTGTACGTCGAGGCGGACGCCGTGGTGCCGTCCACCTACAAGGTGCTGACCAAGGGCGTGGTGACCACGTCCGTCGTCGACTCGCACCGCCCGGTGGTGAACTCGGTCTCCAAGCCGACCCCGCTGGTCGTCGGCGGGACCCCGACCGAGTTCTCCTTCAAGGTCTCCTCGCCCGACGGCCCCGGCCTGCTGCGCCCGGCGGTGTACCTGTCCGTGCCCGCGAGCGAGGGCCTGACCGGGGAGGACGTCACGATCGAGGCGAAGGTCGGCGGCGAGTGGAAGTCCTTCGAGGCGACCGAGGACTGCAACGGGCGGATCGGGGTGGCGCCGGCCCAGCTGACCGGCGTGATGACGGGCAACCCGGCCGAGTACACCTTTCGGGTCGGCCTGAAGCGGACCGGTTCCACCAAGCCGGTGGAGATCGAGGTCGGCGGCGCCTCGGACGGCCACTACGGCGCCCCCACCACCCTGCGGCCCGCCGTCCGTCGCTGACACCGGCGGCCCGCACCGGAGCCGAAGGGCCCGGCCTCCCACTGCTCGGGAGGCCGGGCCCTTCATCGTGGCCGTGTCACGGCCGTCGTGCGGAGGCTCAGGCGAGCGAGGCCATCCAGGCCTCGACGTCCTCGGCGCTGCGGGGCAGGCCGGCCGAGAGGTTCTCGTTGCCGTCGGCGGTGACCAGGATGTCGTCCTCGATCCGGACGCCGATGCCGCGGTACTCCTCCGGCACGGTCAGGTCGTCCTGCTGGAAGTACAGGCCGGGCTCGACGGTCAGCACCATGCCGGGGACCAGCAGCGCGTCGACGTGCTCCTCGCGGCGCGAGTGGGCGCAGTCGTGGACGTCCAGGCCGAGCATGTGGCCGGTGCCGTGCAGGGTCCAGCGGCGCTGGAGGCCCAGCTCCAGGACCTTCTCGACGTCGTACACCGAGGCGTCCAGCAGGCCCCAGGCGAGCAGCCGCTCGGCGAGCACGCGCTGCGAGGCCTCGTGGAAGTCGCGGAACCGGGCGCCGGGCTTCACCGCGGCGATGCCGGCCTCCTGGGCGTCGTACACCGCGTCGTAGATCCGGCGCTGGACCTCGGTGAAGCTGCCGTTGATCGGCAGGCTGCGGGTGACGTCCGCGGTGTAGAGGGTGCTGGTCTCCACGCCCGCGTCCAGCAGCAGCAGCTCGCCCGGGCGCACGTCGCCGTCGTTGCGCACCCAGTGCAGGGTGGTGGCGTGCGGGCCGGCCGCGGCGATGGTGCCGTAGCCGACGTCGTTGCCCTCGACCCGGGCGCGGCGCCAGAAGGTGCCCTCGATCCAGCGCTCCGAGGTGGCGACGGCCTGGCCCAGCTCGCGGACCACGTCGGTGAAGCCCTTGACGGTGGCGTCGCAGGCGGCGCGCAGCTCGCCGATCTCCCACGCGTCCTTGACCAGCCGCAGGCCGCTCAGGAACTCCTTGAGCCCGGCGTCCTTGTCGGCGTCCAGGGCGTCGGCGAGCGCGGCCTCCAGGCCGGCGTCGTAGCCGCGGACGATGCGGGTCGGCACGGCGGAGTCGGCGGCCTTCGCGGCCAGCTCCTCGGCGGCCTTGCGCACGTCGCGGGCGGGCAGCCCGAGCAGCTGCTCCTGCTCGGCCAGGCTGTGCCGGCGGCCGACCCACAGCTCGCCGTAGCCGTCCAGCCAGAACTCGCCGTTCTCGCGGTTCGAGCGGGGCAGCAGGTAGAGCACGAAGTCGTGGCCGGTCGCGCCGGTCGGCTCGCCGACCAGCACCGCGTCCTCGGTCTGGTCGCCGGTGAGGTGGACGTACTCGCTGGCGGCGCGGAACGCGTAGTCGGTGTCGTTGGAGCGGACCCGCAGGTTGCCGGCCGGGACGACCAGGCGCTCGCCCGGGTAGGCGGCGGACAGCGCGGCGCGGCGCTCGGCCGCGTACGGGGCCTGGGCGACGGGGGCGAGGCCGTGCAGCTCGGTGTCGGCCCAGCCGGACTTCATCGAGGCGGCCAGCTCGTCGGAGATGTCGCCGTAGAGACCGTTCTTGCGGCCCTTGTGCTGCTCAGGCTCCTCGCCGCCCTCGGCCTCGGGGTTCTCGGCCACCGCGGGGGTACGGTCCTCGGTCACGTGCAACGCCTCCTTGGGGGGGTGGTACCGCCGCCCCTGGGGGAGGTGTCGGATCGCGACACGCGCGGGCGGCCGTGCGTCCGTCCATGGTACGGACGCCCGGCCGCCCGTTCGTTCCGGGCCCGAACCGTCACTCGAAGCGGGCCGCCAGCAGCATCAGGTCGTCGGTGGCCGTGCCCCCGGCGTCCGGGTCCGGGCAGACGGCCAGCAGGTGGGCGCAGAGCCGGTCCGGGTCGATCCGCACGTCGCGCGGGGCGTCGGCGGCGGCCCGGCGCAGGTTGGCCTGCCCGGCGTGCAGGGTCGGGCCGCAGCGGCGGGCCAGGCCCTCGGTGTAGAGCAGCAGGGTGTCGCCGCGCTCGGCGACGAACTCCACCCCGGGGGCCTCCCAGCAGGCCAGCATGCCGAGCGGGGCGGAGAGCGAGGTCTCCACGAACTCGGCGCCGTGCCGGCCGACCAGGACGGGCGGGCAGTGCCCGGCGCCGGCCAGGGTGATCCGACGCTCCTCGGGCTCGATCCAGGCGTAGACGGCGGTGGCGGTGCGGGTCGGCTCGGTGGTCTTGAGGAGCAGCTCCAGGTCCCCCAGGACGGAGACCGGGTCCTCGCCCTCCAGCACCGCGTACGCCCGCAGCGCGGCCCGGACCCGGCCCATCGCGGCGGCCGCGCCGGGGGCGGAGCCGGGGCCCGCGCCGGGGCCGTCGCCGGAGACGGAGCCGACGGTGAGGCCGATGGTGCCGTCGGGCAGCGGGATCGCGTCGTACCAGTCGCTGCCGGTGGAGCGCTCCAGCCCGGCGGGGACGAGCCGGGCGGCCAGCCGCAGCCCGGCGGCCCGGGGGAGCCGGTCCGGCAGCAGGCCGCGGCGCAGCGCCTCGGTGGTGCGCGAGATCCGGTCCGCCTCCAGCTGCTTGGCGAGCAGCGGGGCGGCGATCTCGCAGTAGTGGCGGGCCAGTTCGCGCTGGCAGTCGGTCGGTTCGGCGGGCTCGTCGTAGAACCAGAGGGCGGCGGCGAGCGGGCCGTCCTCCTCGGTGGCGAGCGGCAGGCCGTAGGCGCCGCCGAGGCCGAGGTGGACGGCGAGTTCGCGCAGCCGGGCGCCGGTGGCCGGGTCCTCGGCGAGGTCGTGGGAGTGCAGCTGGGCGGGCCGGTCCCGTTCGCGCAGCAGCCGGGCCAGCAGGCTCTGCTCGGTCGGGACGGTCTCCAGGGCGCCGAGGCTGGCGCGGTCGAGGCCGTGGCCGACCGGCTGTCCGGGGCCGCCGCCGGGCCGCCGGGTGACCAGCATGCCGCGCCGGGCGCCGAGCAGGGCGGCGCCGGAGGCGAGGACGGTGTCCAGGGTGGCGGCCAGGCCGCGGGCGCGGGCGAGCCGTTCGGTGTGCTCGTGCAGGCTGGTGATATCGGACAGGCGTCCGGCCAAACGGTCCTGCAGCGCGGCGGAGGGCGCCGTGCGGGTGTCCGCCGTGCCGTCCGGGGCGTTGACGGGGCCGGGGAGGTCCGGCAGGTCGAGGACGGTGAGCCCGCCCGCGCAGCCGGGTTCGCCAGGCTCGGCGGTCGTCGTCGGGAGGGCCGTCGACGGGTGGGACTCGTTCATGCCGTCACTCCTGACGCGGTGCTACGTGCCATGCGAAACCCCCAGGTACGGCCAATGTGGAGCGAGCACGGCCAAAGGGCGTGTTTCGCCTCGATTCGCTACTACTCGTCATTGATCGACAGCAATGCCACCACTTCTACACAGGCCATTCGGGGCATGTCCAGATCCAGGACGACGCGGTGGCCCGTTCCACATCGATCGCGACCCGGTCGGGGGGCGCGCGGGGTTGGTGCGCGCGCCACTCGGCCCGGAGGCATGGAGCGGGCCGCGAGCGGGCAGAACCGGGAGGACGGCCCGGGCGGCCGTCCGGATCGTATGTCCGTGCCGCCCGTGAGCCGGGTCGGCCGGAACTCTCTCACTCGTACGGTGGAACCAAGCGCGCCCGGGCGGCGTCCATCCGGTCGCGTACGGGATTCTCGTTCCAAGGGCTGTGCCCTGCGCGGCCCTTTCACGTCGTACTCCACACCTGCTCCACGTCGTGCCGCGCCGTCCGCCCTGCCGCCCGCCCCGCGCCGCGCCGCCCGGGTCCGTGCCGCGGCGGGTCCGCGCGGAGGATCCCGACGGACGCCGGCGGAGCGGAGCGAACCGAGCGGTCAGGGAAAGGAACGAGCGCCATGCGTGAGAACCCGAAAGACCGGTCGGAGGATCGTTCCGCCCGGCTGGCCGCGGCCCTGACGGCCGCCGTCGACCACCGTTGGCCCGTGGTGCCGGGCGCCGTGCTGCGCGACGGCCGCTGCTCCTGCGGCGACCTGGACTGCACCGTCCCCGGCGCGCACCCGCACGACCCCTCGCTGCTGGCCGCCACCACGGACGCCCGGATGGTGCGCTGGTGGTGGGAGCGGCAGAGCCCGGACGCGCCGGTGCTGGCCGCCACCGGCTCCACGGTCTCGGCGGTCAGCCTGCCCGCGGCGGCCGGCGCCCGGGCGCTGGTCTACCTGGGCGCGCTGCGGCTGCCGCTCGGCCCGGTGCTGGCGATGCCGGGCCGCTACGCGCTGCTGGTGGCCCCGTACTCGCTGGACGTGCTCGGCGAGATGCTCGCCCAACTCCCTTGGGTGCCGGGCTCGTTGCGCTACCACGGGGCGGGCGGCTTCCTGCCGCTGCCGCCCGGCGGCGCGGCCGTCGGGGTCCCCTCGGCCGGAGGCTGGGGGAGGGTGCGCTGGGTGCTCGCGCCGCGACCGGGCGTCGGCGGCGGGGTCTGGCTGCCGCAGGTCGGGCCGCTGCTGGGGGAGTTGGTGGAGGCGACGGTCCGGCTGGACAGCGGGCGTTCGGCCTACTGAGGGCCACCGGAGCGGGACGGGCTGTCGACACCGTCCGCCGGGCCCGGATCCGGGCTTCTCCCGGGTCTCGGCCCGGGCCCGTCCGGGGGCTCCGAGCGGGGCACTCCGGAAAAAGAAAAGATCCGGCCGCTGGCGACGGGGGATGCACCAGCGGCCGGACTCTTTAGACAGTAACAAGGATCCGCGCCCGCGCCAATTTCCAAGACGCCCTCCACGCCCGGAAATTGCGCGTTCACCGCGACAATGTGACGCGTATCACGCGGATCCTGCGCCCTTTAGTTCAAGGTGACCTGACGGTTCACCAGGTTCGCGCGGGTGCGCCGCTCCTCGGCGGTCAGCGGGGCCGCGTCGGCGAGCACCGCGGCGAGCCGCTCGGCGAACTCGGCGGCCGGCTTCTCGCAGTCGGCGGCGGTCATCGCGAGCGGGAGGTCCCACACCGGGACGGTCAGGCCGTGCGCGCGGAAGGAGCCGACCAGGCGGGTGTCCGGGCCGAGCGAGGCCTCGCCGGCCGTGTTCAGCCGGGCCAGCGCGTCCAGCAGCTTCTCCTCGGGCACGGTCATCACCCAGCGCAGGTGGTTCTTGTCCGGGGTGCCGCACCAGTACGCGGAGTCCACGCTCGCGAGCTTCTCGGTCGGGATGGCCGAGGCGTTGGCGCGCTCCAGGGAGGCGGCGACCTCGCCGGTGGCGGCCTCGGCGTCCTCCAGCCAGAACTCGAAGCCGGTGTGCACGGCGGGCGTGAACGCGGCGGTGGTGTCCAGCAGGTCCTGCAGGCGGCGCCCGCCCGGGACGGTCCGGCGGGCCGGCACCGGGCTGCCCGGCTCGGTGGCCAGGGCCAGCTCCAGGGCGTCCGCGAGGTCGCGGCTGAGGTCGCCGGAGGCGGACTGGGTCTGCAGGCCGAGCAGGATCGAGCCGTCCTGGCGGCGCAGGGCCGGCCAGGCCAGCGGCAGCACGGTGGCCAGGGTCACCGACGGGACGTCACCGGTCGCGCCGTCGGCCACCCCGGCGGCCAGCGTCAGCGGCACCGTGGCGGCGGGCACCAGCTCGCGCAGGGCCACCCAGTCGGCCTCGCCCGGCAGGCCCTCGAACGGGCGGTGCACCAGCTCCTGCACCGCGTGCGAGGCCTCCCGGCCGTGACACGCCTTGTACCGGCGGCCCGAGCCGCAGGGGCAGTCCTCGCGGGCCCCGACCACGGGGATCTCGCCCGTGACGGCGGTGGTGGACTGGCGCTGCGGCGCCTTCTTGGCGGCCTTCTTGCCCATGCTGCGGCTCTCCCGGGAACGGTGGTCCTGTGTCCCGGGAAGCCTAACGACACATTCCCCGAGCCCGGCTCACGCGCTACGGGCATCGCCCCCGGTGCGCCGGGCGTGCCGGGCCCGGGCGGGCAGCGCCGCCCAGACCGTGACCTCGCCGGGGGCGTCGCGCACGCCCCAGTCGCTGGCCAGCTGGTCGACGATGCTCAGGCCGCGGCCGCCGCGCGAGGTCAGCGAGGGACTCGCGGGCAGCGGCCGGGTGGCCGCCCCGCCGTCCGTGACCTCCAGGGTGAGCACCCCGTCGGCGTGCATCTGCCAGCGGACCAGCACCCCGCCGGCCGGCTCGGCCGGACCCTCGGCGGGCTCCCGGGCGCCCTGCGCGGCGGTCGCCCCGGAGGGGACGCCGACCAGCACCTGCCCGAGCACCTCGGCCCGGGCGCTGCGGCCCAGGGCCGGCAGCGGGCCGAGCGGACGGGCGTACCGACAGGCGTTGCTCAACAGCTCGGAAAGGATCAGAACAGCATCATCGATGACCGGTTCGGGTACCTGCCGGTCACCCAGATCTCGACGCAGTCGGCGCCGTGCGACCCCGACACTCGCTGGGCCGTGCGGCACTGCCATGGTCGATGAAGTCGGCACTTCACGCGCCACCATCAACGCCACCCCCGGACCTCCTTCAGCGTATGCCGAGGGAGAGATGCCCCTTGGTAATGCGTCGGAAACGAGCACCGGACGATCCCGCGAGCCCATTTCGAGTGCGGCGACCGACGGTCGACATCAGGTCATTCCGCGCTCACCCTCCGTCGCCCGGATGCAAGAATTCCGGCAATTTCGCGCGAGGAAGGTTTGACTGCCGACCAGAGTGATCGGATCGGAGGGGTTCGGAGGAGTACGGCCTTCGGTGCGCCGACGGATCACCGGTGGATCACCGGCCGAGCTGCGCCAGTACCTCCGCGGGCCGGTTGGTGATGATCGCGGACACCCCGAGCTCCAGGCAGAGCTCGACGTCGGCCAGCTCGTCCACCGTCCACACGTGCACCTCGTGGCCGAGCTCGCGCAGCCGGGTCACCAGCTGCGG
This sequence comes from Kitasatospora sp. NPDC058046, assembly GCF_042885595.1. NCBI lineage: Bacteria > Bacillati > Actinomycetota > Actinomycetes > Kitasatosporales > Streptomycetaceae > Kitasatospora > Kitasatospora sp. NPDC058046. The sequence goes on from NZ_JBHVRS010000013.1 coordinate 192,951, forward strand.
GCGGGCCCGCACCAGCTCGATGCCCGGGCCGGCGATCCGTGCCCCGCCCGGCAGCGGCGAGCCCTCGCGCAGCCGGCCGAGCAGCGGCAGGGTCCGCTCGAACAGGAAGACCCGCCGGTACCGCGGCGCGGCGGCGGCCACCCGGTTCAGCGCGACGGAGGAGAAGCTCATGATCCGGGCGGACGGGCGGTCGCCCTCCCGGGTCGCGCCGATCTTGAACCGCTCCAGGGTCCGCAGCAGCTCGGCCTCCACCCGGCCGCGGAAGCGCACCGGGTGCTTGGTCTCGATCGCCAGGTCCACCGGGCGGCCGCACTCCACCACCAGCTCCAGCAGCCGCTCCAGCCGCAGCACACCGCGCAGCTCCGGGTCGGTGCTGGGGCGGCCGGTCTTCCAGGCGCCGAAGTCGTACGCCTCCAGCTCGGCGAGGGTCATGGCCGAAACGGTGCCCCGGCCGTTGGAGACCCGGCCGATCCGGCGGTCGTGCACGCAGACCAGCGCGCCGTCGGCGGTGACCCGGACGTCGCACTCCAGCGCGTCCGCGCCCTCGTCGAGCGCGCGCCGGTAGGCCGCGAGGGTGTGCTCGGGCAGGGCGTGGGAGGAACCGCGGTGGGCGATCACCTGGACGGGCGGCACGGTGCGCGCCGCCGCCGAGGACAGGTCTGGGCTGGTCACAGGCCCAACGATAGGCGGCGGAGGTGAAGCGCGGACAAAGACGGCCCCAACCTGTGGGGCCGTCTGCGCACCTGCGGGGCCCGCTCGGGCCCCGCTCCGTCAGCCCCGGACGGCGCGGCGGCCGAGCGGGGTGAGCGCCCAGGTGGCCAGGGCCGGCACCAGGAAGGCGAACAGCGAGGCCGAGGTCCACTCCTGCGGGGTGAAGTGCAGCGCCTCCTGGGCGGAGGTCCAGAAGTCCGTCCACCAGCCCGCGACCTTGGTCGGCGCGATGAACTGGTAGACCGCGAAGCCCAGGGCCCACGGCAGCAGCATCAGCCAGCGGGACGGCGCGTCGGCGGAGAGGTTCCAGCCGCGCCGGCCGGCGCCGAGGAAGTAGTCCACCACGAGCACCGCCAGCAGCGGCACGAACACCGAGCCGATCAGGCCGAGGAAGCCGTAGTAGGTGTCGGTGAACTCGTCGATCTGCAGCGCCAGCACGGTGATCAGCACGCCGATCGCGCCGGAGAGCACCCGGCGGTCCACCTTCGGCAGCAGGTTCTGCACCGACATCGCGGTCGAGTACACGTTGGCGAAGGACTGGTCGGTCTCGCGCAGCACCAGCACCAGCAGGAACAGCCAGCCGGCCCAGACCCCGAGGAAGGAGTCGAAGATCCGGTTCGGGTCGCCGTCCGACTGCAGCAGCGCCATCAGGCCGAGCACGTAGCACCAGACCTGGGCGACCGTGTAGCCGGAGAAGCTGCCCCAGAACGCCGAGCGCGGGGTGCGCGAGTGCCGGGTGTAGTCGGCGGCCAGCGGGACGAAGGAGACCGACACCGCGATCATCGCGTCGGTGGCGCCGAGGAAGCCGTGCCAGTTGCCCGCGCCCGGGTCCGGCACGCCCTGGCGGCCCAGCTGGACGGTGAAGTACACCATCGCCACCGCGACCGCCCCGGCCACGAAGCGGCGCAGCACCGCGATCGAGCCCAGCGGCCAGATGGTCAGCGCGGTGGTCAGCGCGCCCGCGAGCAGGACGAACAGCCAGCGGTAGCCGGTGGTGTGCGCGACGGTCTGCGCGCCCGCCGAGATGGTCAGCAGCTCGAAGACGCCCCAGCCGATGCACTGCACGATGTTGAGCACCGTCGGCAGGTACGAAAGCCGGGTGCCGAACAGCCCGCGCAGGTTCGCCATCGCGGGGGCGCCGGTGCGGGCGCCGATCAGCGCGGCCACGGCGAGCATCGCGGTGCCGACCGCCGTACCGATCGTGATCGCGGTCACCGCGGCGGCCAGCGACAGCTCGCTGCCGGGGGCGCCGAGCACGGTGGCGGCGGTGGAGAAGCCGATCAGGCTGACGCCCAGGTTCATCCAGAGCGCGAAGTGGTCCCGGAAGCGCAGCGTGCGCGGCGGTTCGGTGTCCAGGACCAGGGGCGCTTCTACGTGCTCGGCGCGTTCCAGGAGGGCGGTCGCGCCCGGCGCGGGGGCGTTCGCGCCGGAGTCGGAGGCGTTCGTACCCGAAGAAGAGGATGGCGAAGCAGGCGGCATGGCCGATACTCCCTACGCCGGCATTACCCGGACAGGTTCCGGCGGTCAGCGCCCCCTCGAACGTCCGTCACTCGTGTGGCGTACGGTCGACATGCGCACTCTCAGCCTGGTGGGTCCAAGCTCCCGCGTGTCAGTTTGGAGCGCCAGGCTAACCGGCGCGGGTGCCGACGCCCAAGGCCGAGGGCGGGGCGGTCCGCATCGCGGACGCCCGACGGGGAGGGGAGCCCCGGCCGTCGGTACGGGTGCCGGAGCCGGTGTCGGTGCCGCTGTGGGTGCTGACGCCAGTGCCGGTGTCGGTGCCGGCTAAGGATTCTTATGAGTTCTTCAGAGGGGTCCTTACGGCAAACGAATCGACAGTGCGAAAAACTATGGTCCTTGGTTCTGCCAGCTATGGAGGTCGTCCGTGAGCACCGAGCGCGAGGTTGGGCCCACCGGGCCGCAGGGGGAGCAGCCCGCCGGGCCGGGGGCGGCCGAGTCCGCTGCCGCGGGCCCCGCTCAGGGCGGGCACAACCCGACCATGGCGTTCCGGCGGGTGCCCGAGCCGGAGGCGGGCGCGGTCGAGGCCGCCGCCGCCGAGGCGGCGCCGTCCGCCGACGCCGTTCCGGCCGAGGAGGTCCCGGCGGGGGGTGGGCACAAGCCCACCGTCGCCTTCACCAAGGTGCCCGCACCGGAGGCACCCGCCGAGCCCGTGGCACCCGCCGCACCCGCCGAGCCCGCCGTACTCGCCGTCGAGGAGCCGGCCGTCGACCCGGCCACCGGCTACATCGACGCGCCGCCGCCGGTCCTGCCGCCCGTTCCGCCCGCCCCGGTGGCCGCCGCACCCGCCGCCCCGGCCCTGCCGCCGGCCGGCAACCCGTACGCCACCCCGACCCACGGCGTCCCCGCCGCCGGCGCGCACGAGGGGTACGGCGCCGCTCCGGCCGCGCCCGCCGCGCACGGCCACCACCCCTTCGGGGCCGGCCAGCCGCTCGGCGGCTGGGGCCCCACCCACGACTCCACCTCCGGCGGCGCCGGCTACCCCGGCGGCCCGGCCGGCCCGCTCGGCTACCCGGCGGAGTACCCCGGCGGTCCGGGCGGCCCCGGCGGCCCGCGCAAGAAGCGCGGCGGCCTGGTCGCCCTGATCGCGGCCGTCGCGCTGGTCGCCGGTGTGGCCGGCGGCGCGCTCGGCGTGTCCGTCTCCGACAGTTCCGACCGCAGGAGCTCCGCGAACGACCACCGCAGCACCACCGTCCAGGCCAGCGACACCCAGAAGAACGAGCCCGTCCCCGGCTCGATCGCCGCCATCGCGCAGAAGGCGCTGCCCAGCGTCGTCACCATCAAGGCGCAGGGCAACGGCGAGTCGGGCACCGGCACCGGCTTCGTCTTCGACACCGAGGGCCACATCCTCACCAACAACCACGTCGTCGCGCCGACCCTCAGTGGCGGCAAACTGACCGTCAAGTTCGCCGACGGCAGCTCCTACAGCGCCTCGGTGCTCGGCCACGCCGAGGGCTACGACGTCGCCGTGGTCAAGATCGACAACCCGCCCAAGAGCAAGCTGGCCCCGCTGCCGCTGGCCGACTCCGACAAGGTCAACGTCGGCGACGCCACCGTCGCGATCGGTGCGCCGTACGGCCTGGAGTCCACCGTCACCAGCGGCATCATCAGCGCCAAGGACCGCCCGGTGGCCTCCGGCGACGACACCGGCTCGCAGGCCTCGTACATGAACGCCCTGCAGACCGACGCCTCCATCAACCCCGGCAACTCCGGCGGCCCGCTGCTCGACTCCGGCGGCGCGGTGATCGGCATCAACTCGGCGATCCAGTCCAACGCCTCCGCCAACGGCCGGGCCGGCAGCATCGGCCTGGGCTTCGCCATCCCGATCAATCAGGCCAAGTGGGTCGCGGACACCCTGATCAAGACCGGCAAGCCGGTCTACGCCAAGCTCGACGTGCTGCGCAACGACGACTACAAGGGCGACGGCGCGCAGATCCAGACCAAGGACATCCAGGGCCAGCCCGCCGTCACCCCCGGCGGCGCGGCCGACAAGGCCGGCCTCAAGCCGGGCGACGTCATCACCAAGCTCGGCGGCGTCCCGATCGACAACGGCCCCGCCCTGGTCAGCCGGATCTGGACGCACAAGCCCGGCGAGACCGTCGACGTCGAGTACACCCGCAACGGCCAGACCCTCAACACCAAGGTCACTCTCGGCCAGCGCGAGGGCGACCAGCCGTAACCCCCGCCCGCACCGAAACGTGTGCGCTGAACCCCGCCGGACCCGTTAGGCTGACCTCCGCCTGGAGAGCTGCCCGAGCGGCCTAAGGGAACAGTCTTGAAAACTGTCGTGCGGTGACCCCGTACCGTGGGTTCGAATCCCACGCTCTCCGCTGGTGAGGAACACCCAGCTCAGGGCGGGTATCGGCAACAAGCCGATACCCGCCCTTTTCGATTCTTGTGCCAGGGTGTCCCACCCGTGTGCCGGTCCTGACCACTGTGTCGGGGCCAGGCCGGGGCCAGACCCGGCTACTCGGCCGGGGGATCGGTCTCTGTGGCTGCCTCGTTGAGCGCCCGCTCGATCATCTCGTTGGCCTGGTCGCGCTTGCCGTCCAGCACCTTGGCGTAGAACCGGTAGAGCACTGCGACGCTATGCCCTGCTCGACGGGCCACCTCGGTGGGGTCGACACCCGACACCAGCCAGAGAGTGATGCCGGCCTTCCGCATGGCGTACGGGACCTCGGCCAGCTTCTCGTCCACCTGCGGCGGGAGGGAGTCGATGTCGTGCGGCTCGTGCGCCCGCGCCTGTTCTTCGTTCCGCAGCCAGGCGTCACGGATCTTCTTCCAGACCGCCGCGTACTCCTTGCTCAAAACCGGGCCACCCTCGGACGCGCGGAACAGACGCCCGCCGGTACCGGTGCTGTACGTCTGCAGGTGCTCTCGGAGCATGGCGACCAGTACGGGAGGGATGGGCACATCGCGAGTGGCCTTCCGGGCCCGCCTCTTGAGACCGCGCTCGTCGTGGGTCTTCCCGTCGTCGGTCCAGGTGGAGCCGACGCCTGGTGAACTACCCGCCAGCACCAGGCAGCCCCAGCCGGATTCGGGCAGGGTGCAGTCACGCTTTCGCAGGTCTGTCACCTCGGCTGGCCGCATCCCGGCGTAGTACATGCAGCCGAAGAAGGCGGCCAGGTGGCGGCCCCGCAGGCCTACGGCCGGGGCGGCAGCGAGCAGGCCCTTCGCCTGTTGAGGGTTCGGAACGTACCGCCAGTCGACCTCGTCATCGGTCTCGGGCGGCGCCCAGTCGATGAACTGCAGTGGGTTTGTGGCGAGTTGACGTCGCTCGACGCCGTAGCGGAGACAGTTGTTCAACACCATCCGCTTCCGACGAACGGTGTTCGCGGCCGCCTCCTTGCCGTCCAGCTTCAAGGTGAGCGCGGTGAGCCCGGACCGCATCAGGTCGGCGTCCTCTTCCAATCGCGCCATTGAAACCGACTTCCGCTCGATCCATTCGAGTGCGGCCGCGATCGGTCCGGGCGGCTCGGGAGTCCGCTCAGAGAAATTGAAAGCCCAACCGGTCAAGGCCCGCCGGAGTACGGGAGGCGCAGGCGCTCCCTTTCGGTCCGTCACCAATGCTGGGGTAATGGTGGCGAGCGCATCGGCGCGCGCCCCCCGGCTCTTGGCCGAGGAACGGGCCCATTTCACTTCGGCATACTTCCGGGCGTGCTCGTACCAGGTGCCTTGCTGCTGGGTCCGCAGCTCGGAGGCCGGCAGGCCGGACTCCACGTCGAACTGCTCGCCGTTCTTCATGGCGGTTCGAAGTTCGGCCTCACGGCCCTTGGCTAGGGTCTTGGTCGCGTAGCTCTTGGAATGCCGCTGAGGCCCCACGGTCCAGCGCAGCTCGAACGGCTTCCTGCGCCCGGGACGGTGACGGATCTCGTTGATCCGAACATCGAAGGTGAGCACTCTGCTCCTTGGATAGGGAGGGGCCCTCGGCAGCAGCCGAGGGCCCGGGTCGGGAACGGTGGCCAGTCAGGCGGCGGCAGAGCACTCCTGTGCGGCCCACCAGGCGTCGAGGGCGCTCCGTCGGATGCGGAGCTGTCCGTTGGGGAGCTTCATGGTCTTGGGGCCCTTCCCCAGGGCGACCATCCGGTAGTAGGCGGAGCGGGACATGTCGATCTCTTCGAGGACGGCGGCGAGCTTGAGCTTCGGGTCCTTCACGGGCATGCCGGTTCCTCCGAGGTTCGGCAGGCGGGGCAGGGGCGTTGAGACTGACGACAGCGGGACGAGGGGGCTTCTCGCAGTGCGCGTGTGTCCTAGGTGCGGATTTCTGCGTCACCGCGTCATCAGCGTCATCTAGGTCTCTGACCTGGGGCTTTGGGTGACGCAGCCCCCGGGGTCTGCGTCATCGCTGCGTCATCGGGTGACGCAGCGATGACGCAGGTGACGCAGGATGACGCAGCGGCCGTCGTCTGCGTCACCGGTATCGGCGCAGGTCGGGGGCTGGTTTTCGGCCCGGGTGACGCAGGTGACGCAGCGTCTTCCTACTTAGGAAAAAAAAGGGGGTGCCTGTTGGTGGTTGGTGCGCCTCAGGGCGTGAAGAAGGAGCCGCTGCGCGGCGCGACCTTTTGGCGGCTTCGCCGAACAGCAAGAAGAGCACCGGCGTCCGGGTGCTCTTCTTGCTTGTCCGGGTTGACGGTGGCGCGGGTCAGAGCAGCTGTTGCTGCTCGTGCGGGGGCGTGGGGGCGGGGCGGGCCATTTCGAGGTAGCGGCCCTCTTTCGTACGGCCGCTGTCGATGAGGACGCCCCGGGCTGCCAGGGTGGGCTGGAGGCGCTTGAGCCGGTCGGAGAGCACCTTCCCGGTGGTCGGCCAGCCCTTGGGCAGCGGGCGCATGCCGTCGCCGTTGCAGCGACTGCTGAGGCAGTGAAGCCACTCGGTGGAGGTCCTGCGCTGCGCCCCGCCCAGCTCGATGGTGTCGGCGTGCTGGAGGACGGTCTGGGCGAGGAGATCGCCTTCGATGACGTCGTCGTTCAGGTCGTCCAGGCTGGCCCGGTAGGCGGGCAGCGCGCCGAGACCGGTCGCGGCGTCGAGCTGCGCGCACAGGTGGGCGAAGTCGGCCATCCTCAGATCGGTGGGGGTCTCGGCCTCGGCGGCGCGGACCTGCACCGCGAGGTCGAGCAGGGACCCGAGGACGACGGGCAGGACGTCCTCGTACTCGGCCCACAGCTCCGCTTCGGTGCGGCGGACGCGCGGCCGCTCCAGGTGCAGGGGCAGGAGGCGTTCGGCGAGGTCGGGGCGGATGACGCCGACGTCGATGCCGGTCAGGAGCAGGGGCCGGCGGTAGGCGGAGCGGTGGACGTCCCCGTCGGTGAACAGCGCCCTCTTGACCGACTCGGCCCCAGTGACGATGCAGCACATGGCGTCGGACAGCTCCGGGCCCATGTGGGACAAGTTGTCGAGGGCGGTGACCCATCCGGCCGCGACCGCCGAGATGAGGTCCTCCTCGCTCTTCGGGGCCCGGCGCAGGTCACCGCTCATGCCCTCGATCAGCCGCACGAGCATCCTGCCGCCGGTGGACTTGCCGGCGCCCTGCGGGCCGGTGAGGAACGGGGCGGGCACGGGCACGCTCGGCCCCAAGCACCCGATGAGCCAGGCGATGGCCAGGCACTCGGTCTTGGCGTCGGCGAAGTTCGTCAGCCTCAGCAGCGCGTCGATGCCCTTGCCATCGGTGTCCTTGACGGGCAGGGGCAACTCCCCGGTGAGCTGGGTGCGCCGCCAGCAGACCTCCTGCGGGTCGGGGACGGCGATGTCCCAGCCGGCGGGGTGGATGCGCACGGACCGGCCATCGTCGCGGCCCAGGTCCAGCCACGTGGCCCCGTCGTGGCCGGGGGCCACGCGGATGTGGACGAGTCGGACGTCCTCGGACAGGGCCAGCGCCTCGATCAAATCCAGCGCTTCCTTGAGGGCGCTGCCGTTGAAGACGCCGAACCCGGCCCTGTAGAGGCCGACCATGAGTTCCTGGCGGTGGCTGCCGGTAGTGCCCTGGGAGCGGATCGGGCGGGCGACGGGGTGGCCGGTGCGGTGCGCGTAGACGGTGCCGTCGGCGGTGCGGAAGTACCGGAAGTGCGCCTGCGCGTAGTCGGCGATGACCTCGCGGCCGGGGGTCTTCTCATCGTCGGCCACGGTCACAGTCCCAGCCGGGAGCAGGCGTTGGCCCAGGCGTCGGCGCAGTGGCGGGGGGATTCGCCCTTGGCCTGCGCGGCGGCGAACAGCCTTTCCGTGTGGGCCCCGGTCAGGCACCCGCAGCGCCCATGCGTCGAGAGCACGGCGAGGAACGTCGCGAACACCGTGGCGTGCACCGCGCTGGCCGCCTCGGCGATGCGCTGCTCGGCCATGGCGATGCCACGGGCCAGGAAGGCCGGGGTCCGGTGGGGGCACGTCCCGCCCCCGGTCGGCGCGGGCATCGTGACGACGGCCGGGCGGACAGCCGCGGGCTTCTTCGCGACCAGGTCGCGGACCACGTCCGGCAGGGCCGTCATGGTGCCGGTGCCGGGGCCGAGCCAACGGGCGTACGCCATGGACGATTTGACGTCCACCCCGTCCCGCACGGCGTTGGCGGAGGTCATGGCGCCCTGGTAGAGCCAGTGCTCGCCCCTGGTGGTGGCCACGATCCGGGTGGCGGGCAGGGTCTCGCGTGCCCACGCGATGGCGGCGGCGTTGTCGAGGTCGACGACGGTCAGGCCCGCGCCGCCGGGGTGGTAGGCCACCGCCGCCGCCTCGCGCCACGCCCGCGCCCACTCCGGCGAGCGGAGGACGGCGGGGTCGGTGGTGGCGGCGGCCCAGCCGTGGCAGGGGGCCGGGCAGGTGCACGGGCCCGGGGTCTTCATGCTCGGTCGGCCGCTGCACCGATTGGCCACGCAGGTCCGGCAGTTGCCGAACGGCAGCTTCCCGGGCCGCAGCGGCAGCACGGGCACGCCGTCGGCCGCCAGGGCCAGCGCGGCGAGCAGGTGCTCTCCCCAGATCTCGGTTGGTTGGGTCATGCTGGGGTTCTCCTCGTCTCGATGGGGCGGGGGAACCGGAGCGGCCGGGTACCTTGCCGGGATGGCCGGCCGCTCCGGGCGGCATCAGGGTGTGGTGGGTCGCCGGAGTTGGGCGTCGGTCACGATCGCGGTGTGGTCGAAGGCGAGGTCGGGCAGGTCCGCCAGCGGCATCCACACCACGGCTGTGGCGTCGTCCCCGGCCTGGGCGCAGGGGTCGTCGGTCACCTCGATTCGGTAGGCGACGCTGATGTACCTGCCGCGCGGGTCCCGCTCGGGGTCGTCGTAGATGCCGATCAGTGTCAGGTCCTCGGCGGCCACGCGGATGCCGGTCTCCTCCAGCAGTTCGCGCGCGGCGGCGGCGCGGGACGTCTCGCCGGGGTCGACGTGCCCCCCAGGCAGGGCGAGCTGGCCCTTGTGCGGCGGCCAGCCTCGCTCGATCAGGAGCACGCAGCCGTTCCAGACGCACACGACGTCGGCGGTGTACCGCAGGGTCTCGAAGGTCTCGGTCATGGGGTCCCCTGCTTCTCTGAGTAAAGTCAGTCCTGGTTGAGGCCGCAGGCGCAGTTCTCGGGGGCGGCGCCCTGCCCGATCTGGCAGGCGCAGTACAGGGTCCCGATCGGGGTCTCGATGGGGTCGCCGCCGGAGCAGTGGTCGCACTGGCCGGGCACCCAGTTCTCGGGGTCCTCGGGGCCGTACTCGTCGTAGCCGTGGTCGTCGAGGTCGTAGTCGTACACAGCCAGGACCTTTCGTCAGGCGCGGTGGATGGCGGCGGTGAGCAGGGCGGCGCCGAGGCGGGGCGGGACCGCGTTGCCGATCTGCTGGCCGATGTCGCGGCCGGACCACGGATGGTCCGGCGGGAAGGACTGCAAGGTGCCCGCTTCGGCCCAGGTGAAGCGGGACTCGGCGCCGTCATCGGCGAGCACCCGGACGCGGGAGATCTTCCCGGTGACGGTGGCGGACGGCTCGGCGCTGGTGCGACGACCGCGCTTGGCCGGGTCGCCACCGGTGCCGTAGTTGGACACGACCGTGAACGGGCCGCGATCAGGCAGGACATCGCCCATCGCGGTCCAGGGCAGCAGGGCCGGGTCGCCGGCCGTGCGGGGAGTGCCCTTGGCGTAGGGCCGGTGGCTGGGCGCCGGCAGGGCGGCGGTGCCGGTGCGGCGAGCGATGAGGACGGCCCGTTTGCGGGTCTGCGGGACGCCGTACTCCTCGGCCCGCACGACGCCCGCCACCGCGCTGTAGCCCTCGGCGCGCAGGATCGCGGCGTAGGTCTGCCAGACCGGCAGCACGGCGGGGACCTGCTCCAGCACGATCGCCTCGAACGGCCGCCCGCCGTCCTGGGCTTCCAGCACCCAGCGCAGGGGTTCGAGGACGAGGCGGATCAGGTCGCCCACGTCGGTGCGGCCGTGCCGGGCGACGGGCTGCCGCTCAGACAGCCGATGCGCGAGGGCGACGATGTCGCCGAGGGCCCGGCGCCCGGCGCCGGTGCCCGCCGCGCTGAACGGCTGGCAGGGCGGGCCGCCGAGCAGGACCGTGGGGTGGGGGAAGTCGGCGGGCCCGTAGTGGCGCACGTCGCCCTCGATCGTCTGCAGGCCGGCCGCGCGGCGGGTGGCGCAGGCGTCCGGGCTCTGCTCGATCCCGATCGCCGCCAGGCCCAACTCCCGTGCGGGGAGGTCGAGTCCGCCGACACCGGCGAACAGGTCGACGGCCAGCGCCAGGTGGGAGTGGTCGTAGTCGCTGTACACGCGGGTCCTTCCTCAGGCGACGCGGCGGGCGGCGGCGGGGAGCCGGTGGACGGTGGCGAGCCGAACCGGGGCGGTCGCGGCCGGCGCGGGGGCGCCTTCGCCGCCGTCGGGCGGGGCCGCCTCGCCGGTGACGGTCGTGCGGGCGGCGCGGTCGGCGGCGGAGGCGGCGAGGGCGCGGCGGACGGTGGCGGAGTCGGCGTGGGCGCCGCGCTGGGAGGCCACGATCGGGAGGCTGAGGAGCGCGCCGGGGCCGATGAGGACGGCGGCGGTGATCAGGTCGCTGGTGGTGCTCATCGGGGGCCTCCCGTGCCGGCGGTGTGGGCGAGGACGTCGATCAGGTCGGTGCCGAGCGCCTGGAGGCGGTGTTCGATGGCCTGCCAGGAGTCGGGGTCGATGTGCATGAGGGCGGCGAGCGCGGTGGCGGGCTCGCGGTCGGCGGCGGCCTGGAGGGCCTCGCGCAGGTGGGTGGCGGCGAGCGGGCGGATGGTGTGCGGGGGCATGGCAGTGCCTCCCTTCCGGATCTGGGGGCGGCGGGCGGCGCGGGTGTCAGGGCCGGGTGTCAGGCGGTGTCAGGGCCGCTGTCAGGGGCCCCTGACACCCGCGTCTGCCTAGGGGAATTGGTGTCAGGGACTGTCAGATGTCAGGGACTGTCAGACCAGCGCTGGGGCGGGCACGATCCGGTAGCGGCCCTTCTGCGCGACGGGGACCAGGCGGCCGTCCTCGATCAGGCGGCGGAACTCCCCGCTCACCCACTGCCGGGTCCGGCCGAACCGGGCGGCGTGCTCCATGACGTCCTTGGGGCCGATCACCATCGTCCCCGCCTGTTCGAGCTCGGAGACGATGGCGTCCATCGCGGCACGGGCTTCCTCGGGCGTGAAGGTCGGAACGCCCGGCCCGCCGCCGAAGGAGAGGTCGGCGAGCGTCTCGGAGGGCGGGGGGAGTTCGGCCTGCGGGTCCAGGCCCTCGTCCTCCGGGTCCACCCGCCGCTCGACGCCGGCGCCGCCGCTCTCCTCACCGCTGTCGTCGCCGTCCGCGTACACGCTGTCCCCGTTCCCGTCGGTGGAGTCCTGGGTGTGGCGGTCGGTGTAGGCCTTGCCGGTGGTGGAGGCGGCGGCCTTCGCGGTGACGGGGTCGGCCTTGGCGCCGTTGCGCAGGGCCCACTCGGCCACCTGCTCCATGACGCGGGCGGCCTTGCCGGTGAACCGCAGCGTGCGGCCGGGGCTGGAGTACCGCGCCTCGTCGACGCCGGGGGTGACGAGGTAGCAGTAGCCGGGGCGACGGTTGCCCCAGGCGCCGGGGTGGGCGCCGGCGTCGATGACCGGGCCGGGCAGGGCCATGCCCTCGTCCTTGGCGTCCAGGCCGAAGGTCAGCACGGACGGCAGGCTGGCCCGGGTGCTGGTGGAGAGCTGGTCGTGGCTGGGCCGCTGGAGGCTGACGACCAGGGAGATGCCGGCGGAGCGGGCTTCCTGGGCGGCGCCGGTGAACGCGCTGTCGCCCATGAAACGCAGGGTGTTCGCAGCTTCCTCGAACCAGGCGACCAGGAACGGCATACCCTCGCAGCCGCAGGCCCGGCCCTTCTGGCAGGAGTGCCCGGGGTCGGTCTGCTGCTCGGCGGCGGCCGGCGTCCACTGGCGGTAGCCGTGGGCGCCGAGCCAGCGCGTGCGGGCGGGGATGGCGGCCTGGAGGGCGGTGACCATGGTCTCGGTGGGGGCCCCGCCCTCCACGGCCCAGTCCAGACCGGGCCGCAGCGGGCCGAAGTCCTGGAAGGCCTTCGGGTCGGACAGCCAGATGATGACGTCCCTGCGGCCCATGATCTCGGCGAGGATGTTGAGCGCGCCGTCGCCCTTGCCGGAGCCGGAGATGCCGCAGATCAGCAGGTGCGTCGAGTTGCGGCCGGTCTGCGGGTCGCCGGGCAGCCAGAGCATGAGCGGGGAGCCGTCGTCGTAGCGGCCGATGACCAGCGGATCGGCGATCGACCCGCCGACGCCGGTCGGCATCTCCCACTCGACCACCTCGGAGAGCATGTCCCGGGGCACCACGACCAGTTCGCCGCGCCGGGCGGAGTCGGGGTCGGGCAGGTACCGCACGGCGGTCTTCGACACGTCGAGCCCGGAGGCGAGGTGCGGCAGCGCCTTCGCCACGTCGTCGTTGGTCAACTCCCCGGCGGGCAGAGTGAGTTCGGCGGTGACGCGGTTCGGCTCCACCTCGGCGCGCCGGATCTTGGCTCCGGCGAGCTTGACCTTCTCCAGCAGCGAGCTGTCCGCGCTGTCGCCGGCGGCCTGGACGGCGTCGGGGTTCCGGCGCAGTATCTGGCGCACGTTCCAGGACAGGGCGAGGATGCTGCCGCCGAGCCAGTACGCGCCGAAGGTGAAGTCGCTCCAGCCGCCGAGCGCGACGCTGGTGAACCAGCCGCTCGCGCCGGCGACGGTCACGGCGGAGTGCAGGCGCCGCTGCGGGGAGGTGGTCTTGCCCGCCCACGCGGTCGCGGCGGTGAGGCCGACCGAGCCGAGGGTCAGGCCGACCGCGTACCCGGCGGAGTCGTGGGCGGGCACCCACGCCAGGCTCCCGGCCACGCCCGTCGCGGCCACCGCGATCCACGGCGGGGTGTAGGGCTTGGCCCGGTGGGCGAGCCACGCGGCGACGCCCTTGCCGGTGCTGGCGCCTTCCAGGGTCTCCCGGTGCTGGACCTCCGGGTCGGTGCCGTCCTTCTTCGACATGGGCCTTGCTCCTCTCAGAACTGGAACGGACGGTGCTGCTGGGCCGGGCGGGGGGCCATGACGTCGGCGTACTCGCGCTCGAAGGCGGCGTACGCGGCGGCGGCGTCCCGGGCGGTGTCGGTCAGGGCGTCGGCGGCCTTGGAGAGCTTCTGGGCGACGGCGCGGGCCCGGCGCTTGCGCTGGAACAGGTGGTCGCCCGGGGCGCCGGGGGCCTGCTCCAGGGCGGCCTTGAGGATCTCGGCGGCCACATCCACCTCGATGGCGGCGTAGGCGCCGAACGCGCGCAGGGCCTCGCAGTAGGAGCGGACGTCGGCGGTGGAGTAGAACGCGGGCTCCGGCAGGGCCAGGGGCGAGGTGCGGGCCGCGCCGGTGCCGGGGTTGGCGGCGGCGCCCATCTGCGGGGCGCCGATCCCGCCGCCGGTGCCGGCGGTGGTGTTCTTGTTGATGTTGATGTTGAGCCCGGGGGCGAACGTCGCCCCGGAGCCGAAGCCGTTGCGGTTGTTGCTGTTGGTGCCGCCGGCGTTGTTCCCACCGCTGTTCGGCGACGTGGTGTTCATGGTCATCGCAGGCCTCCCTGTGGGCCGGGGCTGTCCCGACTCCCCAACCCCCTCCCGGCCACGAAGGGCCGGGCGGGGACGGGCAATCGTCAGTACCGGTCAGGCGGAGGCGACCAGGGCCGCGAGGGTCTCGGCGGCGTGGTGCCAGGCCTGGTCGAGGGCGTAGGCGCCGTTGATGCCGTGGTCGGCGAGGCGGACGAAGGCCGCCTTGCCGGTGGCGTCGGCCAGGCGGCGCAGGGGCTCGCGCCGGTCGGCGACGTAGTGGGTGGCGGCGCTGATGGCGAGGGCGGCGGCGACGGGGCCGGGCCGCAGGCGCACCCCGAGCAGGCGGGACCCGGCGAGCAGGGCGGCGGCCTGGGTGGCGGTGTAGGTGGCGACGTGGGCGGCGCAGGCGCGGCGGCCGGCCGCGCTGGACTGCCCGGTGTGGTCGTGGTGGCCCTTGGTCGTGGCCTGATGGTCGGTCTGGATCCAGTGGTCCGCCACGTCACCGGCGGCGCGGAGCAGGACGGCGGCGGTGGCGAAGCGGGCGGCGCGGACGCTGGTCACAGGCTGTCTCCCGGGTGGGTTCAGGCGGGAAGGGGCGTGCCGTCGGTGCGGGGCCCGACCTTGAAGCGGGGGACGAGGTAGCCGGTCACCTTGAGCGGGACACCGGCGTGGGTGGTGGTGACGCTGAGCCAGCCGAAGGCGCCGGACTCGGTGGTGTCGAGGCCGACGCCGGCCGGGTCGATGCCCAGGGCCTGACGCCACTGCTCGAACTGGTCGACGCCGTAGTGCAGGGAGATGTCCAGCCCCCACGCGAAGTCGTGGGTGCCGGGCACCCGCAGGTACTCCAGCCTGGCCACCGGGGCCGGCAGCGTCGCGTGGGCGGTGAGCAGGGACATCAGCGCGCCGGCCGCGTCGATCTGGGCGGCGGCGATGCCGTGGGTGTCGGTGTCGGTGTCGGTGGTCACGGGATGACTCCTCGCTGGGCGGTCGGGGCAGGCAGGGGGCCGGACGGCGCCCCGGCACGAAGCCGGGGGGCGCCGCCGACGGGATGAGTGCCGGTCAGATCTCCTCGCAGAGCAGCCGGTAGCAGCCGTCGCAGAGCGGGCGCACCACCTCCTCGCCGCAGACGTCCTGGACGTACGGGTCCACGACGTCCTCGACGTCCGGCTTGGCCTTGCCGCAGTAGTCGCAGGTCTTCATGTCGGGCTCCTTGATTCAGCGGTCGATGACGGGCTTGTCGAGGTCGCGGTGGGTGAGGCGGACGGTCGTGCCGGTTTTGGTCAGGCGCGTGGCGAGGGCCATGGCGACGGTGGCGGCGCGGTGCCGGCCGCCCGCGCAGCCGACGGCGACGGTCAGCGGCGCCTCGGTGGGCCCGGCGTCGTAGGCGTCGGTCAGCAGAGCGGCGGCGGCGATCAGCTCGCGGATGCCCGGGGTGGCGAGCACGGCCCGGCGCACCGGCAGGTCGTGGGCGGTCTGCTGGCGCAGGTCCGGGTCGACGTGCGGGTCGCGGAAGTGGCGGCGCAGGTCGATGGTCAGGTGCGCCTCGGGCGGGTCGCCGTGCAGGTAGCCGAAGCTGACCACCTGGATTTCGGTCACGGACATGACAGGGGTCTCCTTGCTGAGGATCAGCGGAGCGGATCAGGGGGTGAGCGGGTCGGCCGGGTCCGCGGCTACCGCCCGGTGTCGCCGGGCGGGGGGATCTCGGCCATCGAGTGGAGCTGCACCTCCACGCCGGCATAGTCGCCGACGGCGCACAGCCACACGGTGCGGTGGCAGGTGTCGTAGTCGATGCTGTCGGCCCGCAGGCCGAGCACCCGACGCCAGTACTCGAAGGCGCCCAGCGAGTCACGGACCACCAGGCTCAGGCCCCAACCCTGCT
Source organism: Kitasatospora sp. NPDC058046 (assembly GCF_042885595.1). NCBI lineage: Bacteria > Bacillati > Actinomycetota > Actinomycetes > Kitasatosporales > Streptomycetaceae > Kitasatospora > Kitasatospora sp. NPDC058046. Next base: position 209,035 of record NZ_JBHVRS010000013.1, read on the forward strand.
CGCCACTGCCGACCATGTACTCGTACAGCCCGAACTCCGGCCGCGGGCCCGCCTCGTGCTCGATGAGCATCATCAGCAGCGCGTGCGCGGCGTCGGCGCGGGTGGCAAGGGTGGTGGTCACGATGCCTGCTCCTCAGTGGCGCGGGGGGCGGTCTCTCCGGTGCCGGCGGGGACGGCGTGCAGGGCGGGCCGCTCCGTACCGGCCGCACCGGCCTCCCGGTAGCGGGTGGCGACCCACCCGGTCGACCAGCCGGTCAGCTCGGCCGCCCGGCGCTGCGGGATGCCGAGCGCCACAGCGGTCTGGACGATCAGCCGGGCCTCGCCCTCGGGCAGCCGCTCGGTGACGGCCGGCGCGGACAGGAGGTCCTGCCGCAGCCGCTCGGCATCCTGCGCGGCGGCCTGCTCACGCTCGCGCTCACCGCGCTCACGCTCGCTCACCGCGCGCTCACGGCGCTGCCGATCGGCCCGGTCGGCTTCTTCCAGGCGCCGCTGTTCCCGGCGCGCGTCGTCGGCCATCCGCAGCTCGTGCTCACGCTGCTGCTCGGCCATCCGCGCGTCGTGCTCACGGCGCTCACGCTCGGCCCGATCGGCGCGGTCCTGCTGGGCCTGGAGGTCTTCGCGGTCCTGCTGGCGGCGCTGCTCGGCACGGCGGTCGCGCTCGGCCCGCTCATCGCGCTCACGGGCCTCTCGGCCGGCCAGCGCGGCGGCGATCGCGCGCCGGTAGGCGAGCGAGGTCTCCGCCGTGACGATCAGCAGCAGCGGCGCCACCGCGTGGACGGCCACCCCGACCTTGTCGTGATCCAGGGCCGACTGACCCACGTTGAGCAGCACCGTCATGAGGCCGGTCATCCAGCGCAGCACGACCGGCCACCGGCCGCCGTCGCCACCGAGGCGTGCGAGCGTACTGTCCAGGCGGACCACGATCACCACCGCCGCGTCCACCACCAGCGGCAGGATCGGCGCCGTCCACTCCCAGCCGTCCGGGCTGTGCTTGGACATCAGCGGGGTGACCGTGAGCATGCTGTAGAGGACCGCGCCGAGCGTGATCGTCCACGTGCCCACGGCCAGCGCCCGCTCCGCCGACCGGATCTGATCCGGGCTCATCCTCACCCTCACCGCGACCACCACCAGGCGATCGGCGCCCGCGCGGTGAGCACGTCGTGAGCGAGCGTGAGCGCCATGAGCACGAGCCCCGTCATCACGCCGCCACCCGCTCGCCGGCGGCGGCGCGGCGGATCGCGGCCGGGCGCCGCAGCGGCACCGGCGCCATGCCCAGCAGCCGCTCGGCGTACGCGGCCAGCACCGGGTCCTCCCGGCGCAGGTCCGCCAGGATGTCGTCCGCCGCGTCCATCCGCGCCTCGCGCTCGACCACGCTCTCACCGGGCACCCCGGTGAACAGCCGGGTGAACTCCGAGTCCGCGACGAGGCCGAGCGCCAACTCGGCGAACTCGTCCGGCGTCAGGGCCATCTGGCCTGCAATGATGGACTTCATGGGTCTGCCTCTCCTCACATAGGGGTAGGCCCGAGGGCCGCCGCGCGTTCCTTGGCCGGAGCGCGGCGGCCCGTCTTACGGGCCCGGCTTCTCGTCGTTCACGAGCAGCCGCGGAACCCGACGCGAACCCGCCGCCGCAAGGGCGGCCGGCACGCGCCGGGGACCGTGATCGCTGGTAACGCGACCGGAAGCGGTAGGCCCCGCCCGCTGGTCAGCGGCGGGGCCGGATACAGCTCTGGCGCATGCCCATGGGCGCGCCCTCCTCAGGTCGAAGCTCCGGTGGGGGCTGGTGGTTGGGGTTGCCCGTCCTACGGGCGTCAGGTCTCTCGGGCCTGGTCCGGTGCTTCCTCTCTGCTCAGCACCAGCAGGGCGGCGCACCCCCGAATCGGAGGCGCTGCGTGGCTCGCTGCCGCCGGCGACGTCACCCGGTCGCCTCGGGGGCGGTCTTCATACCGCCACGTGCGTTGGGACTCCGCTGGGCCTCCCCACACCCCCGGAGGGGTGGCATGCCACTGCGTAGGGGGAGGGCTTCGTTCATCACGGCGGTTCGCCCCCGGTTTCTCAACCTAGACGCCTACCGCGACCGCCGCCCTCGCGTCGGTCCCGCACGATCGTGTCTTCAGTTCTCAAGGAACGAGCGCTTCCTTCAGGCGGCTGTCACGCCGCCCTCCGGGCTCGTCTGTGCAGCTCAGAGCAGCCCAAAGAAGGCCCCACCAGGCATGCAATCTCACCTGGTCTTGTTGGCTGACTTGTTCCAACAAGCTGATGGCATGAGCTTGGGGCATGGACGCTCGCGTCGTCAAGCGCTTCGAGGTACCTTGTTGGAACAAGTCCTCCAAGTCAGGGAGATCCGACATGGCCAAACAGGTCGCGCGCTACCACTCCATCGCCGATGACCTGCGGCTTCAGATCAACCAGGGGAAGTGGGCACCCGGGGAGAAGCTCCCGTCGGAAGAAGAGCTGACCACCACCTACGACGTCAGTCGAAACACGGTGCGACTTGCCCTCGGCCGCCTGACCGACGAAGGACTGCTGGTGTCCGCCCAGGGGCGCGGCACCTTCGTCCGGGAGCGCTACGAGCCGGCTGTGTGGAACTGGACCACCATGGAGTCCCGATCGGTCCATGAGGCGAACCACACCGCCGGCGACCAGTGGGCCAGCCAGATCGCAGCCAATGGTCAGGAACCACGCCAGGAAATCCGGGTGTCGATCAGGCGGCCCCCGGAGGAGGTGGCCCGACAGCTCCAGCTTGACCCGGCGACGGCGCTGACGGTCGTCCGCGAGCGAATCCGCTACGTGGATCACGAGCCGTATGCCCTCGCGGACAGCTACTTCCCGGAGGAGTTGGTCAGGGACACTCCGCTAATGCTGCCCGAGGATGTGTCGGCCCCTGGGGGCGTCCTCGCCAGCGCCGGCCTGATCCAGGTGCGGTACAGCGACGAGATCACGGTCCGGATGCCCACCCGGGAGGAGAGTGAGCGACTCGTCCTTCCTGCAGCCACTCCGGTCGCGGTCCACCGCCGAACCGGCTACGACAAGGACGGAAAACCCCTTCGGGTGATGATCACGACGCTCCCCGGCGACAGGCACGTCATCCGCTACGACGTCTCGACGGACTGACATGACAGCTCAGAGCGCCGCCCGCCGCCCGGAACCCCTGACCAGCCGCGAGTCGATTCCAACTCTCGTCTGGTACGCCGCCTACGGCTCGAACATGCACCTCGACCGGCTGATGTACTACATCGCGGGCGGCCGTCCGCCGGGCGGCGCACGGGCTTACCCCGGGTGCCGCGACCAGCGTCCGCCCCGCGCGGCGCTGCCCGTGCTGCTGCCCGGACAGCTCTACTTCGCCCTGGAGTCGAAGGTCTGGACCGGCGGCATGGGCTTCTACGATCAGACGGACGCCGGGGAAATGCCAGCCCGGGCCTACCTGATCACCGCCGCGCAGTTCTCCGACATCGCAGCGCAGGAGATGCACGAGCAACCCGGGCAAGACCTCGACCTCGCGTCGGCTCTGAAGCTGGGGAGCGCCAGCCTCGGTCTCGGCCGCTACGAGACGCTGGTGTGTCCTGGGCAGATCGACGGCTACCCGGTGCTGACGTTCACCGCCCCGTGGCGCCGGGCGGACGTCGAGGTAACTCGCCCGTCTGCCGCCTACCTCCGGAACTTCGCATCTGGGCTGCACGAAGCGCATGGCTGGTCCACGGAGGAGACGGCCGCGTACCTGGAGACCCGGCCCGGTGTGGCCGGCGCCTGGACCACGGAAGCGATCACGGATGCCTTGAGCACCGGACCCAAGAACGGTGCGCCGGACTCATGGGGCATCAATGCCCGAGGCGGCGCCCCGGCATGAGTGCGCCGGGGCCAGTTCGGGGCCACCATGGTCGTTAGTCGTGAATCGTTGACCTAATCCCCAGCTCAGAGGGGTTAAGGTCAGAGCCTCGGCTCCTCTCTTGAAAACTGTCGTGCGGTGACCCCGTACCGTGGGTTCGAATCCCACGCTCTCCGCCGGTAGGAGAACCACCTGCTCAGGGCGGGTGCCGAGACCACTCGGCACCCGCCCTCGGTGTTTCCCGGGCCACGGGCGGGGCGGGGGTTGACCCTGACACGGTGGCAGGGGGTGGAGTGGTCGCACCATGTTGAACATCGGAGACTTCGCCAGCCACGGCCGGGTGTCGGTGCGGATGCTGCGCCACTACGACGCGATCGGGCTGCTGCGGCCCGCCCGGGTGGACCCGGTCAGCGGCTACCGCTTCTACGAGGCGTCCCAACTGGCCCGGCTCAACCGGGTGATCGCGCTCAAGGAGCTCGGGTTCACCCTGCAGCAGGTGCGGGCCGTCCTGGACGAGCGGGTGGACGCGGCCGAGCTGCGCGGGATGCTGCGGCTGCGGCGGGCCCAGCTCGCCGCGGCGATCGCGGCCGACGAGCTGCGGCTGGCCCGGGTGGAGGCGAGGCTCCGGACGATCGAGAGCGAGGGGACCATGTCCGTGCGGGATGTCGTGGTGAAGCCGGTGCCGTCCGTCCGGGTGGCCCAACTGACCGGTGTGGCCGCGAGTTACGAGCCGGAGGACATCGGGCCGGTGATCGGGCCGCTGTTCGCCGAGCTGTGCCGGCGGCTGGCCGGGGCCGGGATCGAGGCGGCCGGCCCGTCCGTCGCCCACTACCAGGACGCCCCGGAGGGCAACGGCTCGGTGCTGGTCGGGGCCGCCGTCCCGGTCGGCCCGTCGGTGCGGACGGGCGCGCACGACTTCGAGGTGGTCGACCTGCCGCCGATCGGGGAGGCGGCGACGATCGTGCACCGCGGCCCGATGGACGAGGTCCTGGGCGCGGGCCAGGAGCTGGCCCGCTTCATCGAGGAGAACGGCTACCGCTCGGCCGGCTACGCCCGGGAGCTGTACCTGGAGTGTCCGGAGAATCCGGCGGGATGGGTCACCGAGCTCCAGGAGCCGGTGGTCCGCGGGTAGCCGGGCTTGCCCTCGACCCGGTCGAGGGTCCTAGCGTCACCCGGCATGACCACTGCCGCTGCCACCGCCGCCGTCGGTTCGCGGGCCGCGCTGCCCCGGACGTACCTGCTCTGGCTGGCCGGGGTCCAGGCCGGACTGCTGGGCGACGCCGCGCTGTACTTCGCCCTCGGCTGGGCCGCCTCCGCGCACGGCGGCGGCGCGGCCGGGCTGGTCCTGACGGCGGTCACGGTGCCGCGCACCGCGCTGGTCCTGCTGGGCGGCGCGGTCGCGGACCGGTTCGGCGCCCGTCGGGTGATGCTCGTCGGGGACACGGTGATGCTGGCCGCGACCGCCGCGCTGGCGCTGGTCGCGGCCGAGCGGGGCACACCGCTCTGGCTCCTGGTCGCGGCGGCGGCCGTGATCGGGACGGTCGACGCCTTCCACCTCCCGGCGAGCGGTTCGATGCCGCGCAGGCTGGTGCCCGCCGACCGGCTGCCCCGGGCGCTCGCCCTGCGGCAGGCTGGCGGGCAGGGCGCCGTCCTGCTCGGGGCGCCGCTCGGCGGCCTGCTGGTCGCGGCCGGCGGGCTGCCTGGCGCGGCACTCGTGGACGCGGTGAGCTTCGGGGTCGTGCTGCTGGTCCTGCTGCGGGTCCGCCCCGGGGCGGACGGGCCGTCCGGTCCGCGGGCCGGCCTGCTGAGCGAGGCCGCGTCCGGCGTCCGGCTCGCCCTGGCCGACCCGCTGCTGCGGGCCGCGCTGCTGCTCACCGGTGCGGCGGCCGGGGCGCTGCTGCCGGTGGTGTCGCTGCTCGGCCCGCTGCTCGCCCGGGCGCACGGCTGGTCGGCCGGGACGGCGGGACTGGTGAGCGGCGGGCAGGCGGCCGGGGTGCTGGCGGTGGCCGTCCTGGTCGCCCGGCGGGGCGCGCTGCCCCGGGCCGGCGTGGGGGCGGCCGCCGGGCTCTGTACGGCGTCGGCGGGGATCGCGCTGCTGGCCCTGGCCGCGGGGCCGGTGGCGGCGGTGGCCGGCAGTACGGTGGCGGGCCTCGGCTCGGGGCTCTTCGCCTGCCACCTCGGCCCGCTGGTGCTGACCGGCGCGCCGCCGACCCATCTCTCGCGGGTCCAGGCCCTGCTGACGCTCGTGCAGAGCGTGGCCCTGGTGCTCTCGAACGCCCTGCTGGGCCTACTCGCGGACGCGGCGGGCGCCGCCCCGCCCACCCTCCTCTGCGCGCTCGCCACCGCCGCGGCCGGCCTCACCGCCCTGGCCACCCCGACCCTCCGCCGGGCCTGAGCCGACCGGTCGCCCGCGCCGGCCCCGGGATCCGGCCGGCACCTCCCCGTACGGTGGCCCTTGCCTCCAGCCCCGGTGCCCGCCCGCCCCCTGCCGTCCGGGCGGTGCCTCGTCCTCCCGCCCGTTCACCTGCCCCTGCCCGTCCCGGCGCCCGCCCTTCCCGTGGCCCACTTGCCCGCCCCCTGCCGTCCGGGCAGAGTGCGGAGGTGGAGGCGGTCGGGCGGTGAGTGGAGGCGGCGATGAGTGATCTGACGGACCGACTGGCGCAGGGCCTCCCGGACGGGGCCGTCGTGATGGACCCGGACGTGACCGCCGCGTACCGCCACGACATGGCGGGCTTCTGCGCGGCCGGGCAGCCCGCGGCGGTGGTGTTCCCGGAGACGGTCGAGCAGGTGCGGCACGTGCTGCGCGCCGCGACCGAGCTGCGCGTCCCGGTGGTGCCGCAGGGTGCCCGGACCGGGCTGTCGGGTGCGGCGAACGCGGTGGACGGCTGCGTCGTGCTGTCGCTGGTGAAGCTGAACCGGATCCTGGAGATCGACCCGGTGAACCGGATCGCGGTGGTCGAGCCCGGTGTGGTGAACGCCGAACTGTCCAGGGCTGTCGAGGAGTTGGGCCTCTCGTATCCGCCGGACCCGTCCAGCTGGGAGTCCTGCACGATCGGCGGCAACATCGGCACCGGGGCCGGTGGGCTCTGCTGCGTGAAGTACGGGGTCACCAGCGAGTACGTGCTCGGGCTGGACGTGGTGCTGGCGGACGGGCGGCTGCTGTCCACCGGCCGCCGGACGGCGAAGGGTGTGGCCGGGTACGACCTGACCAGGCTGTTCGTCGGCTCGGAGGGGACGCTCGGGGTGGTGGTCCGGGCGGTTCTGTCGCTGCGGCCGGCGCCCGCCCCGCAGCTGGCGCTGGCGGCGGAGTTCCCGAGCGCGGACACGGCCGGGGCGGCGGTCTGCGAGGTGATGGCGCGGGGTCTGACCCCGTCGCTGATGGAGCTGATGGACGCGGTCTCGGTGCGGGCCGTCAACGAGTTGGGGCGGATGGGGCTGCCGGAGTCCACCCAGGCGCTGCTGCTGGTGGCCTTCGACGGGCCGGACCGGGTGGCCGAGCTGGCCCGGGTCGCGCGGCTGTGCCGGGAGGCCGGGGCGACGGAGGTGGTGCCGGCCGAGGACGAGGCGGAGTCCGATCTGCTGCTGGCCGCCCGGCGGATGGCGCTGCCCGCGCTGGACCGGCTGGGCACCACGATGATCGACGACGTGGCGGTGCCGCGCTCCCGGCTGGCGGAGATGCTGAACGGCGTCGCGGTGATCGCCGAGCGGCACGGGCTGACCATCGGGGTGGTCAGTCACGCCGGGGACGGCAACACCCACCCGATCGTCATCTTCGACGCCTCGGACGAGGAGGAGACGGCCCGGGCCCAGCGCTCCTTCGACGAGATCATGGCGCTCGGGCTGGAGCTGGGCGGCACGATCACCGGGGAGCACGGTGTGGGGCTGCTGAAGCGGGACTGGCTGGCCCGTGAGTTGGGCCCGGTGGCGTTGGACCTGCAGCGGCAGCTGAAGGCGGTCTTCGATCCGCTGGGAATTCTGAATCCCGGCAAGATGATCTGATTTTCACTGAAGTATTTCGGCGGGGACCGCACGTCCGAACCCCTGCCGTCGTGGTGTGGCATCCGACGGCCTTTTCATGACCGGGAAAGTCGACATGGGAGGGTGACCGAACTTTTCCGGGGGCGCGCGTGCGGTTCGCACGCGCCAGGGTGGTGCGCCCAGCGGATCGTGTGACGGTGCCGCGCCGTCCCCCGGATCGACCATCGACCAGCGGCCGTACGGGTGAAGTCCCAGCTCGGACGGGGTATCTCGCCGCGTTTTCCGTTTTCCCGGCCGTCATGCGCGGCCCGGGTGGATATCACGCAAACGGGCGAAATTCGCCGTGTGAGCTAGCGCTTTGTCGATTTGTTGCGGAAGTCTGTCTTCCGGCGTCGCAGCCCGCAGGTGTTCGTCCGGTCGACGAACCTTGCGCACCTTGATCGACCATTGCGCGACAAGCAGCTTCCCGGAGGCATTCATGGCTCGCACCCACCCCCGTCGAACAGCCGGGCTCCTACTCGCCGGCCCGCTCGCGGCCGGCCTGCTGCTGGCCGGTGCCGGGGCTGCCGCCGCCGACAACGGCGCGGGCGCCGAGGGCGCCTCCAACGCCGGGGCGGTCTCCGACACCGGCACCGGCAACGTGTTCGGCGGGGTCGACGGCAACTACGTCTCCACCCAGCAGACCGCCGCCGGCTCCGGCGCCACGAACCAGGACAACACCATCGCGGTGAAGGACAACACCGGCACCGTCCAGGGAGGCCAGGGCAACAAGGACGTCAGCGTCGTCGTCGCCCCGACCTTCAACTGACCGGCCGACTGACCGGCCGCACGGCCGAGTGACGGCACCGGGCACCACGGAAGGCGGGGGCGCCGGACGTGGGTGGACGCGGGTGAGCTGAGCACCCGCCGACAGGCCCGGACCGGAACGGAACGGCCGGAACGGACACCGAACCACCAACGCATCACCACCAGAGGGAACAGCGCAACGACCGGCCTGCGGAAAGGGTCACCGCGAAACCGGTCTCGTGGGCGGTGCCGCCATCGGCACCGCCCACGAGTGTGTCCGGCGCAGGTCCCGGGTTCCCCGGCCGTCGGCCCGGGCGTCCCCGCAGGACGTCCCCGCCGGGCCTCCCCGCCGGATCTCCCCGCCGCGCATCGCCGTCGGAGCACCCCGCCAGGCGTCCCCGGAATCCCCCGCCGACCGGCCCGGATCCGTCCACCGAGGGCCCGCGCCCGGAGCCGTCGGCCCACGGCGGTACGGTTGCGCTCCGACAGCGCACCCACGTGCCCGGGCCCGGATGGACCGGCCCGGCCGGGGCGGCGACCGCGGCAATCGGAAGGAAGGGTGCGCGATGGCGGCGGAGGAGGAGGGCCTGACCGGCCCGGACGAGGCCAGGCCCGCACCGGAGGCCGGGGCGGAGCCGGCGGCGGACGCGCGCCCGGAGCCGTCGGCCGAGCCGCTCCACGAGCACCGCTCCGGGCCCAGGTCCGTCCCCGAACTACTGCTCGGCCGCCCGCCGATGGCCCGCCCGCTGCCGTCCTTCGACCACCAGGCCGCCCCGGCCGAGCCCGGCCCGCTGTTCGTGGACTGGCTCGCCACCGCGCTGCACGCCGGTGTGCTGGACCCGCAGGCCTTCACCCTCTCGACCGTCGACGCGGACGGCATGCCGGACGCCCGGGTGCTGGTGCTGCGCGACGTCGACGCGGCCGGCACCGGCTGGAACTTCTCGGCGGCCGCCGACAGCCCCAAGGGCCGCCAGCTCGCCGAGCACCCGGCCGCCGCGCTGACCGTCTACTGGCCGCAGCTGGGCCGCCAGGTCCGGGTGCGCGGCACCGTCGAGCGGGCCGCCGACCTGGTCGCCGCCGCCGAGTTCGCCACCCGCTCGCCCGCCGCCCGGGTCGGTGCGCTGGTCGGGCGGCAGAGCGAGCCGCTGGGCTCGGTCGCCGAGTACGACGAGGCGGAGGCGGTCGCCCGTCGCCGGCTGGAGGCGCACCCGGACGCGGTCGCGCCCGGGCACGCGGTCTACACCCTGTGGGCGCACGAGGTGGAGTTCTGGCAGGGCGACGCCCAGCGCCGGCACACCCGGCTGCGCTACACCCGCACCGGCCCGGTCAGCTCCCCGGAGTGGTCGCGCACCCTGCTCTGGCCGTAGCGCCGTAGCGCCGTAAGGCCGTAACGCCGCCGGGTCCCCAGGGCACCCAGGCCCCCCAGGCCACCGAGGTGTCCTGGGGGCCAAACCGGCGCGGGCTACCGTCGCCCGGTCAGCGTGGCCCCCACGCTGGCCGCGACCACGCACCCGATCCCGGCCAGCTGCGGCGCGCCCAGCAGCTGGCCCAGCACCACCAGCCCGACCAGCGCGCTGACCGCCGGCTCCAGGCTGACCAGCACGCTGAACACCCGCTGCGGCATCCGTCGCAGCGCGGTCATCTCCAGCGCGTACGGGATCACCGGCAGCAGCAGCGACACCCCGGCCACCGCGGCGAGCAGCGCCACCGGCGAGGCCTCGGGCGCGGTCAGCCCGTGCCAGGCCTGGCCGAGCCCGAACGGCGCGAGCGTCAGCGCGCCGACCGTCATCGACACCGCCAGGCCCTGGAAGCCCTGGAAGGCCGCGCCGACCTTGTCGGTGAACAGGATGTACAGGGCGTAGCAGGCGGCCGCCCCGAAGGCGTACAGCAGGCCGACCGGGTCGAGCGATCCGCCGCCGTCGCCCTCGCCGAGCAGGGTCAGCAGCGCCACGCCCGCGGCCGCGAGCAGCGCCCAGAGCAGGTGGCTGGCGCGCCGGGCGAAGACCAGGGCGACGGCGAGCGGGCCGAGGAACTCGATGGTCGCGGCGGTGCCCATCGGCAGCCGGTCGATCGCCCCGGCGAACAGGAAGGTCATCCCGGCCGAGGCCATGCCGAGCAGCGCGGCCGCGGCGAGGTCGCGGGGGCGCTTGTCGCGCAGCTTCGGCCGGGTGACGGCGAGCAGGATGACGGCGGCGAAGCCGAGCCGGAGGAAGGTCGTGCCGCTGACGCCGAGCGGGCCGAACAGCGGCTTGGACAGGGCGATGCCGGTCTGCACCAGGAACATCGCGGTCAGACAGAGAAGCGGCGCCGGGATCCGCTCCGGGCGCCGCAGGACCTTGCCGAACCGGCCGGTGGACCGGCCGGGGTGGACTTCGGGTGGCGCCGAGGGGCCGGACGCCCCACCTCGTCGCCAGCTGCCCCGCTCGCCGGCGGGCTCGCCCTTGGGGGAGGGCGGCATGGCCAGGGCCTCGGCGACGGCGGCGGCCGACGACGAGGCGGCAGGGGTTTCGCTGGTATGGGAGGTGGGCATATTTGTGAGTTTGCCGTAAGGAGTGATGAACCAGCAAGCTCGTTACAAAAATCGGGACGGATACGGACGGGTGCGTCCGAAAGGGTGGACTCGCGCGGGTGTCGCGGCGTGGCTGCCGCGGTCGTCCGACGGACCGTCAGTATCAAGGCGGGGTGCGCCATCTCCGCTCCGCCGCCCTCCTCGCCGCCGCCCTCGTGCTCCTGCTGGCCACCGACGGGACGGTCGTGAACGCCGAAGCCGTCACCCCGGCCGCCGGCGCCGCCCCCCGCATCCGGGCCGTCAGGCTGCCCGACCGGTCCGGCCCGCCCCGGGCCCGCGACGCCTGGAGCGGCCCCGCCTTCGACGCCTGCACCGCACCGCCGCTCGACACCCTGAAGGCCTGGCGCGACGCCTCCCCGTACGGGGCGCTCGGCGTCTACACCAGCGGCTCCCAGCGCGGCTGCGGCCAGCCGCGGCTCACCGCCGAGTGGGTGCGCCAGGTGCGGGCGCTGGGCTGGCGGTTCCTGCCGGTGCACGTCGGACTGCAGGCGCCGTGCGCCGATCCGGGCCACAAGCCCAAGCGGATCGACCCGGGGAAGGCCGTCGAGCAGGGCCGGGAGGAGGCGGACGAGGCCGCCCGGTCCCTGCGCGCGCTCGGCTTCGCCAAGGGCAGCCCGGTCTACCTGGACATCGAGGCCTATCCCTTGCGCGACCCGGCCTGCGGCCAGGCCGTGGTCGACTTCACCCTCGGCTGGACGGCGGGCCTGCACGCGGCCGGCTACCGCTCCGGCTTCTACTCCAGCCTCGACTCCGGCATCGCGGACCTCGCCGCCGCCGCCCGGGCCGGCGGCTCCCCGATGCCCGACGCGCTCTGGTACGCCCGCTGGGACGGCCAGGCCGACACCGACGGCTCCGGCGCCCTGGCCCCCGACCTCTGGACCTTCCACCAGCGCGTCCACCAGTACCACGGCAACGTCGAGGAGACCTTCGGCGGCGCCACCCTCACCGTGGACCGCAACCACGTGGACGGCCCGACCGCCCGCTGAGACCCGCCGCCGATCACCGGCCCACTCCCTGCCCAGGGCGGGGAGCGGGCCGGGGGCGGAACCGGGACGAATCCGTGATCCGCGCAACGGGGCCGGGATACTGACAGCAGGGGGTGGGAGCGGCACAATCGGGCACGTCCGCGCGCATTACCGCCCGGTAGGTGCCGCGAGCGCAGCCCCCAGTGCCGCCAGGTCAAGGAGGACCCGTGTTCAGCACGATGCAGGACGTTCCGCTCACCGTCGCCCGAATCCTGGAGCACGGGTCCACGGTCCACGGCCGTTCGACCGTGACCACCTGGGACGGCACCGGCCCGGTCGTCCGGACCTACGCCGAGGTCGGCGCCCGCGCCGCCCAGCTCGCCTGGGCCCTGCGCGACGAGCTCGGGTGCACCGAGGAGAGCGTCATAGCGACGCTGATGTGGAACAACGCCGAGCACCTGGAGGCGTACCTCGCCGTCCCCTCGGCGGGCTCCGTGCTGCACACGCTGAACCTGCGGCTGCCGTCCCAGCAGCTGTCGTTCATCGTCAACCACGCCGCCGACCGCGTGATCATCGTCAACGGCAGCGTCCTGCCGCTGCTCGCCGCCGTCCTGCCGGACCTCGCGCCGACCCTCAGGCACATCGTGGTCAGCGGCCCCGGCGACCGCTCTGTGCTGGCCGGCTTCGCGGGCGGCGTGCACGACTACGAGGAGCTGATCGCCGGCCGGCCCACCGAGTACCCGTGGCAGCGCGACATCGACGAGCGGCAGGCCGCCGTCCTCTGCTACACCTCCGGCACCACCGGGGACCCGAAGGGCGTGCTCTACAGCCACCGCTCGGTCTACCTGCACTGCCTCCAGGTCAACACCGGCGACAACTTCGCCTTCACCCCGAGCGACACCGCGCTGCCAGTGGTCCCGATGTTCCACGTCCAGGCCTGGGGCATCCCGCACGCGGCCTTCATGTCCGGCGCCAACCTGCTCATGCCGGATCGTTTCCTCCAGCCCAAGCCGATGGCCGAGATGATCGCGGCCGTCCGCCCGACCGTCAGCGCCGCCGTCCCCACCATCTGGGCCGGCCTGCTGGGCGAGCTCGACGCCGGCGACTACGACACCTCCAGCCTGCGCATGGTGGTCATCGGCGGCAGCGCCTGTCCGCCCTCCCTGATGAAGGCCTACGAGGAGCGCCACGGCATCCGGGTGCTGCACGCCTGGGGCATGACCGAGACCTCCCCGCTCGGCTCCTTCGCCCAGCCGCCGGGCGGCCTCACCCCCGAGCAGGAGTGGCCGTACCGGATCACCCAGGGCATCTTCCCGGCCTCCGTCGAGGCCCGGCTGATCGGCCCGGGCGGCGAGCGGATGCCGCACGACGGCGTCTCGGCGGGCGAGCTGGAGGTGCGCGGCCCGTGGATCGCCGGGGCGTACTACGGCGGCGCCGGCCAGGACCCGGTCCGCCCGGACGACAAGTTCTCCGAGGACGGCTGGCTGCGCACCGGCGATGTCGGCACCATCACCGCCGACGGCTACCTGACCCTCACCGACCGGGCCAAGGACGTCATCAAGTCCGGCGGCGAGTGGATCTCCTCGGTCGAGCTGGAGAACGCCCTGATGGCCCACCCCGACGTGGCCGAGGCCGCCGTGGTCGCCGTCCCGGACGAGAAGTGGGGCGAGCGCCCGCTGGCCACCGTGGTGCTGCGCCCGGGCGCGACCGCGGGGCTGAAGGAGCTGCGGGCCTTCCTGGGCGAGCGGATCGCCTCCTGGCAGCTGCCGGAGCGCTGGTCGATCGTGGAGTCGGTGCCGAAGACCTCGGTCGGCAAGTTCGACAAGAAGGTGATCCGGGCCAGCTACGCGGCCGAGGAGCTGGACGTCACGGTGCTCGGCAAGGAGTGACCGCGCGAAGGGCCGGCCGCCCCCGTACGAACGGGGACGGCCGGCCCTTCCACGTGTTCGGCGTGCCTCAGCCGGCGGCGGCGACGCCCGCCTCGCCCATCGCGCCGATCCGCCCGAGCAGGTCGACGATCCGGGACTGGACGTCCTCGCTGGTCGAGCGCTCGGCGAGGAACAGCACCGTCTCGCCGGTGCGCAGCCGGGGCAGTTCGCGCGGGTCGAGGTCCACCGAGGTGTAGACCACCAGCGGGGTGCGGTGCAGCCGGTCGTTGGCGCGCAGCCAGTCCAGCAGGCCGACCCGGCGGCGGCGGATCTGCAGCAGGTCCATCACCACCAGGTTGGGCTGCACGCTGCTGGCCCGGGCCACCGCGTCGTTCTCGTCCACCGCGTGCTCGACGTGCATGCCGCGCCGCTCCAGGCTGCTGATCATGGCGGCGGCGATGTCCGGGTCGCCCTCGACCAGCAGCACCCGCGGGGCGTGCTGCTCGCCGTCGCGCGGTGCGAGGGCGCGCAGCAGGACGGCCGGGTCGGCCCCGTACGCGGCGTCCCGGGTGGCCTGGCCGAGGCCGGCGGTGACCAGCACCGGGACCCTGCGGTTGAGCGCCGCGGTGCGCAGTGACTGGAGCGCGGTGCGGGTGATCGGGCCGGTCAGCGGGTCGACGAAGAGGGCGGCGGGGAAGCCGGGGACCTGGGCGTCCACCTCCTCGCGGGAGCGGACGATCACCGGCAGGTAGCCGCGCGCCTGGAGGGCCTGCTTGGTGGCCGGGTCGGGCTCGGGCCAGACCAGCAGCCGGCGGGTGTTGGCCAGCTCGCCGGTCGGGGCCGACGGCTGCTCGGGTGCGGGCCGCTCCTCGGCGGGCGGGAGCTCGGCCATCGGGCGCGGCGCGGTCCGGGCGGCGTCGGCCGGGAGGGGCGGCTGCGGCGCGGCGGCGGGCACCGGGCCGAGCTGGCGCGGCGGGGCGAGCTCGCCCAGTCCGGTGCCGACCGGGCGCGGGCCGGACGGCTCCTCGGCGGCGGGCAGCGCGGCCCGGGCGGGCGCCAGCGCGGTGCCGGGGGAGGGCTGCGCCTGGCCGGCCTGGCCTCCCTGTCCGGACGGGCCGGAGGCGTTCACCAGGGCGTCCGGGCCGGGCCCCGGCGGGACGGCCAGCCGGCGGCGGCGCCCGGTCGGGGCGGCGGCCGGTTCGGGCGGCGCGGGCGCGGGGCCGACCGGCAGGGCGTGCTCCAGACCGGGGTAGACCGGGGTGTCGGCCGCCCCGGGCAGGGCGAAGCCGCCGGAGGACTCCTCGGCCGAGGGCAGCGCGCGGCGGCGGCGGTGCCTGGTCTCGCCGGAGGCCTGCTCCTGGGCCGCCTCGGCGGTCGGGGTGCCGCCGGGCGGGGTGCCGTCCGGGGCGGCGGGCGCGGGGGCCGGACCGAGGGCGAGCGGCTCGCGCCCGCCGGGGCGGTTCGGCTGCGCCCGGTGGCCCTCGACGGGCACGGCGTAGGCGGGGCCGGAGCGGCCGTCGTCCTTGCCCCACGGGTCGCTCTGGGCGCCGTTCGGCCCGGCCAGGCCCTGGCGGCCGTACGCGGGGTCGTTGCCGGTGCCGTTCCACTGCTCGGGGACGGCCCGCTCGACCCGGGCGGGGGCGTTCGGCCACTGGTCGGCCGGGATGTCGGGGTTGCCGGGAGCACCGGGGACGCCGGGGACGTCAGGGGCGTCGGGGGTGTCGGACGCCGGGGTCTCGGCGGCCGGGCGGCCGCGGCGGCCGCGCCGCTCGGCGGGCGGCTCCTCGGCGGGCGCCCGCTCCGCGGCGGGGGCCGCGGCGGCCTCGGGAGTCTCGGAAGCGGGCTGCTCGTCGGCCGCCGCGGGCTCGGCGCCCTCGCCGCTGCTGGGCAGCTGCGGGATGCCCGGGAGCTCCGGCAGGACGGCGCTGTCGCTCTCCTTGGGCCGGTCGGAGCGGCCTTCGGCGGCGGCGCGCTCGGCGGCGGCCTTCGCGGCGACCGGGTCCAGCGGCAGCTCGACGACGTACGTGGTGCCGGCCTTGCCGGGCAGCTCGTGCGGCTGGAGCACGCCGCCGTGGCGCTCGACCACCGCGCGGGCTATCGGCAGGTGGACGGGGCTGCCGCCGACGCCGGGGCCGCGGATCTCGACCCGGGCGACCTCGCCGCGCTGGGCGGCGGCCAGTACGACGGTCGGCGGCTCGGGGGCGGGCGGCAGCGCGGGCGCGGCGGCGCCGTTCAGCCCGGGCACGGTCAGACCGGGGGAGGGGGCGACGGGGGCGTCCAGGGAGAGTCCGACGCCGCTGACGTCGGCGACCAGGTGGGCCAGCGCCTGGGCCAGCCGCCGCTCGTCGGCGATCACCTCGACCGCGGCGGCGTGCACCGAGAACCGCACCCGGCCGGGGCCGACCAGCTCGCCGGCCTCCTCGACGGCCCGGCGGACCACCTTGTCCAGGCCGACCGGGACCCGGGACGCGGCCTTCGGCCCGTCCTTGGCGCCGGCCTTGGGCTCCTTGCCGTCCTTGCCGTCCTTGGCCTCGGCGGCGCCGCTCTCGCCGGCCTCGCAGCGCTGGTGGTCGAGCACCCCGTCGATCAGCTTCCCGTACCGGCGGCACTCGGCGGCCAGCCGGCGCAGCGTCCAGTTGGCCTCCGGCCAGAGCTGGCCGGCCGGGTCGGCGGCGAGCGCGTCCAGCCGCTCGTTCAGTGCGTTCAGGGCACTGCCCAGCTCGCTCTCCAGGACGGCGGTGAGGTGCTCGTTGCGGGCGACCAGGGCGAGTTCGCGGCTGCGGTCGGTGAAGGTCATCACCGCGCCGACCAGCTGGTCGCCGTCCCGGACCGGGGCGGTGGTGAGGTCGACGGTGACCGGCCGGCCGTCCTTGCGCCACAGCACGGTGCCGCGCACCCGGTGCTTGCGCCCGGAGGTGAGGGTGTCCAGCAGCGCCGACTCCTCCAGCGCCAGCGGGGTGCCGTCGGCCCGGGAGTGCTGGATCAGCGGGTGCAGCTCGCGCCCGCCCAGCTCGCTCGCCCGGTACTCCAGGATGTGCGCGGCGGCCGGGTTGACCAGCACGCAGCGGCCTTCGAGGTCGACGCCGAGCACGCCCTCGGCGGCGGCCCGCAGGATCATCTCGGTCTGCTTGTGCTGGCGGCGCAGCTCGGCCTCGACGCCCAGCCGGCCGGAGAGGTCGCGGACCAGCAGCAGGAGCAGGTCGGAGGAGGAGGGCGAGTTCTCGCGGTACGAGTCGTACGGGGAGCGCGCGTAGCCGCGGCCGTCGCCGTCGTCGGCGAAGTCGTTGCCGGAGACCTCGACCGGGAAGGTGGTGCCGTCGGTGCGGTGGGCGGTCATCCGGACCGGGCGGTCGAGGGCGTCGCCGTCGCGGGTGGCCGGTCGCATCGAGCCGGGGATGCGGCTGGGGTCGAACTCGGGCAGCAGACCCAGCACGCCCATGCCGACCAGTGAGGTGCCCGGCGCCTGCAACGCCTGGACCGCCGCGCTGTTGGCGTCCACGACGGTGCCGTTGCTGTTCACCAGCAGCAACGCGTCGGGCAGGGCGTCGAGTATGGCGGCGAGGCGAGCAGCGCCTCGGATCGGCCTGCTGCTCACGTCGACAGGTCTCCTCGGCTCGGGGCAGCTCCTCCGGAGACGGCAGTATCTCATTCTTCTTTGCGGCGGAGTCGACCCGCCTAGTAACGTTGGCGGCGGTTGGTGCCGAGCCCCACGGTTGTGGCATCATCACTGACACACGGAACGGCTCCGCTCGCGCGGGTACGATCCCTGTGGGGAGGCTTCGCCTAGTCCGGTCTATGGCGCCGCACTGCTAATGCGGTTTCGGGGTTATTCCTGATCGAGGGTTCAAATCCCTCAGCCTCCGCCAGTCGGGAGCCCCCGTCGACGATCTCGTCGGCGGGGGCTCTTCGCGTTCCCGGCTGCGGTCCGGGACGGCCCGGAGCGCGGCCCCGGCGGGGCCGGGAGGAGGTCGGGAGGGGTCGGGCGGGGCCCGGAACAACCGATTTCGTCCTACGCCGCAGGTCATGTAATGTTGTCCCCGCAACGCCCCGGCGGCAACGTTCACCAGGGCGAGCGCTCATAGCTCAACGGATAGAGCACTTGACTACGGATCAAGAGGTTGCAGGTTCGAATCCTGCTGAGCGCACTCAACTCCGCAAGATCGGGTTCGCCCGTTCCTTGCGCTCATAGCTCAACGGATAGAGCACTTGACTACGGATCAAGAGGTTGCAGGTTCGAATCCTGCTGAGCGCACCATCGAGAAGCCCCCGGCCACCGGCCGGGGGCTTCTCCGTTTCCCCGGCGTACCCGGCGAGTGATTCGAACACAGGCCACGGGTGGGTGGCCGCGTCCCGGAGGCCGGTGTCCGCCGAATGGGCCTGGAGGTGCCATTCCCGCGTCCGTTCGGGTGGCGCCGATTGCCGCCTAATGGATGAAATGCAGCCGTTTCGGGTACATCCCGTCCTGCCGCCCGGATGACCGCCGAACGGGTGGGACACGGCCAAAAGCACCGGTGTCGCAGTATGACCGGCCCAGGATCGTGATTCCTTTTTGTCGGATCTTGTGCAGACTGCCCACCCCCCGGCAGCCGACCGCGAAGGAGAGCCGGATGAGCCGACAGTTTCCCCGTACGGCTGTCGCCCTGGCCGTCCTCGCGAGCGGGCTGCTGACCGCGTGGAACGTCCCGCTCGCGGCGGCCCGGCAGTTCCCCGACACCCGGTCCGCCGAACACCGGGCGGTGCCGCCCTCCGGGCTCCCGGTCCGGGTCGACCTCGACGCCGCCCCGCAGGAGTACGGCACCGCCACGCACGTGGCCTCCGACCTCCTCCTGGGCGCCGGCGCGACCGCCCCGGCGCGCACCGGCCGCAGCGGCGCCGACGTGTCGATCGCCCTCCCCTTCCCCACCGAGGCGGCGATCGGCCGCTACTACCGGCTCACCGTCCCGGTCGCGGTCGGCGACCGGCCCGCCACCCTGGCCGGCTGGATCGACTTCGGCCGCACCGGCCGGTTCGACCCCGCCCAGCGGGTGCAGACCGAGATCCCGGTCGGCGCCGCCACCGCGACCCTGGAGTGGACCGTTCCGCCCGGCGCGGCCTCGGGTGAGACCTGGGCCCGGCTGCGGATCGGCCGCGACGCCGGACAGCTCGTCTCCTCCGGCGGCTTCGCCGACTCCGGACAGGCCGCCGACCAGCGGATCGAGCTGACCGTCGGCGCCGCCCGGCCGGAGATCGCCGAGCCGGTCGCCGGTGCCGTCCTCGCCGACGCCCGCCCGCAGGTCAGCGGCCACGGCGCGGTCGCCGGCGCCACGGTGGAGGTCCGGGAGGGCGACACCGTCCTCTGCCGGACCGAGGTCGGGAGCGGCGGTGACTGGTCCTGCCGCCCCGGCACGGAGCTGGCCGTCGGTCCGCACGCCCTCACCCCGGTGGAGACCACCGGCGGCGGCGTGGTGCTGCGCGGCGATCCGGTCACGGTCGACGTGAAGACCGTGCCGCCGGGCGCTCCCACGCTCACCGTCCCCGCGTACACCAACGACCCGGGGCTCCGGCTCACCGGCACCGGCGAGGCGGGCAGCACCGTCTCGGTCCTCGACGAGGGCTCCAGCGACGAACTGTGCATCACCGGGGTGCCGGCGGGCGGCGCGTGGTCCTGCCTGCCGGTCGAGGACCTGACGGACGGGAAGCACCTGCTCACCCCGGTCGCGGTCGACCGGGCGGGCAACCGGACGGCCGGGCTGCCGGTCCCGCTGGTCGTCTCCACCGCCCTGCCGGGCCGGCCGGTGCTCACCTCGCCGGCCCCGGGGGAGACCGTGCGGGTCAGCCGGCCGAAGCTGGCCGGCCGGGCGGATCCGGGCACGGACGTGCTGGTCACGACGGGGGCCGACGCGGGCGCGGAGCCGGAACGGCGGACGGTGCTCTGCGGGGCGACGACGGCGTTCGACGGGAGCTGGAGCTGCACGGCCAACCGGGACCTGGCGGCCGGGGAGCAGTGGCTGACCGTCACGGCGACCGACCGGGCGGGGAACGCGGCCTCGGCGGAGCCGGTGCCGGTACGGGTCGCCACGACGGAGGCGGCGCCCGCTCCGGGGGCGTCGAGCCCGGCGGTGCCGAGTGCGGCGGCGCAGAGTCCGGTACTGCCGAGCCTGGTGCTGCCGAGCGCGGCGGCTCCGAGTGCGACGGCAATGGCGACGGCTTCGGCTACGGCTCCGGGGGCGTCGAGCCCGACGGCGGCGGTGTCGGCGTCGAGTTCGGCAGCGAGCCCGGTGGCGGCGAGGCCGGGGTCGCCGACTCCGGTGGCATCAGGTGCGGTGGCGGTGCCCTCGGGCCCCGCCAAGCCGAGCCCGAGCGCCCAGGGTGCGGCGGTGGCCTCGCCGACTCCGTCCGTGGCGGCGCCCGCGGGGGTGCCGGTCGCCGTTCCGTCGGTGGGCGCAGGGCCGGTGACGGCGAGTCCGGTGGGCTCCGGTCCGTCGGCGGGGCCGTCGAGGGCGACTCCCGGGCCCGCGAAGACCGTGGCGGCCGCGTCCGCCGCTTCCACCAGGCCCGTCGTCCCGACCCTTTCGACCGCCGAGGCCTTCTCCCCGAGCCTGACGCCGGCCCCCGCTACCGGCCACGGCGCCCCGGCCGCGGCCGTCGTCGCGGTGAGGCCCGGGCCCTCACCGGCCGGAGCCGCCGACCCGGTCGACTCCGCCGGGCCCGCCGGGGACGCGGTTCCGCCGTTGGCGGCGCCGCCGGTGGAGACCGCGCAGGGCGCGTCCGGGCGCTCCGGGGCGACCGGCTGGCGCGGTGGAATCGCCGGATTCCTGCTGGTGCTCACCGGCCTCGGGCTGATCACCCGTCGGGTGTTCGCTCGCAGGCCAGGTGCTCCTCGGCGCTGAACTGCGCCGAACTGTCCCGACCATCAGTTCATGTGCCTGCGCGTCAGGTCGGCTTTGGATGATTCGTCAGTAAATGTCGACACACCTCGGCTCAAATGTCGCATTTGATGACGTATGAACTTAGCCTGACCCTGGCACTGCCCGTCAGATCCGGGCCGCCCGTTGCGCGACACACCGACCCAGAGGATCCGTGCATGGACGTCACCCGCGATTCTTCGCAGCGACCCGACAACCTGCCCAAGGCGCTCCCGCCGGCCCTGCCGGAACGTTCCGCCGTCGGCTCCGGCCCGCTGGCCGGGACCACCGCCGTCAAGACCCTCAAGCCGGGCGGCCCGGCCGACAGCGGTCCGGCGACCACCCCGCTGGCCGTCGTCCCGAGCCCCTCCCACGGCGGCTCGGCGGACCTGCGGGACCCGCTGGAGTCGGCCGCCCCGGAGACCGTCGAACTCCCGGACCCCACGGTGGCCGGGGCCCTGACCGCCACCACCTCCCGGCGCCCGCCGCGCGCCGACCAGGCGCTGCGCGAGCAGCGCGCCACCGCGCTGCCCGGCTGGCTGGCCCTGCTGGCGGTGCTGATCGGCGTGGGCGGCGTGCTGCTCGTGCTGCTGCGCACCGGCGTCATCCCGTACTGGGACGCGCTGCCCGACCTGCGCGGCAGCGCCGCGCGGGAGAGCGGCCGGGTGGAGGTGGACGCGCCGTGGATCGCCGCGGTGGCCGCCGCCGGCCTGCTGGTGGTGTTCACGCTCGCCGGGCTGCTGGCCAACGCGGGCGGCGAGACCCGGGTGCTGACCCGCTGGGGCCGCTACCGGGGCACCGTCCGCCGGACCGGCCTGGTCTGGGTCAACCCGCTGCTGCGCCGCCGCCGGGTGGACGTGCGGCTGCGGCACTGGCGCAGCGAGCCGGTCAAGGTGGTGGACCGCACCGGCACGCCGATCGTGGTCCGGCTGCTGATCGTCTGGCGGGTCAAGGACACCGCGCGGGCGCTGCTCGCGATCGAGGACCACGAGAGCTACCTGCGCGAGCAGGTCCAGGCCGTGCTCACCCGCACCGCGTCCACCCTGCCCTGTGACAGCAACGCCGCGCCCGGCCCCGCGCTGCGCGACGGGCAGTGGTTCGCCGACGAGATGACCAGGGCGCTGGCCGCCGAGGTCGCCCCGGCCGGCCTGGAGGTCTACTCGGTGCAGCCGCTGGCCCTGGACTACGCGCCCGAGGTGGCCGAGTCGATGCGCCGGCGCAGACTGGCCGACCTGGACGCGGGCCTGCGCACGGTGCTGGTGGACGACGCGGTCGAGGCCGCGGCGCTCGCCGTCCGCCGGCTGGAGCGGGCCACCGCGCACGAACTGGACGAGGCCGCCCGCAGCGCGCTGATGGAGCAGCTGCTGGTCGCCTTCGTCGCCCCGGCCGGAGTGGCCGCCTCGGTACCGTCCCCGGCCGCCCGTGCCGGGCGGAAGGAAGGACGACCCGCATGAGGATAGCCACCGGCGCGTACGCCGAGTCCGGTATCGGCCCCGACGGCGATCCCGGACTGATCGGCTTCGAGGAGCGCCTCGGCAGCATCCCCGCGCTCGCGGGCTGCGGCTGCCCGAACTGCGTCGTCCGGCCGCGCACCGCCCGCTCCGCGGCGGCGGCCGGCGGCAGCCGAATACACCGGGCCGTGCGGGGCACCTGCCTGGCCACCACCGTGCTGGCGGGCGCCGGCGTCGTCGGCCTGACGGCCGGCGCCGGATCCGCGCACGCCGCGGCCGGGAAGCAGGGCTGGGACGGCTCGAAGTACTGGTTCAAGAACGGCTCCGGCGAGTGGCGTTGGACCAGCCACTACGACGTCTACGCGAGCCGCACCGGGCAGTCCGGCGGCTCCGCCGGCTCCTCCGGTTCCTCCGCTCAGGCCGTCTCCAACGGCTCGGCCTCCTCCGCCGGGATGCGCCAGGGCTGGGACGGCTCGAAGTACTGGTTCAAGAACGGCAGCGGCGAGTGGCGTTGGACCAGCCACTACGACGTCTACGCGAGCCGCACCGGGCAGTCCGGCGGCTCCGCCCGGACCCCCGCGCAGCCCGCGCCCCCCGCGAGCCGTCCGTCGGCGAACCCCGCACCGGCCTCCGGGAGCATGGAGTCGGCCATCGACTACGCGCTCGCCCAGCTGGGCAAGCCGTACGTCTGGGGCGGCAACGGCCCGTCCGGCTACGACTGCTCGGGGCTGGTCCAGCAGGCCTACCGGCGCGCGGGGATCAGCCTGCCGCGGGTGGCCGACGACCAGTACGCGGCGACCACGCCGATCAGCGCCGGGCAGCTGCGCCGCGGCGACCTGGTGTTCTGGTCCGACAGCGGCCGGGCCTCGGGGATCCACCACGTGGGGATCTACCTCGGTGGCAACAAGTTCGTGGAGGCTCCCCGGCCGGGCACGACCGTCCGGATCTCGACCCTCAGCCAGGGCTACTACCCCACCCACTTCGGGCGGCCGTGACCGCGCGGCCGTAACGGCGAAGGCCGTACCGGGCCCCGACAGCGCGCCGCTGTCGGGGCCCGGACCGCGTTCGGAGCGGCCGCGGTGCCAAGTGGGCTCAGGCGGAGGCGGCGTCCAGCAGGGCGGTCTGCTCCGGGGTGAGCTGCAGGGTGGCGCCGACCAGCAGCGGCGGGAGCTGCTCGACGGTGCGGGCGCTGGCGATCGGGGCGGCGACCGTCGGACGGGCGCCGAGCCAGGCCAGGGCGACGGAGGCGGGCTCCACCCCCTGCTCGGCGGCGACGGTGTCCAGCGCCTCCAGCACCTTGGGGCCGCGCGGCTCGGCCAGGTAGCGGGCGGCGCCCTCGGCGCGGGCGCTGGCCACGCCGTCGGCGCCCGGACGGTACTTGCCGGTCAGGAAGCCGGAGGCCAGCGCGTAGTACGGGACGGTGGCTAGGCCGTGCTCGGCGACCACGTCGGCCAGCGGGCCCTCGAAGGTGCCGCGCGAGACCAGGTTGTAGTGCGGCTGGACGGCGACGTACTTCGCCAGGCCCTCGCGCTCGGCGAAGGCCAGCGCCTCGGTGAGCCGCTCGGCGGAGATGTTGGAGGCGGCGACCGCCCGGACCTTGCCCTCGCGGACCAGCTCGTCCAGCGCGGTGACGAACTCCTCGACCGGGGTGTCGTCGTCCCGGTGGGTGTAGTAGAGGTCGATCCGCTCGACGCCCAGGCGGCGCAGCGAGTCCTCGGCCGCGGCCTTGATGTTGGCGGCGCCCAGGCCACCGCGCTCGGCGAGCATGCCGACCTTGGTGGCGATCACGACGTCCTCGCGGTTGCCGCGGCTGCGCAGCCAGTTGCCGAGGACGGTCTCGGACTCGCCGCCGGTGTTGCCCGGGGCCCAGGAGGAGTAGACGTCGGCGGTGTCGACGAAGTTTCCGCCGGCCGCCGCGTAGGCGTCCAGGACGGCGAAGGACTGCTGTTCGTCGGCCGTCCAGCCGAAGACGTTGCCGCCGAGGGAGAGCGGGAAGACGGACAGGTCGGAGGTGCCGAGGCTCACCCGGCTGTGGTTTCCGGTCATGAAGGCAGTCAACCCCATGGCCCGGCCCGGCATTCCGGGAACCCCGCGGTCTTCACGAGGCTGTTGCACGGAAGGGTGGTGTGGTCCGCGCGACGGGGGTCCGGGGTGTGCCCGAGGTGGGCCGATTCGTTAGAGTCCGTGCCATGGCTGACAACGACTACGACCCCGCCGGCAGCACCCAGATGTTCCGGGCGTTCGTCGACGAGAGCCCGGCGCCCCAGGCCCCGGGCAACGTTTCCACCTACGGCAGCAGCAAGAGCAGCGGCCGCACCGGCGTGATCGCGCTGGTCGCCGTCGTCGTGCTGGTCGTCCTGGGCGCCGTCGTCTGGCTGGCGGTCAAGTGACCTTCGCGCGGGTGGCCCTCGTCCGGGTCACCCGCGCGACGGAAGACGAACACCTCAGCAGGGCTTGCGCCAGGCGTTCAGTTCGAGCTTCTTCCGCATCGAACTGAAGCCCAGCGACTTGGCCTTGCCGCAGAACTGGTCCGTGTCGAGCTTGTACTCGACGTGGAAGACCGCCTTGCCCGCCTTGACGAAGGGCGCGACCCGGTCGCACTCGTCGAACTGCGCGCACTCCTCGTTGACCGCGAAGTCGAAGTCCGGGAGCAGGGCCGGGATCTGGTCCAGGTCGTTCTTCAGGCCGATGGCCAGGCCGCGTTCGTGGGCGAGCTGGGCCAGCATCCGGTTGTACCTGAGCTGGTCGTCCGGGGTCAGCGGGAAGCCGCTGTTCTGGTTGTACGCCTCGATGGTGTCCGGCTCGACGGCGTCGAAGCCCTTGCTCCGGCACATGTCGAAGCGGGCGGCCATCAGCGGCTTCAGCTGGTCGAGCTTGCGGATGTCGAACCACTTCTCGCCCTTCCAGCCGGTGTCCGAGCCCTGGAGGGACTTGGCGAAGGCGGCGGAGTCGGGGCGGAAGTCCTCCCAGGAGCCGGCGTTGATGTAGCAGATCACCTTGCGGCCCTTGGCGTGCAGCGCGGCCACCACCGAGGCGTCGTTCTCGAAGCCGTCGATGTCGTAGACCGGGACGTCCACCGACTGGTCGACGCCGCCGCCGAGTTGCCACTGCCAGGCGAGGCCCGGGGCGGGCTGCCAGCGGGCGCCGGCCGGTGGTGCCGGGTTGCCCGGCGGGGTGCCGGTGCCCGGCGGGGTGCCGGTGCCCGGCGGGGTGCCGGGAGGCGTGCTGCTGCCGGGCGTGCCCGGGGCGGGCGCGGTGGTGCCGGGGGCGGTGGGCGCGGGGGTCGGCGTGCCCGGCTCGGTGGTGCTCGGGTCGGGGGTGCCGGGGGTGCTCGGCGCGGTGGCCGCGGGGGAGTTGCTCGGGGTGCCGTCGGCCGAGTCCTGGTCGTCCTCCGATCCCGAGCTGCTGCACGAGCTGACCAGCAGGGCGGTGGCGGTGGCGAGGGCCAGGGCGGCCGGGAGGTGCCGGTGGTTGCGGCGGTTCACGGTAGTCGGACTCCGGATCGGGTCAGGTCAGTTCGGCGGCGTTCAGGCCGTACGGCAGGGTGCGCCAGGGGTTCTCCCCGGCCCCCGGTACGGCGCAGCCGACGCCGGCTCGCCGGGCGGCGATCAGGGCGGCGGCGTCCTGGGCGTGCTCGGAAGGGACGTCGTAGACCAGGTGGCAGAAGCGGGAGGCCGCGTGCCGGCCGGTCCACAGCGGCAGCGTCATGGCGCGGTAGGCGTCCCAGTCGCCCTCGAAGGTCACCAGCAGGTCGGCCAGGCCGACTTCGGCGTAGCCCGGGTCCGGGTGCTCGCCGTGGCCGAATACCACGGTGCCGCAGCCGGCCGCGCGGGCGGCCGTGGCCAGCCGCCGGTAGTGCGCGAGCGCACCCGGGTGGGTGGAGACCTGGTCGAGGTAGACGCCGGTGATGCCGTGACGCTGACGGTACGTCAGGATGTCGGCCACCACGGCCGCGTGCGGCCGGCGGCCGTAGTCGGTGTCGGTGTAGCCGACCAACGGCAGTCCGGCGGCGCGGAGTTCGTCGGCGGCCTCGGCGAAGACGTGGTCCGGGAACTCGCCCGGACCGTCGGCGAGGTTGAGCACGACGGCGGCGATCCGGGCGGGGTCGGCGGCGGCGACCGCCTGCCAGGCCGCCGGGTCCACCGCGGGGTGGACGTACAGCGGCACCAGCAGGCGGCCGTCGGGGGTGTGCCCGGCGGTCATGCGACCACCGGGTCGGGCGTGGGCCCGGCGGTGCCGAGCCACAGGTCGCGCAGGGTGTCGGCGAGGTCCGTCTCCGGCCGCCAGCCGAGCTCCCGGTCGGCGGCCGACACGTCGGCCTGCTGCCAGGAGACCGCAGCCGAGCGCTCGGAGCCCGCCCCGCTCTCGTCGATCCGGCCGGTGAAGCCGGCCGCGGCGACCAGCCCGTCCGCGATCGCCCGGACCTGCCGGGCGTGCCCGGAGGCCAGGTTGAGCACCCGGGGGAGCGGACGGTCGGCGGTGACGGCCAGGCCGACCGCCTTCGCCACGTCCCGGGCGTCGACGAAGTCGCGGTAGGCGGAGAGGTCGCCGACCGTGATCACGCCGTCGGCGCCCTCGGGCGCCACCCGGCGCAGCTCGGCGGCCAGCCGCCCGGGCAGCGAGCCCGCCGGGGCGCCGGGGCCGACCGGGTTGAACACCCGCAGCACCACGGCGTCCAGCGACGAGCCGGCCACCGCGAGGGAGCCGGCCAGCTTGGTCGCGCCGTACACGCCGACCGGGCGGGCGTCGGCGTCCTCGGCGAGGGACTCGCCCCGCGCGCAGACGCCGTACTCGCCGGCCGAACCGATGTGCACCAGGCGGGCCTTCGGGGCGCCGAGGGAGAGCGCCTCGCAGAGCACCGCCGGGCCGCGGGCGTTCACCTCGGCGAGCTTGACCGCGCTGCCGGCCACCGCGCCGGCGAAGTTGACCACCGCGTCGGGGGCCAGCGCGGACAGTTCCTCGCCGAGCGGGCCGGCCTGGGCGGTGGCCAGGTCCAGCCGGAGGTCGTGGGCGGGCCGCCGGCCCGCGGTCAGCACGGTGGCACCGGGCACTGACCGCAGGACGGCGGTGGCGTGACGGCCGAGGAAGCCGTCGCCGCCGAGGAGCAGAATTCTCACGCGGCCCGTCCGTCGCTCTCGGCGCCCGCGGTGGCGGGCTCGGTGGTCGCGTCGTCCGGGGCGGTGCGGGCGGCCGGGATCGGCAGCTCCGCGACACCCGGTGTGATGCCGCTCGACTCGAAGGGCATCAGGACCGGACGGATGGTGGAGAACTCGGCGTTGGCCCGGTCGTAGTCGTCGGGCCGGCCGATGTCCAGCCAGTAGCCGCCGAACTCGTACGCGGCGGGCGGGGTCTCGGCGGCCAGCAGGTCGAGCACCAGCTCGTCGAAGCCCAGCGGCAGGCCGGGGGTGTACTTGGCCAGCGCCGAGCGGGAGACGCCGTACACGCCCATCGAGACGCGGTAGTCGATGCTGGGCTTCTCCTGGAAGCCGGTGATGGTGCCCTCTTCGGAGGTCAGCACGCCGAAGTCGATCTTGACCTGGCGGGCGTAGGTGGCGATGGTCAGCGGGGCGCCGGACGCCTCGTGGTGCTTGAGCACCCCGGCGAAGTCCAGGTCGGTCAGGATGTCGCCGTTCATCACCAGGAAGTGCTCGGGCAGGCGCTCCTGCATGGTGAGCAGCGGGCCCATGGTGCCGAGCGGGCTGTCCTCGACGGCGTAGCCGACCCGCAGGCCCCACTGCGAGCCGTTGCCGACGTAGGCGCGGATGATGTGGCCGAGGTGGCCGATGGCCAGGGTGACGCTCTGGAAGCCCGCGGCGGCGAGCTGGCGCATCACGATCTCCAGGATCGCGTGCTGGTCGCCGATCGGGACGAGCGGCTTGGGAAGCGCGGTGGTGTACGGGCGGAGACGGACGCCCTTACCGCCGGCCAGGATCACTGCGTGCATGGTGTTTCCCCCACGGAAAGGATGTGCAGGACACGAACCTTGGTTACCAGGACGAGCAAGATCGGTCGGGGCGGGTCAGACGTTGTAGATGTCGGTCTTGTAGCGGGCCAGGTTGGCCGGGTCGCGGAAGAACTCGATGGTCTGCTCCAGGCCCTGCTCCAGGCTGAAGTTCGGGGCCCAGCCGGTGGCCTCGCGCAGCCGGGTCGCGTCCGCGACCAGGCGCATGACCTCGGAGTTGGTCGGACGGATGCGCTGCTCGTCCTCCTTCACCACCAGGTCCACGCCCATCAGCTTGCCGACCAGGGTGACCAGGTCGCCGACCGAGATCTCGCCGCCGGTGCCGGCGTTGAAGGTCCGGCCGACCACCGTGTCGGCGGGCGCGGAGCCCACCGTGCGGAAGGCGTTGGCGGTGTCCTTGACGAACGTGAAGTCGCGGGTCGGGCGCAGGTCGCCGAGGGTGATCTCGGTCTGGCCGGCCGCGACCTGGGCGATCACGGTCGGGATGACGGCGCGCATCGACTGGCGCGGGCCGAAGGTGTTGAACGGGCGCAGGGTGACGACCGGGGTCTCGAAGCTGGCGTGGTAGCTGTCGGCCAGCCGGTCCCCGCCGGCCTTGGAGGCGGCGTACGGGGACTGGGTGTTGATCGGGTGGTCCTCGGTGATCGGCACGGTCTGCGCGGTGCCGTAGGTCTCGCTGGTGGAGGTGTGCACCAGGCGGGGGATCTCCTGGTGGCGCACCGCCTCCAGCACGTTCAGGGTGCCGGTGACGTTGGTGTCCACGTACGAGTGGGGGGCGCGGTAGGAGTACGGGATCGCGATCAGGGCGGCCAGGTGGTAGACCGCCTCGGTGCCCTTGACCAGGCCGTTGACCGAGCCCGGGTCCCGGACGTCGCCGAGGACGATCTCGACCGAGTCCAGCACCTCCTCGGACAGGGTCTCCAGCCAGCCGAAGGACGAGAACGAGTTGTACTGGACCATCGCGCGGACGTGGTGCCCGTCGGCGACCAGGGTCTCGACGAGGTGGGAGCCGATGAAGCCCTCGGCTCCGGTAACCGCAACGCTGCTCATGCGGATGTCGCTTTCTCGATCTGCCGGGGCGGCCGGACGCACTGGGGTGGCCGGCCGCCGTTGGCCCGGTGGGTGTCTCAGGTGGAACGGGTACGGCGGTGCACGCGAAGGAGGCGTGCGGGATATTCGATGTGTTCAGCGGTGCTGGGTGGTGCGTTTTCAGCGGTGCTGGGTGGTGCGGCCGAGCGCGGGCCCGGCCAGTGCGGTGAGGACGAAGGCGGCCGTCCCGCAGCCGATCAGCTGCAGGACGATCGGGTCCGCACCCGCCAGCAGCCCGGCGCTCTCGGCGACCGCGGCGGCCAGACAGACGAGGGCGGTGCTCCAGCTGAACCCGAAGGCGTTCAGCAGCAGCGCCAGCCAGAGCGAGCCGCCGAGGAGCAGCATCGCGCCGAGCTGCGGCACGCCGAGCGCGGGGGCGCCGGGCCACAGCACGGTCGCGGCGGCGTCCAGCGCGGCCACGGTGGTGAGGTAGATGAACAGGCAGCCGAGCAGGATCCCGCCGGTGCGGCGGGTGAACTGGCCGCTGGTGTGGCTGGTGCGCAGGGCGGCCACCGCCATCGCCCGGTAGCGGAAGAGCAGCCACTCGGCGAGGCCCAGGCTGAGCGTCAGCGCGATCATGGCCGGTCCGGTCGGGGTGGTCGACGTCCCCTGCGCAGGGAGGCCGCCGGACTGCACGGCCTGGTGGATCGTCCCGCCGAGGCCGGCGATCAGCGTGAGCGCGCCGCAGGCCAGGCCGAACAGCAGGTGCGGGACCTCCTGGCGGACCGGCAGCCTCAGCTCGACGGACTCGCGTTCGCCGCCGCGGATGCAGACCAGCAGCTCCCGGACGGCCAGTCCGACCGCCAGCACCAGCGAGACGAGCAGCACGACCGTACGGACCGGCTGCGGGACGTCCGCCGCCAGCACCACGCCCGCGCCGACCGAGGCCGGGGCCAGCGCCAGCAGCAGGAACTTCTCCCGCCCGAGCACCAGCAGCACGGTGGCCGCGCCCAGGTAGCAGGACTGCCCGGCGGCGAAGCACAGCGCGCCCAGCGGCCCGCCGACCACGTACGCGGCGGCCGCCGCGACCAGCGCGCCGACCGGGGCGCCGACGGCCAGGCAGACCGCGGCCTCGCGGCGGCGCAGCCGGCCCAGCCAGCGGTAGGAGCGGTGCGCCAGCGCCTGGTTGAAGCCCCAGCTGACCAGCGTGGCGACGGACAGCGCGAGCATGCCCGAGGGCAGGCCGAAGCGCATCCGGGTGGTCGCGAACAGGTTGGCGCCGAGCAGGTAGCCGAGCCCCGGCAGGGCGAACACCAGGCCGCGCACCACGCAGCGCCAGGGGTCGGCCCGCCAGGGGTTGGCGAACTCGGAGCTCGGGCCGGGGTAGCGGCGCTCGACCTTCTCGAACAGTTCCTCGGCGACGGTGAACGCGTCGGGGCGGCCGTACAGCAGGGCGGCCTGCTCGTCCGACAGGCCGTCGGACTCCAGGAAGGCCGCGATCTCGTACGGGTGGACGGCGTCGGCGCAGACGTCGCGCAGGCGCTCGGCGAGCTCGTCCAGCGGGTCCGCGGGGAGGTAGAGCGCGTCCTCCGGCTCCGGCTCCGGCTCCTGCTCCGACGGGGCGGGACGGCGGCGCTTGAGCGGCAGGGCGCGCAGCTGCACGGTCTGGTCGGGGCCGGCCTCGCCCGGAATCAGTCGCAACGGACCGCTCATGCGTCCACCTCGCTGTGCTCGGCGGCCGCTGAGCGGGACACGCGCCTTTCGATGGTTCGCTCGCTGCGCTCGTTCACGCGTCCACCTCGTTGTGCTCGGCGGCCGCTGAGCGGGACACGCGCCTCTCGATGGTTCTGTCGCCGTTCCCGTTCACGCGCCGACCTCGCTCGGCTCGGGGCGGGCGGCGGCCAGCTGCTGGTCCCAGTCGGGGCTGGGGACCTGGTCGGTGACGGCGACCATGCCGCCGGGCATCCAGCGGGCGGTGCCCAGGAGCTCGGTGTAGATGCCGCGGAAGCCGTCGATGTTCTGGCGGAGGGTGAACTGCTCGATCACCCGCAGCCGGGCGCCCTCGCCGAGCCGGGCGCGCCGTTCGGCGTCGCGCAGCAGCTCGATCGCGGCGGCCGCCATCGGTTCGGGTTCGCGCGGCGGGACGACCAGTCCGGTGTCGCCGACGGCCTCGCGCACGCCGCCGACGTCGGTCGAGACGGTCGCGCGGCCGCAGGACATCGCCTCGATCAGGGTGAACGGGAAGCCCTCGCTGATGCTGGAGAGCATGACCACGTTGCCCGCCGCGTACGCGTCGGTGATGTCGGCGACGCGGCCCTCGAAGGCCACCGAGTCGGCTATGCCGAGCTCGGCGGCCAGGGCTATGCAGCCGTCCCGGTACGCCTCGCCGCCCTTGGGGGTGCCGCCGAAGAGCCGCAGACGCGCCTCGGGGATCTCCCGCTGGACGATGGCGAAGGCCCGGATCAGCGTCTCCAGGTCCTTGATCGGGTCGACCCGGCCGGCCCAGCTGAGGGTCGGCGTCTCGGGCTCGGGGCCGGCCGGCGGGAAGGCCGCCGGGTCCACCCCGTTGTAGACGGTGCGGATGTGCGAGGACGGCGTGCCGCCGCGCTCCTCCCAGCGCCGGTTGTACCGGTTGCCGGGGGTGACGAGGGCGGCCTGCCGGTAGCTCTCCTCGGCGAGCATCCGGTAGAAGCCGAGCAGCAGCGCCTTGACCGGCCAGCGGTAGGGGCCGGTGCGGTAGCCGAGGTAGCGCTCGCGCAGGTAGATGCCGTGCTCGGTGAGCAGAAACGGTACGCCGTACTGCTGGGCGGCGATCAGCCCCGGCAGGGTGGCGAGGCCGCCGCTGGCCGCGTGCGCGACGCCGTCCTTGGGCGGCTCGACCGAGAGCGGCCGCAGGGCGTGCTCCAGCAGGTCGGTGGCGTTCAGGGCGTCGTGCAGGGTGGGCCGGGAGACGGCGGTCGGCAGGTAGTCGCGGGTCCAGACCTGCTGGAGGGTGCGCAGCGCGCGCTCGCTGCGCAGCGCCGGGCTGAGCAGCCCGTGCCGGGCGAGGTCGGCGAAGTTGTACAGCTCGGTGCCGAAGTGGGTGGTGTAGACCGGGTCGAGGATGGAGTGCAGGAAGCGCTCGTACGCGTTGAGGAAGCGCCGCATCTCCTTGCCGCGGGGCGGTCGGCCCTCCGAGGCGGGCCCCCACAGCGGCGCGGTGGTGACCGACCGTACGTTGGCGGGCAGTTCCCAGGCCAGTGGCTCGTGGCCGGTTCCGGTGACGGCGATGACGTCGAACTCGACGTCCGGCATGCCCTGAACGAGCTGGTCGCACCAGACGCTCACGCCGCCGTGCTGGTGCGGATACGTCCCCTCGGTGAGCAGGGTGACGCGCATTCCTGTCCCCCCTCCTGTTCTTGCGTAGGTTCCGGCCTGGATGACCGGAACGGGAGCCGTGGCGGGTGGTGCTGGTTACCGGTTACCGGTTGCCGGAGCGTCCGGTGGTGCTGCTCGGCGTGGCCGTCCCCCCAGAGGCCTTGCCGTTCTTCGTCGCAGCCCTGTCGTCGTGGCCGTTGCCGCCCTGACCGATGGTGCCAGCGAGGACATCCTTGCCGGGCACCGGGGTTCCGCTACCCGGGACCAGGGACGGAGCGGGCTTGCGGGTGGTGTCGCTCGGCCCCACCGGGACCGGGGTGGCGACACCCTGCGGCACGACCTTCTTGTCCGCCGGCGCCGGGGCCGGGACGGACTTGGCCGCGACGCCCGGCGCGACGGGGGCCGGGGCGGCCGGCGCGGACGGCAGCTGCAGGGTGACGCTGCTCTGCAGCGCGCCCGGGGACACCCAACCCGAGAGGGTACCGGCGTAGGACGAACCGAACCCGCCCGTTCCGATGGCCAGCTTCTGAGCGGTTCCGGTCGGCATGGTGGCCTGGACCTGAACGCCGGACGGCGCGTTGACGGTGACGGTGCTGCCGACCCGGTAGGCGGTGACCTGGCCGGAGGCGAGGGCGGTGTTCCAGGCCGCGCGGCGCTGGAACTCCTGGCCGATCTCGCGCTGGCTCAGGTTCACGATCGGGGCGCTGTCCGCGTGCAGCGAGCGGTAGGTGCCGAGGATCTTCTCCAGCACCGGGTACAGGATGCGGTCCTCGGACAGGTTCGACTGGTGCACGAAGTGCGGCCGCGGGTCGTTGCTCAGCACGTGGCCGAGGTCGATCCGGGCCTCCAGCGGCACGATGTACGACTGGTAGCCGGTGGTGGTGTCCAGCGGCTGGGGCAGGCAGGTGGAGTTGGCGTTGTTCTCGCAGACGCCGCTGCCGCCGTTGGCCTTGCTGGTGTAGATCCAGTTGTACTCGTCGGCCTCCTCCTTCGCCGTACCGGCGTTGTAGAAGACGTTCATCGGGTACCGCGGCACGGTCAGGGCGGAGCCGACGGGCCGCTGCCCGGTCTCGCGGGAGGCGTCGCTGGCGGTGAACTTGATGCCGTTGGCGGCCAGCGCCGGCGCCAGGTTCGGGTTGTCGCTGGTCTCCTGCGGGGCGGTCAGCAGGCCGGAGTGCTCGCCGGTGACCAGGGACTGCGGGTCGAAGCCCAGGCCGTTCGCGGTGGCCCAGTCGGCGTTGTTCTTGATCTGGGAGGAGATGGTGTTCTGGTCGACCCAGACGGTGGCGCCCGCGGTGTTCTTGGCGCAGACCCACGGCACCACGGTGACGTTCTGCTCGCAGCCCAGGTACGGGTGGGTGTAGGTGTGGTTGACCCACCGGTAGTTGCTCTGGTCGGCGATCATCTGGTTCGCCGTGGGGTCCACCGTGGTCTGGTGGTCGGCCTTCCAGTCCTCGCTGCCGCCACCGTTGAACACCATGTCCAGGGTGAAGTTGTTGGCGGCCTGCCACTGCTTGAGGTGGTTGGCGTCGTCGACGGTCATCCGGATCGGGTTGGCGGTGTCCGGGGTGCCGGGCGGGCAGGTGACGTCGCCGGGGGTGCACTTGAGCACGGTGTCCCAGCGGTCGTCGGCCAGGAAGACGTCGTCCACGTGGGTGGCGAAGTAGTTGCGGTCGTAGCCGAGGTGTACGCCCTGGGTGAGCCAGTCGACCATGCCGCGGGCCAGCAGCCGGTACTGCTGCTGGTACTGGTTGTAGACGAACGTGACGACCAGTTCCTTGCGGCCGTCGTGGGTGTACTCGCCGACCAGCGAACCGCGGCTGGCCGTGTTGGGTATCGGCGCGTCGACCAGCGGGACGAACGAGGCGCCGGCCGGCAGGCTGGCGAGCGGAGTGGCCAGGTAGCCGTAGCTCTCGCCGACGTTCGGGTCGTTGTCCTCGAACGGGACGCTGCCCTTGAGGTACCCGAACGGGCCCGAAGTTCCGGCCGTGGTGGTGGCGCCCTGGAATCCGTCGAGAGTGCCCACGAATCCGGGATTCTGGGCGTAGTTCAGCCCCACCGCCGGGTTGGCCCACGTGTACGCGTCGATCTGGCGGACGTTGAATGCGGCTTCGTAGGTCGCGATCGCCGTCATCTCGGTGGCACTGTTGGGGAAGGGGTTTTCGTTGGGCAGCACGATGCCCTGGAACTTCCCGCGGGGCTGGCCGTTCAGCGTGTCGCTCAGGAAAGCGGAGTTGATGACGGGGCGGTTGGGGTCATTGAGGCTGATGACCTTGTAGGGCGTGCCCTGGCTCTTCAACTCGGCGGTGATGGCAGCGACGGACGGGCCGCCGTCGTCGACGACCAGGACGGTGAGGTCGATCCTGGGCGGCGCCGCGTCGGCGTGGGCCAGGGTGGTCTGCAAGCCGCTGGCCAGCAGGACTGCCGCCGCGCACGCGGCGACTCTTCGGGTCGCTCGACCCATGGTGATCCTCCCCTTGGTGCAGGCGTCACGCTGCTCGGCGCTCGCCTGCCCGTGTAGCTGTTCGCGGGCAGCAGGCTGCCCGGGCCCATCCTGGTCGAGGGACGGTGGTGCGAGGGACCAATTGGGCGAGAGTGCAGCGAACCTGTTACCAACGTTCATGGCGAAGCCATGAAGGCGCTGATTGTGACCGGAACCGGACCGGCGGCGCAAATAGTGAATTGAAAATGAAAAACCGGAAGCTGACTGCTACACGTGGTTACCGACGGTGCGGCCCAGTGGGGCGGGCGGGACACCTACACTGTCGTCGTTGCGCATGACACTCTTGCACATCTCGCCGCCCAGTTGGGCAGGTTCATGCAATATCGGGCACGGCTGTGCCATGTGACAGTCCGAATATGCAATGGAGGTGCTCACATGGTCGATCAGCATACCGAGTCCGGGGGATTCCCGAGCGTACGGAATGCGTCACCGGAGGCGGGCGGAACGCCGCTGGTCGGACGCAGTCTCGGTTTGCGCGGTGCGCTGAATGCCCGTGATCTGGGCGGGTACCGGACGGCTGACGGGCGGATTCTCCGGCCCGGGGTGGCACTGCGCAGCGATGGCCTGAACCGTGTCACCGCCGAGGACCTCGGCCCGCTCGGCGCGCTCGGCCTGCACAGCGTGGTGGACCTGCGGAGCATGGCCGAAGTCCGCGAGACCGGTCTGGACCACCTGCCCGGCGGTGTGACGCTCCACCATCTCCCGCTGCTGGCACCGGACTTCGACATCGTCCTGCTGGTCCGCGACGCGCTGGCGGACCACGACCCGGAGCGCCAGCGGGCGCTGCTCGGCGACGGCCGGGCGGCCGCCCGGATGGCCGGCCTCTACCGGTGGTTCGTCACGGACCAGGTGGCGCGCGAGCGATTCGCCGCCCTGCTACGGCTGCTGGCGGACCCTCAGGGGCCGCCGCTGCTGTTCCACTGCTCGGCGGGCAAGGACCGCACCGGCTGGGCCGCGGCCCTCCTGCTGACCGCCCTGGGGGTGGACCGGGAGACCGTCCTGGCCGACTACCTGCTCACCAACGAGCGCTCCGCCCCGGTCGTACGGCGGGTGCTGGACGACTTCGGGGCCCGCGGCCTGATGCGCGAGCCCGAGCTGCTCCTGCCGGTCTTCCGCGCCGACGGCGGCTACCTGGACGCGGCCTTCACCGAGGTCGTGGCCGGCTGGGGCGGCTTCGACGCCTACTGGCGGGACGGACTCGGACTGGACGGGGAGGTGCTGGCCGGGCTGCGCGCCAACCTGCTGGACGACCCGGGAGCCGAGCGGGGCGGCCCGGCTCCCGGCGGCCGGCTCAGCCCTCGTTGATCAGCCCCTCGCGCAGCTGGGTGAGCGTCCGGGTGAGCAGCCGCGAGACGTGCATCTGGGAGATCCCGATCTCCTCGCCGATCTGCGACTGGGTGAGGTTGCCGAAGAACCGCAGCATGATGATCCGGCGCTCGCGCGGCGGCAGCTTGGCCAGCAGCGGCTTGAGCGACTCCCGGTACTCGACGCCCTCCAGCGCGAGGTCCTCGTAGCCGAGCCGGTCGGCCAGCGGGCCGTCGCTGTCCTCCTCGCCGGTGCTGGAGTCGAGCGAGCTGGCGGTGTACGCGTTGCCGACCGCGAGGCCCTCGACCACGTCCTCCTCGCTGACCCCCAGGCAGGCCGCCAGCTCGGCGACGGTGGGGGAGCGGTCCAGCCGCTGGGAGAGCTCGTCGCCGGCCTTGGTGAGCGCCAGCCGCAGCTCCTGGAGCCGGCGTGGAACGCGGACCGACCAGCTGGTGTCCCGGAAGAAGCGCTTGATCTCGCCGACCACGGTGGGCATCGCGAAGGTGGGGAACTCCACCCCGCGCTCCGGGTCGAACCGGTCGATCGCCTTGATCAGGCCGATCGTGCCGACCTGGACGATGTCCTCCATCGGCTCGTTGCGGCTGCGGAAGCGCGCCGAGGCGTACCGGACCAGCGGCAGGTTGAGCTCGATCAGGGTGTCGCGGACGTAGGTGTGCTCGGCGCTGCCCGGGTCCAGCGCGGCCAGCCGCAGGAACAGCGAGCGGGAGAGCGTCCGGGTGTCCAGCACCGAGCCGGGCGGCATCTCCGGTCCCGTGTCGGGGCCGGGCGGCCGGGCCGGTTCGACCCGCTGCCGCGGGACCAGGTCCTCGACGACGGCCGTGCCGTTGGCCTGGCCGCCAGCGTGGATCTCCGCAGTGCCCAGCTCTCCGGACATGCACCCACCCCCTTGTGACTGTCAGTTGAACGGGGGCCGTCGCGCGGTGGTTCCCGGCGAGGGCCTTCCCCCTGCATACCGGAACACGGTCCACGGCAAACCCGAACGTCGCAAGATGTCACGCCGGGGTAACTCGCTGCAATCTCACTCTTCCCAGGAGTTGC
This sequence comes from Kitasatospora sp. NPDC058046, assembly GCF_042885595.1. Classification (NCBI taxonomy): domain Bacteria; kingdom Bacillati; phylum Actinomycetota; class Actinomycetes; order Kitasatosporales; family Streptomycetaceae; genus Kitasatospora; species Kitasatospora sp. NPDC058046. The sequence continues at coordinate 246,575 of NZ_JBHVRS010000013.1, forward strand.
CGGTCCGAAGCCTGGTCAGGATCCGGGAGAGCAGCCGGGACACGTGCATCTGGGACATCCCCAGCTCGGTGCTGATCTGGGACTGGGTCAGGTTGGCGAAGAACCGCAGCATCACGATCCGCCGCTCCCGCTCGGGGAGCTGGACCAGCAGGTGGCGGACCATGTCCCGGTGCTCGACCTCGGCCAGCGCGGAGTCCTCGTAGCCGAGCCGGTCGAGCAGGGCGAGCCCGCCCTCGTGCTCCTGCGCGGCCTCCAGGGACGCCGCGTTGTACGCCCGCCCGGCGTCCAGGCAGGCCCGTACGTCCTCCTCGGGGATCCGCAGGCTGGCGGCGATCTCGGGCACCTTGGGCACCCGGCCGTGCAGCACCGTCAGCTCCTCCATCGCGCCGCTGACCTGGACCCACAGCTCCTGGAGCCGGCGCGGGACGTGCATGGTGCGGACGTTGTCCCGGAAGTAGCGCTTGATCTCGCCCAGGATGGTCGGCAGCGCGTAGGTGGGGAACTGGACGCCGCGGCCGGGGTCGAAGCGGTCGATCGCGTTGATCAGGCCGATGGTGCCGACCTGGACGACGTCCTCCATCGGCTCGCTGCGGCTGCGGAAGCGGGTGGCGGCGTAGCGGACCAGCGGGATGTTCACCTCGATCAGGGCGGCCCGGACCCGCTCCCGCTCGGGGGCGTCCGGGGGCAGCTCGGCGAGCCGTTCGAACAGCACCCGGGTCAGCGTCCGGACGTCCACGGCGGGGCGGCCGCCGGGGCCGCGCAGCCGGTCCGGTCGGAGCTCGCCGGCCGGGCTGGTGATCGCAGCCAGCACTTCGTCCACGGACACCTCACCCCTCCCAAAGTCGTCAACGGCGGGCCCTGCGGAGCGGGTGCCACGGCGGGTTCACGACCTCGCCATGTCCGGCAAAACCGGTCATAGCATCACAAGGTGGGCACAGGTCGGGCAAGCACCCGATGGAGGTGTGTTGGTGGGCCGTTCAACCTTTCCCGGGCCGGCCGGCGAACCGCCGCAGGGATCGTTCCAGGACGGAGCAAGGCGCCCCGCCCGGAAGCCGGACGGGGCGCCGCGGTCCGTCCGGGGGAAGCGCCGGGGTCGGCTTCGGGTGGTCCGGGTCGGACGGGTGGGGGCCGGACGGGTGCTCAGACCTCGATGTCGGCGATCACCCAGGTGGCGAACTCGCGCCAGAGGCCGGCCGCGGCCTGGTGGTCCGGGTGGGTCAGGTAGGCCTGGAGGGCGTCGCGGTCCTCGACCAGGCTGTTGATCGCGTAGTCGTACGCGATGTCGCGCTCGGTGGTGTTCCAGCCGCACTCCCACTCGCGCAGCTCGGGGATCACCGAGCCGAGCGCGTCGAAGGCCTTGGCGCCGGCGAGCACGCGCTCTTCGTCCTTGCTGACGCCTTCGTTGAGCTTGAACAGGACCAGGTGGCGGATCACGATTGCCGCTCCTCGCGGACGGGGACAGAGGGTCCCGCTCACCGTAGCCGGTGCCCGGGGGCCGACCGCTACCCGAATGGGTGCGGGCCGTCCGTCACTTGATCAGACCGGTCATGAAGGTGCCGACGGCCTTGGCCGCGTTCGAGATCCCCTCGAAGCCGAGCTGGACCAGCTCGGCGGACCGGGAGGGTGAGGTGATGATCGAGTAGAGCACGAAGATGAGCAGGAGGGCCATGCCGATCCTCTTCGCCTGCGCCATCGGGTGACCTCTTCCTCCCAGCTGTGGGCCGCCGTCATCCGGTCCCCGAGCGGCCTGCAGGGGGCAGCTTATCCACCCGGACGGGCTATCAAGTGTGCGACGCGTTCGGCCGGCGGGACGAAGGTCCCCGCGAGTGGGGCCTTTCTCCGGATGCCCGCTCGCGGGCCGGACGGCAGGATGGAAGACGTACCGAGGATCTGGCAGGAATCCCCGGTGCATGGATCCGGAGCTCCCCGCTGTGGGACCGGTCGCCGCGGCTTCCCCCCGACGCGGCGCCGGTTGTGGGACTCCGCCGGGGGAGCGGTCAGTCCCCCCGAACCGCTCCCCCTCCAGGCTCCGTACGGACCGGGCACCGGTGGTCATCGGCCCGGGGTACGGAGCCGTTCCCATGTCCGGGGCCGTTCCGGCGGTGCCTCCGCGGCCCGGCGAGTCGGACGGCGCGGAGCAGGCGGCCTGACAGGTGAAGTGAGACCAGAACTGAGACCGGCACGACGAAGGCCCCGTTAAAAGTTTTAACGGGGCCTTCGTTCGTCCTGCTCATGGCGGTAGCGGTGGGATTCGAACCCACGGTGGAGTTGCCCCCACACACGCTTTCGAGGCGTGCTCCTTTGGCCGCTCGGACACGCTACCGAGAGGAACTCTACCGGAGGGGTGGCGCAGTCACGAAATCCGTATCACCGCGGTGCCCGGCGGCCCTCAGCGGTGGGTGTCGAAGAAGGCGCGCAGCTGCGCGCCGCACTCGTCGGCGAGGACGCCCGGGATCACCTCGGGCCGGTGGTTGAGTCGGCGGTCGCGCATCACGTCGAAGAGCGAGCCGGCCGCGCCGGCCTTCTCGTCGAGGGCGCCGTAGACCACCCGGTCGATCCGGGAGAGCACGATGGCGCCGGCGCACATGGTGCACGGCTCCAGCGTGACGACCAGCGTGCAGCCGCTCAGCCGCCACTCCCCGGTCTTCTCCGCGGCCTGCCGGACCGCGACCACCTCGGCGTGCGCGGTCGGGTCGCCGACCGCCTCGCGCTCGTTGTGGCCGCGTCCGATCACCTCGCCGTCCGGGTCCAGGACGAGCGCCCCGACCGGTACGTCCCCGGTGGCCGGCGCCAGCGCGGCCTCGGCCATGGCGAGGCGCATCGGCGCCGCCCAGCGGTCGCGGACCGGGTCGGGGCGGACAGGGGCGGGCAGCGGGGGGACGTGCGGGACGGTCAGCGGAGTGGATGCGGGCTGCATGGCATCCAGTGTCGGGTATCCGGTGGTGGACACCGGCATGGCCGACGCCGCTACCGGACGGCCTCCAGGACCTCGCCGCAGCCCAGGGCCTCGGCGATCTCCTCCAGGGCGTCGCCCGGGACCGCGCCCTCGCCGCTGAGCGCCAGCAGCTCGTCGGCGGCGAGGCCGAACTCGGTGAGCAGGTGGGCGTCGCCGAGCGGGCCGACCGGGACGCCGCCGCGGGCGTCGGCGTCCTCCTCGTCCTGCTCCTCGGCCTCCTCGGCCTCGTCCAGCAGGTGGTCCAGGTCGCCGAACTCGCTCTCGCCGGCCTGGTCGACCAACTCGTCGGTGAGGACGGAGCCGTAGGAGCTGCGGGCGGCCGCGGCGCCGTCCGACACGAAGATCCGCGGGTCCTCCTCGCCGTCCACGCGGACGACGGCGAACCAGGCGTCCTCCTGTTCGATGAAGATCAGGACGCTGTCGTCGTCCTGGGCGGATCCGCGGGCCAGGTCGGCCAGATCGGCGAGGGTTTCGACGTCGTCGAGCTCCGTCTCGCTCACATCCCACCCGTCCTCGGTGCGAGCAAGCACTGCAGCGAAGTACGCCACCAGGGACACTCCCAAGATCATCGGTCTCGGCTGTCGGCGCGCACGGGCAACGCGGAAATCTGGCCGCCCCCGCGCCAGAGGCGGTCCGCTTGTTCGGACCGTCCCATCGGAATCGTGACAGAAAGCCCGCCCTTGCGGGGGGTGTTCTGCAGCGCGTCTTTGCAGGTCGTGTCGGAAGGACCGGGTGGCGGACGGCGAAGCCGGGCCGGGGCGGTCCGAGGCCGGTCGAAATTTGCTCCGAACGCCCGGCGGGGCCGTTCGGGTCCCTTCCCGGGGCCGTCCGGGTGTCGCGCCGGACGGGCGCCAGGGCGGCGCCGGGGTGGTCCGGAGGTGCCTCCCGAGGCGGTTCCGGGCCCGGTCAGATCCGGAAGGTCCGCATCCGCATCGCCTCGCGCATCCGCCGCTCCTTGGTCCGCCGCGGCTGGACCCGCTCCCGCAGCTCGCGCGCCTCGGTGAGCTCGCGCAGGAAGACGGCCCGCCGCTTGCGGCGCTCCGCTTCCGTCTCGGGGTGGTCGTACGGCGGGCCCGGGCTCCGGCCCACCCCGTCGACGGGCTCGTCCATCGAGCCGTCCCCAGGGTTCGGGTTGCTCGTCATAAGAGGTGACATTCCCAGAACGGCCCGGTTGATACCACAGGAGGCACTTCCGTCCGGACGACCGCGCCGGGTCACGGCGGGTCACGGGAGCGTCACCCGGACCGGCGCCCCGGTGGGCACGGCGAGTCGTACACCCGTCCAGGACCGGGCTAACCTCGATACATGCGTCTCCACGTTGTTGACCACCCCCTGGTCGCCCACAAGCTCTCCACCCTGCGCGACGAGCGCACCGACTCGCCGACCTTCCGTCGCCTGACCGACGAGCTGGTGACCCTCCTCGCCTACGAGGCCACCCGGGACGTCCGCACCGACGAGGTGGAGATCACCACCCCCGTGGCGGTCACGCTGGGTACCCGCCTCAGCTACCCGCGCCCGCTGGTGGTCCCGATCCTGCGGGCCGGCCTCGGCATGCTGGACGGGATGACCCGGCTGCTGCCGACCGCCGAGGTGGGTTTCCTCGGCATGGTCCGCAACGAGGAGACCCTGGAGGCCTCCACCTACGCCACCCGGATGCCGGACGACCTCTCCGGCCGCCAGGTCTACGTGCTCGACCCGATGCTGGCCACCGGCGGCACCCTGGTCGCCGCGATCAGGATGCTGATCGAGCGCGGTGCCACCGACGTCACCGCCGTGGTGCTGCTGGCCGCCCCCGAGGGCGTCGAGGTGATGGAGCGGGAGCTGGCAGGCCTGCCGGTCACCGTCGTCACCGCCGCCGTGGACGAGCGGCTCAACGAGAACGGCTACATCGTCCCGGGCCTCGGCGACGCGGGCGACCGGCTGTACGGCACGGCCGGCTGAGCCTCCCCACCCGAACCACCGAACACCGAGAGCCCCCGGCACTGCGTCTGCCGGGGGCTCTCGGTGTTCGGTGGTGCCGCGCGTCCGGTCGGTGCCGCCTCAGCAGCTGCCGGTGGCGGTCGGGGCGGGGGAGGGCTTGGTGGCCAGCGCGAGGGCGGCGGCCGCCTGGGTCTCGTCCAGCAGGGCGTTGTAGCTGTCGCCGATCACGAAGTCCACGGTGGTGTCGGTGCGGGCGTCGGCGGTGACGGCGGCCCCGGCGATCTGCGAACCGACCAGGGTGCCCGCGCCGGCGCCGGCCGGACCGGCGATCACCTGGGCGGTGCCGGGCACCTTCTTGTCCAGCTCGGCCGGGGCGTTGCCGACCTTGCCGATGACGAAGCCGCGCTTCTTGAACTCCTCGGCCGTCCGGCCGGCCAGCCCGGCCTTGGTGGTGGCGTTGTAGACGTTCACGGTGACGGCGGAGGCCTGCGGGACGGCGTGCGGGTCGCCCTGCGCGGCGGCGGGCGCACCGGAGGCGGCGGGGGTGCCCGGGGCGGCCCCCGGTGTCGGGGCGGCCAGCGGCTTGCCGGACGGGTCCGCGCAGGCCTGGGCCGAGGCGTTCTTGTTCCTGCCGGTGAAGATGTCGTACAGCTGCACGCCGCCGAGCGCGACCAGGGCCAGGGCGAGCAGGCCGGCGAGTGCGGCGATCACCTTGCGGCTCTTCTTCGGAGGCCGGCCCAGGCGCGGGTAGGTGTTGCCGGTGACGCGGTACTGCTTCCCCTTGAGGCCTTGGGGAGTCAACATGCTCACGGTTTGTCTCCCCCTCGTACCAGGGCGGGGTCGGGATGACGGATCGGCCGGGTGGGGGCTTCCCCCGGTGCGGGCGGAATCCCCTGGTCGCGGCCGTAGTCAGCAGCGTAGTGCCGGACAGCCTCGAAGGTACTAAACGATCATCATCTGGCGTACCCCGGTACCCGAAAGGGGGTACCGGGGTACGCGCGGACCGCCCTCCGCCGGGTGGCGAGGGGGCGGTCCGGAAAGCCCGTGGGGGTCCGACGGCCCGGTCGGGGGTCCGTCACTCCATTTCGAGGACGCGGGCGTGCAGCACCTGGCGCTGCTGCAACGCCGCCCGGACGGCCCGGTGCAGGCCGTCCTCCAGGTAGAGGTCGCCGTGCCACTTCACCACGTGGGCGAAGAGGTCCCCGTAGAACGTCGAGTCCTCGGCCAGGAGGGTTTCGAGGTCGAGTTGGCCCTTGGTGGTCACCAGCTGGTCGAGTCGCACCGGGCGCGGGGCGACGTCAGCCCACTGGCGGGTGCTCGTCCGGCCGTGATCCGGGTACGGCCGCCCATTGCCGATGCGCTTGAAGATCACACGGAAAGCCTACCGTTCGGACGGCGGATGGCGCAGCAGCCGAGGCTCCGCCACGCGCGCCGGTGTGAACTGCGCATGGACGAATGCCGCTGTTTGATGGGAAATGTCGCGAACATCGCCGGGTGCCGATCGGGTTCCGTGCCGATGCCGAAGCGTTCCGAAGCGTTCCGATCCGCTCAGGAGTGTTCACCGATGGACTCCGACCTCACCCCGCAGGCCGTCCGGGAGATCGCCGCCGGGTACGCCTTCACCGGCCCTGCCCTCGACCTCGGCGCGGTGCTGCTGGACGGCACCGCGTACCCGGACGCCCAGGTGCGCATCCCGCTGGGCGTGCTCAACCGGCACGGGCTGGTCGCCGGGGCCACCGGCACCGGCAAGACCAAGACCCTCCAGCTGATCGCCGAACAGCTCTCCGCGCAGGGCGTGCCGGTGTTCCTGGCCGACATCAAGGGGGACGTCTCCGGTGTCGCCGCGCCCGGGACGCCGAGCGAGCGGACCGGTGCCCGGGCCGCCGAGGTCGGGCAGCAGTGGGAGCCGCGCGGCTGCCCCACCGAGTTCTACGCGCTCGGCGGGCAGGGCGCGGGCATCCCGATCCGGGCCACCGTCACCAGCTTCGGGCCGCTGCTGCTGGCCAAGGTGCTCGACCTGAACGAGACCCAGGAGTCCTCGCTCACCCTGGTGTTCCACTACGCCGACGCCAAGGGCCTGGAGCTCTACGACCTCAAGGACCTCACCGCGGTGATCGCCTTCCTCGCCTCGCCCGAGGGCAAGGAGGAGCTGCGGACCATCGGCGGGCTCTCGGCGGCCACCGCCGGGGTGATCCTGCGGGCGCTCACCGTGCTGGAGAACGAGGGCGCCGGGGCGTTCTTCGGCGAGCCCGAGTTCGACACCGCCGAACTGCTGCGGACGGCCCCGGACGGCCGGGGTGTGGTCTCGGTGCTGGAACTGCCCGCCGTACAGGACCGGCCGCGGCTGTTCTCCACCTTCCTGATGTGGCTGCTCGCCGACCTCTACCAGGAGCTGCCCGAGGTGGGCGATCCGGACAAGCCCAAGCTGGTGTTCTTCTTCGACGAGGCGCACCTGCTGTTCAAGGGCGCCTCCAAGGCCTTCCTGGAGGCGATCACCCAGACCGTGCGGCTGATCCGCTCCAAGGGCGTCGGCATCTTCTTCGTGACCCAGACGCCGCGGGACGTCCCGTCCGACGTGCTGGCGCAGTTGGGCAACCGGGTGCAGCACGCGCTGCGCGCCTTCACCCCCGACGACGCCAAGGCGCTGAAGGCCACCGTCTCGACCTTCCCGCGCTCCTCGTACGACCTCGGCGCGGTGCTGACCTCGCTGGGCACCGGCGAGGCCGTGGTCACCGTCCTCTCCGAGAAGGGCGCGCCGACCCCGGTCGCGGCGACCAGGCTGCGGGCGCCGCAGTCGCTGATGGGGCCGATCGAGGCGGCGGACCTGCGGGCGGTGGTGGACGCCTCGCCGCTGACGGCGCGCTACCGGGACGCGATCGACCGGGAGTCGGCGTACGAGAAGCTGGCGGCGCGCGCCCCCCGGCCGGAGGCGGCGCCGGCCGGGCCTCCCGCCTCGGCTCCTCCCGAGCCGGCGGCGCGGCGGGAGGAGCGGGAGGGGAAGGCGCGGGAGCAGGCGGGCGTGGGCGGGCTGCTCGGGTCGCTGCTGAACAACCCGAGCGTCAAGTCCTTCGCGCGCTCGGCCGGGAAGCAGCTCGGGCAGGAGATCTCGCGCAGCCTGTTCGGGACGTCCAAGCGGCGGCGGTGACCGGTTCCGGGGCGGCCGGCGGCCGGCCTCAGGAGGAGAGCGCGGCGCCGATCCGGTCCAGGGAGGACAGCCGCATCAGGCCGTAGTGGTAGAACTCGACCTCGGGGACGCCGAGTTCGCGCAGGGTGGCGATCTTGGCGGCGAGGTTCTCCGGGCCGTCGCAGTCGGAGGACATCGGGCGCAGGATCACCGCCATGGACTTCGGGTGGACGCCGTGCAGGGCGAAGGCGGCGAGCTTCTCCCGGACGGCCTCCGGGGTCTTCGCGTAGCCGAGGGTCTCGATCTGGTCGGCGGCTCCGGCGAGGGCGGGCAGGTCGATGCCGGCCAGCCAGCCGGTGCCCGGGCCGCCGCCGTCCATGAAGCTCAGCCGCATGCCGTGCCGGCGGGCCTGCTCGGAGAGGTCGGCGGCCAGCGCGGTGACGGTGGCGGCGGAGGCGTCCACGTAGGCGGCGAAGGCGCCGTCGGCGAGGGCGCTGAGGTCGGCGGGCCGGGCGGCGGCGGACTCGTCGGCCAGCCGGTGGCGCAGCTCGGCGCGGACCGCCTCGGCCACCTCCTCGGCCGGGACCCCGGCGGCGGTGGCGGCGGCGCGGCAGTGCGGGCAGAAGCAGACCCCGAGCAGGGCCTCGGCGGTCGGGCCCAGCTCCTCGAAGTAGCGCTCGTGGTGGTAGCCGTGGCGCAGCCCGTGGAAGTGCAGGGACTCGGCGCGGACCGCGTCCACGCCGTACCGGGCCAGCTCGGCCACCAGGGTCAGCGCGTACTCCCGGACCTCCGGGTTCGCCGGGCAGAGCTCGGTGAGGTGGCGGTCGCCGAAGGCGTTGGCCGGGGCGCAGTCGGGGTGGGCGAAGCCGAGCCGGTCGTTGTGGCAGAAGACCGTCCAGGCGTGCAGCTTCAGGCCGCGGCGGCGGGCCTCCTCGCCGGCCTCGGCGAAGGGGTCGCGGTCGCCGATCGCGGTGGACGGCGCCGGGGCCAGCCGGCGGCCCCGCCAGGCGGCCGGGTCGGGGCGGAAGTACGCCGCGCCCGGCTCCAGGTAGCGGACCACCCGGCGGGGGTTGTGCGGGAAGACGTCGCGGGCCTCGTGGTAGACGGAGGCGAGGGTGACGCCGCCGACCCCGGCGCGGTCGGTGAGGTTGCCGAAGAAGGTGTCGGCGCCCTCGTCGAGCAGGTCGGTGGCGAAGGCGAGGACGGACGACTCCACGGTGCGGCTCCGGAGCTGGGGGAGGGTGAGCCGTCCACGCTAGCCGCAGGGGTGGGATTGGTCTATACCTGATGGCCCGGGTGGGCTACCGGGCCGACGGCCGCCGGGCCGGGGGCTACAGGCCCAGGTCGTCCAGCTGCTTGAGCAGGGCGGATCCGGGGCTGTCCGGGGCGGCGGCGGGCTTCGGGGCCCGCTGTTCGGCCGGCCGGCGGCGGAGCAGGAAGGCGGCGGCCAGCCCGCCGATCAGTCCGCCCAGGTGGCCCAGCCAGCTGACGCCCGGGGTGACCGGCAGCACGCCGATCAGGATGGTCGAGTAGACCGCCGCGATGACGATGCCGACCGCCGCGTCCAGCACGTTGCGGTCCAGCACGCCGCGCAGCACCACGTAGCCGAGGTAGCCGTAGACCAGGCCGCTCGCCCCGGCCGTCACGGTGTTCGGGCTCTCCAGCAGCCAGACCAGCAGCCCGTCGGACATCGTGATCACCAGGCTGGCCAGCAGGAACTTCTTCATGCCCCGGTAGGCGGACAGGAAGCCGAGCAGGAACAGCGGCCAGGCATTGGCCGCGATGTGGTCCCAACCGAAGTGCAGGAACGGCGAGGTGAAGATCTCCGGCAGGTCGCCGATCCGCTCCGAGCGCAGGCCGAACTCCTGCGACAGCCCGTAGTCGTCCAGCCAGTTGACCACCTGGACGGACCAGATGACGGCCTGGAGGCCGATCATGGTGAACAGCGCGTCGCGCGAGTCGGAGAGCAGACGGGTCATTCTGGAGGCCATGCCGTCGACTCTAGGGGCGGCGGGATCGCACACGCACCCGATTACGGCGAGCCGTTTAGAGTGACCTGTGTCATTCCGACCGTGAGAGGTGACCAGCCCATGAGCAAGCGCGCGCCGCTGCCGTACGAGTTCCTTCCGCAGGTGCCGTCCTTCCCGCTGAGCAGCGAGGACATCACCGAAGGCGGCACGCTGGGCCCGGAGTTCGTCCACGCCGACGGCAACCTCTCGCCGCAGCTGGCCTGGTCGGGCCTGCCGGAGGGCACCCGGAGCATCGCGGTCACCTGCTACGACCCGGACGCGCCGACCGGCTCCGGCTGGTGGCACTGGCTCGCCCTGAACCTGCCCGCCGACACCGCCGGCCTGCCGCGCGGCGCCGGCTCCTCGGACGCCGCCCTGCCTGGCGAGGCCTCCTTCCACGGCCGCAACGACTTCCCGGGCAACCGGTACGACGGCGCCGCCCCGCCGCCCGGCGCCCCGCACCGCTACGTCTTCGCGGTGCACGCGCTGGACGTGGAGGAGCTGGACGTCGCCGCCGACACCCCGCCGGCCCAGGTGGGCTTCAACCTCACCTTCCACACCCTGGGCCGGGCGCTGCTGACCGCCGAGTACGGGGTCTGAGCGGGGCCCGATCGATGTCGATACCGGTGTCCGACCGTCCGGTCGAGGTCTGGCGGCTGCCCGCGGAGGACGTCCGGGCCGGCCACCGGGCCCTGACCTGGACGGTCGGGCCGCAGGGGGAGCTGGCCGTCCTGGTGGTGCCGGAGCGGTACGCGGCACCGGCCGGTTCGTGGCCGTGCGCCCGGCTGCCGTTCGACGGCGAGGTGGTGGTGCGCGGCCCGCGGGGCGAGTGGCGGGTGCCGCTCACCGGGGTCGGGGTCCCGCCGGACTTCCTGGCGCTGCTGCCGGGCGGCCGGGTGCTGCTGGTCGGAGGCAGGGCCGAGGAGTCGGCGGACGGCTGGGAGCGCAACGGCCAGGTCTTCGGGCCGGACGGACGGCTGACCCGGGAGCTGCAACTCGGCGACGACGTCCAGGCGTTGACCACCGACCGGGACGGCCGGATCTGGCTGGCCTTCGGGGACGAGGGCAACTACGGGGACAACCCGCTCGGCCAGTACGGCCTGCTCGGGCTGGACACCGCCGGACGGATCGTCTGGCGGCCGGACTTCGGGCAGCTGGGCGACCAGCCGCTGGAGGGCCTCGCCGCCGCCACCGAGGGACGGCGGGCCTGGCTGGCCTGGTACGGGGACAGGAGCCACCTCACCGGGATCGACCCGGACGGGGGCGAGCCCGTCGTCATGCGGCTGCCGGCCCGCCAGCCGGTGGGCTTCGCGATCGCCGGGGACCGGGCCGTGTTCCTCCAGCCCGGCGGCGAGCTGATCCGGTGCGAACGGGAGAGCCGGAAGGGCTGGCGGGAGGTGCGCCGCGAGCGGGTCGGCGTCCCCGGCGGCCTCGACCGGGGGCGCGCGCACGGCCGGGACGGGGTGCTCTGGTTCCGCTCCGGCAACGGCTGGTTCCGGGTCGAGGCCTAGGTTCCGGCCCTCGGGTCGCGGCCTCAGGTGCCGGCCCTCAGGGCGGGGCCCGGGGTCCGAGCCTCCGGGCCGGCCGCGTGGTGGGCGCGGTCGGCGAGCCGGCGCAGGTGCTCGCGCAGCGCCGGCGGCTCGTGCACCTCGAAGGGGCAGTCCAGCGACAGCAGCCGCATCGCCGTCCACTCCAGCGAGTCGGAACGGGAGCGGAGCCGGCAGCTGTGCCCGTCGATCGGCTCGACCTCGGAGTCGCCCGGCCGGAGGCTGTCGCGGACCCGCTCGGCGGGGGCGTGCACGGTGGCGACCACGGTGCCGCTCGGTGACGGGCGGCGCAGCTTGCCCGCCACGTACGCGGCGGCGTCCTCGGCGGGGAGCGGGCGCGGGGTGAAGCGGACGCCGGTGGCGGCCGGGCCGCTCAGCCGGTCGACCCGGAACAGCCGCCAGTCCGCGCGGTCCAGGTCGTAGCCGACCAGGTACCAGCGGCGGCCGACCGAGACCAGCCGCTCGGGCTCGACCTGCCGACTGGTCTCGGCGCCGTCGTACGCCCGGTAGCCGAAGCGCAGCCGCTCCCGGGCGGTGACGGCGCGGGCGAGCACGGTGAGGTCCTCCGGGTCGACGGTCGGGCCGTCCCCGGCGAGCAGCGGCACGGTCGCGGAGTTGAGCGTCCCGACCTGGTGCCGCAGCCGGCCCGGCAGCACCTGGAGCAGCTTGCCGAGCGCCCGTACCGAGGCTTCCTCGATGCCGACCACGGCGTGCCCGGCCGCCGCGCGGAGCCCGACCGCGATGGCCACCGCCTCCTCGTCGTCCAGCAGCAGCGGGGGCATCGCGGTGCCCGCGACCAGCCGGTAGCCGCCCTCCGCGCCCATGCTGGCCCGCACCGGGTAGCCGAGCTCGCGCAGCCGGTCGATGTCGCGCCGGATGGTGCGGGGGCTGACGCCGAGCCGTTCGGCGAGCTCGCTGCCGGGCCACTCGCGCGGGGTCTGGAGCAGCGAGAGGAGGTTCAACAGCCGTGCCGGGGTGTCGCTCATGTGCGCCTCTCGATGCTTCGCTCGCTCGTGCCGTCGCTCGTGCCGTCCAGAATGCCGGACCAACTGGGACAGATTCTGACCTAGATGCCCGCTACTGTCGTGGACGTGGAAAAGGTAGAGGAGTACGGAATGGGCACCGCGGCAGCGGAGCGCCGGAGGTGGATCGCGCTGACGATCGTGATGGTCGCCTCCTTCATGGACCTGGTGGACGTGACCATCGTCAACATCGCCATCCCGAGCATCCAGCAGGACACCGGCGCCTCGTTCAGCGCCGTCCAGTGGGTCACCGGGGGCTACGCGCTGGCCTTCGCGATCGGGCTGATCACCGGCGGCCGGCTGGGTGACATCCACGGCCGCAAGCGGGTGTTCCTGATCGGGATCGGCGGCTTCACGCTGGCCTCGGCGCTGTGCGGGCTGGCCTCCAGCCCGGAGATGCTGATCGCGACCCGGGTGCTCCAGGGCGGCACGGCCGCGCTGATGGTGCCGCAGGTGCTGTCGATCATCCACGCGACCTTCCCGGCGGAGGAGCGCGGCAAGGTGTTCGGCCTGTTCGGCGCGGTGGTCGGGCTGGGCGCGGTCTCCGGTCCGATGATCGGTGCGCTGCTCACCGAGTGGGACCTGTTCGGCCTGGCCTGGCGGCCGATCTTCCTGATCAACCTGCCGGTCGGCATCGCCGGACTGCTGCTGGGCCGCCGCTTCATCGACGAGTCCAAGGCCGACCAGGCGCTGAAGCTGGACCTGGTGGGCGTGGCGCTGGCCAGCCTCGGCCTGCTGATGCTGATCTACCCGCTGACGCACGGCCGGGAGGCCGGCTGGCCGCTGTGGGGCTACCTGTCGATGGCCGGGAGCCTGCCGCTGTTCGCGCTGTTCGTGGCGTACGAGAAGGTCAAGACGCGGCGGGACGGCTCTCCCCTGGTGGAGCTGGCGCTGTTCCGGGTGAAGTCCTTCGCGGCCGGGATCTGCGTGCAGCTGGCCTTCGGCGTGGCACTCGGCATCTACTTCCTGGTCTGGACCCTCTACATGCAGATCGGGCTGGGCTGGAGCCCGCTCAAGGCCGGCGCGACCGGCATCCCGTTCTCGATCGCGGTCTCCACGGCGGCCGGACTGTCGGTGCAGAAGCTGGTGCCGCGGTTCGGGCGGAAGGTGCTGCAGACCGGCGCGCTGGTGATGGCGGCGGGCGTGCTCGTCTACATCTGGGAGGCGGACCGGTACGGGACGGCGATCACCGCCTGGCAGATGGCGCTGCCGCTGGTGGTGATGGGCCTCGGGATGGGGCTGATCGTCGCGCCGATCACCGACGCGGTGCTGGCGGAGGTGCCGCGTGAGCACGCCGGTTCGGCGTCCGGGCTGATCAACACCGTGCAGCAGGTGGGCAACGCGCTCGGGCTCGGCCTGGTGTCGGTGGCCTTCTTCGGGGCGATGGACGACGTGGTCGCGCCGGAGGCGGTCGGGACGGCGTTCGGCGGGGCCTTCGTGCACGCGATGTGGTGGGTCGCCGGGGTGCTGCTCGCGGTCTTCCTGCTGATGTTCGCGCTGCCGCGGCGGCGCAAGGCGCTCGGGGCGGTGGCCGGCTCCGGGGGCGCGGGTGGCTCCGCGGACGGTTCCACCGCGGAGCAGCAGGCGCCCGTCGTGGCCTGACGGAGCGCTCCCGTTCACGGGCCCCGGTCGCGCGGCGCGGCCGGGGCCCGCGTCGCGCTCTGGGCGGGGCCGGCCCCGGTACGGCCGGCCGGGTGGGTCAGCCGGTGCTCAGCGCACCCCGGTCGGGGTGGGGGCGGCGGACGTGCGGGTGGTGGTGCGCGGTTTGGCGGCGGCCTTGGCCTCCTTCGCGGCGCGCTTCACCTCCTGCTTGAACTCCCGCACCAGGGTGAGCGATTCGGGGCCGGTGATGTCGGCCACCGAGCGGTGCGCGCCCTCCTCGCCGTACACCCCGGCCGCCTCGCGCCAGCCCTCCGGCCGTACCCCGTACTGCTTGCCGAGCAGGGCCAGGAAGATCTGCGACTTCTGCTTGCCGAAGCCGGGCAGGGCGTTGAGCCGGCTGAGCAGCTCCTTGCCGGTGCGGACGTTCTTCCACAGCGCGGCCGCGTCGCCGTCGTACTGCGCGACGAGGAACTGGCAGAGCTGCTGCACCCGTTTGGCCATCGCGGCCGGGTAGCGGTGGACCGCCGGTTTGGCGGAGAGGAGCGCGACGAACTCCTCCGGGTTGTAGGTGGCGATCTCGTGGGCGTCCAGGTCGTCGTGGCCGAGGCGCTGGGCGATGGTCAGCGGGCCGGTGAACGCCCACTCCATCGGGACCTGCTGGTCCAGCAGCATGCCGACGAGTGCGGCGAGCGCGCTGCGTCCGAGCAGTTCGTCGGCCTCGGGCTGCTGTGCGAGCCGGACGGTGACGTTCATGGGCTTGCCCTCCTCGGAGTTGACGTCGGGTCGGCGCCCAGTCTGGTGGAAGCGGCGTTGGCGTACGCGGTCAACACGCCCGTAGCCGGGGAAGTCTTGTCTGTTCAAGGCCTTGCCAGAGCTGCATTGTTCGTTGGCGGAGCGGTTGCCGGGGGTGCCGGCGGGGTGGCGAGGGATATTTTTTGCCCGCGTCTGTCGCATCCGCCGGGGGTCCAGGGTCGGGGGCGCGTCGAACCGAACAGCCGTCGAATGGAGGGCACTCCAAAGCCCGCCGCCCACACCGTCGTCACCGCTCGGCGTCCGCGCCCACGCTCCCTTCCCTCTTCTCTGTCTGGCGCCCACCTCCCCCCGCCCTCGCCCTCGGCCTCGCGGCCTGAGCCGGAACCGCTGCTCCCGCCCGGGCAGGCCACGACCGGCCCGCCCGGGCGGGAGCGCGTTCATATGTGTTGCTCTGGTGCGTGGACATGTCGCCAACTCGTTTTGCTCGCATGGTCATTCGAGGGGGAAAGAGGAAACGGGAAACCCCGTCGATCGCCGTTTGACCGGCTTGATCGCATGCCAAGATTCCAGGCGGAAGCGAGGGGTGACCGCTTCCGGCCCGTGATGCAGCAGATGCCAGGGCGGTCGGATCCAGACGGGGGTTGGCATGAGCGTGTCCAGATTGTCGTCCGGAGAGTTCGGTCCGGAACTGCGCAGACGTCGGATCGCCGCCGGGCTGACCCTCACCCGGTTGGCCGAACTGCTCAGCTACAGCAAGGGACACCTGAGCAAGATCGAACGTGGGCACAAGCCACCCCCGCCTCAGTTGGCGCGTCGCTGTGACGTTCAGCTTGACGCGGGCGGCGAGCTGGAGCGGCTGCTGGCGGGACGTGGTGGGGCCGAGTCGGCGCCGTCCGGCGGACCGGTGCAGAGCGGCGTCGTCGGTGAAGCGGAAGCAGTGATCGGGGCCGACCAGGAAGGGGTCCGTTGGCCCGGGGCCTTTGGACGGCGGCAGCTGCTTGCCGTCGGGGCCACTTCACTGATCGGTGGCGGGCTGACCGCGACCCTGCCGACGGAGGCCTCGGCGACCGCCGTCGCGGAATCCGGCCCGGTCGAGATCTTCCGGGCCCAGTTCGACCAGATGCGACAACTCGGCCAGTCCGGTGCCCCGGGCACGCTGATCCCGCTGCTCACGGTCCAGACCCACACCTTGCGCGAGCTCGCCGCCCGGGCCGACCCGGTGAACCGGGGCCGACTGCTCGTGCTGGCCGCGCGGTACGCGGAGTACACAGGCTGGATGGCGCAGGAGGCGGACGACAACACCTCGGCACTGTGGTGGACCGCCCGGGCGGTCGAACTCGCACAGGCAGGCGGAGACCGCGACCTGGCGTCGTACGCGCTGGTCCGACGCGCCCTGATCACCTTTTACGCAGGTGACGCGACCCAGACCGTACAACTGGTCGAACCGGCGCAGGACGACGCCCTGCCACCACGGATCCGGGGCCTCGCAGCACAGCGGGAGGCTCAGGGGCATGCTCTCGCCGGCGACCACACCGCTTGTCTGCGCAGCCTCGACCGGGCCCGAGAACTGCTGGCCAGGGCCGACACCGAGAACGGCGGTACACCCCTGCTCGGCACCACCCACCTGGCCGACCCGGCGGCCGTGGTCACCGGCTGGTGCCTGTACGACCTCGGCCGCCCGCGCCAGGCCGCCGAAGTGTTGGACCACGAGTACCCGAGGATCCCGGCGCACGCCGTCCGCAGCCGCGCCCGGTACGGCATCCGGCGCGCCCTCGCCCACGCGGCCACGGGGGAACCGCAACGCGCCTGCGAACTCGCCGCGGAGCTCCTGCCCTTGATCCCGGCCTTGCGGTCGGCCACCATCCGGTCCGACGTCCGCAGGCTCGCCCACGAGCTGCACCGGTTCCGGGCCGGCCGACCCGTGCAGGCCCTCCAGCCCCTGCTCGCGCAGGCGCTGCACCCGTAGACCGCCTGAACTCCCGGCCCGTCCCCGGCCGCCACACCGTTCCTCATCCCTCACTCACCTGGAGAGGTGATTTCGTCATGCCCGAGATCTTCGTCAACTACCGCACCAGCGACGAGGGCACGGCCGCCACGGTCATCGAGCGCGAGCTCTCCCAGCGGTTCGGAACCGATCGGGTGTTCCGCGCCAGCAAGTCCATCAAGATCGGCCGACCCTTCCCCCAGGAACTGCTGACCGCCGTCCGCCGTAGCAGCGTGCTCATCGCGGTCATCGGTCCGCGCTGGACCGATGCCCGTACGGCGGACGGTCGACGCGCGCTGGACGACCCGGAGGACTGGACCCGGCGGGAGATCGTCGAGGCCTTCGAGAACGAAGCCCTGGTCGTTCCGGTCCTCGTCGGCCGCCTGACACGGCTCGACCGACGGACCCTCCCGCCCGAGATCGCCGAGCTGGCCGACTGCCAGTACCGCCGGTACGACGATCGCGACGCCGAGCACTGCCTCCTGCGCCTCGGTGACGACCTTGCCGAAGCGGTCCCCCGGCTCGCGGAGGCGGAGCGGCAGATCGCCAAGTCGAAGGGGGCGACAGAGACCCGCAACGAGGTCGGCCGGGTGAACGGCAGCGTGGTGCAGGCCGGGGACTACCGGCACGACCAGAGCGGAGGGATCGGCAACGTGGGCCGCGACGTGGGGACGTTCATCAACAACGCGAGCGGCCCGGTCCACACCGGCAACGGCTCCCAGCACAACACGATCCGGCACGGCGGTGTGGAGTTCCACGGCGACGGCGGCACCTACCTCGAACGCGGCACCGTCAACCACACCTTCGGCGACCGGGGTGACCGCAGGGGACGGCGCCGGTGAGCGACCACGGGGACGCGACGTGGATCGGCAACGCCCGGGGTCAGACGCACACGGGCAGTGGGAACCAGTACAACTACTTCGTCTCCGACACGGACAGGCTGATCCGCAGCGGAGGGGATCCGCTGCGGATCGCGGCCGAGCGACGCCTTTGGCTTAGTGAGCGCTTCGTGCCACCGGACGGATACGCGGAGGCGCTCCGGAAGTTGGAGGAGCCGGGCACGGCCGTCCTGGTCTCCGGAGCCGAAGGCAGCGGACGCCGTACGGCTGCCGTGGTCTTGTTGCACTGCTCGGGTGAGCCGGGCGATCCGTTCCGCGAGGTTACCTCCGACGATCAGCAGGCGGAACTGGGCGAACTCTCCCACGGTGAACGCGTCCTGATCGACCTCACGGACCTCTCCGACCAGCAGGTCGTCGACGCGCAGGGCCTGATGAAGTCGTACTGGGCCAAGGTCGAGGGCGTTGCCGGCCGACTGGTGGTGGTTCTCTCGCGGGACCACGAGCACCTCTTGCAGCCGGATGTCCGGCAGTTGCTGATACGGCTCGGCCGACCTGCGGGCGGCGAGGTGCTGGCCAGTCACCTGGGGTGGGCCGGAATCGAGGTGTCCGTCCCGGAGCTGCGACAGTCGAGCCTCGGCGAGCTTCTGGACAGCTCTCCCATGCGGGAGTTGGAACGACTCCACGAGCTCGTGGTCGAAGCGAGTTCGGCAGGCGGTGACTTCGCGGAGTGGGCGGACAAAGCCGGTGCGGCTCTCAGTGAGCGCCTCGACGAGGTGGCCCGGCAGATCGCCAAACTCGAGGACGGTCGCCAACGGGCCTTGCTGTTTACGGCGGCCATGCTGGACGGAGCCCCTGCGGTCGCGGTGTTCCGTCTTTCCGACCAGTTGCTGACGAGGGTCGGCCACCCGGAGGACGAACGGCCCCGCCTCGACCGGGCCGACCTGAGACAGCGGGTGCGGGATCTGGGAATGGTGGTGGAGGAAGGCCGGATCGGCTTCACGAAGCTGGCATACGCGGCGGCGGTTCGAGACCATGTCTGGTCCTATTACCCGGATCTGCGGGACGCGTTCGGGGCGTGGGTCGGAGACGCGATCAGGGCGACGACGTGGCTGGACGCACCGGATCGCCGGCGGATGGTCGCCCGCTTCACCGAACAGGCCCTGCAAGCCGGCGATGTGGGTCTGCTGACCGACCTGGTGGCGTCCTGGGCGAAGGAGAACCGGCTCTTGCCGGTAGCGATGCTGGTGCTGGAGGAGGGCGTCACGAGTGGGACCTGCGGTTCGGCGTTCCGGGCGAAGACCTATGAATGGTCGGTTGGCCCGCCGCTGCCGACCAATCTGGTGCGGGGCCTCGCGCGGATCTGCGTCGATGTGATGGCAGTGCGTCATCCCGGCCAGGCCCTCGTCCGCCTGCACCACCTCGCACGGAGGGAAACCGCGGACGGTCCGCGGCATGCCCGGGATGCCTTGCGGGAGTTGGTCGGCCGGGACAGGTACCTGTACTTGGGGCTGCTCTCCCGGGTCCTGGATGGGCTGGAGAGGAGCGAGCCGGTGCTGTCGGACGCCGAGATCTTCTTGGAGCTGGTGGACCCGTTGCCGTTCTGGGTGTCCGACCGGGACGCCGTTCGGGGCTGGCGGGGGATGCTGGCGGTGGCTTCGTTCCGAGAGGCGTGCGAGGCCGGAGTCCGGAACTGGCTCGAGGCCGCGCGAAGGGCGCGGGACGGCGGTGAGCGGCTGCTGGGCATCCTCGTCCGGGCCGCCGACGGCCGAGTCCCGGTACTCAGCCGCTACTACCTGCTGGCCCATGAGTGGGCGGCCGGACCCGAAGATCACCCGGGGCCGGTGAGCCGGGCGGAAGTCGCGACGCGCTTCTGCCGAAAGATCGACCACGTCCAAGGGATCGAACCACTTGTCGGGGCGACCGGGGGGAGAGGGCTGTGAAGGGTACGGGGAAGGCGCCGCTGGTCGGGCTGGCGCTGGCGGCGGGCTCGGTGACCGTGGTACTCGGGTTGTTGGCCAGGTGGCCGGTCTGGCTGTGGGCGGTGCCGGCCACGATGGCCCTCCTGTTGGCCGTCCTGCAGGCATCGGCCAGGGCTCCGAAGCCGGCGGAGCCGCCGTGGGAGAAGACCAGGGTGGCCGGAGTGGCACTGCCGAGCCTGGTGCCGGACTACGACTTCCACTTCTCGGCCACGGTGTGGTGGCGTCCGATCCCGAACCTCACCGGGCTGGTGCACGCGGACCCGGCGGGCCTTGCGGTCGAAACGGTGCTGGAGCGGGCCCGTGAGGTGACGGCGTGCGAGATCCCGGGGCGGCTGGACCTGGTGCAGCACCGGTTGAACGGTGTTCTCGGAACGCAGAGCCAGGACCGGTCGGGCCTGGTGGAAGCCATGGGCGGGCGGGTCGAGCTCCGGCTGTCCGAGGACGACCGGCACCGGCTCGGGAAGCTGTCGGAGGTGCGGAAGACCGAGGAGGTCTGGGAGCACGAACGCCGCCACGAGCAGAGCAAGCGGGCCTATCTCGGCGACGACGTCCTGAAGTCGCCGGGCAGTGCGATGGTGTGGTGGCTGGCCCGCCACGACGAGCAGATCAGGGAGGCGGTCGACCTGATCGGCCCGCTCGCACAACTCTCGGCTGCTGCCAACGACCAGGCCGTGAGCGAGCTGTACACGCACCTGGTGCCGGGAGCCGGGCTTCCTCCGGACGACTCAGGGGACGATGACGAGGAGGGGCCCACGGGACCGGCCAGGCCGTACGGTCCGGCCGGGGGGCCCTCCGTGATCGGGCCGTTGAGGCAGTTGCTGGACGACGTCGAGCTGGACGCGGACTCCGCCGAACGGAAGGTCTACACGCACCGTGTGGCGGACTTCACCGCTGCGGCCGGCCGACCGGAGTTCGCACGGCTGATCCGGGCGAAGCTGTTGGGGGAGGACGACGTCGTGCCCGGTCAGCCGGGACCGACGGACGAGTGACGACTGAAAGCTCGAACGTAGTATCGGATGCCGGGGCGTGGGGGGTTGGGGAGGGCGCTCGGCCGGGTGGGTGGTTCTGGACGGGGGGAACGAGTCATTTCATATGACTGTTTCTGTTGTGACGGTGCGGCGAGCTGACGGCGGGTCATTCTTGGTCCAATTCGACACGTCCAGAAAGGCCCGCCCGCCGTGACCCAGCCGTTCGAACTGCCGTCCTTCTACGTGCCGCACCCGGCACGCCTCAACCCGCATCTGGACGAGGCACGGGCCC
>NZ_JBHVRS010000014.1:0-128725 GCF_042885595.1 Kitasatospora sp. NPDC058046
CCCGGCTGGTTCGCGCCGGTGCGGCTGGACGGCTCGGCGTACGTGGACGGCGGCTGCTGGTCCGCCACCAACGCCGACCTGATGCTCGGCCGGGGCCTGGACGAGGTGTACGTGCTCGCCCCGATGGCCCTGCGGCTGGACCCGAGGCCGGGGCGGGCCTGGCGGCGGGGCCGGGAGGACCGGGAGGGGCAGGACGGCCGGGATGGCCGGCTCGGGGGCGGCCGCGACACCCTGGCCGCCCTGCGCGAGTGGCGCGCCCGGGACCGTCCGCGCGGCGTGCTCGCCCAGCTGGTGAGCCGCTACCGCCACGCCGTCACCCGGCAGCTGCTGCGCGAGGCCGCCCAGCTGCGGGCCGAGGGTGTCCGGGTGCGGCTGCTCGCGCCGACCCTGGCGGACCTCGCGGTGATGGGCCCGAACATGATGGACCCGGCCCGCCGCGGCGCCGTCCTGGAGAGCGCCCTGCGCACCAGCCGGGAGGCGCTCCGGGCCTAGCGCGGGCCCGGCGCGGGTCCGGCGCGGGCCCGGCGCGGGTCCGGCGCGGGCCCGGCGCGGGCACCGCCCGGCCCCAGCCGGCCCCGGCCGCGGGCGCCCGCCCCCGGACCAGGGGTGATCACGGGCGGCCCGGCGGCGCTTATTCTTGGGGCGCTGGAGACTGTGCTGCTGGACGAACCCCGCTGGACGAACCGGAGAGTGCCCCCGATGCGCGTGTACGTGCCCACCACCCTGGCCGGCCTGGCGGCGGCGCACGAGGGCGGCGCCCTGGACCAGTCCGCCGCGTACGCGGTGACGCCCGCGCTGCGCGAGTGGTACGTCAGCGACGACCTGGAGGAGCTGGAGTACGCGGCGCTGAACCGGGCCGCCCAGTCCTCGCTGCGGCTGCTGGCCGCCGACCCGGGGGCCCCGCGCCGCCGGGTGGTGGTGGCGCTGGACGTGGCGGACGGGTCGGTGCGGCCGTTCCCCGGCGACGAGTACCAGGACCAGGCCTCGCTCGGCCGGGTGGTGCTGGCCGGCCCGGTGCGGTTGGCCAAGGCGGCCGCGGTGCACGCCGACGTGTCCGACGACGAGGTGGTCACGGACGTCGCGGCGGCGGTGGCGGCGGTGGCCGCGGCCGACGCCGGCGACCAGGACGCCCAGTTCACCGTGGACGGAGCCGAGGACCACGACCTGCTCTGGTTCGCGACCCAGGAGATCCCCTCCCTGCTCGGGTGAGTTCCGCCCTACCGGCGTGTCACCCGGCCGGGTTACCGTTTCACCCCGTGCGCACTCACATCGTTTGGGACTGGAACGGCACGCTCTTCCACGACATGGAGGCCGTGCTCGGGGCGAGCAACGCCGCGTTCGCGACCATCGGCGTCGGGCCGATGACGCTCCAGGAGTACCGCGAGCAGTACGAGATCCCGATTCCCCGCTTCTACCAGCGCCTGCTCGGCCGGACGCCCTCCGCGGAGGAGTGGCTGAGGCTCGACGACGCGTTCCACGACCGCTACCGGGAGCTCAGCCCGTCCTGCGGGCTGACCGAGGGCGTGCGCGAGCTGTTGGACGGCTGGCGGGCGGCCGGGAACAGCCAGTCGCTGCTGTCGATGTACGAGCACGACAAGCTGGTGCCGCTGGTCGACACCTTCGGCCTGAGCAGCGGCTTCCTGCGGGTGGACGGCCGCAGCGGCCCGTCCGGCGGTCAGAAGGCGGAGCACCTGACCCGGCACCTGGCCGCGCTCGGCGAGCTGGTGGACCCGGCCCGTACGGTGCTGATCGGCGACGCCGCGGACGACGCCCTGGCGGCGCTGGGCGCGGGCGCCCACGCGGTGCTCTACACCGGCGGTTCGCACACTCGGGAGAAGCTGGAGCCGGTCGGCGTCCCGGTGGTGGACAGCCTGGCCGAGGCGGTCGAGCTGGCGGGCCGGATCACGGGCTGAACCCCGGGGCCCGTCCGGAAGGGGCGGGACGGGATACCGGCGGACGTGGCGGGCGCCACGTCCGCCGTCCGCGTGTCTGAGCGGGCGGATCGCGCCCCGGCTGGTCAGGCTGGTGTCACACCCGACCAGCCCCAGGACGGAGCCCGCCATGCCCATCGACGCAGTCACCGAGGTGCCGGTCCCGGTCAACGAGCCGGTGCGGGCGTACGCGCCCGGCAGTCCGGAGCGGGACCGGCTGGTGCGGCGGCTGGACGACCTGGCGGCCGAGCAGGTGCCGCTGCCGATGACGATCGGCGGCGAGCAGCGCTTCGGCGGCGGCGAGCGGATCGAGGTGGTGCAGCCGCACCACCACGCCGCCAAGCTGGGCGTGCTCGGCAACGCCACCCGGGAGGACGCCCGGGCGGCGGTGGACGCGGCGCTGGCCGCCGGCCGGCAGTGGCGCTCGCTCTCCTTCGACGACCGCGCGGCGGTCTTCCTGCGCGCCGCCGACCTGCTGGCCGGCCCCTGGCGGGAGACGCTCAACGCGGCCACCATGCTCGGCCAGTCCAAGACCGCGCAGCAGGCGGAGATCGACTCGGCGTGCGAGCTGATCGACTTCTGGCGGTTCAACGTGGGGTTCGCCCGGCAGATCCTGGCGGACCAGCCGATCTCCTCGCCCGGCGTGTGGAACCGCACCGACCACCGCCCGCTGGAAGGTTTCGTCTACGCGGTCACCCCGTTCAACTTCACCGCGATCGCCGGCAACCTGCCGACCGCCCCCGCGCTGATGGGCAACACCGTGGTCTGGAAGCCCGCGCCGACCCAGACCCTGGCCGCGTACCACCTGATGCGGCTGCTGGAGGCGGCCGGCCTGCCGCCCGGGGTGATCAACCTGGTGACCGGCGACGGCCTCCAGGTCTCCCCGGTGGTGCTCGCCGACCCGGCGTTCGCCGGGCTGCACTTCACCGGCTCCACCGCCACCTTCCGCTCCCTGTGGCAGACCGTCGGCGCCAACATCGGCGGCTACCGCGCGTACCCGAGGATCGTCGGCGAGACCGGCGGCAAGGACTTCCTGCTGGCCCACCGCTCGGCCGACCCGGAGATCCTGAGGACCGCGCTGATCCGCGGCGCCTTCGAGTACCAGGGCCAGAAGTGCTCGGCGCTGTCCCGCGCCTACCTGCCGCGCAGCCTCTGGCAGCGGATCAAGGACGACTTCCTGGCCGAGGTGGACGCGCTCGCGGTGGGCGACGTGACCGACCTGTCCAACTTCATGGGCGCCCTGATCGACCGGCGCGCCTTCGAGAAGAACCGGGACGCCATCGACCGGGCGAAGGCCGATCCGACGATCGAACTGGCGGCCGGAGGACAGTACGACGACGCGATCGGCTGGTTCGTCCGGCCGACCGTGCTGGTCTCCTCCGACCACCGGGGCGAGATCTTCCGGACCGAGTACTTCGGTCCGATCCTCGCCGTCCACGTCTACGAGGACTCCCGCTGGGACGACGTGCTGCGCCGGGTCGACGCCGGCGCCCCGTACGGCCTGACCGGTTCGGTGATCGCGCAGGATCGTTACGCCATCGCCCAGGCCGTCGAGGAGCTGCGGTTCACCGCGGGGAACTTCTACATCAACGACAAGCCGACCGGCGCGGTGGTCGGCCAGCAGCCCTTCGGCGGCGGCCGGGCCTCCGGCACCAACGACAAGGCGGGCGCCGCGCAGAACCTGCTGCGCTGGACCTCGGCCCGGTCGATCAAGGAGACCTTCGTCCCGCCGACCCACCACGGCCACCCGCACATGGGCTGAGAGTGAACACCGGGCTCCGGTTTGGACATGCTGTCCAGGACGGACCCGACTTCCTGCGGGTTTGCGCCGACCTGTCCCTGTCCACCTTCGATTGATCCGGTTAGGCTGGCTGGCGTCGTCGGGTGGCTGCAGGACGAACGGAACGTCCTACCCGCTGGGAGGGCGTTTCATGCGTGCCATGAGCCCCTTTCAGTCGGATGGTGCGGCAGGATTGCGGTGACCCGTCGGTGTACATCCACACACCACCGAGTCACGCAACGGCGCGCGACAGGAGCCAAGAAGTCATGCAGACCAAGCTGGACGCAGCCAAGGCCGAACTGCTCAAGAAGGCAGCCGCAGCCGCTGAGAACAGCCAGGTGGGGGGAGCGGCGCCGGGGGAGGGTCTGAGCAACGGCGCTCTGACCGCGTACCTGCACCACTACTACCTCCACACCGCGCCCGAGGACCTGGTCGACAGAGACCCGGTCGACGTGTACGGCGCGGCCGCCTCCCACTACCGCCTGGGCCTCAAGCGCCCGCAGGGCACCGCCGAGGTGCGGGTCCACACCCCCTCGGTCGAGGAGAACGGCTGGTCCTGCGGCCACACCGTGGTCGAGGTCGTCACGGACGACATGCCCTTCCTGGTCGACTCCGTCACCAACGAGCTGTCCCGCCAGGACCGCGCGATCCACGTCGTGATCCACCCCCAGCTGGTCGTCCGCCGCGACATCACCGGCAAGCTGCTGGAGATCCTGGACGTCGACGCCTGCTCCCGCAGCCAGGCCGCCGGCACCGAGTGGCCCGCCGACGCGACCGTCGAGTCGTGGATGCACATCGAGGTCGACCGCGAGACCGACCGCGAGGACCTGCGCGCCATCGAGGCCGACCTGCGCCGCGTGCTCGGCGACGTCCGCGAGGTCGTCGAGGACTGGGGCAAGATGCGCGAGAGCGCCCTGCGCCTGGCCGACGAGCTGGCCGAGGAGCCCCCGGCCGGCCTGCCCGAGCAGGAGGTCGGCGAGGCCTGGGAGCTGATGCGCTGGCTCGCCGACGACCACTTCACCTTCCTCGGCTACCGCGAGTACGACCTGGTCGAGCACGAGGGCGAGGAGGTCCTCAAGGCCGTCGCCGGGACCGGCCTCGGCATCCTGCGCTCCGACCCGCACAGCCACGACGACGCCCACCACGCCGTCAGCGAGGCCTTCGGCCGGCTCTCCGCGCCGGTGCGCGCCAAGGCCCACGAGAAGAAGCTGCTCGTCCTGACCAAGGCCAACAGCCGGTCCACCGTGCACCGCCCGGCCTACCTGGACTACGTCGGCGTGAAGAAGTTCAACGCCGCCGGCGAGCCGATCGGCGAGCGCCGCTTCCTCGGCCTGTTCTCCTCCGCCGCCTACACCGAGTCGGTCACCCGCATCCCGGTCGTGCGCCGCAAGGTCCAGGAGGTGCTGGAGGACTCCGGCTTCTCCAGCGAGAGCCACGACGGCCGCGACCTGCTCCAGATCATGGAGACCTTCCCGCGGGACGAGATCTTCCAGACCCCGGCCTCCGAGCTGCTCTCCATCGCGACGAGCGTGCTCTACCTCCAGGAGCGCCGCAAGCTGCGGCTGTTCCTGCGCCAGGACGAGTACGGGCGCTACTTCTCGGCGTTCATCTACCTGCCGCGCGACCGCTACACCACGCGCATCCGGCTGCTGATCACCGACATCCTCAAGGAGGAGCTGAACGGCGCCACCATCGACTACACGGTGTACGCCACCGAGTCGGTGCTGACCCGTCTGCACTTCGTCGTCCGGGTCGCCCCGGGCACCGCGCTGCCGCACCTCAGCGACACGGACATCGAGCGGATCGAGAACCGGCTGGCCGAGGCCGCCCGGTTCTGGATGGACGGCTTCCACGACCAGCTGCACACCGAGCTGGGCGAGGAGCGGGCCGCCGAGCTCGGCCACAAGTACGCCAACGCCTTCCCCGACGGCTACCGCGCCGACTTCCCGCCGCGCACCGCCGTCGCCGACATCAAGCAGATCGAGTCGCTGCACGGCGAGGGCGACTTCCGCCTGAACCTGTACCAGCCGGTCGGCGCCGGCGACGACGAGCGCCGCTTCAAGATCTACCGGGTCGGCGGCCCGATCTCGCTGACCGAGGTCCTGCCGGTGCTCCAGCGCCTGGGCGTCGAGGTGCTGGACGAGCACCCGTACGCGCTGCGCCGCTCCGACGGCAGCACCGCGTGGGTCTACGACTTCGGCCTGAAGCTGCGCGAGGCCACCGAGCTCACCGACGAGGCCCGCGAGCGCTTCCAGGAGACCTTCGCCGCCACCTGGACGGGCAAGGCCGAGAACGACGGCTTCAACGAGCTGGTGCTGACCGCCGGGCTGACCTGGCGCCAGGCGATGATGCTGCGCGCGTACGCCAAGTACCTGCGCCAGGCGGGCTCCACGTTCTCCCAGGACTACATGGAGGACGCGCTCCGCAACAACACCCACTCCACCCGGCTGCTGGTCAACCTGTTCGAGGCCCGGCTGAGCCCGAGCCACCGCGCGGGCGCCCTGGAGCTGACCGAGGGCATCCTGGAGGAGCTGTCCGGCGCCCTCGACGAGGTCGTCTCGCTGGACGAGGACCGCATCCTGCGCTCCTTCCTGAACCTCATCAAGGCGACCCTGCGGACCAACTTCTTCCAGCACGCCGCCTCCGGCGAGTGGCACTCCTACGTGTCGATGAAGTTCGACCCGAAGGCCATCCCGGACCTGCCGGCCCCGCGCCCGGCGTTCGAGATCTGGGTCTACTCGCCGCAGGTCGAGGGCGTCCACCTGCGCTTCGGCAAGGTCGCCCGCGGCGGTCTGCGCTGGTCCGACCGGCGCGAGGACTTCCGCACCGAGATCCTGGGCCTGGTCAAGGCGCAGATGGTCAAGAACACCGTCATCGTCCCGGTCGGCGCCAAGGGCGGCTTCGTCGCCAAGCAGCTGCCGGACCCGGCGGTCGACCGCGACGCCTGGCTGGCCGAGGGCGTCTCCTCGTACAAGACCTTCATCTCGGCGCTGCTCGACATCACCGACAACCTGGTCGGCGGCGAGGTCGTGCACCCGGCCGACGTGGTCCGCCACGACGAGGACGACACCTACCTGGTCGTCGCCGCCGACAAGGGCACCGCGACCTTCTCGGACATCGCCAACGGCGTCGCCGAGTCCTACGGCTTCTGGCTGGGCGACGCGTTCGCCTCCGGCGGCTCGGCCGGCTACGACCACAAGGGCATGGGCATCACCGCCCGCGGTGCCTGGGAGTCGGTCAAGCGCAACTTCCGCGAGCTCGGCGTCGACACCCAGACCGAGGACTTCACCGTCATCGGCATCGGCGACATGTCCGGCGACGTCTTCGGCAACGGCATGCTGCTCAGCGAGCACATCCGCCTGGTCGCCGCCTTCGACCACCGGCACATCTTCCTGGACCCGAACCCGGAGGCGGCCTCCTCGTACGCCGAGCGCCGCCGCCTGTTCGAGCTGCCGCGCAGCTCCTGGGACGACTACGACCGGTCGCTGATCTCGGCCGGCGGCGGGGTCTTCCCGCGCAGCGCCAAGTCGATCCAGCTGACCCCGCAGGTCCGCGCCGCCCTCGGTGTGTCGGCGACCAAGCTGACCCCGGCCGAGCTGATGCGGGCCGTCCTCCAGGCCCCGGTCGACCTGTTCTGGAACGGCGGCATCGGCACCTACGTCAAGGCCTCCACCGAGACCAACGCCGAGGTGGGCGACAAGTCCAACGACGCCATCCGGGTCAACGGCGAGCAGGTCCGGGCCCGGGTCATCGGCGAGGGCGGCAACCTCGGCTGCACCCAGCTCGGCCGCATCGAGTACGCGGCCACCGGCGGCCCGGAGGGCACCGGCGGCTGGATCGACACCGACGCGATCGACAACTCGGCCGGTGTGGACACCTCGGACCACGAGGTCAACATCAAGATCCTGCTCAACCAGGTGGTCGCCGAGGGCGACATGACGGTCAAGCAGCGCAACGTCCTGCTGGCCGAGATGACCGACGAGGTCGGCCACCTGGTGCTGCGCAACAACTACGCGCAGAACGTGGTGCTGGCCAACGCCGTCGCCCAGGCGCACAGCATGGTCAACGTGCACGCCCGGATGATCAGCCGCTTCGAGTCGGCCGGCCAGCTGGACCGCGGGCTGGAGTTCCTGCCCGCCGAGCGCCAGATCCGTGAGCGCCAGCAGAACGGCCGCGGCCTCTCGCAGCCCGAGATGTCCGTCCTGCTCGCCTACACCAAGATCATCCTGGCCGAGGAGCTGCTGGCCACCGAGCTGCCGGACGACCCGTTCTTCCGCACCTCGCTGCACGAGTACTTCCCGACCGCGCTGCGGGCGAGGTTCGCCGAGGCGATCGACAACCACGCGCTGCGCCGCGAGATCATCACCACGCTGATCGTCAACGACACGATCAACCGCGGTGGCTGCACCTTCGCCTTCCGCCTGAAGGAGGAGACCGGCGCGACCTACGAGGAGATCGCCCGGACGCACACCGCCGCGCGGGCCGTCTTCGACCTGGAGCCGATCTGGGCCGAGATCGAGGACCTGGACAACAAGGTCCCGGCCCGGGTGCAGACCAAGATGCGGCTGCACTCGCGGCGCCTGGTCGAGCGCGCCACCCGGTGGATGCTCAACAACCGCCGCCAGCCGCTCGACATCGCCGGCACCATCGAGTTCTTCCACGACCGGGTCAACCAGGTCTGGGCGTCGCTGCCCAAGCCGCTCCGCGGCGAGGACCTGACCTGGTTCGAGTCGATCTACGGCGAACTCGCCGCGGCCGGGGTGCCGGAGGAACTGGCCACCCGGATCGCCGGCCTCTCCTCGGTCTTCCCGACCCTGGACGTGGCCGAGGTCGCGGACCGCTCCGGCAAGGACGTCGCCGAGGTCGCCGACCTCTACTACGACCTGGGCGACCGGCTCCAGATCTCGCACCTGCTCGACCGCATCATCGAGCTGCCCCGCACCGACCGCTGGTCGTCGATGGCCCGGGCCGCGATCCGCGAGGACCTCTTCGCGGCGCACGCGGCGCTGACCGCCGACATCCTGGCCTGCGGCCCCGAGGGCGCGACCCCGGAGGAGCGGTACACCGCCTGGGCCGAGCTCAACGCGACCCTGCTGAACCGCGCCAAGAGCACCCTCGACGACATAAGGGGTTCGGACAACTACGAGCTGTCCAGCCTCTCGGTCGCGATGCGCGTCATCCGCACTCTGCTGCGCACCGGTTCGATGCGCTGACGGACGGCTGTACCGGAGGGGCCCGCGTCCACGGACGCGGGCCCCTTCCGCATGTCCGGCCGCCCGCCCGGAGGGCCGTCCGACGGCCCTCCGGAGAAGTCGTCCTGAGGTCCGTCCTGAGGTCCGCCCTGAGGTCCGTCAATTCCGGAGCGTGACAGCGGAATCACGCTGCGCGCGAATCGAAGTGTGGTCGGGATGTGTCCCTATGGTTAACGCGGCGTCACGAATGCCGCCATTTCTTGTCAGAGTTCCCAGCAAGTCGTGGAAT
Organism: Kitasatospora sp. NPDC058046; assembly: GCF_042885595.1. Classification (NCBI taxonomy): domain Bacteria; kingdom Bacillati; phylum Actinomycetota; class Actinomycetes; order Kitasatosporales; family Streptomycetaceae; genus Kitasatospora; species Kitasatospora sp. NPDC058046. Next base: position 9,193 of record NZ_JBHVRS010000014.1, read on the forward strand.
TTCGCCCCAACTGCCCTTTTTGCTATCTGTTCTGACATGGCATGAGGTGCAGTAGGCTGACTCCGCGATAGGCGTCGCCGCAGGTCTCGTACCGGAACGCACTTCGATGTGGTGTGACATCGGGTGCCTTTCGGAGAGGTTCAGGCCGCCAGTCCCATTCGCGTTCCGGGGCCCGGACCGGCCCCACGCGATGCCACCTGAAGAGAGTTTCATGACGTCATTTGTGCAGGAACCCTTTTTCTGGGTCTTCATCGTGGTGATGCTCGTATCCGTCGGAGCGGCCCTCCAGGCCCGCCGGACGAACCTCGCCCTGCGACGGCGCAACGCCTCGCTGGAGGAGGAGAGCGCCCTGGCACAGCGGCAGCGCGAGGAACTCGCCGTGCTGCACGACCGCCTGCAGGGCCAGCACGCCTCCGAGCTGACGGCCGTCCGCCGGGACGCCGAGGAGGACACCAAGGCCGTCCTCAAGGCGGCGATGCGGACGCTGCAGGGCTTGGCCGACGAACAGCAGATCGTCATCGACAAGGTGCAGCGGAAGTACGGCGACAGCCCGCAGATCCTCGCCGACCTGATGACGATCGACCACACCAACAGCCAGTTCGGCCGGCGTGCCCAGGGCATCGCGGTGCTCTGCGGCGGCTGGTTGGGCCGCCGTGAGAGCGTCGCCTCGGTCTTCGACGTGGTCCGCAGCGCCCAGGGCCGGATCCGGCACTTCGACCGGGTGCGGATCCACTCCCGGGTCAGCGTCTCGCTCGCCAGCAAGGTCGTCGAGCCGGTCGCCGTCGTGCTGTCCGAGCTGCTCGCCAACGCGACCAACTACTCCGCCCCGGACACCCCGGTGGAGGTCAGTGTCCAGGCCGTCCCCACCGGCGTCTGCCTGATCATCGACGACGCCGGCCTCGGCATGGGCCAGGAGGAGAAGGACCGCGCGTCGCTGCTCCTGAACCCGGGCGCGCCGATCAGCCTCACCAGCCTGGGCAACCCCCCGAAGTTCGGCTTCGCCGTCTCCGGCATGCTGGCCGCCCGCTACGGCTTCCGGGTCTCCGTCGACTCCGTCTCCCCGTACGGGGGCGTGCGGGCCGTGGTGCTGCTGCCGGCCGAGCTGCTGAGCAGCGAGGTCGCGGCCCCGCCCGTCGCCGAGCACACCGACTACCCCGACTACCAGGCCGCGCCGGTGGAGCAGCCCGCGCAGGCCTGGGCGCCGGGTGCCGGCCAGCGGCTCGTGTCGCTGTCCGAGCCGACGGCGCCCCTGGCCCCGGTGCCGACGCCGTACGCGGCGACGGCGGGACCGGAGACGACCGCGGACGGACTGCTGCCCCGGCGCCGCCGCCAGCGTCCCGTGTCGGTCGTCCCCACCCCGCAGGAGCCCGGTCCCGGTCGGGCCGAGGATCCGCGGGGCACCGGCCAGTACACGCCGTCCCGCCTCGGCGCGTTCCAGCGCGGCACGCTGTCCGGGCGCAACACCATGACCACGGAAGGAACCGAGATCCAGTGAGCCGCGATCTTTCCTGGGTGCTCAACGACGTACTCCAGGTACCGGGCGCCCGGCACGCTATCCTCGTCTCCGCCGACGGCCTCCTGCTCGAACGGTCCAGCGAGATCGGCCGCGACGAGGCGGAGACCAACGCCGCCGCGATGAGCTCGATGCAGTCGCTGAGCCGCGCGGTCGCCCCGTTCGTCGGCGGCGGCGCCGGGGTCTGGCGCCAGACCCTCCTGGAGTACGACCACGGCTGGATCTTCCTGATCGCGGCCGGCAGCGGCGCGTACCTGGCCGCCTCCACCGCCCCCGACGTCGACATGGAGGCGATGTCCTTCCGGATGCAGCAGCAGGTGGGCGCGCTCGGACGGGCGATGTCGGCGGCGCCGCGCCAGAGCACGCTCAGCGGCTCATGACGACCGGCGGCGAGGAACAGCGGGTCTCCGGCGGCTTCATCCGCTCCTACGTCATCACCGGCGGGCGCGCGTTACCGAGTGCGGACGACCTGTCTCTGATCACCCTGGTCACCATCGCGCCCGAGCAGGACCTCCCCGCGCTGCCGAGCCCGGAGACCCGGGCGATCTGGGAGCTGTGCTCCGGCGGCTACCTCTCGGTGGCCGAGGTCGCGGCCAGGCTGGAGCTGCCGGTGGGGGTCGTGAGGCTGCTGCTGACGGACCTGATCCGTGAGGGGCGGCTGCTGCGGCGGTCGGCCCCGCCCCCGGCCCAGGCCCCGGACCCGAGACTTCTAGAGAAGGTACTGCATGGACTTCAACGCCGGTTCGCCTGAGGACATCTACGTCCCGGGCGCGGTGACGACCGCTGTCAAGATCCTGGTCGTGGGGCACTTCGCGGTCGGCAAGACGACGCTCATCGGGGCCCTGTCGGAGATCGCCCCGCTGAGCACCGAGGAGAGCATGACGCAGGCGTCCGTCCGCGTCGACGACCTCCGCGGGGCGCCGGACAAGAAGACCACGACCGTCGCCCTGGACTTCGGCCGGCTGACGCTCGGCGACGACCTGGTGCTGTACCTGTTCGGTACGCCGGGCCAGCAGCGGTTCATGCAGCTCTGGGAGGACATGGCGCGGGGGGCACTGGGGGCGCTGCTGCTGGCCGACCCGACCCGCCTCGCGGACACCTTCCCCGTCATCGACCTGATCGAGCAGTACGGCCTGGAGTACGCGGTCGCGGTCAACAGCTTCGACCGGGAGAGCGGGTACACCGAGGACCAGCTGCGCGAGGCGCTCGACCTGCTGCCGCACACGCCGGTGGTGTTCTGCGACGCGCGGGACCAGCGCTCCTCGGCCAACGCCCTGCTGACGCTCGTCCGGCACCTGCTCGACCGCGCCTCCTGACCTCCCCACGGCTCCTCCCTCCCCCACGCCTTCCTCCCCTCACGTCTCCCGGGTCCGCACCCGCCCGGGGCCTCCTCCAAGGAACGACCCATGGAATCTCTGCAGCGACCCGTACCGCAGTCGCCTCCGCCGGGCTGCCCGATGCACGCCGGCGTGAGCACGCCGCTCTACGGGGAGATGTTCTCGGCCGACCCCGGCGCGGTCTACGACAAGCTGCGCGCCAACGGCCCGGCCGCGCCGGTGGAGTTGGCGCCGGGGGTGGACGCCACCCTGGTCACCTCGCACGAGGCCGCGCTGCGGGTGCTGCAGAACCCGGGCATGTTCGCCCGGGACTCGCGGCGCTGGGCGGCGCTGAACGAGGGCCGGGTGCCGATGGACAGCCCCGTCCTGCCGATGATGTTCTACCGGCCCAACTGCCTCTTCACGGACGGCGCCGAGCACCTGCGGCTGCGCAAGGCCGTCACCGAGAGCCTGGACCGGCTCAACGACAACCGGCTCAACCGGCACGTCGAGCGGATCGCCGGCTACCTGATCGACCAGTTCAGCGCGCTGGGCCGGGCGGACCTGCTCAACGACTACGCCAAGCTGCTGCCGCTGCTGCTGTTCAACCAGCTGTTCGGCTGCCCGGCCGACATCGGCGACCGGCTGACCCGCAGCATGTCCGCGCTCTTCGACGGCCTCGACGTGATCCAGGCCAACGAGGAGCTGACCTCCTGCCTGATGGACCTGGTCGCGCTGAAGCGCCGCCAGCCGGGCGACGACATCACCTCCTGGCTCATCCAGCACCCGGCCGGGCTGCGGGACGAGGAGCTCAAGGACCAGCTGGTCATGCTGATGGGCGCCGGCGTCGAGCCCGAGCGCAACCTCATCGGCAACGCGCTGCTCCTGCTGCTGTCCGGCGAGGGCGGTGCCGGACTGCGCATCGAGGACGCCCTCGACGACGTGCTGTGGAACAACCCGCCGATCGCCAACTACGCGACGCACTACCCGATGCAGGACCTCAACCTGGGCGGCGTCCCGATGGACGCCGGCAGCCCGGTGGTGATCAGCTTCGCCGCCGCCAACAGCGACCCGGTGCTGACCGACGCCCGACTGACCCTCAGCAAGGGGGCCCACCTGGCCTGGGGCGCCGGCCCGCACGCCTGCCCGGCCAAGTCCCCGGCCCAGTTGATCGCCCTGAGTGCGATCGAGTGCCTGCTCAACGCGCTCCCGGACGTCACGCTCGCGGTGCCCGCGGAGAGCGTCGAGTGGCGGCCGGGCCCGTTCCAGCGCGGCCTGGTCTCGCTGCCGGTGCGGTTCAGCCCGGTGGCCGCCCGCACCGCGGGGCCGGCCGTGGGCGCGGACACCGCCCCCGCTCCCGCGCCCGCGCAGGCCGCCGCCGAGCAGGTGCAGGCGTACCCGCAGGCCGCCGCCGGTCCGGCCCGGGCCCCGCAGAAGAAGGGCTGGTGGAGCTCCTTCCTGGACGTCTTCCGGGTCTGAGGCGTCCCGGGCTCCGGGCTCCCGGCCCGACCCGCCGTCGTGGGCCGTCCGGGCAGCGGCTGTTCGGTCACGGGCCGTCCGGGCAGCGGCTGTTCGGTCACGGGCCGTCCGGGCACGGGCCGTTCGGGTACCAGCCGTTCGGTCACCGGTTGTTCGGTCACCGCGAGGTGAACGGCGTGCGACGACGGTGCAGTACGTGACGGGGGCAACACGGATCGACGCTTGAGCGCGCTGGTGCTGGGTAGTACGCCGCCGTACTGCCCGCCCGCGTGTTGAAGGAGCCCGTGTGACCGCCATGTTGGAAGCCCGCCCCGCGGAGTCGGAGCACCCTGACGGCAGGGTCGACCGCCGTGCCGCCGTCCCGCTGCTGCGGAGGCTGCGGTCGGCCGAGGGGCTCGCCGACCCGAGCCCGGTCTACGACGGGCTGCGGGCGCTCGGGGACCTCGTCCCGGCGCCCTGGGGCGGCTACCTGGTCACCGGTTACGAGGCCTGCGACCAGGTCCTGCGCGGCAGGACCTGGCTCGTCCCCGACTTCGCCTGGCAGGAGCGGCAGACCGGGACGGAGCGCTGGGAGGCCGTCGCCACCCAGGAGATGAGCCGCACCCTCTCCCGCCTCAACGCCCCCGAGCACACCCGGCAGCGGCGCAGCCTCGGCAGCCTCTTCGACCGCAACACCCTCCGGGACATGACGCCGCGGATCGAGGCCGACGCCACCGAACTGCTCGACCGCCTGGCCGAGCGAATACAGGCGGACGGCGAGGCGGACTTCGCCTCCGTGGTCAGCGAGCAGCTGCCGATCGGCACCATCGGTCGCTGGCTGGACATCCCCCGCGCGGACTACCCGCACATCCTGACGATGACCCACAACCAGGTGCACGCCCAGGAACTGCTGCCCACCAAGAGCCAGCTGGCGGTCTCCGAGCAGGCCACCATGGACCTTCGCGAGTACTTCACCCGGCTCGTCCGGGAACGCCGCGACAACGACGGCGACGACGTGATCGCCGGCTGGATCCGCACCTGGGACGCGCTGGAGTCCGACCCCGAGGCCACCGACCGGATGGTCTACCAGCTCACCATGTTCGTCACCATCGCCTCGCTGGAGACCACGGCGACGCTGCTCTCCTCGCTGGTGTGGCAGCTGCTGCGGTCGCCCGGGACGTGGGACTGGCTGCGGGAGCGGCCCGAGCACATCGACGAGGCGATCGACGAGGCGCTGCGCTACGACCCGCCGATCCGCGTCAACAGCCGCGTCGCGGGCGAGGACACCGTGCTGGCCGGAACGTTCCTCCCCAAGGACACGATGGTCCACGTGATGTACGGCGCGGCCAACCGCGACCCGCGCCGCAACCCGGACCCGCACGCCTTCGACCCGCTCCGCCGGGGCACCCACCTCACCTTCGGCGGCGGCGCCCACTACTGCCTCGGCGCGGGCCTGGCCCGGCTGGAGGCGCGGGCCCTGATCGGTCAACTGCTGGAGCGCTTCCCGACGCTGCGGGCGGTGAGCCCGCCGGAGCACGCGCCCCGGATGGTCTTCCACCGGGTGACGTCCCTGAGAGTGTCCGCATGAACGTCTCCCCGCAGGCTCCCCAGTACCCCCCGTACGCGATGCAGCCGCCGCCGTACGTCCCGCACCCGTCGACGACGACCGGCTGGTACCCGCCGGCCCCTCAGTCCCCGCCGGTCCCGCAGTCCGCGCCGGTCCCCGAAGGCGCTCCCGCTCCCGAAGGCGCTTCCGTCCCCGAAGCCGCGGTGGTCCCCGAATCCGCGCCCGCCCGTACGGTCCGTTCCGAGCTCCGGGGCGCGGTGCTCCACGTCGAGCTGGACAGCCCGGGGACGGGGAACGCCGTCACCTCGGCCATGCTGGACGAACTCCTCGCTCTCCTCGCCGTCCCCGACCCGGCCGTGCGGGTGATCGTGCTCTCCGCGGCCGGCCGCGACTTCTGCCTCGGCGGCGACCGCGACGAACTCCTCGCGGGCCTGGACGAGGACCCGACCGGCGGCCGCATACGGGCCTACGGGGACAAGGCCCGCCGGGTCTGCGACGCCCTCGTCAACAGCCCCGCCGTCACCATCGCCCGGGTCCAGGGCCGGGCGACCGGTGCCGGCTTCGCCCTGGCGCTCGCCTGCGACCTGCGGGCCGGCGCCGACAACGCCGTCTTCCGGCTGCCCGAACTGGCCCTGGGCCTGCCCGTGGCCTGGGGCGGCCTGCTGCCCCGGCTGCTGCACGAGGTCGGCGCGGCCCGGGTCCGCGAGATCATCCTGACCGGCCGCCCGGTCGGCGCGGTGGAGGCGCGGGAGCTCGCCATCCTGCAGCGCGTCGTCCCCGAGCAGGAGCTGGACGAGGCGGTGGCCGAGTGGGCCCGCCCCATCACGCGCCGCTCCGAGGCCGCCCTGCGGGTCACCAAGACGCTGCTCGCCTCCCACGCGTCCGCGACCCGGCTGGCCGACGCCGCCGTGCTGGACTCCGAGCTGATGGCCTCCGTCCTGGCCGCCGCCCACTACACCCGGAGCCTGGCCGACCGGGGGCCGGCCTCCTGACCGGTGCGTGCGCGAAGGGGCCCGCGTCCTCGGACCCGGGCCCCTTCCGCGCGTGGGGGAGCCGGTTGTCGATCGTGCCCGCACGTTCGCTACCGTGTGCGGTCGACGAAGGAGAGATGATCATGGTGGGGACGACGCGCGGCGGGCGCGTGGCCGGGGCCGTACTGACGACGGCGCTGGTCATGGCCGGAGCGGCGGCCTGCGGGGGAGACGGGGGCGGCGCTGCCGAGGCGGCGGCCAGTACACCGCCGCAGCCGTTCGGCGCCGCCGGCTACCGCGGGCTCCAGCTCTCGATGACCAAGGAGGAGGCGCTCACCTCCGGAGCCCTGGAGCCGTCTCCGGTCTCGCTGCTCAACGGCTGCACCGACTACGCGTACAAGGGCGGCCCGGCGCCGGACCCGGTCCGGATGGCGGCCGAGGCGGAGGTCCGTACGAAGGCCGACAAGGCCCTGGCCAGGATCGACGAGATCAAGGCGGCCAGGAAGCCGCTCGCGCCCCCGCCGTCCGGGGCCTCGTCGAAGGAACTGCAGGAGTACCTCGCGGGCCTTCGGGAGCAGCTCGACCAGACCGAGGCGGGGCGGCGGGAGATGGCCGTGCTCTACAAGGACCTGGACCTCCTCGGGCCCGCCCGCAAGAACCGGGACCAGGCCTTCCTGACCACCGGCCGGGTCAACTTCGGCACCGAGGGCCTGCGCCAGCTGGTCGCCCCGGCGGGCGCCCGCACCGCCGAGGGCATCGGCGCCGGCTCGACGGAGGAGGAGCTCAAGCGCGCCTACGAGGGCAGGGACCTCAAGCCGATCAAGGAGGGCGGTTACGAGCTCCCGTCCGAGAGCGGCAGCGGCGGCCCGGACTGGTTCTACGAGTTCACCATGGCCGACGGCAAGGTCGCCGGGCTCGCCCTGGTGAAGCACAACACCTACTGCGCCTGAGAAACCGGTTGTGGATCGTGGCCGCATCCTCGGTACGGTGACCCTCGAAAGATCATGTGGGGGTTTGTGACATGGGGAAGAACCGGGCCACGGTCCGCGCGGTGGGCGTGGGCATCTCGGTAGTACTGCTGGCCGCCTCGGCGGCGGCCTGCTCGTCCGACGACAAGAAGGACTCGGCGAAGGCCGGGGGCGCCGCCGCGGCACCCTCGGCGGCGCCCACGACGAAGGGCCCGGAGGCCTTCGCGGCGGCCGGGTACCAGGGGATCAAGCCGGGCATGGCCAAGGACGCCGGGCTGGCCACCGGCGCCCTGGAGGCGTCGCCGGTCTCGCTGCTCGGCGGCTGCACGGACTTCGTCTACAAGGGCGGACCGGCGCCGGACCAGGCCCGGATGGCCGCCGAGGCGGCCACCGAGGCCCGCTACAAGGACCTCAGCGCCAAGGCCGACGCGGCCAGTGGGAAGGCGCCCGCCCCGGCGGGCACCCTGCCGCCGAACGCCTCCGCCAAGGACGCGGCGGCCGCCGCCGCGGGCTCCGCCGCCGGGGCCAAGGACTCGGCCGCCGCCGCCAAGCTGATCGCCGACTCGACGATGGCCCTGGTCGACCTGAGGGTGGCGCAGGAGGCCAAGGACAAGGCGTACCTGACCACCGGCCGGGTCTCCTTCGCGGAGGCGGGCCTGCGCGAGCTGGCCGCCCCGGCGGAGGCGAGGACGGCCGAGGGCATCGGCGCCGGCTCCACCCTGGAGGCGCTCCAGCAGGCGTACGGCGCCAAGGGCCTCCAGCAGGACAAGAGCGGCAGGTACGTGCTGCCGGTCGAGGGGCAGCCGGGCTGGCAGTACGAGTTCACCGTGGACGCCGGGAAGGTCGTCGGGATGGCCGCGGTGAACCGCGACATCAAGTGCGCCTGACCGTCTGATCGTCCGACCGGTCGAGGAGGGCCCCGCCGAACCGTCCGGTTCGGCGGGGCCCTCTGCCGTGCTCCGGCGGGAACCCGGCGGTGCGTGCGGACAGGTGGGGGTGTGGAACTGTCACAGCGGGCGCGATTGAGGAGCGGCGACCAGTGGGCGTTCGGGGAGCTGTTCGATGAGGCGGCGGACGATCTGTACCGGTACGCGGTACGGGTGGTGGGGGACCGGGCCGTGGCGGAGGACGTCGTCCAGCTGACGTTCCTCGAAGCGTGGCGCCTGCGCGGCAGGCTGCGGGAGGACGACGGGCCGGTGCGGCCCTGGCTGTTCGGGATAGCCGCCCAGGTCCTGCGCAACACGACCCGGGCGGCCCGGCGGCACCGGGCGGCGCTGGCGCGGCTGCCCGAGCGGGGCGTCCTGCCGGACTTCGCCGAGGAGTTGGCCGGGCGGCTCGACGACGACGCCCGGCTCGCCGCCGTGCGGCGGGCGCTGGGCGGGCTGCAGAAGGCGGAGCGCGAGGTGTTCGGCCTCCTCGTCCTGGCGGGCCTGGACTACGTGAGCGCGGCCGAGGCACTCGGGGTGCCGATCGGCACGGTGCGCTCCCGGCTCTCGCGCGCCCGCACCAAGCTGCGCGCGCTGGTGGACGAGGAGCTCCGGGGCGGGCGGGAACCCGCTCCGGACACCGGACAGGTACGGGGTGGCCGCACCGAAGCGGCCAGGTCGACGACACCGGGGAGGACCCGATGAGTCCGATGAATCCGATGAACGAGGACGAACTGCTGCCACCGCCCACGGGGCCGGGGCTCCCCGCCGACCGCCGGCGGCAGCTGCGGGGGCACCTGATGAGCGAGTTCGCACGCGGGCCGGCGGCCGCGCCCCGGCGGAAGCGGCTCGGCTGGGTGGCCCTGCCCGCGCTGGCGGGCGGCCTGGCGCTGTCCCTGGTGCTGGCCGGCGGGCCGACCGAGCGGGGCGCCGACCCCACGCGGCCGGTCGCGGCCGTGGTCCTGGACCGCGCGGCGCGGGCCGCCGAACAGCAGCCCGCCCCGGCGGCGCGCGGGGACCAGTTCGTCTACGTGAAGAGCCTGGACGACTGGGCGAAGTCGCAGGGCGAGGCGCCGCAGACCCGGGAGCTCTGGACGTCCGTTGACGGCAGCAAGCGGGGACTGCTGCTCGTGGACGGGCACCTGCCGAACCCCGGAGGAAGCGACGAGCACGGGGAGGCCGAACCCGTGCCGAACGCCGGGAGGTTCGGCAGCTACGCCTACGTCGCCGCCCTGCCGACCGACCCGGATGCGCTGCTGGCCAGGATCCACGCGGACACCGAAGGCCACGGGCCCGGCCCCGACGAGGAGGCGTTCAGGACCGTCGGCGACCTCCTGCGCGACCAGATCGCCCCACCGGCCGTCAGCGCTGCGCTCTACCGGGCGGCCGCGAAGATCCCCGGCGTCAGGGTGATCGACTCGGTGACCGACGCGGCAGGCCGCCCCGGCATCGCGGTCGCGCGCCGGGACAGCGGTGCGAGGGCCGAGGTTCAGTGGATCTTCGACAGCACCGACTACACCTACCTCGGCGAGCGCAGCGTCGCCGTCACCGACGGCGCGACCTTCAGGAAGGGCGACATCACCAGCCAGATGGCCGTCCTCGCCCGCGCCGTCGTCGACCAGCCCGGCACCCGTCCCTGAGGAGAGGCGCGCTTCTGCGGGCGGCGATGGTGCGATGGAGGGTCAGTCGCCGACCGCCACGGTGGACGGCGACTGCCACCCCCGTAGGGCGGCGCGGGCGCGGGCGACGCCTCCGGGGGTGGCGGGCGCGCCGGTGCCGACGGCGACGGTTCTCGTGCCGAGGCCCGCGCAGGCGCGGCAGATGCCGGGGCGGGGCACCGGGTCGTGGCAGCGGCCGCACTCGGCGTACGGCGTCGGTGGGGGCGCGGCTCGTTCCGGTGGCAGCTTCCGTTGCAGGCGGTCCCGGAGGATCGCCACCGGGGAGTGCATCGGCTGCGGCAGTCCGGGGAGCAGGGCGTGGGCCAACTCGGCTTCGTCGCAGCCCCGTTCCAGCCACTGCGTGACGAGCGGTGCCAGCGCGCGGGCCTCGGCCTCGCCGAGGCGCAGGCGGGGTTCGGGCCGGATCACCCGGAACAGGGTGGCCACGGCGGCCCGCGTCCGTTCATCCGGGAGGGTGGGTTCTTGTCCCGGGTCCTTTACGGGAGGGGTGACAGCGCGGCCGGAACTCCCTCCACCGGAGGCCGGGCGGGTGGCAGCCGGTTCGGGCTGCGGGGTGTCGAAGACGTGGGCCTCGGACCGGACCGTCCCGTCGGCCATCCGGACCCTGTCGACCCGGTAGTACCCGGCGTCCTTCAGTTCCTTGAGGGCCCGTCGGATGGCGCCCCGCCCCTGCGGACTGCTGTCCGCCATCTGCCGCCCGTCCTCCCGCCACCCGTCGGGGCGGGAGAGCAGGTCGGCGAGGAGGCCACGAGCGGTGTAACTCAACCGCCGGTCCTGCAACAGGCCGTTCGGAAGCACGCTGAACGCGCGCGAATGAACGCTACGATGAATCCGCATCTGGAGTCCTTGCTCCTGGTGCCTGACCCCGGGGTGTTCCACCACCGCCGGGGTCTCCTATGTTCTGTTGATGATGCGGAAAGTAGCACAGCCACTACGAAGAGTGCGAACCGTTCGAGCGTGAAGCCCAAGCCCCCCGCACCGAGTGCGCCCCCACGCCGGGCGAGGTGTTCAGGAGTACCGAGCGAGTCGATGCGGGCCGAGGTAGTAGGACAGGGCGGCGTGCGACGGCCCGTCCGGAACCCCGCCACTCGTCAGCAGCTTCACGACCGGTTCGCCGCTGGTCATGCCCTGGTCTCCCGTACCGTTCGGGCCGGTCCTCGGCCGCCCGCCATGGGGCGGGCGCGTTCGAGGAGCCCGCGCACGTGGGGGTTGCGGCGGTGCGGCCGGGTCGCGGAGAGCATCGAGCGGAAGCGGTCGTCGGCCCGGCCGGACTGGATGGTCGGGTAGTCGTCCAGGGCGAGGTGCCAGTTCTGGACGGCCTCTTCCAGTCGGCCGGCTCCGAGCTGCCACTCGGCGAGCATGGAGAGGGCGCGTACGCGGGACCCGCGGTACACCGGGGGTCGGAGCTTCTCGGAGTGCTGGAGCGCGCGGATCGCGCCATCGCGGTCGCCGAGCTCGTAGTTGACCTGGGCGACGTGGTACGCGAGGGCGGCCGGATCGTAGCGGCCGACGACCTTCGCCTTCGACTCGGCCTGATCCATCGCGACTTCCGCTGTGCGCAGGTGGAGCAGGGCTCCGATCCTGTCCCCGGTCTGGGCGAGGGCGTGGGCCTGCTGGCCGGCGAGGAAGGCCCTCATGCGGGGACCGGCCTCCGGGGAAGCGGCCGAGGCGGCGTCCGCGAGCCGCAGGGCGCTGCTGCCGTGGCCGAGATTGACGGCTTGGACGCTCATGCCGCGCAGGGTGGTGCAGTAGGTGAGGTGGTCGCCCGCGTGCCCGGCCAGCTCCAGGGCCTTCAAGTAGTAGCGCTGGGCCAAGGAGTCATGGCGCTCGTCCACGGCCATGTAGCCGGTCAGGTAGCAGTGGTCGGCGGCGGCCGACAGCATGGCCTTGCGGACGTCCTCACCGGCGTCCGCCCGCAGGTACGGGACGATCGTGTTGACCAGGAACGAGGCGGCCATCGGACGGGTCATCCGGCCGCCGAACTGGTCGTCCAGGTCGCTGATCCGCTCGGTCATCGCCGCGACCGCCTGGACCTCCGCCATGCCGATCCGCAGGTGGGGGTCGGTCCGCAGTCTCTCGAAGCGGCCCACCACGTCGGGCCAGCCGGGGATGGTGAGGGCCACCGAGTAGAGGCCGGCCGTGAGGATTCCGCGCCGGGACGGGTCCATATCGAGGCTCCCCAGGTCGATCAGCCCTGACACCGTATCCGTCGGCTGGTCGACAGGGGTAGGTGTCCCGCGGAATCCGGCCTCGACGGCGGTGATCGGCCGCTTGAGCCTCCGCGCCAGTGTCTCCAGGACGACCGGCAGGGCCTTCGCCGTAGGCGAGGTGCCGCTGAGCCAGTGGGAGACGGCCGAGGCGTCGTACTTCAGCCGCTGCCCGGTCTCGGTGCCGGTCCGGTTGACGGCCCGAGCCAAATCGCCGTTGCCCCAGGCGGCTTCGGCCATCAGTGAGGCGAGCCTGTGGTTCGGCCCACGGTCGGTTCGCACGACAGTTCCCCCTGGCAGGTGGGTTTCAAGGGTTTCAACGTCCGGGCGCGCCCCGACCATAGCCGACCGCAGGGCATGGATGTTGACTGTTCGTCATCGGCCAATCACCAGCCGTGGTGCGAATGGTCCCGTCCGCGTTCCCCTTCGAGGTGCCCCCATGCTGATGTCCCGCCGCCCGCGCATGTTCGTCGCACGCCTCGACGCGCGGACCGAATCCGCTCCCCTGGCCCGGTACTTGCTCCGGGCCTTCCTCTCCGGGCTGCCCTCCGGGGACCGCTACCGCGACACCGCCGAACTGCTCCTCGGCGAGCTCTTCGCCAATGCCGTCCTGCATTCCGACGCCCCCGACGACCGCCACATCGAGGTCCGCTTCGCTGTCACCGGCTCCCGCTTGCGCCTCGAAGTCCACGATGCGGGCACCGGACGGCCGATCCTCCGGACCGCCGTCCCCGACGATGAGAAGGGGCGCGGTCTGTTCCTTGTCGACGAACTTGCCGAACGGTGGGGTTGCGCCGCCCGCCCTTGTGGTATCGGCAAGTTCGTCTGGGCCCATATCGCCCCCGTCACCACCCTCGCCTGAGAGCCGCTTCTTCCATGAACCTCGTCACCCTCGCCCGGCACACCCTCTCCCGTGGGGCCACCCCGGCCGCGACCTACGCCCTCCTGGCCCGCCTCGGCCACCCGCCCCTGCCCGTCGCGCGCGCCGTCTGCCTCGCCCTCGACATCCCCCACGCCGAAACCACCCGCCGCCTGGCCGAGTGCTACGACGCCCTCCTCGCCGACCCCCGCCCCGACACCGAGACCGACACCGGCGAACTCCTCGAAGCCCTCGGCGTCTTCGACGTCCCCAAGTCGCTCACCGACACCGAACTCGCCGTCGTCGAACACTTCCTCGTCGCCATCGACGCCATGGGCGGCATCCGACCGGGCCACCACCACGGCCTCCAACGCTGGTTCACCACCGGCAACCTCATCTCCGCGTACCTCTCCCTCGCCGCCGCGCATCCCCTTCCCCGCACCGGCGACCCCGCCCTCTACTGGACCACCCTCGTCACGGCCGGCGAACTCCTCGCCACCACGCTCCCCTCCGACCGCCGCATCACCTACGCCCTCACCCGCTGCCGCGCCCGCGCAACCCACCCGTAAGCGCGAGAAGTCGGCCCGGCCGACTTCCCGCGCAGGAGCGGCGCCGGACGGCGGGGTGAAGTGAGCGCTGCTCGGCGGCGGTTCCGGCGGCCCGGCCCTTCTCGGTCGGGCCCGCCTGGGCCTTGTCGTCCTGGCGGGCGGGCGACCTGCGGCGAGGAGCGCGGCGGTTGTGGCTCTCCCCGCACAGGAAGTCGATCTGACGACTTCCTGTGCGGGGAGTGGTGCCTGATGCCGTTGCCGCTTCGGGTCGGCCGAAGCGGCAACGGGGTGCGAGGCGAGGTGGCCCCGGAGGGGTCAGCGGGCGGCGGCGCGTTGGAGGGCGCTGGCGAGGAGGGCGAGGTCGGTGGGGCCGTTGCCGAGTTCACGGACGGGCCGGCGGGCCGGCGGGGCGCCGAGCTGGAGCGGGTCTATCGCGACGACGGTGGGCCGCAGGGTGGCGGTGCGCGGGATGCGGCCGCTGATCCGGGCGGTCTGGAAGGCGGTGACGCCGCCGTCCGGGAGGCGGAGGTAGCCGCGGCCGGGGGTGTCCTCGGGCAGGGCGGCCGCGTCGCCGAGGTGGATCAGCAGGTCGGAGTCGGCCGGGTCCTCGGTGCGCAGGGCGATCCGCAGCAGCGCGGCCTCGTCCACCTCGGTGCCGGCGCTCTCCTCCGGGCGGCCGGTGGCGACGGCGAGGTGGACGCCGAGCGGTCCGCCGCGGCGGGCGACGGCGGCCAGCGCGCGGGCGAGCGGGCGGCCGGCGGCGGAGGTGGGGGAGAGCAGGGCGTCGTAGTCGTCGACGACGACGACCAGCCGGGCGGGGGGAGCGGCGGGGCCGGTCGGGCGGGGGCCCTCCGCGCTGCGCGGCGGGATGATCCGGGGCGTGGTGGCCGCTCCGCCGCCGACGGCGGCGGGCACCGGGACCTTGGGGTGCTCGGCGTCCGCTTCCGGCCCGTCCAGGCTCTGCGCGTCCAGGATGCGGGCGGCATGCCAGGAGGCGAAGTCCAGCCCGTCGAACAGCCGTTCCCGCAGGGTGAGTTCGTCCTCCAGCGCCTCGGCCGCGAGCAGCGCTGCGCGCGGGTCGGCGGCGGCGTTCACCCGGCCGCTGACGTGGGGCAGCTCGGTGCAGCCGTCCAGTCCGTCCTGGCCGTCCGCGGTGGCCCGGCCCTCGATGATCGTGACGGCGAGCCGCCCGGGCCGCTCGGAGACGGCGAGCGAGGCGACCAGGGTGCGCAGCAGCTCGGTCTTGCCGGAGCCGCGGGCGCCGCCGATCAGCAGGTGCGGGCCGCCCGGGTCGGGGGAGGGGACGGTGAGTTCGGGGTCGGCGAGGTCGAGCGTGCAGAGCTCGTCCCGGGTGGTGCCGAGCAGGGCGGTGGCGGCGCCGATGCCGCCGGCGTGGGCGTCCCAGCGGGCGGACAGCTTGGCCGGGGTGACGGTGTCGAGCTGCAGCAGGTCGAGCAGCCGCAGCACGTCGGGCAGCGGGCCGCGGGCGGCCGGGGTGGCCTCGCGCAGCGGGGCGAGGACCCGGGCCAGCCGTTCGGCCCAGGCGTCCGAGACGGCGTCCAGCGAGACCTCGTGGAGGGTCTCCCGGCCGCGGGCGACCGGCCGGGACAGCGACAGCTGGGTGCCGACCTCGCCGGTGATCAGGGCGGTGGCGCCGAGGCCCCGGGGGAGCAGTTCGGGCTGCTCGGCGAGGCAGATCGGGAAGATGCCGACCGCCGGGCCCTGGCGCAGCAGCAGGTCGAGCGCCTGCCGGGCGGCCTCGGTGGCCGGGCGGCCGTCGACCACGACCACGGTGGCGGGGTGGCCGCCGAGGCCGCTGGGGCCGCTGAGCCGGGCGGTGAGCTCGGTCAGCCGGGCGGTGGCCTGTTCGTCGTCGAGGCCGATCAGCAGCCGGCAGTCCTGGCCGTCGACCGGGCGCAGGTGGGGCAGCCACAGGGCCCAGGCCCAGGTGTCGACGCGGTCCTCGGCGGCGCGGGCCGGGTCGGCGTCGACCACGACCAGGCTCAGCCCGGTCGGCGGGTGCAGCGCGGCGAGCTGGGCGACGACGGCGCGGGTGAGCGCGTCCAGGCGCTCGCGCGGGCCGCTGAGGCCGAGGCTGCCGGCGGTCTGCAGGTCGAGGGTGACCGGGACGGCGGGCAGCATGGTGCCGGGCGTGGTGCCGGGGCCGCCGGGGCGGTCGGCGGTGCCGAGCCGCAGGGTGAGCGCGTCGGGGTGGCCGGGGCCGCGCTCCCAGAGCCGGGGGCCGGGGCCGACGGCGTTGAGCAGCAGGGTGGCGAGGTCGGGCCAGCGTTCGCGCTGGGCGGCGGTCTGGCGCAGCCGGACCGCGGCGTGGTGGCGCTCGGCGCTCTCCTGACCGGGCGGTTCGGCGGCGCGGCCGGGCAGCAGGGAGAAGAGGCCGCGGCCGCGGCCGGGCGCGGGTTCGGGGGCGGCGGGCGGCTCGACCACGGGCGGTGCGGGCCGGACCGGCCCGGGGGCGGCGAGCTGGAGGTGGCCGTGGCCGTCCGGCAGGGCGGCGCGGACGGCTCCGGCGGCCTCGGCCGGGTCGGGGGCGGTCACCTGGAGGGTGGACTCGCCGATCCGCAGCACGGCGCCGGGCTCCAGCGGGACGGCGGCCTCCGGCGGGACGGGCGGGACGAGCCGGCCGTCCAGGGCGGTGCCGTTGGTGGAGCCGAGGTCGCGTACGGAGATCCGGCCGTCCTCGGCGAGGTGCAGGGAGAGGTGCAGCCGGGAGACGTCCGGGTCGTCGAGCGGGACGTCGGCCTCGGCGGAACGGCCGATCCGGATCTCCCGGCCGTGCAGCCGGTGCACGCCGCCGGCGTCGGGGCCGCCGACCACCCGCAGTTCGGCGGCGGCGGGGGCGTCGTCGGGGTCGTCGGCGGTCGGGTCGGGCTCGTTCAGGCTGAGGACGGCGCCGTCGAGCAGCGGGGGGTGGCCGAGCAGGGTGTGCTCGTCGACCCGGTGCGCCCCGGCGTACAGGTGTACGTGGGTGGCGGCCCGCGGCCCGCGCACGCCCACGGCACCCGCGAGCGCGCCCGCGATGGCGCCGAGTGCGGTGCCGACGGGCGCGGTCACCAGCACGTCCACGTAGGGAATGGCGGAGCCGGCGGCGGACGGGCCGCTGCGCGGTCGGAGGACGGTCAGCCGGATCTGCATCTCGCCCGCGGGTCCCTTCTGCTGATGTGAAGCCTGGTGCCGCTGCCCGGTGCCAAGGGCACCGTTGGGCCACACGAGTGGCGAGTGTCCATCCTGCCATCCGTCGTGGACGGTCCGCGCACCGTACCGGATTTGACGATCTTGCGATCGTGGCCGTGACCGGGGCGACGGAGAGTCAGGTCGACGGTCCTCTCGCGGGGTGCCCGGGACCTTCCCTAGGGGATCTCCCCCAACCCTTCCCCAGACCGTGCGGATGGCCTACCGACCACCTCAAAAACCCGTACGGTCACCGTTAGAGTGGCCGCAGACACGGGCCCGGCAGGCTCACCGCACCGGCGGAGGAGCGCCCCGCGCGGGCGGCACGGCGAGGAGTGCGACAGGTGCGGCCAGTCGGCAGCAAGTATCTGCTGGATGAGACCCTCGGGCGGGGTGCGACCGGCACCGTCTGGCGCGGCGTGGTGCGCGAGGACGTCCAGGTGCCGGGCTGCCCGCCCGGGCAGCGGGTGGCGATCAAGGTGCTGCGCGAGGAGCTGGCCGCCGACCCCGACGTGGTGATGCGCTTCCTGCGAGAGCGCTCCCTGCTGCTGCGGCTGACCCACCCCAACATCGTCCGGGTCCGCGACCTGGTCGTCGAGGGCGAGCTGCTGGCCCTGGTGATGGACCTGGTGGACGGCCCCGACCTGGCCCGCTACCTGCGCGCCAACGGCCCGTTCAGCCCGATCGCCGGCGCCCTGCTGATGGCCCAGGTCGCGGACGCGCTGGCGGCCAGCCACGCGGACGGGATCGTCCACCGCGACCTCAAGCCGGCCAACGTGATGCTCGCCTCCACCGTGGTGGACGGCGTCGAGCGGATGCACCCGCTGCTGACCGACTTCGGCATCGCCCGGCTCGCCGACTCCCCGGGCGTCACCCGCACCCACGAGTTCGTCGGCACCCCCGCCTACGTCGCGCCGGAGTCCGCCGAGGGCCGTCCGCAGACCTCCGCGGTGGACGTGTACGGCGCCGGGATCATGCTGTACGAGCTGGTCACCGGCCGCCAGCCGTTCCAGGGCGACAGCGCCCTCGCCGTGCTCCAGGCCCACCTGGCCCAGGAGCCGCAGCGGCCCAGCACCATGCCCGAGCCGCTCTGGACGGTGATCGAGCGCTGCCTGCGCAAGGACCCGGCCCAGCGGCCCGGTGCCACCTCGCTGGCGCACGCGCTGCGGGTGGTCGCGGCCGGGGTCGGCGTGCACGCCTCCCCGGCGGCGGTGGACGAGGCGCTGGCGGTCGGCGCCCTGCTGCTGCCGGACCCGCAGCCGACCGCCGTCCCCGGCAGCGTGCCGCCGCTGCCGCCCGCGATGGTGCCGGGCGCCCTGGCCCCGGGCTTCATGGTCCCCGGTACGGCCCCCGGCGCCGAGGACCACACCCAGGTGCTGCCGCCGACCAGCGGGCAGTACGACCCGGCCGCGGCGACCGCGGTGATGGGCACCCAGCCGCCGCCCCCGCAGGGCGCCCCGGACCGCACCCGGGTGATGCCGCCCGCCGCCGTGCCGCCGCCCCCGCCCGCCGGGCCGCCGCAGGAGGAGGCGCCGCACCCGTGGCAGACCCAGCTGCGCGCGGCGCGGGACCGCAACCAGCAGACCCAGGTCGGCTACTTCGGCCCGGAGGACTACGAGGACCTCCCGCAGCCGCAGGTCGCCCCGCAGCCCTACCAGGCCGGGCAGGGGGGCCCGGCCGGACCGGGCGGCCACGGCGGCCAGGGACACCGGCCGGGCCAGGGCGCCCCGGGCGGGCGCCCCGGCGGGCAGCAGCCCGGCGGCTACCGCCAGGCCCCGCCCCCGCCCGGCTACGCCCAGCGCCCGCCGGTGGCCCCGCCGCCCTACCAGGCGGGCCAGGCCGGCCAGGGAAGCCAGGGCGGCCAGCGGGGCCAGGGCGGCCGTCCGCAGCCGCCCGGCGGCTACCGGCAGGCCCCGGGCGGGTACGGCCAGTCGCAGGGCGGCTACCCGCCGCCGCCCGCGCCCACCCCGGTGCCGCGCCGGGCCGAGCCGCCCGCGCCGCAGTACCGGGAGGCCCCGCCGCAGCGCCGCGAGGAGCCGCCGGCCCCGGCCCGCCGCGAGCCCGGGCCGGCCCGCGAGCCGCGCCCGCGCAGCCGCAACCGGATGTACATCCCGGGGCTCGGCTGCTTCAAGGGCTGTCTGATGGTGCTGCTGGTGCTGGCCGTGGCCGGGGTGGCGCTGTGGAACTTCACGCCGCTGCCGCACTACTGGGACAACGTCGTGGGCTGGTTCGACTCGGCGCGCGACTGGGCGAACAGCCTCTTCGGCAAGTAGCGCCGCCCGAGGCCGGAGCCGATCCGGAGCCGGAACCGGTCCGGGTCCGGACGGCGTTCCGGCCTCCGGCCCGCCCGGGCGGCCACATTGACGCTATGTCGACAATTATCGAGATTTCTCGGCCGGGACTCCCGCTCCGGGCCCTTCGGGCGGCCCCCGCAGGCCCTCCGGGCGCGTAGGTTGGTCGCTGTTGTCCCGCCCCACCGAGCGCGCCGGACCCCCGGAGCGCTCCCGCGCCGCCCACGGAGCAGCATTGGCACGCAAGATCGGCAGCCGGTACACCGTCCACCAGGTGATCGGCCGGGGTTCGGCCGGGACGGTCTGGCTCGGTGAAGGGCCCGACGGCCCGGTGGCGGTCAAGCTGCTGCGCGAGGACCTCGCCGCCGACCAGGTGCTGGTCGGCCGCTTCGTCCAGGAGCGCACCGCGCTGACCAGCCTCGACCACCCCCGGGTGGTCGGCGTGCGCGACATGGTGGTGGACGGCAGCGACCTCGCCCTGGTGATGGAGCTGGTCCAGGGCACCGACCTGCGCTCCCGGCTGGAGCGGGACGGCGCGCTGCCGCCGCAGACCGCCGCCTCGGTCATCGCCGACGTCGCCGACGGCCTGGCCGCCGCGCACGCGGCCGGGATCGTCCACCGCGACGTCAAGCCGGAGAACGTCCTGCTCGACCTCGCCGCCGCCCCCGGCCCCGGCGGCGCCCCGCGCGCCAAGCTCACCGACTTCGGGGTGGCCCGCCTGGTCGACGCCCCGCGCCGCACCCGGGCCACCCGGATCATCGGCACCCCGGACTACCTCGCCCCCGAGATCATCGAGGGCCTGGAGCCGCGCGCCGCCGTCGACATCTACGCCCTCGCCACCGTGCTGTACGAGCTGCTGGCCGGCTTCACCCCGTTCGGCGGCGGCCACACCGGCGCGGTGCTGCGCCGGCACGTCACCGAGCAGGTCCCGCCGATCCCCGGCCTGCCGGACGGGCTGTGGCGGATCATCTCCGAGTGCCTGGCCAAGGCCCCGGCCTCCCGGCTGCGCGCCGCCGAGCTGGCCTCGCGGCTGCGCGAGCAGCTGCCCTCGCTGGCCGGCCTGCCGGTGCTCGCCGTGCCCGGCCAGGGCCGGGCCCCGGCCGAGGAGCAGCTGACCCCCGGCGAGGCCGTCTACGCCGAGATCGACGCCGGCCCCGGCATCCACAAGCGCCGCCGCGGCCCGGCCGTCCCGCTGGTGCCCGGCGCCGCCCCGGACTCCACCCGGGACACCCACACCAGCCTGCGCCGCCCGTCGGCCGACGAGCTGGCCGCGTACGCGCTCGAGTCCCGCGCCCAGCGCGCCGCCCCGGGCCACCGCCGGGACCGCCAGGCGCTGCTGCGCCGCCGCCGGCTGCTGGCCGTGCTGATCGCCACCGTGCTGCTGCTGGCGGGCGCCGCCGCGGCCTGGACGGCCTTCGCGGCCACCGTCCCGGACGGCGGCCACCCGACCCGTCCGGCGGTGTCCGGCACGGCCCCGCGGGCGCCGTAGCCGGGGCCGTGGCCGCCGTCGTGACGCCGGGGGGACCGGGGGTGTCGTCATGACCACTCCCGGAACCATTACCCTGGGGGCGTGGCAGCCGTCGATCCTTCCGAAGAGCTCAAGAACCTCGATACGACCATGGGGTCGATCGAGGCCGTCATCGACCTGGACAAGATCCGGGCCGACATCGCGGTCCTGGAGGAGGAGGCAGCCGCCCCCACCCTGTGGGACGACGTCGCGAACGCGCAGAAGGTGACCAGCCGGCTCTCCTTCCTCCAGGGCGAACTGCGCCGGGTCGAGGGCCTGCGCAGCCGTATCGACGACCTGGGCGTGCTGTTCGAGCTCGCCGAGGCCGAGGACGACGCGGACACCCGCACCGAGGCCGAGAACGAGCTCGTCGCCCTCCAGAAGGCGGTCGAGGAGCTGGAGGTCCGTACCCTCCTGTCCGGCGAGTACGACGCCCGCGAGGCGCTGATCAACATCCGTGCCGAGGCCGGTGGCGTGGACGCCGCCGACTTCGCCGAGCAGCTCATGCGCATGTACCTGCGCTGGGCCGAGCGGCACGGGTACCCCACCGAGGTGTACGACACCTCGTACGCCGAAGAGGCCGGCATCAAGTCCGCGACCTTCACCGTGAAGGCCCCGTACGCCTACGGCACCCTCTCGGTCGAGCAGGGCACCCACCGCCTGGTCCGCATCTCGCCGTTCGACAACCAGGGCCGCCGGCAGACCTCCTTCGCCGGTGTCGAGGTGCTCCCCGTCGTCGAGCAGTCCGACCACGTCGACATCGACGAGGGCGAGCTCCGGGTGGACGTCTACCGCGCCTCCGGCCCCGGCGGCCAGGGCGTCAACACCACCGACTCGGCGGTGCGCATCACGCACATCCCGACCGGCATCGTGGTCTCCTGCCAGAACGAGCGCTCGCAGATCCAGAACAAGGCGTCCGCGATGAACGTCCTCCAGGCCAAGCTGCTGGAGCGGCGCCGCCAGGAGGAGAAGGCGGCGATGGACGCGCTCAAGGACAGCGGCAGCTCCTGGGGCAACCAGATGCGCTCCTACGTGCTGCACCCGTACCAGATGGTGAAGGACGTCCGCACCGCGTACGAGGCCGGCAACCCGCAGGCCGTGCTGGACGGCGACATCGACGGCTTCATCGAGGCCGGGATCCGCTGGCGCAAGCAGCGCGAGACCAGCGCCGAGTAGCGGCAGACGACGAAGGCCCCCGACCGCAGTGGTCGGGGGCCTTCGTCGTACGTCTCGTGGGTTGTCAGGCCAGAGCCTGCCGCGCGATCAGCGCCACCGCGAGCAGCCCGGCCAGCAGGGCCAGCAGCATCGCGGGGGAGAGTGCGGCGAACGGGCTCTGCTGCTCCTGGATCCGGGCCCGGTTGGCCCGGCACACCGGGCAACGCCCGTCGCTGACGCGGCCGTTGCAGTTGGCGCACACCAGATGGTCGCAGGTCATGCGATCTCCTCCTCGCTGCTACAGCCAACGCGCCGGACGGGGCTTTGGTTCCATGTGCTGCCCTGTACGGGGGAGCGGCCGTGACGCGGTCGCCCCCTCCACTCTGCCAGGTTCCGGCGGTTCCGGCTCCCGGGCTGCGAGATGGCCCCCGATATTCGGGGCATAAACGGACATTCTCCCCCAAGGGGCGGGCGTTGTCGCGGGCGGCCCCTGCGGGCCGGATGCCGATTCGCGTATGGTCCGAGTCCGGGAGCGGCCCTCCGCGCTCCCTTCGACCGCCCCCGGGCCGGGCCCCAGGGGCGGACCGACCCAAGGACTGGCGCCGCCTAGGATGGCCTCCGTGATGCAGCCGTGATCAGATTCGACAACGTCTCCAAGACCTATCCCAAGCAGAACCGTCCCGCCCTGGACAACGTCTCGCTGGAGATCGAGAAGGGTGAGTTCGTCTTCCTGGTCGGCTCGTCCGGCTCGGGCAAGTCCACCTTCCTGCGCCTGTGCCTGCGCGAGGAGCGCCCCACCACGGGGGCGGTGCACGTGCTGGGCAAGGACCTCGGCAAGCTGTCCAACTGGAAGGTGCCGCACATGCGCCGCCAGCTGGGCACCGTCTTCCAGGACTTCCGCCTGCTGCCGAACAAGACGGTCGCGCAGAACGTCGCCTTCGCGCTGGAGGTGATCGGCAAGCCCAAGAGCGCCATCAACAAGGTGGTGCCCGAGGTGCTGGAGCTGGTCGGCCTCGGCGGCAAGGAGGACCGCATGCCGGGCGAGCTGTCCGGTGGTGAGCAGCAGCGCGTGGCGATCGCCCGGGCCTTCGTGAACCGTCCGATGCTGCTTATCGCGGACGAGCCCACCGGCAACCTCGACCCGCAGAACTCGGTCGGCATCATGAAGCTGCTCGACCGCATCAACCGCACCGGCACCACGGTGCTGATGGCCACCCACGACCAGGCCATCGTCGACCAGATGCGCAAGCGCGTCATCGAGCTCGACAAGGGGCTGCTCGTCCGCGACCAGGCCCGCGGCGTCTACGGGTACCAGCACTGACCGACCAGCGCTGACCCGTAGGGCCGCCGGCCCGAACCGCCAGTCCCGGAGCAGTACCGACCCTGGAGTTGTTTCCCGCATGCGTGCCCAGTTCGTCCTGTCGGAGATCGGTGTGGGTCTCCGACGCAACCTGACCATGACCATCGCGGTCGTGGTCAGTGTCGCGCTCTCCCTCGCCCTCGCCGGTTCCTCGCTCCTGGTCCGCGACCAGGTGAACTCCATGAAGGGGTACTGGTACGACAAGGTCGAGGTGAGCATCTACTTCTGCACCAAGGCGGACGCCCGGAACTCGCCCCAGTGCGACAAGGGTGCGGCCACCGACCAGCAGGTCCAGGACATCAAGGACCAGCTGGACAAGATGACCTCGGTGGTCCAGTCGTCCACCTACGAGAGCTCCGCCGACGCGTACAAGCACTGGAAGGAGATGAACCCGGACAACCCGCTCATCTCCGTCCTGGGCGCGGACGCCATGCCGCAGTCCTGGCGGGTCAAGCTCAACGACCCGACCAAGTACGACGTGATCCAGAGCGCCTTCGCCGGCAAGCCCGGCGTCAAGTCGGTCGAGGACCAGCGGAAGATCCTGGAGAACCTGTTCGGCCTGCTGAACGGCCTCCAGACGGCGGCCTTCGTGATCATGGTGCTGATGCTGTTCGTCGCGCTGCTGCTGATCGTCAACACCGTCCGGGTGTCGGCGTACAGCCGACGGCGTGAAACCGGGATCATGCGCCTGGTCGGTGCGTCGAACTTCTACGTCCAGATGCCGTTCATCGCCGAGGCGGCCTTCTCGGCGCTGCTGGGCGCGATGATGGCCTCCGGACTGCTGATCGGCGGGCACTTCTTCGTCCAGAACTGGCTGGCCGACCGGGTGCAGTTCATCCACTTCATCGGCCTCGGCTCGGTGCTGGCGGTGATACCGCTGCTGATCGTGGTGGGTATGGGCATGGCCGGTGTGGCGGCGTTCTTCACGCTGCGCAAGTACCTCAAGGTCTGATTCCCGGACGCCCCGACGGCCCCGGACGGCACTGCGCCGTCCGGGGCCGTCGGCGTTCCGGGGCCCGTCGTTCCGGTTCGTCCCGCTCGGAGCGGTGTCTACACTCCGGTCCATGCTGCAAACTCCGCGCAGGGCCCGCCAGGTGGCCGCGCTCAGCCTGGTGTTCGGCGCCGTGCTGCTGGCCGGCGCGGCCACCGGCGCCTGGGGCGACCCGGGCGGGCCGGCGCACAGCCCGTCCGCCGACACCGCCCGGGCCACCGGCGGGCTCCCGGCGGACCCGGCCGGCGCCGCCCTGTCCGAGCAGCAGGCCGAGCACCTGCTGGCGGCCGGCGGCGACCGCTGGGGCGCGTACTACAGCGCCCAGGAGTACGCGGAGTTCAGCCAGGGCCTGGACGGCCGGTACCCGGGCGTCGGCCTCTCGGTCGGCCGCGGCCAGGACGGCGTCACCGAGGTCTCCCAGGTCGCGCCCGGCGGCCCGGCCGCCGCGGCCGGCATCGCCCCCGGCGACCGGCTCGTACGGATCGGCCAGGACCAGGCCGACCACCTGCCGGTCACCGAGGTGGTCGCGCGGCTGCGCGGCCAGGGCGAGGAGCGCCGGGCCGGCTCCGAGGTCACCCTGGCGGTCCGGCGCGGCGAGGGGGAGGAGCGCGAACTGCGGCTGCGGCGCGTGCTGCTGGACAGCCGGCAGGTCACCGCGGAGCAGCTGGGCAAGGGCGTGCTGCGGGTGACCGTGCGCGGCTTCACCAGCGGCGTGGCCGACCAGGTGCGCGCCGCGCTGCGCGCCCCGCACGCCGGCGTGGTGCTCGATCTGCGCGGCAACTCGGGCGGGTTGGTCGACGAGGCGGCCGGCACCGCCGGGATCTTCCTGGACGGCGGAACGGTCGGCTCGTACCAGGAGCGCGGCGAGACCAGGGAGTTGACCGCCCCGCCCGGCGGCGACCAGCGCACCCCGCTGGTGCTGCTGGTGGACGGCGGCACGATGAGCGCCGCCGAACTGCTGGCCGGAGCCCTCCAGGACCGCAGCCGCGCCGTGGTGGTGGGCTCGCGGACCTTCGGCAAGGGCACCGTCCAGCAGCCCAGCCGGCTCGCCGACGGCGCCGTGCTGGAGCTGACCGTCGGCCGCTACTACACCCCGGCGGGCCGCTCCCCGGACGGCACCGGCCTCACCCCCGACGTCCCGGCCGGCTCGGGCGAGGAGGCCGACGAGCTCGCCCTGCGGGTCCTCTCGGGGCTGGGCACCCGCGCCTAAAGCAGCTGCCCGATCCGGCCTCGAAGTGCGAGAATGGCCGCGTTATGGCAAAGGAAACCGGACAGAAGCTGATCGCGCAGAACAAGAAGGCGCGACACGAGTACACGATCCTCGACACCTACGAGTGCGGCCTCGTCCTCACCGGAACCGAGGTCAAGTCGCTGCGCGAGGGGCGGGCCAACCTGGTCGACGGCTACGCGTACATCCAGAACCACGAGGCGTGGATCGACAACGTCTTCATCCCCGAGTACACCCAGGGGACGTGGACCAACCACGCGGCCCGGCGCAAGCGCAAGCTGCTGCTGCACAGGATGGAGATCCACAAGATCGAGAGCAAGGTCCGCGACGCGGGCCACACCCTGGTCCCGCTCTCGCTGTACTTCAAGGACGGCCGGGTGAAGCTCGAACTGGCGCTCGCGGTCGGCAAGAAGCTCTACGACAAGCGCCAGACGCTGCGCGAGAAGCAGGACACCCGCGAGACGGCCCGTGCGGTGGCGGCGGCCCGCCGACGCCAGGGTTAATCCGCTGGACCCTCGCCCGTCGCCTCGCGTACTATGGCGCAAGCAACACGGACGATGACCGTCCGAGCTGTTTCTCAACAAAACATGGGGATGATCGGTTTCGACAGGGGATGTTGAAACAGGGGAAGCGAGCCGAGGAACGCGGCAATGATCTCGTTAACCACGTGTCGCAAAAAAATAATCGCCAACTCTAAGCGCGATTCCCAGCAGTTCGCTCTCGCTGCCTAATAAGCACCGATAGCGCTTGGGTGTCAGACCGGGGAGTTCCCGACCCGGACCCTGGCATAATCTAGGGAACTCAACCGTCCGCCCGGGCTGCGAGGGCGGATGGGAAATCAAACAGCAGCTGGGCCTGTTGGCGGCTTGTCCGTGTGACCGCCAGGGCCGAGAAAATCACAGCGGACTGCGCTCGGAGAAGCCCTGAATTAACTCCACTGGACCCGGGTTCGATTCCCGGCATCTCCACCACCCCATGTTGACACGAAGGCCGTCCTCCGCTCCGCGGAGGGCGGCCTTCGATTTTTGTACGTTCCGGAGCAGCGCGGCCGGGGGGTCGCGGCGTAGGATCATCCGTCCGCTCGTTTTCCGGAGCCGGATTCCGCCGCTACCACCGAGGCCATGCAGAGCAACACGCCCACCACCCCCGCCACCGACCACGAGACCGTCCGCGCACGCGAGATCGCCGGTGAGCAGCAGCACCTCGACACCGTCTACCACCGGTTGGAGGAGAAGCTCGCCGAGGCCGAGTACATCCTGGAGGACGCCGCCAAGCGGGTCCAGGTCGGCACCCCCGGCGCGCTCGCCGAACGCGACGCCCAGGTCTACCGGGCCGGCGCCCACCTCCAGCGTCTGAACAACGAGTTCGAGGACTTCCTGTTCGGCCGGATCGACCTCCAGCGGGCCGACGCCCCGGAGGAGCACGGCATCCCGTCGAACACCCCGCTCGACCCGGCCGACCCGGCCGTCGCCGAGACCCTCCACATCGGCCGACTGGGCGTGCTGGACGCCGAGTACGGCCCACTGGTGATCGACTGGCGCGCGCCCGCCGCCGCCCCCTTCTACCGCGCCACCCCGGTCGAACCGGGCCGGGTGATCCGCCGCCGGGTGATCCGCTCCAAGGGCCGCAAGGTGATCGGCGTCGAGGACGACCTGCTGCGCCCCGACCTCACCCCGACCCTGGACGGCGAGGAGCTGGCGGTGGTCGGCGACGGCGCGCTGATGGCCTCGCTGGGCCGCGCCCGCAGCCACTCGATGCGCGACATCGTCTCCTCCATCCAGAAGGAGCAGGACGAGGTGATCCGCGCCGCCGCCGCGGGCGCCACCCTGGTCACCGGCGGCCCCGGCACCGGCAAGACCGCAGTCGCCCTGCACCGCGCCGCCTACCTGCTCTACCAGGACCGCCGCCGCTACGCCGGGGGCATCCTGGTGGTCTCGCCGACCGCGCTGCTGGTCTCGTACACCGAGGGCGTGCTGCCCGCGCTGGGCGAGGAGGGCCAGGTCGCCATCCGGGCGGTCGGCTCGCTGGTGGACGGCATCGAGGCGGACACCTACGACACGCCCGAGGCGGCCCGGGTCAAGGGCTCGGCCCGGATGGTCCAGCTGCTGCGCCGGGCCGCCCGCGCGGCGCTGGAGCTGGGCGCGCCGCAGGAGCTCAAGGTGGTCGCCCGGGGCGAGGTGCTGAAGCTGGACGCCTCCCGGCTGAAGGCCGTGCGCGGCAACGTGGTGGGCTCCGGCGGCACCCCGCTGAACCTGCTGCGCCCGCGCGCCCGCCGGCTGCTGCTGGACGCCCTGTGGCAGCAGGCCACCAGGGACCTGCCGAAGCCCGCCGACCACTACGCCCGCGAGCAGCGCCAGGAGGAGAAGGAGTCCTTCGACGAGTACGTCTCGGACGAGGCGTCGTTCCTGGACTTCCTGGACGCCTGGTGGCCGGCGCTGACCCCGCGCCGGGTGCTCGCCACGCTGCGCCAGCACCGGCACACCAACCGGATCGCCCGCCGGGCCGTCACCCCGGACGAGGCCAGGCTGCTGGCGGCCTCCTGGCGCCACCTGTCCGGGCGGGGCGAGGGCGCGCTGTCCGCGCACGACGTCGCGCTGATCGACGAGCTCCAGGTGCTGCTCGGCGAGCCGGCCCGCCCGAAGGTCCGCGAGGTGGACGCGGTGGACCTGCTGAGCGGCCTGGACGAGGTCACCACCTTCGCCGACCGCAGCGCCCGCCAGCGCGACCGCCAGCCGGTCGAGCGCACGGAGTACGCGCACATCATCGTGGACGAGGCGCAGGACCTCACCCCGATGCAGTGGCGGATGATCGGCCGCCGGGCCCGGATGGCCACCTGGACGATCGTGGGCGACCCGGCGCAGTCCTCCTGGCCGTTCCCGCAGGAGGCCCAGGCCGCGCTGGACGAGGTGCTCTCCGGCAAGCCGCGCCGCCGCTTCACGCTGACCGTGAACTACCGCAACCCGGCCGAGATCGCCGAGGTGGCGGCCAAGGTGCTGGCGCTGGCCGCGCCGGGCACCCCGTCGCCGAGCGCGGTGCGCCACGTCGGCGTGGAGCCGCGCTTCGCGGCCACCACCGACCCCGCGCCGGAGGCCTTCGGCAAGGCCGCCCGGGCCGAGCTGGAGCGGCTGCTGGCCGAGGTGGACGGCACCGTGGCGCTCGTGGTGCCGATGGACCGCCGGGGCGAGGCGGCCGGCTGGGCCGAGGGCCTGGGCGGGCGCGTGGTGGTGCTGGGCAGCCTGGAGGCCAAGGGCCTGGAGTACGACGCGACCGTGGTGGCCGACCCGACCGGCATCGCCGGCGAGTCGGAGGCCGGCCTGCGGGTGCTGTACGTGGCGCTGACCCGCGCGACCCAGCGGCTGACCGTGCTCTCCGGTCCGGACGACCTGCCGGACGCGGCCGGCGTGCCCGCGCTGCTGCACGGCTGACGGACCGTACCGGGTCCGACGGAAGAAGGCCCCTCACCGGGTGGTGAGGGGCCTTCAGACGTTTACGACACCGACCCGCCATGCTCGCCTCGCGGCAAGTGGTCCCTCGAAGGGACGAAGGTTGGGCCCGGGGGCTTGGATCGAGCCGGTGTCCCGTCCAATGTAACGCATCGGCCGGGAGAGGCAAGGAGCGAGCGGCGGGAGCCGGACGGCCATCGGGTGGGATTGTCGGGTCCGCACACTCAATGAACGTTATTTCTGGCTACCCCTTGGAAGGTGCGACGATCGACGTCTAGCATGCGCAGGCGATGCCTTCAACAAAATGTTGAGCCTGCGGGACAGACGGAAGAAGGAAGCGTCGATGGCGACGGTGCCCAGTGTCTCCAACTCGATCACGGTACGGCTGGAGGTCCCGGCCCGGGGCAACGCCGTCAGCGCGATCACCACGGCCGTGGAGTCCTCCGGCGGATCGGTGACCGGTCTCGACGTCACCGCCTCCGGGCTGGAGGCGCTGCGGATCGACGTCACGGTGGCGGCGGCCTCGGTCGCGCACGGCGAGGAGATCGTCGAGAAGCTGCGCACGATCGACGGCGTGTCGATCGGCAAGGTCTCGGACCGCACCTTCCTGATGCACCTCGGCGGCAAGATCGAGATGTCCTCCAAGCTGCCGATCCGCAACCGTGACGACCTCAGCATGATCTACACCCCGGGTGTCGCCCGGGTCTGCATGGCGATCGCGGAGAACCCCGAGGACGCCCGCCGCCTGACCATCAAGCGCAACAGCGTCGCCGTGGTCACCGACGGCTCCGCGGTGCTGGGCCTGGGCAACATCGGCCCGGAGGCCGCGCTGCCCGTCATGGAGGGCAAGGCGGCCCTGTTCAAGCGCTTCGCCGGGATCGACGCCTGGCCGATCTGCCTGGACACCCAGGACACCGACGAGATCGTCGCCATCGTCAAGGCGATCGCCCCGGGCTTCGCCGGGATCAACCTGGAGGACATCTCCGCGCCGCGCTGCTTCGAGATCGAGGCCCGGCTGCGCGAGGCCCTGGACATCCCGGTCTTCCACGACGACCAGCACGGCACCGCGATCGTGGTGCTGGCCGCCCTCACCAACGCGCTGAAGGTGGTCGGCAAGCGGATCGGCGACATCCGCGTGGTGATGTCGGGCGCCGGCGCCGCCGGCACCGCGATCCTCAAGCTGCTGATGGCGGCCGGCGTCGAGCACGCCACCGTGGCGGACGTGCACGGCGTGGTCCACCTGGGCCGCGGGGACCTCAACGAGAACCTGCGCTGGATCGCCGAGCACACCAACCGCTCGGG
Source organism: Kitasatospora sp. NPDC058046 (assembly GCF_042885595.1). Taxonomy (NCBI): domain Bacteria; kingdom Bacillati; phylum Actinomycetota; class Actinomycetes; order Kitasatosporales; family Streptomycetaceae; genus Kitasatospora; species Kitasatospora sp. NPDC058046. The sequence continues at coordinate 39,671 of NZ_JBHVRS010000014.1, forward strand.
CCGCACCGGCAGCCTCAAGGAGGCCGTGGCGGGCGCCGACGTCTTCATCGGCGTCTCGGCCCCGAACGTCCTGGACGGCGACGACCTGGCCACCATGGCCGAGGACTCGATCGTCTTCGCGCTGGCCAACCCGGACCCGGAGGTCGACCCGGCCATCGCCCGGCAGACCGCCGCCGTGGTCGCCACCGGCCGCAGCGACTTCCCGAACCAGATCAACAACGTGTTGGTCTTCCCGGGTGTCTTCCGCGGCCTGCTGGACGCCCAGAGCCGCACCGTCAACACCGAGATGATGATCGCCGCCGCCCGTGCGCTGGCCACCACCGTGGCCGACGACGAGCTGAACGCGAACTACATCATCCCGAGCGTGTTCCACAAGGACGTGGCCAAGACCGTCGCCTCCGCGGTGCGCGAGGCGGCCCTGGCGGGGGCCCAGGAGGACCGCGCGCCGGCCCGTCCGACCCCCGGCATCGTGGGCACCCTCGACACCGCCGCGTTCCCCACCGTCAAGCTCTGACGGACGGCTCGGGCGACGTGTCGCAGATCGCTCAAATGTGCGAATAGCGGTCATACCCGCCCAGCTCGCCCCGAACCCTTGCGACACAAGGGCGAGGGGCGTGTTTGGGCTTGTCAGTCGTAGGGCGTACCGTAGCCCTGCACGGGGCAGGCGTGTCCGACAAGTACGGAACGTCCCCCTGGTCTTCCGGCGTGTCGTCCCGACCGCCGCCCGGGTCCGGTCCGCCGGAGCCGACGGAGCGTCACACCTCCGACGGGCGGGCGATGTTCGGGTGGCTCGGCCGGGGCCCGATTGGCTTTCTCGGGGCCGGTCGGGGCAGGATTCGTACCCAGGCGGGCGGGCGGGCCTTCGACGGCTCCGGCGCGCGGCATCGGGTACGGACCCGGCCTGCGACCACGCATTGCCTGCATGAGCACAGTGTGCGGACCTGCGGCCTATCCGGGTGCCCCCCGGTGGGAGCACCGATGGGCCCCCGCGCACCGCAAGCGAACAGACCACAGGAGTACACATGAACCGCAGTGAGCTGGTGGCCGCGCTGTCCGAGCGCGCCGAGGTGACCCGCAAGGACGCCGACGCCGTTCTGGCCGCCTTCGCCGAGATCGTCGGCGAGGTCGTCGCCAAGGGCGACGAGAAGGTCACCATTCCCGGTTTCCTGACCTTCGAGCGCACCCACCGCGCTGCCCGCACCGCCCGCAACCCGCAGACCGGCGAGCCGATCCAGATCGCCGCGGGTTACAGCGCCAAGGTGAGCGCCGGCTCCAAGCTGAAGGAAGCCGCCAAGGGCGCTGCCTGAGCCACCCCTTGAACGCCCGAGAGGCCGGGCTCCCCACTGGGGAGCCCGGCCTCTCGCCGTTGTGTGCTCGGACCGTCAGGCGTCGACCAGCTGCTCGCTGGGCAGCTCGACGTGGGCGCCCAGGTCGCGCAGCTTGTCCATGAAGTTCTCGTAGCCGCGGTTGATCAGGTCGATGCCGTGCACGGTCGAGGTGCCCTCGGCCGCCAGCGCCGCGATCAGGTACGAGAAGCCGCCGCGCAGGTCCGGGATGACCAGCTCGGAGCCGATCAGCTTGGACGGGCCGGAGACGACCGCGGAGTGCAGGAAGTTGCGGGCCCCGAAGCGGCACGGGGTGCCGCCCAGGCACTCGCGGTAGAGCTGGATGTGCGCGCCCATCTGGTTCAGCGCGCCGGTGAAGCCGAGCCGCGACTCGTACACCGTCTCGTGGACGATGGACAGGCCGGTGGCCTGGGTCAGCGCGACCACCAGCGGCTGCTGCCAGTCGGTCTGGAAGCCCGGGTGCACGTCGGTCTCCAGGGCGATCGCCTTGAGCTCGCCGCCGGGGTGCCAGAAGCGGATGCCCTCGTCGTCCACCTCGAAGGCGCCGCCGACCTTCCGGAAGGTGTTCAGGAAGGTCATCATCTCCAGCTGGCGGGCGCCGCGGACGTAGATGTCGCCCTTGGTCGCCAGCGCCGCGCAGGCCCAGGAGGCGGCCTCCAGGCGGTCCGGCAGCGCGCGGTGGTTGTAGCCGTTCAGCTCGTCCACACCGGTGATCAGGATCGTCCGGTCGGTGCCCAGGGTGATGATCGCGCCCATCTTCTGCAGCACGCAGATCAGGTCGACGATCTCCGGCTCGATGGCCGCGTTGCGCAGCTCGGTGACGCCCTCGGCGAGCACCGCCGTGAGCAGCACCTGCTCGGTCGCGCCGACCGAGGGGTAGGGCAGCTCGATCTTGGTGCCGCGCAGCCGCTGCGGGGCCACCAGGTAGGTGCCCTGCGGGTGCTTCTCGATGCTGGCGCCGAACTGGCGCAGCACCTCGAAGTGGAAGTCGACCGGGCGGCCGCCGATGTCGCAGCCGCCCAGGCCGGGGATGAAGGCGTGGCCGAGGCGGTGCAGCAGCGGGCCGCAGAACAGGATCGGGATCCGCGAGGAGCCGGCGTGCGCGTCGATGTCCGCGACATTGGCGCTCTCGACGTGCGAGGGGTCGAGGATCAGCTCGCCGTCCTCGTCACCGGTGCGCACGGTCACGCCGTGCAGCTGCAGCAGGCCGCGGACCACCTTGACGTCGCGGATGTCCGGGACGTTGCGCAGTCTGCTGGGGCCCTGCCCGAGGAGGGCGGCGACCATGGCCTTGGGCACCAGGTTCTTCGCTCCGCGGACGCGGATCTCGCCTTCGAGCGGGTTTCCGCCGTGGACCAGCAGGACGTCGTCGGTCATCGTTCTCGCAATCCGGGGTGCCAGAGGAGTCGGGGGGAGGGCTCCGGGAGAGAGCCGGTGGTGGACCGGTCGTACGGGCGCGTTCGGGCCCCCGGCGAAACCGAGTCGGCACCGTATAAAGGCGTCCACCAGACGTAGATGGTAGTAGGCGTGCCGTTGGTTCCCGTGAGCCTCTCCCGTGATGGTGCTCTCTCCGGGCCCGGGCCCGCCCCCCGGTACGGCCGTACGGGTGTTCGTGGGCGTGGCCGTTTCCGGGCGTTGCGGTGTCCGAGCGGTGCGGTTCTGCGGGATCATGTGGGCATGACGGCGGCCCATTCGCACGGAGGCCGGTCCCACACCGGCCGTCTGCTCGTCGCGACGCCCCTGCTCACCGACCCGAACTTCGCGCGGGCGGTGGTGCTGCTCCTCGACCACGACGTCGAGGGGGCGCTCGGCGTGGTCCTGAACCGGCCGACGCCGGTCGAGGTGGGCAGTGTGCTGGACGGCTGGAACAGACTCGTCGGACAGCCGGCCGTGGTCTTCCAGGGCGGCCCGGTGGCGCTGGACTCGGCGCTCGGCCTCGCGGTGGCGCCGGGGGAGCCGGGCACCGGCGAGCCGCTCGGCTGGCGCCGGGTGCACGGCGCGATCGGCCTGGTGGACCTGGAGGCGCCGCCCGAGGTGCTGGCCGGCGAACTGGGCAGCCTGCGGATCTTCGCCGGGTACGCCGGGTGGTCGCCCGGGCAGCTGGAGGCGGAGCTGGAGAGCGGCGCCTGGTACCTGGTGGACTGCGAGCCGGGGGACGTCTCCAGCCCCGAGCCGGAGCGGCTGTGGCGCTCGGTGCTGCGCCGCCAGCGCGGCCCGCTCGCCCTGCTGGCGACCTACCCGGACGACCCGACGATGAACTGAGCCGACCGGCCCGGAGCCGCGACACTGGCCGGGTTTCCGGAGGCGCCCATAGACTTGGCACCCATGAGCACTCTTGAGCCCGAGCGCGGCCTCGGCACCGGCACCCTGGTCGAGCCCGTCCCGCAGGTGTCCCACGGGGACGGCGACCACGAGCGCTTCGCGCACTACGTCCAGAAGGACAAGATCATGGAGAGCGCGCTCTCGGGGTCCCCCGTGGTGGCGCTCTGCGGCAAGGTGTGGGTGCCCGGCCGCGACCCGAAGAAGTACCCGGTCTGCCCGATGTGCAAGGAGATCTACGACGGCATCGGCAAGCCGCAGGGCGGCGACGGCGACAAGAAGTAGTCCGCGGCGCCCCGCACAACGCCGTTTTGCATAGCACCAGGGTTCCCCTGGTGGTCTATGCCAATCGTCGGGGCGTGGGCAGGATGTCGGAATGGACCTCATTCCCGCACCTTCGAGTGCCGCCCGCCGCCCGGACGAGGACTATCCGCTCGACGCCGCCACCACGCTGACCGCACCCCCCGCGCTGGCCGACGCCGAGCGCTGGCTGCGGGCCACGCTGTCCGCCGCCACCGGGCTGCCGCTCGGCCCGGGCCGGCCGGGTGCGGGCATCGAGCTGGTCCAGGACGGGACGCTCGCCGCCGAGGCGTACCGGATCACGGTGCGCCCCGGCCACGCCCTGCTCGCCGCGGGCGGCCCGGCCGGCGCGCTGTGGGGCGCGCAGACCCTGCGGCAGCTGCTCGGGCCGGACGCCTACCGCCGCTCGCCGCTGCGCCACGAGGGCTGGGTGCTGCCCGGCGCCGACATCGAGGACGCCCCCCGGTTCGGCTGGCGCGGCGCGCTGCTCGACGTCGCCCGGCACTTCCTGCCCAAGGCGGACGTGCTGCGCTTCGTCGACCTGCTGGCCGCGCACAAGCTCAACGTGCTGCACCTGCACCTGACCGACGACCAGGGGTGGCGGGTCGAGATCAAGCGCTACCCGAGGCTGACCGCGCGCGGTTCCTGGCGGGACCGCTCGATGGTCGGGTACCGGGCCGGACAGCGCCGCGACGACCGCCCGCACGGCGGCTTCTACACCCAGGACGACCTGCGCGAGATCGTCGCCTACGCGGCCGCCCGCGGGATCACCGTCGTCCCGGAGATCGACCTGCCCGGCCACACCCAGGCCGCCGTCGCCGCCTACCCCGAACTGGGCAACACCGACGTGGTGGACACCGCCGCGCTCGGGGTGTGGACCGACTGGGGGGTGAGCCACAACGTGCTCAACGCCTCCGAGGAGACCCTGCGCTTCTTCGAGGGCGTGCTGGAGGAGGTCCTGGAGCTCTTCCCGTCCGAGTTCGTCCACCTCGGCGGCGACGAGTGCCCCAAGGAGCAGTGGAAGGACAGCGCCGCCGCGCAGGCGAGGATCCGCGAGCTGGGCCTGGCCAACGAGGACGAACTGCAGAGCCACCTGATCCGGCACTTCGACCGCTGGCTGGCCGAGCGCGGCCGCCGGCTGATCGGCTGGGACGAGATCCTGGAGGGCGGGCTCGCGCCCGGCGCCGCGGTCTCCTCCTGGCGCGGCTTCGGCGGCGGGATCGCCGCCGCGAAGGCCGGGCACGACGTGGTGATGTGCCCCGAGCAGCACGTCTACTTCGACCACCGGCAGGCGGACGGGCCGGACGAGCCGATCCCGGTCGGCTTCGTGCGCACGCTGGAGGACGTCTACCGGTTCGAGCCCGTCCCGAAGCAGCTGGACGAGGCCGCCGCCCGGCACGTGATCGGTACCCAGGCCAACCTGTGGAGCGAGTTCATGGACAGCGCCCGGGACATCGACTACCGGGCCTTCCCCCGGCTGGTCGCCTTCGCCGAGGTCGCCTGGTCCGCGCTGCCCGCCGAGCCGGCCGAGCGGGACTTCGCCGGTTTCGAGCGGCGGCTGACGACCCACCTGAAGGCGCTGGACGCGCTCGGCGTCGAGTACCGCCCGGCCGACGGGCCGCACCCGTGGCAGCGCTGGCCCGCCCCGGCCGGCCGGCCGATCGAGGGCCCGCCGCCGGTCCGTTAGGGCGTGTCCCGGGGGCCCTTTCCGGGGCCGCCGGGACCCCCGTGACACGCCCCGGTCGTGCTGACCGGGAACTTCTGAGCGGTCATCGGACGTCAAGAACTGATGAACATCTGCCCTGGCCCGGAGCGGGTCGGGGCAGATACCGCCCGGTATCGGTCCCAATCGGGCAGCCCCGTTCACCGGCCCCGAAATGATCATCGAGCATTGTGTGCCAGAGTTGCCCAACCCGGCCCGATCGCCCGTACCCTACGGGCCAGGCCGGGCTGCTGACGCAGGACGGCACGGCCGCAGGCCGGCGGGCGGCAGGCGATCGATGAGCAAGTGGAGCACGGTGGGACCCAGGTGAACCGGACGATCATGCTGCCGGCCTCCCTCGACGAGGCCGTCGACGCGCTGGCCGCCGCTCCGGCCGCGGTACCGGTGGCCGGAGCCACCGACCTGATGGAGGCCGTCAACGCCGGCCGCTTGCGCCCCGCCGCCCTGGTCGGCCTCGGCCGGATCACCGAACTGCGGGGCTGGCGCTACGAGGACGGCGGCACCGCCGTCCTCGGCGCCGGACTCACCCACGCCCGGATGGACCGCCCCGACTTCGCCGCGCTCATCCCCGCGCTCGCCGACGCCGCCCGCACCGCCGGCCCGCCGCAGGTCCGCAACGTCGGCACCCTCGGCGGGAACATCGTCACCGCCGCCCCGGCCGGCGACACCCTCCCGGTGCTCACCGCGCTGGAGGCCGGCGTCACCCTGACCCGGGCCGGGGGCACCCGCGAGGTGCCGGTCAGTCACCTGCTCACCGGACTCGACCCGGTGCGCCCCGGCGAACTGCTCACCTGGGTGCGCGTCCCGCTGCTGCACGCCCCGCAGGTCTTCCTCAAGGCCACCGGCCGCAGCGGCCCGGCCCGCGCCACCGCCTCCGTCGCCCTCGTCCTCGACCCGGCCAGGCGCTCGGTGCGCTGCGCCGTCGGGGCCGTCGCGCCGGTGCCGCTGCGCCCGCTGGAGGCCGAGGCCTGGGTCGCCGGCTGCATCGACTGGGACGGCAGCCGGGAGATCGACCCGGCCGCGACCGCCGCCTTCGGCGAGTACGTGGCCGCCGCCTGCGTCCCCGACGACTACGGCGCCGAGGGCGCCTGGGAGGCCGTGACCGAGGGGCCGACAGCGGCCGCCGTTCGGCTGCGGCGTACCGTATCGGTGCTGGCCCGACGGGCGCTGGGAAGGGTGCTGAAGTGACCACAGACCCCATCGAGACCCTCGACGCCGACCCGCTCGGCCTCTCCCCGCAGGTCAGCCGCGAGCTGCGCCCGTGCGCCTCGTACACGCTGCGGGTCAACGGTTTCGAACGGCCCGTCACCGACGCCTGGATCGGCGAGAGCCTGCTCTACGTGCTGCGCGAGCGGCTCGGCCTGGCCGGCGCCAAGGACGGCTGCGAGCAGGGCGAGTGCGGGGCCTGCTCGGTGCAGGTGGACGGCCAGCTGGTGGCCGGCTGCCTGGTGCCCGCCGCGCTGGCCGCCGACAGCGAGATCAACACCGTCGAGGGCCTGTCGGCCGCCGGCGGCGCGAGCGCCGTCCAGCAGGCGCTGGCCGCCTCCGGCGCCGTCCAGTGCGGCTACTGCACCCCCGGCATGGCGATGGCGGTGCACGACCTGCTCCAACGCAACCACCGGCCCACCGAGGTGGAGGCCCGTCAGGCCCTGTGCGGCAACCTCTGCCGCTGCACCGGCTACCGGGGCGTGCTGGCCGCCGTCCAGACCGTCGCGGACGCCCGCGCGCTGGAGGCCGAGCAGGCGGAGGAGGCCGCCGAGGCCGCCGCCGCGCAGGCCGCCGCCGGGCCCGTCGCCGAGGCACCGGCCGAGCCGGTCGCCGAGCCCGTCGCCGAGCCGCCCGCCGCACGGCCGGCGGAGGCGCCGGTCGAGCCCGGGCAGGCCGTCGAGCCGCCGGTCTACGCCGACGCCGGGGACTGGATCGAGCACGTCCCGCAGCAGGCCGTCGAGCAGCAGCCCGTCCCGCAGCAGCCCGTCCCGCAGCAGCCCGTCGAGCAGCACGCCGTCCCGCAGCACGCCGTCGGGCAGCTGGGCGTCGGGCCGGCTCCGGCCGGAGTGCCGTACGGCGACCCCCAGGGCGGCTACGACACCGGCGTGTACGACACCACCGTGCTGGCCCCGATCCGGGACGCCATCCCCGCCCAGGCCGCCGACGAGCAGGTGTACTACCCGCCGCAGGGCTACCCCGAGCAGCCCTACCAGGCCACCCCCGCGCACGGCACCTACCTGCCCTACCCGGACGGCCACCAGCAGCAGAACGGCTACGACACCGGGTACGACGCCCCGGTCTACGAGCCCACCCCCGCGCACGGCACCCCGCTGCCCGGCACCGGCTACGACGGCACGCCGCCGCACGGCACCCCCGCGCACGGCACCCCGCTGCCCGGCACCGTCTACGACGGCACGCCGCCGCACGGCACCCCGTACCCCGCTCCGCACCCGCACGGTGCCCCGGCCGAGGGCGGCGCCCCGGCCGGTGTCCCGTACGGGGCCACCCCCGCCCACGGCATCCGGCTCCCCGAGGACGACCACGCATCATGACGTCGCCTACCGACATCGGCGCAGCACTCCAGCAGGACGGCGGCGAGGGCGGCGCACCGGAGCCGATCGGCCTGGGCAGCTCCCCGCTGCGCGGCGACGCGCTGCCGAAGGCGCTCGGCATCTACCCGTACGCGGCCGACCTGTGGGCCGAGGGCCTGCTGTGGGGCGCCGTGCTGCGCTCGCCGCACCCGCACGCCCGGATCCGCGGCATCGACACCTCGGCCGCGCTGGCGCTGCCCGGGGTGCACGCCGTGGTCACCGCCGCCGACCTGCCGCCCGGCCCGGACGGCACCCCCGACGGCGCCCCGGCCGGGCCGATCGTCTCCGACCGGCCGGTGCTGGCCGCCGGCGTGGTGCGCCACCACGGCGAGCCGATCGCCGCGGTGGCCGCCGACCACCCGGACACCGCCCGGCTGGCGGTCGGCCTGATCGCGGTCGACTACGAGCCGCTGGAGGCCGTCACCGACCCGGAGCAGTCCTTCACCGCGCCGCCGCTGCACCCCGACGGCAACCTGTTCCGCCACCTGCCGCTGCGCACCGGGGACCCGGACGCGGTCGGCGAGATCATCGTCGAGGGCCTCTACCAGGTCGGCCGGCAGGACCCGGCCCCGCTCGGCGCCGAGGCCGGGCTGGCCGTGCCGCGCCCGGACGGTGGCGTCGAACTGCACCTGTCCTCCACCGACCCGCACGGCGACCGCGACCGCACCGCCGCCTGCCTCGGCCTGGAGCCGGACCGGGTCCGGCTGGTGGCCACCGGCGTGCCCGGCGCCACCACCGACCGCGAGGACCTCTCGTTCCAGGTCACCCTGGCCCTGCTGGCGCTGCGCACCGGCCGCCCGGTGAAGATGACGCTCACCCGCGAGGAGTCCTTCCACACCCACACCTCGCGCCACCCCGCGCTGCTGCGCTACCGCCACCACGCCGACGCCGAGGGCACGCTGGTGAAGGTCGAGGCGCAGATCCTGCTGGACGGCGGCGCCTACGCGGACGTCTCCGCCGAGGCGCTGGCCGCCGCGACGGCCTTCTCGGCCGGTCCGTACGTCTGCCCGAACGTCTTCGTGGACGCCTGGGCGGTGCGCACCAACAACCCGCCGGCCGGCCGGATGCGCGGCGAGGGCGCCCTGCAGGCCTGCTTCGCTTACGAGTCCCAGCTGGACCAGCTGGCCGCCCGGATCGGCGTGGACCCGGTGGAGATCCGCCGCCGCAACGCGATGTCCACCGGCGACCCGCTGCCCACCGGACAGGCCGTCACCTGCCCGGCGCCGGTGCGCGCCCTGCTGGACGCGGTCGCGGCCGAGCCGCTGCCGGCCCTGCCGGTGGACGACCCGGACGCCGAGTGGCTGCTGCCCGGCGGGCCCGGCGGCGCGGGCGACCCGGCGGCGGTGCGGCGCGGCATCGGCTACGCCGTCGGCATGGTGCACATGCTGGGCGCCGAGGGCGAGGACGAGGTCTCGACCGCGACGGTGCGGGTCAGCGGCGACCACGCGACGGTGATCTGCGCGGCGGTCGACGCCGGGCAGGGCTTCGCCACGCTGGCCCGGCAGATCGTGCAGACCGTGCTGGGCGTCAGCGAGGTCTACATCGCGCCGGCCGACAGCGACCAGTCGATCGCCGGGCCGTCCGCCCGCGGCCGGCACACCTGGGTCTCCGGCGGCGCCGTCGAGCGGGCCGCGCTGATGGTCCGCCACCAGCTGCTGCAGCCGATCGCGGCGAACTTCGGGATGTCGGCGGAGCTGCTCCAGATCGCCGACGGCAAGATCACCTCGTACGACGGGGTGCTCGGCATGCCGGTCGCCGAGGCGCTGGAGGGCAAGGAGCTGTGGGCGACCGCGCAGTGCCGCCCGCACCCCACCGAGCCGCTGGACGAGTCCGGGCAGGGCGACGCCTTCGTCTCCATCTCGTTCTGCGCGATGCGCGCGGTGGTGGACGTGGACATCGAGCTGGGCGCCGTCCGGGTGGTCGAGATGACCGTCGCCCAGGACGTCGGCCGGGCGCTGAACCCGCGCCAGATCGAGGACCGGATCGAGGCGGGGGTGGCCCAGGGCGTCGGCCTGGCGCTGCTGGAGGACCTGCGGACGGAGGGCGGGGTGCTGCAGAACCCCTCGCTCACCGGCTACCGGCTGCCCACCGCGCTGGACACCCCGGAGGTGCGGATCGCCGCGCTGCTGGAGGAGCGCGACGTGGTGGCCCCGTTCGGCGCCAAGGCGGTCGGCGCCGTCCCCGCGGTGGTCGCCCCGGCGGCCGTCGCCGCGGCCGTGCGCGCCGCCACCGGCCTGCCGGTCGGCCGGCTGCCGATCCGGGCGGAGGACGCCGTCACCGCCTGACCGGACGGTTCGGAAAGGCGACAAAAAGCGGTGCAAACAGCGGAAAGGAATTGCCGGCCGACTTTTCCGGGTCGACCGGCAATTCCTTTCTCCACGAGGCCATGGCGGGGATCGAACCCGCGTGTACCGCTTTGCAGACGGTTCCCTAAGCCACTCGGGCACACGGCCAGTGAATTCATAGTGGCCGATCCGGGGAGAGCGGTCAACGCTCCTTTGTAAATTCTGTATGGCAGTGTGTGCTACCGTCGGAGACCGGTGGCGGCATTTCCGCCACCCCGGACGAGCGCGTCGTACCCGGTGACGACAAGACGGCGCAGTTCAGCGGCAATCCGGCCGCTGTGGACTGCGGAGGCACCACCGTCATGGCCTGGCTCGTTCTGATCCTCTCGGGTTTCCTCGAAACCGTCTGGGCGGTCGCCCTGGAATCGTCCAAGGGCTTCACCCGCCTCGTTCCCAGCCTCGTCTTCGGCGTCGCCCTGCTGTTCAGCATGGGCGGGCTGGCGTACGCGATGCGCACCATTCCGATCGGTACCGGCTACGCGGTCTGGGTCGGCATCGGCGCGGTCGGCACCGCGGTCTACGGCATGGCCGTCCTGGGGGACGCGGTGACCATGGCCCGGATCGGCTGCCTGCTGCTGATCGTCTCCGGCGTGGTGGGCCTCAAGGTGCTGCACTGAGCCCCGGCGGGCCCGCGGCGTAGGTCCCGGGGCGGAGTCGATCACCGACCGGGGTCAGGGGTCATCGGGGCGGACGGCTCTTACGATGTTACGTATGACCACTGCTTCCCCCACCTCGGTCGACCCTGTTCCGATACCCCTCGACGACGACCCCGGTGGCGGGGTGCTCGGCGGCCGCTACCGCGCGCTGACCCTGGGGATCGTCTCGGTGGTCCTGGTGATCGCCTTCGAGGCGACGGCCGTCAACACCGCGATGCCGACCGCGGCCCGCCAGCTGAACGGGCTCGGGCTGTACGCCTTCGCCTTCTCCGGCTACTTCACCACCACCCTGTTCGCCCTGGTCGTCTCCGGCCAGTGGTGCGACCGGAGCGGCCCGCTGAGGCCGCTGTTCAGCGGCATCGCGGTGTTCGGCGTGGGGCTGGTGGTGGCCGGGACGGCGCCCGGGATGTGGGTGTTCGTGGCCGGCCGGGCGATCCAGGGCCTGGGCGGCGGGCTGGTGATCGTCGCGCTGTACGTGGTCGTCGGCCGGGCCTACCCGGAGCGGCTGCGGCCCGCGGTGTTCGCGGCCTTCTCCTCCGCCTGGGTGCTGCCCTCGATCATCGGCCCGCTGGTCTCCGGGGCCGTCACCCAGCACCTGGGCTGGCGCTGGGTGTTCCTGGCCGTGCCGGCGCTGATCCTGCTGCCGCTGGCCGTGATGGGCCCGGCGCTGGCCCGTTCGGAGCGGGAGCGCCCGGTGGTCCGGGGCGCGGCCTTCGACCGCCGTCGCACCCTGCTGGCCGCGATGGCGGCGGTCGGCGCCGGCCTGCTGCAGTACGCGGGCCAGCGGCGCGACCTGATCGGGCTGCTCCCGGGGATCGCCGGGGCGGCGCTGCTGGTGCCGGCCGTCCTGGGGCTGCTGCCGACCGGGACCCTGCGGGCCGGGCGGGGGCTGCCGGCGGTGATCCTGCTGCGCGGGATGGCGGCCGGGGCGTTCCTCGGCGCCGAGGCCTTCGTCCCGCTGATGATGACCACCCAGCGGGACCTCTCGCCGACGCTGGCCGGCCTGACCCTGACCAGCGGCGGCCTCACCTGGGCGGTCGGCTCCTGGCTCCAGGGCCGGCCCGGGGCGGAGCGCTACCGCGAGGCGATGATCCGGGGCGGCCTGCTGCTGACCGCGGTGGCGATCGGGGGCGCCGCGCTGGTGCTGTTCCCGGCGGTGCCGGCCTGGGTCGCGTCCGTGGCCTGGGGCGTCGGCGGCATCGGGATGGGGATGGCGATCGCGAGCGTCAGCGTGCTGATGATGAAGCTCTCCACGCCGGAGGACGCCGGGGCCAACTCGGCCGCCCTGCAGATGAGCGACGCGCTGGGCAACGTGCTGCTGACCGGGATGGCCGGGGTGCTGTTCGCGGCGCTGGGCGGCGGCTCGCTCGCCGCCGCCCACGAGGGCGGCGGGGCGGCCGGCTCGCCCGGCGCCTTCGCGGTGATCCTGCTGTCGATGGCCGGGGTGGCGCTGCTCGGCGCGCTGCTGGCCGGCCGGGTGCGGGCGAAGGCCTGACGGTCAGGACCCGGCGGGGGCTCCGGCCCCCACCGGGGCGCCGAGGAAGGCCTCCCAGCCGCCGGCCGGCGCCTGGCCCGGGGCGAGGGTCTGGAGCTTGCGCAGCACCGCCGGGTCCTGGGCGTCCAGCCAGTCGACCAGCTGCCGGAAGGAGACCAGCCGGACCTCCGGCTTGCCCGCGATGGTCCGGAGGACGTCCTCGACGGCGTTCATGTAGATGCCGCCGTTCCACTCCTCGAAGTGGTTGCCGATGACGTACGGCGCCCGGTTGCCGTTGTAGGTGCGGTCGAAGCCCATCAGGTAGGCGTCGCGGGCCTGGGTCTGGAAGCCGGGGTGGAGCGCCGGGTCGGCCTTGGTGTTGGGGCCGCACTGGTTGTACATGATGTTGTAGTCCATCGAGAGCACCTGGAAGGTGTGCCCGGGGAACGGGATGGACTGCAGCGGGAGGTCCCACAGGGCGCCGCCCTGGATCTTCTGCGGCCACACCTGGGTGCCGTTGCCGCTGCTGTCGTAGCGCCAGCCGCGCTTGACCGCGGTGGGCAGCAGGTTGCGCTGGCCCTCCAGACAGGGGGTGCGGCTGCCGATCAGCTCCTTGCGGTAGTCGAAGGGCAGCGCCGGCAGGTCGGTGAAGCCGGTGTTGGTGCGCCAGTTCGTCACGAAGTCCATCGCCTGCTGGATCTCGCTGTCCCACTCCTCGGGGGACCACTTGCCGACGCCGGTGGAGCCGCAGAAGTGGCCGTTGAAGTGGGTCCCGATCTCGTGGCCCTCCAGCCAGGCCGCGTGCACGTTCTCCAGGGTGTCGCGGATGTGCTGGTCGCTCAGGTAGCCGATGTCGGAGGCGCCGGCCCTGTGCTGCGGCGGGCGGTAGAGGTCCTTCTTGGACTCCGGCAGCAGGTAGAGGCCGCTGAGGAAGAAGGTCATCTTCGCGTCGTGCTCCTGCGCCAGCCGGCGGAAGCGGGCGAACAGGCCGTTGTCGAGCTCGCCGGCGCCGTCCCAGGAGAAGACCACGAACTGCGGCGGGCGCTGGCCGGGCTGCAGCCGGTCGGGGACCGGCTGGTGCGGCTGGGCGCCGGTGTCCGACGTGGAGCCGTCGCCGATCAGGACGGCCTGCGGCTTGGGGGCCGGGGCCGGGGCGGGGGTGTCGCCCCGCTCGTCGGCCGCGCCGGTGGCCGGGACGACGGCTCCGGGCACCCGCACTCCGCCGGTGGCGTGGTCGCTGCCGCAGCCGGCCGCCAGGGTGGCGGCGGTGGCGGCGCCCGCCGCCAGCAGGGTGCGGCGTGAGAGGGCTTCCATGGTCACTCCGTTCGTGGGGCGGTGGGGCGGCGTGCGGGAGTGCGGAGTCCGGTCGGACAAGTGGGTGATACAACCCGTGGCCGGGTCAGCATGGCACGGGGGCGGGGCCGGTCGGAGAGGCGCAGCGCGTCGTCCGGAGCGATCGCCCGAACGCCGCAACCGATCGGGTCCGTAGAACCGTCGGTAGCTCGTGTCGGGAGTGTTCCTGCGGCGATCGTATGCGGGGGGCGGCCGTCGCGCTCCGCGACCGGGTGCCCACGGGGCGCACGAAAGAGGGCGTCAGCCCTGCCGATCGGCGGGTGCCGGTACGACCGTCGTATGGACGTGCCTTACAGTCCGTTCCGGTTGAATTGTTTCCCAGGAAACTCCCAGGAAGCGGGGTTCCGTCGGCAGAGGGGAGCGCCCGTGGGCGTCCAGCAGAGCAGGGGGCCCTGGCCGGGCACCCTGGCGGCGGGTGCCGCGCTGGTGCTCGGTGCCTGGCTCGTGCACGACGGAGGCCCGTCGCTGCCGCCCGCACCGGGGGCCGGCCAGGCCCAGGCCGGGATCACGCCGGTCTCGGTCGTCCCTCCGCTGGGCCCGTCCGCGCCGACCCGGATCCGCATCCCGGCGGTGCGCCTGGACGCCCCGGTCACCGCGCTCGGACTGGACGCGGACGGCCACCTGCAGACCCCGCCCGAGGCGGACCGCAACCTGGCGGGCTGGTACCGGGGCGGGGCCAGCCCCGGCCAGCGCGGTACCGCGATCCTGGCGGGACACGTCGACAACAAGACCGGCCCCGCGGTCTTCTATCATCTGGGCGCGCTCCGTCGGGGGGACCGGATCGAGATCGCCCGGGCGGACGGCGCCACCGCCGTCTACCAGCTCTACGCCATCGAAGTGCACGACCGAAAGGACTTCCCGGACGATCGGGTCTACCGTCAGGCCACTGACGCGCAGCTGCGGGTGATCACCTGCGGCGGCTCGTACAGCGAGGAGCACGGCTACGACGGCAACGTCGTCGCCTACGGCTTCCTGGCCGACACCACCCCGCCGGGCAAAGCCGCATGAGCACGCTGACCCTTGCCTCCCGCTGGAACCCGATCGACTGGCCGCTCACCGAGGGCCTGATCCCGCACGCCGTGCTGGCGGCCGGCTGGGCGGCGCTGATCGCGCTCGCCGTCGGCCGCGGCCGGAGCTGGTGGCGGGTCCGCCTGCCCGCCGCCCTGATCACCGCCGCGGCGCTCAGCTGGCTGCTGGACGTCGTGGTCGACGGCTGGTGGCACCCCTTCCCGGAGGGCACGCCCAAGTACGTCACCTGGTGGATAGCCATCGCCCTGACCGGGCTCTGCCTGGCCGGCTACCGGATGCGCCGGCTCACCTGGCGGCGGCGGGGGCTCGCGCTGGGCCTGTGCGGCCTGGTGGTGCTGATGGCCTCCTCCGAGGTGAACATCGGCTTCGGCCAGTTCCCGAGCGGGCGCGTGATGCTCGCGCCGTGGCTGACCAAGACCGACGGGCTGGTCGCCGACAAGGCGGGCCAGACCGTGGCCGCCCCGCCGGGCAAGACGCTGGAGGAGGTCTGGCAGCCCCCGGCGGACCTGCCCGAGAAGGGCACCGTGTCGGTGGTGCCGATCCCCGGCACCAAGTCGGGCTTCAAGGCCCGCGACGCGTACGTCTACCTCCCGCCCGCCTACCAGGCCACCCCGCGGCCGCTGCTCCCGGTGATCGTGATGATCACCGGTCAGCCCGGCGTCCCGGGGGACTGGGTGCTCTCCGCGCAGATCAACGAGGCGCTGGACGCCTACGCCGCGGACCACGGCGGCCTCGCGCCGATCGTGGTGATGCCCGACCAGCTCGGCTCCACCTGGGCCAACACGCTCTGCCTCGACTCCAAGATCGCCAAGACCCAGACCTACCTGGCGGTGGACGTCCCCGAGTGGGTGCACCAGCACCTCCAGACGGCGGCCGGCCGGAAGTCCTGGGCGATCGGGGGCGCCTCGATGGGTGGAACCTGCGCCCTCCAGCTCGGCGTCAACGCCTCCGACGTGTACGGCACCGTCCTCGACATGTCCGGGCAGGAGGAACCGACCCTGGGCAGTCGGGAACAGACCGTCAAGGCCGCCTTCGGTGGTGACGAGAAGAAGTTCGACGCGGTCGATCCGCTCCAGGTGATGGCCCGCAAGAAGTTCCCGGACACCAACGTCGCGTTGGTCGTCGGCGAGACCGACGAGGAGTTCAGACCGCAGATGGAGAAGGTCTACCAGGCCGCGCAGGCGGCCGGAATGAAGTCCAAGTTCGAACTGATGCCGGGCGGCCACGGCTGGGTCGTCTTCCGGCCCGGCATCGCCCAGCAGCTCCCGTGGCTCGCCCAGCAGACCGGGCTGACCCGGTGACCGGGGCGGGGACGGCGCTGGCCACCGTCGGCGAGCAGCGCGGGCCGGGGCCGGACGCGGAGCGCTCGGCCGAGCGCGGCACCGACCGGGCCGACCGGGCGCCGGTCACCCGGACGCCGGAGCCGCGCCCGCAGAAGGTCCGGCGGGCGGCCGGGGTGCTCGGGGCCAGGCTGCGCTCGGCGCCGCTGACGCTGGCCCTGCTGGCCGGGCTCTGGCTGCTCGGCGCGGCCACCCGCAGCCTGGGCCACGGCCCGTCGGACCGGCTGCTGGAGCGGGCCGGCATCGGCCTGTCCACGCTGGCCGAGGGCCACTGGTGGACGCCGGTCACCTCGATGTTCTGGTGCTCGGGCCGCGGCTCGTACGTGTTCACCAGCCTGCTGCTGCTCCTGGTCGGCCCGGCCGCCGAGCACCGGCTCGGGCGGCTGCGCACCCTCGCGGTGCTGGTCGGCGGGCAGGTCGTCGGCACCCTGCTGGGCACCGGGCTGGTCGCGTTCGGCTCCTCGGCGGGGGAGCAGTGGACCGCCTCGGTGGCCGACCAGATCTCGGTCGGCCCCGGCGTCGGCGTGTTCGCGCTGGCCGGGGTCCTCGGGTACCGGCTCACCGTGCTCTGGCGCCGCCGGCTGCACCTGCTGGTGCTGCTCGTCCCGCTGGTGATGACGCTGTACGTGGGCCACCTGCAGAGCGTCCAGCGGTGCGCCGCCGCGCTGGCCGGGCTCGGCCTGGGCGCGCTGGTCAGCCGGGGCCGCCCGCACCTGCGCACGCACCGCTCCTCGCACTCGGAGACCCGGGTGCTGGTGGCGCTCTGCCTGGTCGCGGCCGCCTTCGGGCCGCTGCTCGCCTCGCTGTACGACAACGCCAGCGGGCCGTTCAACACCTTCTCCGAGCTGTACTTCTCGCACCGGCTCAGCCCGGACGAGGTGGCCGACTTCTGCGCGCAGTCGGCGCACGACTGCGCCCGGGCGCACGCCGTCGTCCGGATCTTCGACACCCCGGGCCGGATGATGGCCGCGCTGATCCCGGCGCTGCTGCTGGTGCTCGCCGAGGGGCTGCGCCGGGGGCTGCGGTTCGCCTGGCTGGTCACCGTGGCCACCGAGCTGCTCTGGGCGGCGCTGCTGTGCTGGCTCTACCTGGACGCCGGGCCGGTCAGCCGGGACGTGGTGCAGTACTTCGTCGAGGCGCTGCTGCTGCCGCTGCTGACCACCGCGCTGCTGGTGGCCACCCGCAAGCGGTTCCTGCTGCGGCTGTCCGGCCGCTCGGTGCGCCGGCTGGCCCTGGTGCTCGGCGGCGCGGCGCTCGCCTCCGCGGCCACCTACGTGGGGGTCGGGCGGCTGGTGGCCGGGGAGTTCGAGCCGGGGGCGTCCGCCCGCCGGCTGGTGGCCGGGCTGCCGGCCCAGTTCCTGCCGCCCGCGTACAACGACCTGCTGCCGGACTACCCGATCGCGGTCGGGCCGGTGGCGCGCTTCCTGGAGACGTACTGCGGGCTGGCGTTCTGGGCGGTCGCGCTGGCCGTGCTGCTGTCGGTCTTCCGCCGGCCGGTGCTGCACACCGACGCGGCGGCGGCCGCCCGCGCGCGGGCGCTGCTGGCCGAGCACGGCGGCGGGACGCTCTCGTTCATCGCCACCTGGGACGGCAACCACTACTGGTTCGACGAGGGCGGCCGGGCGGCCGTCGCCTACCGGGTGGTGGGCACCGTCGCGCTGACCACCGGCGACCCGTTCGGCGCGCCGGAGGACCGGGCCCGGGCGGTGGCCGGCTTCGCCCGGTACTGCGACGCGCGCGGCTGGACGCCGTGCTTCTACAGCGTCTGCGGCGAGACCAGGGCCGCCACCGCGCAGCTCGGCTGGCGCTCGGTGCAGGTCGCCGAGGACACCGTGGTGCCGCTGCCCGAGCTGGCCTTCACCGGCCGCAAGTGGCAGGACATCCGCACCGCCCTCAACAAGGCCGGCAAGCAGGGCATCTCCGCGGAGTGGTGGGCGTACCACGAGGCGCCGCTCGCGCTGCGGGAGCAGATCCGGGCGATCTCCGAGGAGTGGGTCTCCGAGAAGGGCCTGCCGGAGATGGGCTTCACGCTCGGCGGGCTGGAGGAGCTGGACGACCCGGACGTGCGGGTGCTGATCGCGGTGGACGAGCAGCGGGTGGTGCACGGGCTGACCAGCTGGATGCCGGTGTACGAGAACGGCGTGCCGGTCGGCTGGACGCTGGACTTCATGCGCCGGCGCTCGGACGGCTTCCGCGGCGTCAGCGAGTTCCTGATCGCCTCGGCGGCGCTCGGCTTCAAGGAGGAGGGCGCGCGCTTCCTGTCGCTGTCGGGCGCGCCGCTGGCCCGGACCGGGCAGGACGAGGAGCCCACCGGCCTGCAGCGGATGCTGGACTGGATGGGCAAGGTGCTGGAGCCGGTGTACGGCTTCCGCTCGCTGCTGGCGTTCAAGGCGAAGTTCCAGCCGGAGTACCGGCCGATGTACATGGCGTACCCCGACCCGGCCGCGCTGCCCGGCATCACCAGGGCGATCGGCAAGGCGTACCTGCCGCACCTGACGGCGGCCCAGGGCGTCCGGCTGATGCGCAAGCTCTCGGGCTGACCCGCCCCTGGGGGCGCGACCGTACGGGCTTCCCGGGCCCCGGACCCGGGTCGCCGCGCGACGGACGCGGACGGACGGTTCACCACGCGGGCGGGCGCGTCACGGCCCGGAAGCACGGGGGCGCTCCCGCGGGCCGGCGCCCCCGTCAGCCGAGCAGCTGGGCGAGCGCGCGGTCGGCGTCCAGGTGCAGGTGCTCCTCGCCCTCGGGGACGACCAGCCGGCTGCGCCACAGGAAGCGGCGCAGGTCGGCGGCGTCGAACTGGAGCAGCGCGGTGCCCTCGGGCGCCCGCAGCTCGACCATGGTGCGCCGGCCGACCGCGGGCCGGACGTGGACGTCCCCGGCGCCGGACGGCAGCTCCAGACCGGCCGAGAGCAGCTGGCGCGCGAAGACCCAGACGATGTCCTCGGAGCCCCGGCGCTCGGCCGGGTCGTCCAGCGAGAACTCGGCGGGGAAGGCCATCCGGACGGCCAGCGGGTCCTCCGGCAGGTAGGAGAGCCCCACCCGCAGCCGGACGGAGCGGTGGGAGGAGAGGATCAGGCGGGCCTGGACGGTCTCTTCGACGGTGCGCACGGGCGGGGTCCCTTCGGTTCGGTGCGAGGCTGCGTGACAGCAGTGAGGGTTGCTGCGGCCTCACCCTGGTGAGAGTCCCGGGACCGGTGGTGCTTACCGGGTTCCACGAGGCAATCGGTGTGATCCGGGTCACATCGATTTCCGGCCGCGCGGGCCCGGCGCGGAGCGCCGCCTGGAGGCCCGAACGGCGCCGGACCCGGTACGCTGGGCGGGTTGTCCGATTGCCGCCCGACCGCGGGGTGAGGCCGCAAAACCGCCTCTGACCTGCGATGATCCCCCTCGGAGACCGTGAGTACTGCCGCCGCCTCCTCGATGCCGCTGTTCTCCGACGTACCGGAGCCGCAGGCGCCCGTCCGATCCGTCGGCCACGCCGCGCCCGCCGGTTCGCACCACCTCTCCCCGGCCTTCCCCGGCCGCGCCCCCTGGGGCACCGCCGGCAAGCTGCGGGCCTGGCAGCAGGGCGCGCTGGACAAGTACATCGAGACCCAGCCGCGCGACTTCCTCGCGGTCGCCACCCCGGGCGCAGGCAAGACCACCTTCGCGCTCACCCTGGCCTCGTACCTGCTGCACAACCACCTGGTGCAGCAGGTGACGGTCGTCGCACCGACCGAGCACCTGAAGAAGCAGTGGGCCGAGGCCGCCGCGCGGATAGGCATCCGGCTGGACCCGGCGTACTCCTCCGGGCCGCTCTCCCGGGACTACCACGGCATCGTGGTCACCTACGCGGGCGTCGGGGTCAACCCGATGCTGCACCGCAACCGGACCGAGGCCCGCAAGACCCTCGTGATCATGGACGAGATCCACCACGCCGGTGACTCCAAGTCCTGGGGCGAGGCCTGCTTCGAGGCCTTCGAACCGGCCACCCGCCGACTGGCGCTGACCGGTACGCCGTTCCGCTCCGACACCAACCCGATCCCGTTCGTGGCCTACGACGCGGGCAGCGACGGCATCCGCAAGTCCATCGCCGACTACACCTACGGCTACGGGCACGCGCTCGCCGACCACGTCGTCCGCCCGGTGATCTTCCTCAGCTACAGCGGCAACATGCGCTGGCGCACCAAGTCCGGCGACGAGCTGGAGGCCCGGCTCGGCGAGCCGATGACCAAGGACCTGATCGCCCAGGCCTGGCGCACCGCGCTGTCCCCGCAGGGCGAGTGGATCCCCTCCGTCCTCCAGGCCGCCGACCGGCGCCTCACCGAGGTCCGCAAGGCGATCCCGGACGCCGGCGGACTGGTCATCGCCACCGACCAGAACGTGGCCCGCGCCTACGCCAAGATGCTGCGCGAGATCAGCGGCGAGAAGGTCACCCTGGTCCTCTCCGACGAGACCGAGGCCTCCAAGCGGATCTCCGACTACGCGGAGGGGACCTCGCGCTGGATGGTTGCCGTCCGCATGGTGTCCGAGGGCGTCGACGTGCCGCGGCTGTGCGTCGGGGTCTACGCCACCTCGATCTCCACCCCGCTGTTCTTCGCCCAGGCCGTCGGCCGCTTCGTGCGCGCCCGCAAGCGCGGCGAGACGGCCTCGGTGTTCCTGCCGACCATCCCGATGCTGCTGGGCTTCGCCAACGAGATGGAGCTCCAGCGCGACCACGTGCTGGACCGGCCGAAGAAGGAGGGCGACGGCCTCTTCGACGAGGAGGACCGGCTGCTCGCCGAGGCCGAGCGGGCCAACGACGGGCCGGACGGCGCGGGCGGCGACGAGTTCTCCTACGAGGCGCTGGGCTCCGAGGCGGTCTTCGACCGGGTCCTGTACAACGCCATGGAGTTCGGCATGCAGGCCCACCCGGGGAGCGAGGAGGAGGAGGACTACCTCGGCATCCCGGGCCTGCTGGAGCCGGACCAGGTGCAGATGCTGCTCCAGAAGCGCCAGCACCGGCAGATCCAGCGCAGCAAGACCAAGCCCGCCGAGGAGGCCGACCTGCTGGAGCTGCCGGCCGAGCAGCGGCCGGTGGTCACCCACCAGGAGCTGCGGGAGCTGCGCAAGGAGCTGAACGCGCTGGTGGCCGCCTGGCACCACCGCACCAACCAGCCGCACGGCACCATCCACAACGAGCTGCGCCGCCAGTGCGGCGGGCCGCTCACCGCGCAGGCCACCGCCAACCAGCTCAAGGCGCGGATCGTGAAGATCCGGGAGTGGGCCAACTAGTCCGGGCGGCGGCCGGCCGGGGGCGGGCGGCGGAGGGGCTTCGAAGGGCGGCGCGTCCGGTCACCGGACCGGGGGCGCGTCCGGAGCCCGACGCACCCGGCGAATCGCGGGGGTTCGTCCCGAATTCGAGGCGCTGTTGGAGTTGATCACGCCCGAATTTTGGACAACCACTTCCGTCGCGTCATTTCCTTCACTACCTTTCCCCCACGCTCTTCCGTCGGGCAACCCCCGCGGGACGGCGTCGCAGGGCCGTGCGCGTCAACGACGACGCCGTACGGCCCGAGCGCGGCCACCCCCACCTGCGCGCGACACCGACCTTGGAACGGCGCCGCCCGCCCCGCGAGCGCCGCGGAAAGGATTGCCCGTCGTGACAGCCGAGACCTCCCAGACCCTGGACCGCGGCGTCCGGGTCCTCAAGCTCCTCGCCGACTCCGAGCGCGGGCTCACCGTGACCGAGCTGGCCGCCCGGCTGGCCGTCAACCGGACCGTGGTCTACCGGCTGCTGGCCACCCTGGAGCAGCACGGCCTGGTCCGCCGGGACATCGGCGGGCGCGCCCGGGTCGGCCTCGGCGTGCTGCGCCTCGCGCACCGGGTGCACCCGCTGCTGCGCGAGGCCGCGCTGCCGGCCCTGCGCAGCCTCGCCGAGGACCTCGGCGCCACCGCCCACCTGACCCTGGTGGACGGCAACGAGGCGCTGGCCGTCGCCGTGGTCGAGCCCAGCTGGACCGACTTCCACGTCGCGTACCGGACCGGCCTGCGCCACCCGCTCACCGAGAGCGCGGCCGGCCGGGCGATCCTGGAGGCGCGCACCTTTCCCAGCCAGCGCCGGCCCGAGCAGGGCTTCGTCATCACCCGGGCGGAGGAGCAGTCCGGGGCGAGCGGGGCCGCCGCCGCGCTGGTCGGACTGAGCGGCATCGAGGGCAGCGTCGGCGTGGTGATGCTGAACGGCATGGTGCCCGAGCGGGTCGGCCCCCGGGTGGTGGAGGCGGCGACCGAGGTGGCCGACGCCCTGAGGTAGCGCCCGCACCCGGTGTCGGGTGTGTTTGGATTCCCCTTGTGTCCGACACCAAGCTCTCCAAGGCCCTCACCTCCCCGCGGACCCGCGCGCTCACGCTGTGCGGGGTGCTGGTCGCCGCGCTGTTCGGGGTGGCCGCCTTCGTCCCGCTGCCGTACACGATCACCTGGCCGGGCCTGACCGCGGACACCCTGGGCTCGTACGAGGACAAGCCGGTCCTCACGATCACGGGCGCGCCGCTGCGCACCACCGAGGGCGAGCTGCGGATGGTCACCATCACGGCGACCAACCCGGGGCAGAAGAACACCTTCTGGCGCTCGATGCAGGCCTGGTTCGACCCGAAGGAGGCCGTGCGCCCGACCGAGACGGTCTACCCGGAGAGCAACCCGGTGAAGGCCGACGAGGCGACCGCCGCGCAGATGGCCGAGTCGCAGGACGCCGCCACCGCGGCCGCGCTGAACTACCTCCGCCTGTCGCCGGACCAGGTGAAGGTCAAGGTCGACCTGGGCGCGGTCGGCGGCCCGAGCGCGGGCCAGATGCTGGCGCTGGGCATCGTCGACAAGCTGGCCGGCGACGGCAAGGGCGGCGACCTCACCGGCGGGCTCACCGTGGCCGGCACCGGCACCATCGAGGCGGACGGCACCGTCGGCCCGGTCGGCGGCGTCCCCCTGAAGACGCAGGCGGCCGCCCGGGACGGCGCGACGGTGTTCCTGCTGCCCAAGGACGAGTGCTCGGACGCCAAGGTGAACACCCCGAAGTCGCTGCGGCTGGTGCCGGTCGGCACCCTCGGCGAGGCGGTCTCCGCCCTGGAGGCGCTGAAGAGCGGCGGCAGCGTCCCGTCCTGCTGACCTCCGGCCGGTCTCGTGCGGGCCTCCGGCCGGCCGGGCGTCCCCCCGCACGGGGTCGGCCCGGCCCGCGTGGTCAGATCCCGAAGGCGACCGCGGCGAAGTCCTCGCCGAGCCGGGTGCGCAGCTCGGCGGCGATCCCGGCCAGCCGGTGGGCCTGGGCCATCGGCAGGGAGACCGAGATCGCGCCGATGCCGTTGCCCGCGACGATCGGTACCGCCGCACCCGCCGAGCCGAGCGCGTACTCCTGGAACTGGGTGATCGGGACGGCCCGCCGCGGGCCCTGGCGGGGCAGCAGCGGCAGGCAGGCCGGGTCCCGCAGGGTGTACGGGGTGAACGGCACCATCGGGTAGCGGGCCAGGTGGGCCCGGCGCTCCTCGGCGGTCATCAGGGCGAGCAGGGTCTTCCCGGCCGCGTGGGCGTGGGCGCCGACCCGCCAGCTGTGCCGGTCGATCAGCGGCGCGCCGGGGGCCTCGGCGGCCTCGATCAGCTCCACCTCGCCGTGCCGGTACCAGGTGAAGTAGACGGCGGCGGACAGCTCGTCGGCGAGCAGGCCCAGCAGGGCCCTGAGCCGGGCCCGGTCGGTGGCCGGGCCGTCGTCCCGGACCAGCCCGGTGACGGCGGGGCCGGTCAGGTAGCGGCCGCTGTGGCGCTCCAGGTAGTGGTCGTGCACCAGGGTGCGCAGCAGGTGGTAGGCGGTGCCCAGGGCGAGGTCGGTGTCCCGGGCGAGCTGCTTGGCGGTGGCACCCTTGGGGTAGCGGGCGGCCGCCGCCAGCAGGCGCAGGGCGCGCTGGGCGGAGGCGATGAGGGTGGGGGCGGTACC
This sequence comes from Kitasatospora sp. NPDC058046, assembly GCF_042885595.1. Classification (NCBI taxonomy): domain Bacteria; kingdom Bacillati; phylum Actinomycetota; class Actinomycetes; order Kitasatosporales; family Streptomycetaceae; genus Kitasatospora; species Kitasatospora sp. NPDC058046. The sequence goes on from NZ_JBHVRS010000014.1 coordinate 64,074, forward strand.
GTCGGCCGCGACGGCGTTCGTCATGCGGGGGCCGACCAGGGGGAGGGCGCGGCCGCCACGGGTATCAGCGGGCCGGAGAGCGGCGCCAGGATTTGTAGAACGTTCATACATAAATCTTGCGGCCCCCGACGCCTCCTGCCTATGCCGAATCGGCGCGTGGCGTGGCGCGGACCCTCCTACTCGGCGGCGGCCTGGTCCACCAGCGGCAGGATCCGGTACGGCACCGGGTTCTCCAGCACGATCGCGGTGGACGAGCGGACGATCCCGTCGAAGCCCAGCACCCGGTCGATCACCCGCTGCAGATCGGCGTTGGACCGGGCCACGATCCGCACCAGCATGTCCCCGATCCCGGTGATGGTGTGCAGCTCCAGCACCTCCGGCACGCTCGCCAGGTGCGCCCGCACGTCCGCGCCCTGCCCCTGGGAGATCTCCAGGGTGGCGAAGGCCGTCACCGGGTAGCCGATCGCCGCCGGGTCCACCTCCGGGCCGAAGCCGCCGATCACGCCCTTGGCCTGGAGCCGGTCCAGCCGGGCCTGGACGGTGCCCCGGGCGACCTGCAGCCGGCGCGAGCACTCCAGCACCCCGATCCGGGGCTCCTCGGCGAGCAGCCGGATCAGCCGGCCGTCCAGCGGGTCGATCGTGTCGTTCGTACTGCCCACGATGGAATTCCCTTGAGGGGCAGTGGAGTTGGGGGAGCCGGGGGAGCTCGGCGAGTGGGCGGGGGGCATTCGCGGCACCGTCCTGTGGTGGGCATTCTGTACAGCGGCGCGGCCGATTCTCCCGCTCCGGGGCACAGCTTGACCAGGAGGAAACGGAACAGTTGCGCGCGGGTCGGCCCGGCGACACCCTCCAGCCACACCCCCGTGCGCAGGGCCCCACCCCCGGTGCCGGGGGCGGCCACGATGGTCCGTACGCCTACCGGGAGGGCAGTCATGACCGACACCGCCGCCGAACCCGCCCTGTTCGGGGCAGACCTCCCACCGGACCTGGCGGAGGCGGGGCCGCTGCCGATGGGCCGCGCCGACGCGGTGGTCTTCGCGGTCGCCGACGCCGAGCGGGCGGCCCGCCGCTACTGCGCCGCGCTCGGGCTGCGATGTACCGCGTACGCCGGGCCGGAGACCGGCGAGCCGGAGCTGCTCTCGTACGTGCTCGCGGCGCCGGGCACGCGGATCGTGCTCACCTCCCCGGTGCCCGCCGCCCCGCCGGGGCCCGCCGCCCCGCCGGGGCCCGCCGCCCCGGTGCGGGCCGCCTCCCGGACCGCCTCCCGGGTGCGGACCGGCGGCCCGCGCGGCCGGGAGCTGACCGCGTACCTGGACCGGTACGGGGACGGGGTGCTGGACCTCGCGGTGAGCGTGCCGGACGTCTACTACGCCTACGACTACGCGGTGGACCGGGGCGCGCTGTCGCTGGCCGAGCCGTACGAGGCGCGGGACGACTACGGCGCGGTGCTGCTCGCCACCATCGGGGTGCCGGGCGGGACCAGGCACACGCTGGTGGACCGGGCGGGGTACGTGGGGCCGTACCTGCCGGGGTACGTGCCGTGCGACGGCCTCTGACGGGACGTCGTGCGGCGGACCGGTTCCTGACGGTCCGCCGGGAGCGCCTCAGCGGATCGCCGTCTCCACGATCGGCGGGTGGCCGTTCCAGGAGGCGAAGACGGAGTTGGCCTCGTCGCCCCGGGTGAAGTCGACCCGCAGCCACTGGCCGTCGGTCCACACCTGCATCTGCCAGCCCGGGTCCGGGGTGGCGGAGACCAGGGTGGCCCGGTCCGGCTTCAGGTCCAGCGCGACCTTGCCGCCCGGGATCGGGTAGCTCTTCACCGTGGACGTCGTGGTGGCGGTGGGGACGGGCCGGCGGGTGGGCGGCGCGGCGGCGGTGGTGGCGGGGGCCGGGCCGTGCGGGGCGGCGGTGGCGGCGTTGGTGGTGCCGGTGGTCGGGGAGGCCGCCGGGGAAGGGGTCGTGGACTGTGCGGCGGAGCGCGGCTGGTCCGCGGTGGCGGGCGCGGAGTGCAGCGTGCCGTCGGCCTTCGGGGAGGGCAGCGGCAGCGCCGTGGGCCGTTCGAACGCGGCGCCGGTCAGCACCGCGTGCACGCCGAGCCAGGACAGCGCCACCGCCGCCCCGGTGGCCGCCGCCCAGGCGCCGAGCTGTACCAGTCCGTTCCGCATCGTCCGCACATCCTGCCGTATTTCCATACGGATGGAGACCGGCACCCCCGGTATTCAGCAGGGCAGTTGCACAATGTCCGGACCCACCCCCGAGGTACAGACCATTGACCGGCGATGGCGTACCGTGCAGGCCCATGGCAACAGTGCTCGTGGTCGAGGACGACCCCTTCGTACGATCCGCCCTCATCCGGCACCTGACCGACACCGGTCACGCGGTCCGCAGTGTGGGCACGGCTCTGGAGGCGCTGCGGGAGGTCGCCCAGGTCGGCTGTGACCTGGTGATCCTCGACCTCGGCCTGCCGGACCTGGACGGCAGCGAGGCGCTCAAGATGATCCGGGGCCTGACCAACGTTCCGGTGATCATCTCCACCGCCCGGGACGACGAGGCCGAGATCATCCGGCTGCTCAACGACGGCGCCGACGACTACCTGGTGAAACCTTTCTCCGGGGAGCACCTCAGCGCCCGGATGACCGCCGTGCTGCGGCGGTTCGGCAGCGGCGCGGCCCCCGTCGCCCAGGTGCTGCGGGTCGGCGGACTGGCCATCGACCTCCAGCGGCGGGAGGCCGCGCTGGACGGACGGCCGCTCGACCTGACCCGCCGTGAGTTCGACCTGCTGGCCTTCCTGGCCGCCCGGCCCGGCGTGGTGGTGCCGCGCAAGGAGATCCTCGCCGAGGTCTGGCAGCAGACCTACGGCGGCGACCAGACCATCGACGTCCACCTCTCCTGGCTGCGCCGCAAGCTCGGCGAGACCGCCTCCAACCCCCGCTACCTGCACACCGTCCGGGGCGTCGGGGTCCGACTGGAGGCCGCCGGAGGACTGCCGGAGCACCGGACATGAGGCGGTTCGGGCGCTCGCTGCGCTGGGCCCTGATCAAGGCCGCGGTGGCCGGGACCACCATGGTCGCGCTGGCCTTCCTGATCCCGCTCGGGCTGATGGTCCAACAGACCGCGCGGGACCGGGCCTTCACCGCCGCCGAACGCCAGGCCGCGGCGCTCGGGCCCGCCCTGGCCATCACCACCGACGAGGACGCGGTCAACCGGGCCCTGGCCAGTACGGACGCGGGCGGGCAGGGGCGGATGGCGGTGCACCTTCCGGCGGCCGGGCAGCCCGCCGGAGCGGGCGGCGCCGAGGCGGCGACCGTGGGGACGGGCGGGGGCGGCCCCGGGACGGTGGCCGCGGGGACGGGCGGGGGCGGCCCCGGTGTGGCGGCCGCCGGGACCGGCGAGCCCGAGGGCCCGATGCTGGGGGAGGGGCGCGCCGCCGCGGCCGACGTGGCCACGGCCGGCGGAAAGGGCCGCTCCTTCACCGTGAAGGTGGCCGGCGGGTACGCCCTGCTCCAGCCGGTCGCGGTGGACACCGGGCGGACCGCGGTGGTCGAGGTGTTCGTGGCCGAGAGCGACCTCACCCGGGGCGTGGCCACCGCCTGGCAGGTGCTCTCCGCCGTGGCGCTCGGCCTGGTCGCCATCTCGGTGCTGGTCGCCGACCGGATGGGCAGCCGCATCGTCGCCTCCGCGCGGAAGCTCGCCGCCGCCGCCCGCTCGCTCGGCGCCGGGAACCTCGCGGTGCGGGTCCCGGTGGAGGGCCGGCTGGTCGCGGGCAGCCCGGAGGAACTGCGCGAGGCCGGCCAGGCGTTCAACACCATGGCCGACCGGGTGGTCCAACTCCTCGCCGCCGAACGGGAACTGGCCGCGGACCTGTCGCACCGGCTGCGCACCCCGCTGACCGTGCTGCGGCTCAACGCCGCCTCGCTCGGCGAGGGCGACGCGGCCGACGCCACCCGGCACGCGGTCGCCCAACTGGAGCGCGAGGTCGACCAGATCATCCGCTCGGCCCGCCGCGCCCCCGAGGACGCGCCCGTCGTCGCGGTCGGCTGCGACGCCGCCGAGGTGATCCGGGAACGGGTCGCCTTCTGGTCGGCGCTGGCCGAGGACGAGGGGCGCCGCTGGCAGCTGGCCGGCGCCGAGCGGGCGGCGCCGGTGCCCGTCCAGCGCGGCGACCTGGCGGCCGCCGTCGACGCGCTGCTCGGCAACGTCTTCCGGCACACCGCCGTCGGCACCGCCTTCTCGGTGGACGTACTGGCCACCGACTGCTCGGTGATCGTGCTGGTCGGCGACGCCGGACCGGGGTACAGCGACCCGGCCGCCGCCCTCAAGCGCGGCGAGGGGCACGGCGGCGAGGGCTCCACCGGCCTCGGCCTGGACATCGTCCGCAAGCTCGCCGAGTCCACCGGCGGGGACCTCGCGCTCGGCCGCTCCGCGGTGCTCGGCGGCGCCGAGACCCGGCTGCGGCTGCGCACCGGGCCGCAGGAGGCGGCGCCCGCGCGGGGCGGACGGCGGCGGAGCCGGGGCGCGCTGTTCCAGAAGTGACGGGGTTTCGGGGTGGCCGGGCGCCATGTGTGGTGGTACGGCGCCCGTGCGCTCTTCCTTAACGGCGGCCTAAGGGACCTCTACCGCTCGCTCAGCCCGCCCGTCGAGCCCCCGGCCCACCGCTAGCGTCGGTCGCGCCGACCTCCACCCCGGCGCCGACCCCACCCCGGCCGTCACCCCCACGGCGACCGGTGTGCCCGTTCCCCCGGTCGGCGCCGGGGCCGGACACGCCTTGTGCGTGGACACCCCGCTCCACCCGCCGTACGACCTGGTCGCAGGGGCCAAGGCCCATGCCGACGCGACGTGCTCCAGCGTCGTCCAGCAGCAGCTGGACTTCACCCGGGCCCCGGGAGCGTACAAGGGCTGAGGGTCGCGATCGCGTGATCGCGTGATTCCCGGCCCTGGCCGTCCGTGCCCCGCTCGCGGCGGAGGACGGCTGGTCAGGGCCGGTTCGTCACGCCGGGTAGTCGATCGTGTCCGGTTCCGCCCGGGCGGCATCCGGTATCGTCGCTGGTTGGCCCAGCCGTGGACGGAGTGGACAGTGACAGCGGTGCAAGACGAGCGCAGCCCGGTGCGGACCGCACCCGACCCCTCGCCCGCCCCCCTGTCGGACCGGCTGCGCCGGGCCCTCGGCGCCCCCGTCCGGGCGCTGCGCGAGGCCCCCCGCCGCCCGCTGCTGGCGGCCTCCGCCGTCGCGCTGCTGTCCCTGCTGGTGTACGCGGTGGTCCGCCACTTCGTGCACACCTCGATGGTGGACATGATCGTCTACCGGGCCGAGGGCGCCGCCGTGGCCAACGGCACCGACCTGTACGCGCTGCGTGTCACCGAGTGGAACCTGCCCGCGACCTACCCGCCGTTCGCGGCGATGCTGTTCGTCCCGACCACCTGGTTCCCGGTCCCCTTCCTCCGGGTGGCGATCACTCTCGGCAACATCGGGCTGCTCGCCCTGCTGACCCACCTGTCCTTCAAGCTGGCCGGGTGGCCGCGCCGCGAGCTGCGGCCGATCGGCGTGATCCTGGTGACCGGCCTCGGGGTCTGGCTCGAACCGGTCTTCACCACGCTCCGTTACGGCCAGATCAACCTCGCGCTGGCCTGCCTGATCCTCTGGGACCTCACCCGTCCGGACGGGCGGCGGAGCAAGGGCGTGGCGATCGGCATCGCCGCCGGCATCAAGCTCACCCCCGGCCTGTTCGCGGTCTACCTGCTGGTCACCGGACGGATCCGGGCCGCCTTCGTGGCCGGCCTCACCTTCCTCGGCACCTTCCTGCTCGGCGCCCTGGTCCTGCCCGACGCCACCTGGGGCTTCTGGACCAAGTACCTCTACGACTCCTCCCGGGTCGGCAAGACCTGGATCGTCGACAACCAGTCGATGCGCGGCGCCTTCGCCCGCCTGCTGCACAGCGCCGACCCCGGCACCGTCGCCACCCTCGGCGCCGGCCTGGTCGCGGTGGCCGGCCTCGCCGTCGCCGCCTGGGCCGCGCGCAGCGGCCGCTGGCTGCCCCGGGCCGAGGCCTGGGGCGTCTGCTGCGCGGCCGTCACCGCCGTCCTGATCTCGCCGATCAGCTGGACCCACCACTGGGTCTGGTGCGTGCCGATGCTCGTCCTGCTCGCCGCCGAGGCCTCGGTCGAGCACGCCCGCCCGGCCGGTGTCCGCCGACTGCGCTGGCGGGCCGCCTTCTGGGCCACGCTGGTCGCCTTCCTGTCCTTCGCGATGTGGGCCGCGAAGCCGGTCGGCCTGGCCGTCCTCGACATGTCACCGTGGCGCCAGCTGCCGACCTCCGTCTACCCGTGGGTCGGACTCTGCTTCCTGCTCGCCGCCGCCGTCCGGATAAGGGCCCGACGGCGCTCGGCCGGCGCGCCGCTGGTCCGGCTGCCCGGACAGCGGGAGACCGGCGGCCCGGACGCCGCCCGCGGTCGTCAGCAGGCCCCCGCGGCCCGCTGAGCCGGCGGGGGCGCCGCTCCTGCTTCCCTGTTCCCGCGCTCGCGGTTCCTGCCGAGCCCGCTGCCCGTGCTCGTGGTCGCGGCCGCGGTCGTGGCCGTGCTCTCGCGGGTGTCCGTGTTCGTGTCCCTGCTGCTGTCCGTGCCGGTGCACGCTGCGGCGCACGCCTAGGCGAGCAGCTCGGCGAGCGAGCCGTCCATGTCCAGCGCGGCCAGCTCGCTGCCCGGCGGGACCAGCCGGTGCGCCCGCTCCAGCCAGGCCGCGACGATCGGCAGCGGGGCCTCCAGCAGGGCGTCCCCGGCGGGCGAGCTCAGGGCCAGACAGAGCACGCTGCGCCGCCCCGAGCGGGTCGGCCAGATCCGCACGTCGCCCTGGCCGCACGGGCGGAAGGTGCCCTCGACCAGCAGCTCGCGGGCGAACACCCAGGTCACCGGGGAACCGGTGTCCAGGTGGAAGGTGATGTACACCGCGTACGGGTCGTGGCTGCCGTAGGACAGTCGGGCCGGGACGGGGACGCTGTGCTCCGGCGAGAGCACCAGGTTGAGCTCCAGCTCGTGCTCGACGACGCTGACGGGACGCTCCATGATCGTCTTCCTCTCTGCCTTCGGGCGGTGCCCGGTTCCGGGCCCCTGTGACCTTTGAGAGGGCGGTCCGCACCGGCTCTTACACACGTTTCCGGGATTTCTTCGGGAAGTTTGGTGAGGGGTGGTGAACGGCGGGTGGCACGGCGCGCGGGCCATCGTCGTGCGCTGGGTTCCTTACCTTGAGCCACCCTCCGCTGTCCGGGGATTCGCGAACTTTCCGTCACGGCTTCGATGAGGTACTACCCTTTGTGACTGCCCGGCGACTGTCCGCCCATCGGTGGCTCCCCCACGCGCGCCGAACGCCGGGCGCGCGCCTGGTCGTGCGCGCGGGGGGACGCGTCTGCGGTGGTCGGGCCCGGTCGGCCCGCACCGTCCTCGTCAGGCCCTGCCAGGAAAGAAGACCCCCATGACGGACCGCCCCTTCGCCGCCGCCGGCGACCCGGCCGTCGCACCCGAGCCCGGCTACTACCCCGACCCCTCCATCCCCGGCTTCATCCGGTACTGGGGTGGCTCGGCCTGGGTGCCCGGCACCAGCCGGCCCGCGCCCGCCGAGGGCGAGGTGCCGGCGCCGCCCCGGTACGCGACCCGCCCTCCCGTCCCGGGCGGGCCGGCGGCGCGGGCGGTGCCGCCGCCGATGGTGCTGCTGGAGGCGGTGGCGCCGGAGGCGGGGTGTGCGGGGCCGGCGGCCCCGGAACCGGTGGCTCCGGAGCAGGTGGCCCTGGGGGCGGTGCCGCTGGGGTCGGTTCCCCCGGGGTCGGCGCCTTCGGGGGTGGCGCCCCCGGGGTCCGTGGCGGAGGTGCGGGGCGGGCTGCCGGCGGGCGGGGGCGACACCGGGCCGGTGTACTTCGACCAGACCTCGGGCGGGGCGTCCTTCGTGCTCGGGCCGCGGGTGGCGGAGGTGATCGGCGGGCCGGTGTTCCGGACGGTCGACGGGCCGGGGGTGCTGTCGGGGGTTTCGCCGGGGGTGCCGTTCGGGGTGCCCTCCGGGGCACCGTCCGGGGGGCCGTCGGGTTTCGCCGGCGCCGAGCCGCCCGGGGTCGTGGACGCGCCGGTGGCCTTCGGTGCGGTGCCCGAGGCGGTCCCGGTCCCGGTTCCGGGGCTGGGGCTGGGCCCGGCTCCGGCCCCGGCCGCCGCTCCGGTCGCCGGGGATTTCGAGTCCGGCTGGCAGGCCGATCCGCGGGCGCAGCGGGGCTTGATGGAGACGGGCGACGCGCCCCGCTGGGTCTCCTGGGGGGTGCTTCCGGAGGCGCCCGAGGTGGAGCAGGGGCGTGCGGAGCCCGAGCGTGCTCCGATTGCCGCGGAACTGGCCGCCGCCGGCGCTCCCGCCGTGGCGGTGGCGGTGCGGGAGGCCCCGGTGCCGGCCGTCCTGGCCTCGGGCCCGGTGCCGGTGGTCGGCGAGGAGATGCTCCGGAGCCCGCTTCGGGCCCCGGCCCCGGTCCCGACCGCGGCCGCCTCGAAGCCCCTGGCCGCGGCGGCGGCGACCGCCTCCGCCCACGCCGCTCCGCTGCCCGCCGTACGGGCGGTCCGGGAGACCGCCGTCCAGCCCCGCCCGTCCGCCGCCACCCCCGTCCCCGCGCCCTCCCGGGCCGCCCGGACCTCCCGGGACGCCCGGACCACCCGGATCCCCGGGCCGGCCGGCCTCGGCCGCCGACTGGCGGCGCGGACGGTGGACACCGCCGTGCTGCTGGTGGTCGCGGTCGCCGCCGGGATCCCGCTCGGCAACTCGGTCTCCGACCACCTCCGGCAGAAGGTCGACCAGGCCCGGATGGCCAGCGCCCTCACCCGGCGCCAGGTCCAGGTCTGGCTGGTGGACGACGTGGTGCTGGGCAAGATCGCCGTGCTGATCGGCATCCTGCTGTTCGTCAGCCTGCTCTACGAGGTGCTGCCGGTCGCCCGCACCGGACAGACCTTCGGCAAGCGGATCGTCCGGATCCGCGTGGTGGACGCCGCCGCCCCCGCGGCCCGCACCAGGCTGAGCCTCGGCCGCTCGCTGCTCCGCTGGGCCGTGCGGCAGCTGGGCGCGGTGCTGCTGCTCGGCCTGGTCTGGCCGGTGTTCGACCGTACGGCGCGGCGGGGCTGGCAGGACCGCGCGGCCAGGACCCGGGTGGTGCGCGGCTGAGGGCCGGTAGGGCCCGGTGCAAAACGGACAAAATGTCCCGAACATCGAGAATATGTGATGTTCTACTCTGGGACATGAGCACCCACGACCCCTCAGGCCCCCAGCCGGAGGGGGGCGGTACGCCCTCCTTCGACAAGCAGCCCCCGCAGCCGGGCGGCGGCACGCCGGAAGGCGAGCCGCCGGGCCCGACCCCGTCCCACGACCCGTCCGGTGACCGGTCCGGCGGTCCCGGCGCCTACCAGGGCACCTACGGCGGAAGCCCGTACGGCGAACCGACCCCCGGTCAGAACCCGTACGGCCAGAACCCGTACGACCAGCCGCCGCCCGGCCACGGCACCGGCTACGGCCCCGGCGCGTACGGCACCCCCGGCGGCGGCCCCGTCCCCGGCATGCCGCCGATCGGCACCTGGCCCAAGCGGTTCCTCGCCCGGCTGATCGACTACCTCCTGATGCAGGCCGTCGGCGTGATCATCGTGGGCCCCTTCACCGACCTCAGCACGCGCAACGGCTCCACCGAGGCGTTCTGGCTCGGCTGCGCCATCTACCTCGTCTACGAGGCCCTGATGCTCAGCCGGGACGGCCAGACCCTCGGCAAGAAGGCGATGAAGATCCGCGTCGCCATGCTCGTCGACGGGAACAAGCCCACCCAGTCCGCCGCCTGGACCCGCGCCGCCGTCTTCATCCTCCCGGCCGTGCTCTGCTGCGCCGCGCTCTGGTGGATCGTCGACGGCCTCTTCGGCGTCTTCGACAAGCCCTACCGGCAGTGCCTGCACGACAAGGCCGCGAAGACCGTGGTGGTCACCACGGAGGTCTGAGCGGCGCGGCGGGACGCGCCCGCGCCCGGCGGCGGATCAGCGCTGCCGGGCGTACGCGTGCCCGGCAGCGGTCGCGGTGGGGTGCGGCGGGGCGGCCGGGGCCCCGGGACCCGACGCCACGGTGGCGGACCTGGCCGCGGCGGCGGACATCGAAAGCACCGTCACCACGGTGCCGAGCGCCAGCGCGAACCCCACCAGCACCACGACCGCCAGGACGCCCGAGGCGCCCGAGACGGCCAGCAGTGCCACCGTGGTGGCGACGACGGTGAACGAGCCGAGGCAGGCCTGGGCGACGGAGGGGCGCGGCATGGCGGGGGTCCTTCGCACGTCGGGGGAAACGGGCGGGAGTGGAGCCGGTTCCAGTGGTGCTACCCCGCGGGGAGGACGGGTACGTCCAGGCTAGCCCCCGGAGGCGGGGGCACAGGGGGCGCACGGGCTCACCCCGGGGTCGTCCGGCCCGCTCGGTACGGTGGGACCGGCACCTGCCACGCACTGTCGCTGAGCACGTATCACCGAGCACCACGTACCCGGGGGAACCGACCATGCCCATCCCCGCCGACTGGCCCACCACCGAGGCCGAGGCACTCGCCGAACAGGAGCGGCTGCGCCCGCTCGTCCAGCCCCACGACGACCCGGGCCGGGACCCCGCCGCCCCCGGCACCCTGATCGCCGGCGTGGACGTCGCCTACGACGACGAACACGACCTCGTCGCCGCCGCGGCCGTCCTGCTCGACCGCGACACCCTGGACGTCGTCGAACAGGCCACCGCCGTCGGCCGGATCGCCTTCCCGTACGTCCCCGGACTGCTCGCCTTCCGCGAACTCCCCGCCGTCCTCGACGCGTTGGCCGCCCTCACCCGCACCCCCGACACCGTCGTCTGCGACGGCTACGGCCTCGCCCACCCCCGCCGCCTCGGCCTCGCCAGCCACCTCGGCATCCTCACCGGACTGCGCACCCTCGGCGTCGCCAAGACCCCCTTCACCTTCGACCACCACGAACCCGACGCACCACGCGGCTCCTGGACCCCCCTCACCGACCCCGCCACCGGCGAGGAGGTCGGCCGCGCCGTACGCACCAGGGCCGGCGTCAAACCCGTCTTCGTCTCCGTCGGCCACCGCACCGGCCTCGACACCGCCGTCCGCACCACCCTCGACCTCGCCCGCCACTACCGCCTCCCCGAAACCACCCGGCACGCCGACTCGCTCTGCCGCCGCGCCCTCGCCGACGCCTGACGCACCGGGACGAACGCGAACTGACCATGCCCCGGGCGGGATTCGGGCCCGGTGTGTTAGACATGAGACACCGGGGCCCGGCCCCGGCCGCCAGGGGGACGGACGCACGGGGGAGGCGCCGACATGGGCACAGGGACCACCGGAACCGGATCGACCGGCGGAGCCGGACAGGGCTACCGCGTCGAGGTCGAACAGCTCCGCGCCTTCGCCGGCCAAGTACGGCTGCTGCTCGCCGACTTCCAGAAACACGCCGACGGCACCGACGCCCACGGCCGCAGCGGCATCGGCAAGACCGCCTTCGGGACCTTCGCCGAGGCCGCCGAGATCCACGGCCGCTACGGCACCATGCGGGACGCGCTGCGCGACGTCCTCAACCAGCTCCAGGAAGCCGTGAACGAGGCCCAGCAGAAGGCCGACCTCACCGCCACCAACTACGAGGAGCAGGACCAGCACACCGCCACGAAGCTCAAGCTCGGCGACGACGGCTGGTCCGTCGCCCAGCCCTCCGCGAGCAGCCAGGCCGCGGCCCAGCAGAACCGCACCCCGTCCACCCGCGGCAACGCCACCGTCTGACCGCCGCCCGCCCGCCCCGAACGGAGGCCGACCGCCCGTGGTCTACACCGACTTCACCAAGTACAGCCACGCCCAGCTCCGCACCATGGCACAGGCCCTCGACCCCGGCGCGGTGATGGCCGCCGGCGACCCCTGGCGCAAGGCCGCCGACACCCTCAAGCAGATCCGCCAGACCCTCACCAAGGCCAGCACCGAAGCCGCCACCTCCTGGGAAGGCACCACCAGCGACGCCTTCCACACCCGCATGCTCACCCTGGCCGCCAGCATCAACAACGCCGCCGCCTACGCCAACGACGCGGCCAACACCCTCCACAACACCTCCGAAGCCATGGCCAAGGCCAAGCGCGACATGCCCGAGGAACCCGGCAACTGGGACAAGGTCAAGGACACCGTCGGCGACGCCCTCTTCGGCGACGACGACGAACACATCCCCCTCGCCGACCGCAAGAAGGCCGAAGCGGCCGCCATCATGCAGACCCTCGCCATGCACTACCGCGTCGCCACCCCGGCCTTGAAGCCCCCGCCGGCGTTGGATGCGAAGAAGCCGCCGACGGACCCGGTTCGGAGCCAGGATCGCGATGCCACGAACCCAGAGGATCCAAGTGGTTCGGCCGCAGCGGCGGGGGCCGTGATGGCCGGGATGATGGCTACGGCGGACCGGGCGGCTCCAGCAGCAAAGGGTGGTTCCGGGACGACGACCGGGAGGTCGTCAGGTCGGTCAGTCGCTCCGAGGTCCAGCATGGTGAGTGCAACAGCGCCGACCGACTCGGGGATCAAGGGAGGCACTGCACAAGCGGCGCCCAGACCGCTCCCGTCGGCGGTGCCGGTCGGCTCTACAGCCACGGACAAACCGGGAGTCGGGGCGGGGATCGGTACGGGACCTGGTACGGGAATCGACGGTACATCCGTCCCAAAGGCCCCGAACACCTCGGTGGCCACGCCTTCCAACACGGGGATTCCCGCCGCGCCCAGTGGCGTCCCGGGCTCACCGAACGGCACTCCGGCGCCGGTCGTCGGCATGCCGGGTCGAGCGGACAGTGACACCGTCCGGGGCTCCGGACCCAGGGGTATGGCCAGCAGGGAGGGCGAGATGGCCGGCCCGGCTCCGCGCTCCGGGCGGGCGTTCGGTTCGAGTGAGGCGGTGGGTGGCCGTTTCGACCAGGGGGGCCGCGTCGTGCCGGATCTGCGGTCTGGAGGCGGTGCTTCCGGGAAGACCGGCGGCGCTGTTGGAAGTGGCGGTGGCGCGGTCGGTCGCGAGGGCGGACGGCAGGCCTTCACCGAGGGCGGTTCGGGACTTGGGGCCCGCAACCGGGGTAGGACGGAACCGCCGTCCGGGCCGACGGCTGGAATGGGCCCTGTGATGGGCGCAGGGGACGCCCGACGTGGAGGAAACGGCAAGAGGAAGGACGGCAAACGCCCCGACTACCTCATCGAGGATGCCGAGACATGGGAGTCGGAGAAGAAAGCCAATCCGAACGTGGTGGAATGATTGATCTCCGCCGACGTGCGGAGTGGCAGATCTGTTGTCCCGCAGGACGGAGAGCCTAGGGGCGCAAGGCTGACTGGGGTTGAACGTGTCGAGTGGCCGACTGGTACGCGTTGCTGGCGTGCTGACTGCTGGAACCCTGCTTTGGGGAATGGCTGCTATTCCGGGAGCGGCTGATCAGGTACGGGATTCACAGTGGGTTCTCCGTTCCTTTGACGTCGAGAACAAGGTCTGGCCACAGAGTCAGGGCGAGGGCGTCGTCGTTGCTGTGGTGGACAGCGGGGTGATGCAGGATCACCAGGACCTGACGGGCCAGGTGCTGCCGGGCACCGACTTCTCCGGTGCCAAGACCGATGGCCGAGTGGACAATCTCGGCCACGGAACCGGAATCGCCAGTCTCATCGCCGGACACGGTCACGGAGACCGGTCCGGGGTGATGGGCCTTGCACCGAAGGCCAAGATTCTTCCGGTGCGCATCAGGACCAATGGGGAGTCTCCGAACCTCGATCAGTCGGACATCGCGCTTGCTGTTCGGTACGCGACCGATAAGGGCGCGAAGGTCATCAACATGTCGCTCGGCGGATACTCGCGGCTTGATTCGCAAGCGCGCGATGCGATCAAGTACGCGGTATCCAAGGATGTTGTGCTCGTTGCGGCTAGCGGGAACGGTGACAGCAACTCGGTCGAGTACCCTGCCGCTTTCCCCGGTGTCGTTGCCGTGACGGCAGTTGACGAGCAGGGGAAGCTGTGGGTGAAGGCGACTCCAGGGCCCGAGACCACCCTGGCCGCCCCTGGCGTTGAGATCTACCACTCGTCGGCTAAGTCCACGTCGAGCTATGGCATCGGCCAGGGGACGTCCGATGGTGTCGCCTACGTGTCCGCCACCGCGGCGTTGATCAGGGCGAAGTACCCGAACCTGTCGGCCGGGCAGGTGGTCAATCGGATGATCAAGACGGCCACTCCTCCGGCTGACGGTTCTGTCGTGCCGGGTGACCGGTACGGGTACGGGGTTCTGGCGCCGGCGAAGGCGTTGGAGGCGAATCCTGCCGTCGACAACGGGCCTCGGGAGAATCCGTTGGTGGGGCGGAAGGAGTCGCAGGGGGCGCCGCCCGTGGACGAGCCGACGGATGGGGCTTCGGAGGAGGCTGTCTCTCCCGGTGCGGATGGTGGTGGGAACGGCGGGAACGGGGTCGGGGTGGTCGTGGGGGTGGCGGCCGGGGGGTTGGTGCTGGTGGTCGCCCTTGTCGGGGTGTTGGTGGTGCGGAGGCGGCGGGGGGCGGGTCAGTGAGTGGCGAGCCATTCGTCGCGTAGGGCGGCCATCTGGAGGACGTCCCAGTAGCGGTCGTCCCAGTGGTGGGCTTGGCGGGAGCGGCCTTCGAGGGTGAAGCCGGACTTGCGGTAGGAGTGGGCGGCGCGTTCGTTGTACTCGAAGACTTCGAGGTGGACGCGGTGGAGGCGGATGGTCTCGAAGGCGTGGCGCAGGACCAGGAGGGTGGTTTCGGTGCCGATGCCGCGGCCGGTGTGGTCCGGGGTGAGGGCGATCCGGTAGCCGGCGGAGGAGTTGTCGGGGTCGACGTCGTTGAGGGCGGCCTCGCCGAGGAAGCGGCCGGTGGCGGGGTCTTCGACGGCGAGGTCGAGGCGGTCGGGCTGTTGGGCGCGGGTGGTGCACCACTGGTGGATGCGGTCGCGGGTGAAGGCGGTGCGGGTGCCGGTGAGCCGTTTGGTGGTCTCGTCGGCGCAGAGTTCCCACATCGGGTCGGTGTGCCGTTCGTCGAGGGGGACGAGCCGGATGGTGGGGCCGTGCAGGGTGGGCTTCACGGCGAGGGCGGCGAGATCGGTGGGAGCGGTCATGGCGGCCAGGATGGATGGTCGGCTTCCGGTTCGTCCACGTGTTTAGTCCGGGCGTGCGGGCGCGCACCGGTTGGGGTGCGCGCGGGGACGGGGGCGTGTGTCGGGCGGGCGCGCCGGGTGAATGCGCCGGGGGTGGCAGTATTTCGGCGACCGCTGGCGTCATTGCCGCTGGTGGGGTTCCCCCGGTGGCGGAGATGCTGGGCCCATGAGCACTCCTGAGCGCACGCGGGTCGAGAGCACGTCGATCGCCGCCACGAACACCGCCGACGACGGGATCGTCCCCGACACCAAGGACTGGACCTGGGTGCTGGAACGCCCCTGCCCCGACTGCGGGTTGGAGACTCCGCGGGTGGTGCGGGAGGACGTGGCCGGGATGGTCCGGGCCAATGCGGAGGGCTGGCTGGCGGTGCTGGCGGGGGACGTGGAGGGGTTGCGCAGGCGGCCGGCTCCGGGGGTGTGGTCGGACCTGGAGTACGCGTGCCACGTCCGGGACGTCTTCCGGCTGTTCGAGGTCCGGCTGAACCTGATGCTGGACCTGGAGGACCCGCTGTTCCCCAACTGGGACCAGGACGAGACGGCCGTCGCCGAGCGCTACGGGGAGCAGGACCCGAAGGTGGTGGCCGGGGAGCTGGCGGAGGCCGCGGAGACGCTCGCCGCCGCTTTCGAGCGGGTGGCGGGGGCGCAGTGGGCGCGGACCGGGAACCGCAGCGACGGGGCGCGGTTCACGGTCGAGTCGTTCTCCCGGTACCTGATCCACGACCCGGTGCACCACCTGTTCGACGTGACGGGCGAGCGGGTCTGAAGCCGGTCCTGAAGCCGGTCCTGGAGCCGGGCCCGGGAGCGGGGCCGGGGCCCGGTCTGAGGCCGGACCGGAGGCGGCCGGGGCGCGGGGTCACCAGCCGGAGGCCTCGCGCAGCATGGTGCGGCGCAGCCGTCCGGCCACGCTGGCGGCGTCGGTGCCGATGACGTCGGCGATCTCGGGGGCGGCGAGGCCGACGACGTAGTGCAGGATCGCCAGGTCGTCGTCGGCCGGGTGGCGGTCCGGGGCGGGGGTCGCCTGGCGGGTGTGGTCGGCGACGGTGCCGCGCAGGATCTCCCAGGCGTGCGCGGTGGGGTTGGAGCTGCCCATCAACTCCCGCCAGTGCACCGCGATTTCCGCGAAGGCCTGTTGGACGGCGACGGCCGCGGCGCTGTGCTCGGTCAGCCACACGCGCGCGTAGCTGAGGTACCGGGGGCGGTGGAGTTCGCAGAACGCGGTGAACTCCAGGGGCACCTCCGCCGGCTCGCCGGGCCTCGGGGGCGGCTCGGCTGAACTCTCGTGACGGTTGGTCATCTCGGCTTCTCGGAAAGGGAGATGGGTTTCTGACGGTCGATCATCTGTGCTCACTCTACGGTAGGCCCTCGGTGCGCTGGGTGACCAATCCGATGGAATGCCCGGAACCCGCCGCCGCCAGGCCGGTTCCGGTGGCGACCGGGTGCGGCGAGGTGGCGGGACGGCCGGGCGGAGGGCCGGCGAGGGCCGGTGGGGCGGTGCTGCGCAGTGGCGCGGGATTCGTAGGTGTGAGCGTGTCGCGGCTGGTCAGAGGGTGTGGGGCGACGGCGGCCGCAGGGCGGTTGATGTGCCACCGTAGGCCCTGTGGAGGCTGGCGTCCACGCCCAGGGCGCGAACCTGGGTGCGCACAACCACCCGCACAACCGCACTCACGATTGTGGGGAAGATCGCCACGGAAGAGGGCATGGTCGTCACCGCGATGACGTCCGCGCGGGCGGGCCGGACGGCGTGCGCGGAACGGGTGCGCCGTGGACGCGGTGGACCCGGCGCCCGCCGCGCGCCGGGGCGGAGGGCGCGCTGGTGGGGCGGCCGTTGGACGGGGTGGTCCCGCGACCGCCGGTGTGCCGCCGGGCGCGTCCGCCACACCCCGGCGGCCCGGATCGGGCCGGGCGGAACGCCGGGGGCGGGAGGGCGGGCGGAGCGGCCGGCTGTCCGTCAGGAGGTCGTCCGGGCCTCCGTGGGGGAGATCCGGTCGACGGCGGTGTCCCGTTCGACCTGGGTGGGGAAGGCTTCGACGGCCCGTCGCCGGGCCGCCTGCGCCGCCGCGGCTGCCGCGGCCGCAGCCGCCGCAGCTGCCCCGGCGGCGGCCTCCTCGCGCTCGCACCGGTGCGCCGGGCCCGCGTGCGCCGGGCCCGTGTGCGTCGCGCCCGTGGCGTGGGCGCCGGAGGCATGCGGACCCGCGGCGTGGGCGCTCGCCGCGTGCACACCCGTGGCGTGCGCGGCGGGGGCGTGCACGCCCCCGGTGAGCGCCCCGGGGGCGTGTCCGGTGGCCCGTCGTCGGCGGCCGAGCGCGGCCCGGGCGGCATGCTCCTCGGCGGCCTGTCTAGCGGCCAGGTAGGCCTGTACGGCCGCCATGCCGTAGACGGGCTGGATGAGCTGGTGGCCCTTGAAGAAGGGCCTGGCCGGGGCGAACCCGGCGGCGACCACGAGGTCGCGGATCTCTGCTATCTCGGCCTCACTGCGGGCGGTGAAGCGGACCTCCCAGCCCTTCTTGTACGTATGCCCCTTCTCGCCGCTGCGGCGGGCGGGGTCCGGGCGGCGGACGTATCCGGGCAGACGGCCGAGGCGGAGCTGGGCCGCGCGGAGGCCGGCGGTCTCGTCACGTGACATGACGTAAGCCTAGGCAATCCCCGGGGCGGGATTGACGCCTTGGGGGTCCCTCGCCGTATGCCTTTGATCACTCTGGGTCAGGCGACCAGGTCGGCGATCGTTTTCGATCACATATGACAACCTGATGAGCGTCAATTACTCCAAATGAGTGAGGGTATGAGGACTTTAGTGCGGGCTGATCCCGGTTTCGCGACGGTTGGGTAACAGTGCGTCAGGGTCTCGGTCGCGGGTCCGGACGGTTGGGGATGGTGTCGGCATGAGCTACCGGATTCCGTCGCCGCCGCCGTCCCTGGAGGAGCTGGCGAAGCGTCAACAGAACGTCGTCACCGCGAGCCAGCTGCGCGCCCGGGGCGTGCCGGCCCGGATCATCACCGAGCACTGCCGCCGGGGCGGCCCCTGGCGGCGGGTGCTGCCCCGGGTCTACCTGCTGCAGTCCGCCGAGCCCACCCCGGAGCAGCGGATGTGGGCCGCGCTGCTGTACGCCGCGCAGAACGGCCGGGAGGAGGGCCGCCGGGAGGGCGCGGTGATCACCGGTACGGCCGCGCTGGCGCTGTACGGCTTCACGGTTGTGCCCCGGCTGCCGGCGGTGACCGGGGTGGACGTCCTGGTGCCCCGGCAGCGCCGGCTGAAGGATGTCGGCGAGGTGCGGATCCGGCGCACCGAACGGGAGTTGGTGGCTCGCTCGGTGCACGGCCTGGCCTGTGCGCCGGTGGCCCGGGCGGTCGCCGACGCGCTGGTCGAGTGGACGGCGGAGTCGGGTGGCGCGGCGCCGGTGCGCGAGGTGCTGCGGGAGGCCGTCGCCCTGCCCGGGAACCGCTGCACGGTACGGGAGTTGGTGTCCGAGCTGACCGACTCGGGGCTGACCTGCGAGCCGCGGGTGCGGGCCGCCCTGGACGAACTACTGGCCGTCGAGCGGGACTTGGTGCTGGAGCGGATCGGCCGCCTGGTGGACGAGCGGCTGCTGCCCGCCCCGCTGAACGCCCCCGAGCTGCGGATGCGCGGCGGCACGTACATCGCCGTCCCGGACCTCTACTGGCCGGAGCGGGGCGTCGCGGTGGAGGTGGACTCGGAGCTGCGCAGCGTGAGCGAGGGCGAGGCCGCCTGGGTGCGCGGCGGGCAGCACCGGATGGAGTACCTGGGCATCCGGGTGGTGTACGTCTGCGGGGCCGCGCTGGCCGCCGACCCGGACGCGGTCGGCGGCGAACTGCGCGAGGCGTACCGGGTCGGCGGGACGGACGTGGTGGAGCTGCTGGTGGTCTGAGCGGGCGACGCCGGCCGACCGGAACACGCCGGCCGACCGGGACGCGCGGTCGCACCCACAACACGCCCGCACAACACGCCCGTACGGCACGACCCCCCGAATGCCGTTACGAACGGACCACCGGCGCGCCGACCAGCTCGACCCCGGCCGCCCGCAGCTCCGCCAGCGCGGCGGCGGTGGTCTCCGGGTTCACCCCGGCGGTGAGGTCCAGCAGCACGCGGGTGGTGAAGCCCGCCCGGGCGGCGTCCAGCGCGGTCGCCCGGACGCAGTGGTCGGTGGCGATGCCGACCACGTCGACCTGGTCGACCTGCCGCTCGCGCAGCCACTCCACCGGACCGCGGTTGTTCTCGTCCAGCCCCTCGAAGCCGCTGTACGCCGCCGAGTGGGCGCCCTTGTCGAAGACCGCCTCGACCGCGCCGGAGATGACGGCGGGCGCGAAGTTGGGGTGGAAGCCCACGCCCTCGGTGCCGGCCACGCAGTGCGGCGGCCAGCTGTCGACGTAGTCCGGCTCGGCGGAGAAGTGGTCGCCCGGGTCGATGTGGTGGTCGCGGGTGGCGAGGATGTGCCGGTAGCCGGGGGAGGACTCGGTGATCAGGTCGGTGATGGCGGCGGCCACCTCGGCGCCGCCGGCGACGGCCAGGCTGCCGCCCTCGCAGAAGTCGTTCTGCACGTCGACGACGATCAGTGCCCGGTGCATGACTCGCATCCTCGGATCTCGGGGGCCCGCGGGAGGCGGCGCCCCGGTGGGGGAGCCCTCGGGAGTACGCGGCCCGGCCGTGCCGGGCGCGGGGGGTACTCGGGGAGCTCCGGGGGAACTCGGGGAACTCTACGGCTGACTCTAGGGAGTGGCGCCCGGGGGCGGAAGCCCCGGGGCCGGTCCGGGACATCCCGTCCGCGGGGGCGGGAGTCCCGGGGCCGGTCCGGTGGTCCGGCCCCGGGTTCCGGTCAGCGGCCGGGGCCGGCCGGCAGGACCAGTTCGGTCGGCAGCACCGGGTCGCCCTTGGACAGCTGGGTGGCCGACAGCGGCAGCGCGGCGCGGGCGCGCACGTGCCGGTCGCGGGCGGCGCTGAGCGGTTCCCGGCCGACTGTCTCGCCGCCCAGGACCAGCGGCACCTGCGTCAGGTGCGGGCGCAGGTAGTCCGGGACGGGGCCGGTGCCGACCACCTCGGCCTCGGCGACGCCGTCGGCGTCGGGCCGGCGGGCCGCCCACTTGCGGCCGCCGATGCTGGTCTTGCCGCCGGCCGCGCGCTTGGCGACCGGGATCAGCGGCCCGCCGTCGGTCTCGGCCCGGGCGACCAGCTTGTAGACCATCGCGCAGGTCGGGTGCCCGCTGCCGGTGACCAGGCTGGTGCCGACGCCGTAGCCGTCGACCGGGGCGGCGGCCAGGGCGGCGATCGCGTACTCGTCGAGGTCCGAGGTGACGATGATCCTGGTCCGGTCGGCGCCGAGGTCGTCCAGCTGGCGGCGGACCCGGTGGGCCAGCAGGGTGAGGTCGCCGGAGTCGATCCGGACGGCGCCCAGGTCGGGGCCGGCCACCTCGACCGCGGTGCGCACGGCCTCGCGCAGGTCGAAGGTGTCGACCAGCAGGGTGGTGCCCTTGCCCATGGAGGCGATCTGCGCCTTGAAGGCGTCCCGCTCGCTGTCGTGCACCAGGGTGAAGGCGTGGGCGGCGGTGCCGGTGGTCGGGATGCCGTGGGTGAAGCCGGCCTCCAGGTCGGAGGTGGCGGCGAAGCCGGCCACGTAGGCGGCCCGGGCGGCGGAGACGGCGGCGTGCTCGTGGGCCCGGCGGGCGCCCATCTCGATCACCGGGCGGCCGCCGGCGGCGGCGGTCATCCGGGAGGCGGCGGCGGCGATGGCCGAGTCGTGGTTGAGGATCGAGAGGATCACCGTCTCCAGGATCACGGCCTCGGCGAAGGTGCCCTCGACGGTGAGCAGGGGGGAGCCGGGGAAGTAGACCTCGCCCTCGGGGTAGCCGTGGATGTCGCCGCGGAAGCGGTAGTCGGCGAGGAAGCGCAGGGTCTCCTCGTCGACGACGCCCTGGTCGGCCAGCCAGTCCAGCTGGGGCGAGGTGAAGCGGAAGTTCTCGACGGCGTCCAGCACCCGGCCGGTGCCGGCCATGACGCCGTAGCGGCGGCCGCTCGGCAGGCGGCGGGTGAACACCTCGAAGACGGAGCTGCGGTGCGCGGCCCCGCTGCGCAGGGCGGCCTGCAGCATGGTGAGCTCGTAGCGGTCGGTGAGCAGGGCGGTCGAAGCGGCCGCTCGCACGGAAGTGGCGTCCATACGGATGATGCTACTACCACTTAGCGTCAGAGTGACGATTTCTCGTCGAGCGTGCCGGGGCGGAATCGCCCGGGTGTCCCCCGGATGGCAGCATGGGGCATGAGTGGTTACGGACGACTGTGCAGCGAGGAGGACCGGGGTGAGCGTCGCGCCCGTGGAGATCGAGCGCCCGGAGGTCGAGGGGGTGCCGGTGACCGAGCCGGACACGCCCTGGGTGACCATCGTGCACAACGACCCGGTCAATCTGATGAGCTACGTCCAGTACGTCTTCCAGGCCTACTTCGGCTACCCGAAGGACAAGGCCCGGAAGCTGATGATGGACGTCCACACCAAGGGCCGGGCGGTGGTCTCCAGCGGTTCCCGCGAGGAGATGGAGCGCGACGTCCAGGCGATGCACGGCTACGGCCTCTGGGCGACGCTGCAGCACGACTGACACCGAGCCGACTGACGCCGAGCCGACTGACACCGGGCCGACCGGCGCCGGCCGTACGACCGAAGACGACGAAGACGGGCTGACCGATACAGATGGCTGGGTTGTTCGAGAGCGCCGGCAGTGGTGGCGCGGCGATCGCGCTGGACGAGTGGGAGGCCTCCATCCTGCGCTCGCTGGAAGTGCAGGTGCTGGAGCTGATCGGCCCCGGTCCGGGCGGGGAGGGCGACGACCCGCTGGCCGCGCTGTTCGCCGAGGGCCCGACCGAGGCGCCCGCCGACCCGGTGCTGGCCCGGTTCTTCCCGGACGCCTACAGCGACCCGGAGGAGCCGGCGGACGAGGAGGCCGAGGTCGCGTCCGGGGAGTTCCGCCGTTTCACCGAGCTGGACCTGCGGGCCCGCAAGCGGGACGACGCGCTGTTCGTCGTCCGGGCGCTGGACGGGCTCGGCGGCGGCGGGGTGCTCAAGCTGGCCGCGCCGGACTGCCTGCGCTGGCTGGGCGCGCTGAACGACCTGCGGCTGGCCGTCGGCGTCCGGCTGGAGGTCACCGAGGACGACGAGGACGGCCTCTACGAGCTGCCCGACGAGGACGAGCGCAAGCCGCTGGTGATGGCGTACCTGTGGCTGGGCGCGCTGCAGGAGTCGCTGTTGGAGGCGATGGCGGACTGACCTGCGCGGACCGCTCCGCGGGGGTAGCCGTATACGCACCGTGTCGCACGGATCGCCCTGCGGGGTCGATCCTGCCCGATTCCGGGCAAGCCCCGGCCGTTTTGTCCAGAATATGGACGATCAGCCGGGGCTTTTCCCATCAAAACGGGACAGAACATACCAGGTCATGCTCAAATAACGCTCAGATGGACGCCGCTATCCGAACCCTGCGTGGTACGACTTCTCCACCCCCGAGACCGACCAGGACGGTGCACAGTGGCCGAGAAGTTGTACGACGAAAGGGTCGATACTCCACCGGATGCGGAGGGCTACGAGCGCGGGCTCGGCAGCCGCCAGATCCAGATGATCGCGATCGGCGGTGCGATCGGCACCGGTCTGTTCCTCGGCGCGGGCACCGCGATCTCCCGCTCCGGTCCCAGTCTGATCCTCTCCTACGCCGTCGCCGGCCTGGTGATCTTCGTGATCATGCGGGCGCTCGGTGAACTGCTCACCTACCGCCCGGTCTCCGGCAGCTTCGCCGAGTACGCCCGGGAGTTCCTCGGTCCCTTCGCCGGCTACGTGACCGGCTGGACGTACTGGCTGTTCTGGGTCGTCACCGGCATGGCGGAGACCACCGCCGCCGCCGTCTACGTGCGGTTCTGGGCGCCCGGCATACCGCAGTGGGCCAGCGCGCTGACCTTCCTGGTCCTGCTCTACGCGGCCAACCTGATCTCGGTGAAGCTGTTCGGCGAGATCGAGTTCTGGTTCTCCATGGTCAAGGTCACCGCCATCATCGGCATGATCCTGATCGGCGTCGGCGTGCTGACCCTGGGCTTCAGCAAGGCCGGTGACACCGCGTCACTCGGCCACCTCTGGCAGGACGGCGGCTTCTTCCCCGAGGGCATCGGCTCCACCGTGATGACCCTTCAGATCGTCATGTTCGCCTACCTGGGCGTCGAACTCGTCGGCGTCACCGCGGGCGAGAGCGAGAACCCCGAGAAGACCCTGCCGCGGGCCATCAACACCCTGCCCTGGCGGATCATGCTGTTCTACATCGGCGCCCTGGTGGTCATCCTCTCGCTCGTGCCGTGGACCGAATTCCGGCCCGGCGTCAGCCCGTTCGTCGCCGCCTTCGGCAAGATCGGCATCCCGGCGGCGGCCGGCATCATCAACTTCGTGGTGCTCACCGCCGCGCTTTCCTCCTGCAACTCCGGGATGTACTCCACCGGCCGCATGCTGCGCGACCTCGCGCTGCGCGGGCAGGCCCCGGGACGGCTCACCAGGCTCAACTCCCGCCGCACCCCGGCCTTCGCGATCACCGTCTCCTGTCTGCTGATGGGCATCGGCGTGGTGCTCAACGGCGTCGTCCCGGCGCGGGCGTTCGAGTACATCACCTCGGTCGCCACGGTCTGCGGCCTGTGGACCTGGGCGATGATCCTGATCTCCCAGATCCGCTACCGCCGGGCCTGGCGGGCCGGCCACCTGCCGCCGCCCACCTTCAAGGCGCCCGGCGGCACCTGGGTCAGCGGGGCCGCGCTCGCCTTCCTCGCGGTGGTCGTGGTGCTGATCGCGCTGGACCGGGACAACCGGATCTCGCTGTTCGTCTTCCCGGTCTGGGCCCTGCTGCTGGTCGGCGGCTACCAGGTGCTCAAGCGCCGCGACCCGCAGGCCGTCCTCGGCGCCGCGCCGGACGGGGCGCCCGCCCCCACCGGGAACGCCTCCACCGGGAACACCCTCGACGGGAACGCCCTCGACGGGAACGTGGACGCCCGCTGACCGAGCCTCGGACACCCGGCGGACGGCCGCCGGGGCGTGGCTATCCTGACCGCATGCTGACCATCACCCGAGAACTCCGCGACCGGATCGTGGCCCACGCCCGCGCCGACCACCCGGACGAGGCCTGCGGCGTGGTCGCCGGACCGGCCGGCAGCGGCCGGCCCGAGCGGTTCGTCCCGATGCTCAACGCGGCCCGCTCGCCCACCTTCTACGAGTTCGACTCGGGCGACCTGCTCAAGCTCTACCGCGAGATGGACGACCGGGACGAGGAGCCGGTGATCGTCTACCACTCGCACACCGCCACCGAGGCCTATCCCTCCCGCACCGACGTGAGCTACGCCTCCGAGCCGTTCGCCCACTACGTCCTGGTCTCCACCGCCGAGGGCAACGGCGAGGAGGACCCCTACCAGTTCCGCTCGTTCCGCATCGTGGACGGCGAGATCACAGAGGAAGACGTGCAGGTCGTCGAGGCCTACCCGGTGTGACCGGTACCGGTGCGGACCCGGCCCGCCGACCCCTCCGAGGGGGCGGCGGGCCGCCGTCGTCTCAGCCCTGGGAACGGGAACATCCGGATCCCGAGACGGGCATGTCGAAGCGAGCCCGGGAATCTATACGATGAGCCCATGCGTTCCGTCGATGTGAGCACCCAGGCCCCGGGCACCCGCCTCGTGGCGCGCCTGCACATCGACCTGTGCCGGCACGCCGGTGCGATCTGTCCCGGCACGCCCGCGCGCTCGCGCTGAGAGCCGCTTCACCACCTCACCCGGGCCCGCCGCCCCGCGGCGACGCCGGGCCCCGGGCGCCCGCCCCGCCGCGTCCGCCGCGGCCCACCCACTCCACGACTCGCACAGGAGCGCACCCATGGCCATCGAGGTCCGCATCCCGACCATCCTCCGCACCTACACCGACGGCGCCAAGGCCGTCGAGGGCAACGGCAGCAACCTCGGGGAACTCTTCACCGACCTCGACGCCCGCCACCCGGGCATCGCCGCCCGCCTGGTCGAGGGCGGCGAGCTGCGCCGCTTCGTCAACGTCTACCTGAACGACGAGGACGTCCGCTTCCTGGAGGGCATCTCCACCGCCCTCGCCGACGGCGACAGCGTCACCATCCTGCCCGCCGTGGCCGGCGGCGCCCGCTAGCGTTGACCGGTTCCCCCGTCGCCACGGCGGGGGAACCATCCCTCTCCACCCTCACCGCCGTGGCCGGAGGCCTCCCTTGCGTTACGACAGTCCGCTCGAAGCCGTCGGCAACACCCCGCTGGTCCGCCTGCCGCGGCTGTCCGCCGCCGTCCCCGGCAACGCCGACGGCCTGGTGACCCTCTGGGCCAAGCTGGAGGACCGCAACCCCACCGGCTCGATCAAGGACCGCCCGGCCCTGCACATGATCGAGCGCGCCGAGGCCGACGGCCGGCTCACCCCCGGCTGCACCGTCCTGGAGCCCACCAGCGGCAACACCGGCATCTCGCTGGCCATGGCCGCCAAGCTCAAGGGCTACCGGATGGTCTGCGTGATGCCCGAGAACACCAGCGAGGAGCGGCGCGAGCTGCTGCGCATGTGGGGCGCCGAGATCATCCCGTCCCCGGCCGCTGGCGGCTCCAACACCGCCGTCCGGATGGCCAAGGAGATCGCCGCCGAGCACCCCGACTGGGTCATGCTCTACCAGTACGGCAACCCCGACAACGCCGGCGCCCACTACACCGGCACCGGCCCCGAGATCCTCGCCGACCTGCCGACCGTCACCCACTTCGTGGCCGGCCTCGGCACCACCGGCACCCTGATGGGCGTCGGCCGCTACCTGCGCGAGAAGGTCCCCGGCGTGAGGATCGTCGCCGCCGAGCCGCGCTACGACGACCTCGTGTACGGGCTGCGCAACCTGGACGAGGGCTTCGTCCCCGAGCTGTACGACGCCGAGGTGCTCACCACCCGGTTCTCGGTCGGCTCCGCGGACGCCGTCCGCCGCACCCGTGAACTCCTCCAGCAGGAGGGCATCTTCGCGGGCGTCTCGACCGGCGCCATCCTGCACGCGGCGATCGGCGTCGGCCGCAAGGCGGCGGCGGCCGGCGAGCGCGCGGACATCGTCTTCGTGGTCGCGGACGGCGGTTGGAAGTACCTCTCCACCGGCATCTACACCGCCGAGTCCACCGAGGCCGCGGTCGAGGCGCTGCAGGGCCAGCTCTGGGCGTAGGGCCTATCCGCCCTGCAACACCTTCCGCGCCCGGGCCCAGACCTGCCGGTCCACCGTGCCGGCCCGGCGGCGGAAGTCCGCCAGCGGCACCTCGCGCAGCTCGTCGGTCTCCAGCCAGCTGGCCCGGCCCTGCCGGTCGCCCACCACGCCGGGCGGCAGCGGCAGCACGCCCGGGCGCTCCGCGTGGTGCTTGCTGGTGATCTTCGCGACGGTGGCGGTCCGGCCGCGCACCCGCAGCACCAGGCACGGGCGGTCCTTGGAACCGGGGCCGTCCTCGAACGGCACCAGCGCCCACCAGACCTCCTGCGGCCGCGGGCCGGCCCCCGTCCGCGGTCGCGGACCGGCCGGCCCGGACGGACGCGGCGCCGGACGGGTGCGCCGCACCAGCGCCGCCGCGGCGGCGGCCAGCAGCGCGACGCCCAGCAGCGACA
This sequence comes from Kitasatospora sp. NPDC058046, assembly GCF_042885595.1. Lineage (NCBI taxonomy): Bacteria > Bacillati > Actinomycetota > Actinomycetes > Kitasatosporales > Streptomycetaceae > Kitasatospora > Kitasatospora sp. NPDC058046. Next base: position 90,878 of record NZ_JBHVRS010000014.1, read on the forward strand.
GGACGAGCCAGGTAGCGGTCATGCCGTTCATGCGGCGAACCGTACCGGGCCGGGGGTGAACGCCACCACCGCGACGGCCGGACACCCGTCCGGGCATTTGTCCGCGCATTGCTCCCGGTTCGTCACGGAACTGCCACAATGCCCGTTCTGCGCCCGGAGCCCCGGCCGTCCCGGCAAGGCTGCGTCACGAACGTCCGCCCCCGTCCCCCGGAGGTGCCCCGTGGCCCGTGGCCCCGAGCTGTGGTCCTACGCCGAGATCGCCCGCCACATCAACGTCCGGCGCGAGACCGTCCGCAGCTACCGGAGGCACCGGCTGCTGCCCGATCCGGACGTGATCGACGGCAGCGGCCACCCGCGGTGGTACCCGTTCACCATCCGCAGCTGGGCCCGCAACCGGCCCCGCCGCCGCTGATCCCCCGGCCCGTCAACCGCCCGCGCCCCCGCCCCGGGCGTTCTGGTGATTCCGCCCACAGCCCGGCACGGGGACGGGGGCAAAGTGCCGCTCCGCCCTTACCCTCGACACACCAACGCAGTGCTACCGGCCGGTCCACCGGGCCCGGCCTGCCGTTTTCCATGCTGTTTTCCACGCTGTGCCCGTGGAGGACGGCGATGCCGTTTTCCAGCAGCAGCCAGGATGTGTCGGGGCGGAGGGGCTCGGATGAAACTGACCGTGGTGGGGTGCTCGGGGAGCTTCCCGGCCGCCGACTCGCCCTGCTCCAGCTACCTGGTCGAGGCCGAGGGCTACCGCGTCGTCCTCGACCTCGGCAACGGAGCCCTCGGCGCCCTCCAGAAGTACACCGGCCTCTACGACGTCGACGCCGTCCTGCTCAGCCACCTGCACGCCGACCACTGCGTCGACCTGTGCGCCTACTGGGTGGCCCGCAACTACCGCGCCGAGGGCTGCCCCGAACTGCTGCCCGTGTACGGCCCGGCCGGCACCGCCGAGCGGCTCGCCCGCGCCTACGACATGCCGGAGAACCCCGGCATGAAGGAGGTGTTCGAGTTCCGCACCCTCACCCCCGGCGGCTTCCGGCTCGGCCCGTTCCGGATCGACGTCGCCCAGGTCAACCACCCCGTCGACGCCTTCGCCTTCCGGCTGGAGCACGACGGCCGCTCGCTGGTCTACAGCGGGGACACCGGCGAGAGCGCCGAACTCGTCGAACTCGCCCGCGACACCGACCTCTTCCTCTGCGAGGCCGCGTACATCGACGGGCGCGACACCTACCAGGCCGTCCACCTCAACGGCCGCGAGGCCGGCGAGCACGCCGCCGCGGCCCGCGCCCGCCGGCTCGTCCTGACCCACATCCCCCCGTGGACCGACGCCGAGCACAACCGGCGGGACGCCGCGGCCGCCTACCCCGGGCCGGTCGAGGTCGCCCGGGCCGGCGCGGTGTACGAGGTCTGAGAGCGGGCCGGCGAGGCCTGAGAGTGGGCCGGCGAGGTCGGGCGGGATTCCCGGAAAAATGCTTCGGGACGACCCGCAACCTCCGCGCCCCCCGCACGTCCTTGTGAGTGAGCGGCGGGAAACGCCGCCGGAACGGCCGGCCCGTCGGGCACGGACGCGATCACACTACTCATCAGGCCCGCTTCGTGCTGCCCGGATCCGGTCGTACCGGTCCGGGACGGATATCCAGGGGGAAATCCCATGCGCAAGACCAACCGTGCCCTGAACCGGGCCCGCCGGCTCACCCCGGCGCTGGCGCTGACCGCCGCGCTGCTCGCCGGCGGCGCCGTGACCGCGGCCCCGGCCTTCGCCGCCGCCGGGCCGCTCAGCCTCACCGTGCACACCCCGGCGGTGGTCGGCTTCGCGGGCGGGCCGGTCGAGTTCACCGAACACCTCGGCAACCCGGGTGACCAGGGCACCTCCGTCGTGCTGGACTTCGAGATCGAGAGCGACCTCGGGACGCCGCCGAACGCCCTGAGCCTCGACTACTTCAGCGACCTGACCGGCGGCTGGCTGCCGGTGGAGCTGACGGAGCGCCCCGGGGCGGACAAGGTGGTCAACGCGGGCGGCACCGGCAAGGTCGTGGTCCCGGCGGGCGGCACCGACGTCCGGCTGCGGCTCGGCGTGCCGATGGGCAGGCCCCACGACGGGGCCACCAACGGCGGCACCGGCCCGAGCCTCACCTTCCGCACCGGCGTCAAGGGCTGGTCGCAGGACTCCCCGGTCGAGCCGCCGCTCACCGACAGCCACGTGGTCAAGGTGGAGGGGATCAGCAACGGCGTGTCCGGGGTCCCGGCCGAGGTCGTCGCGGGCGGCGAGCCCGTCGAGTTCGACGCGGTGCTCTCGAACCCGACGCCGTCCGCCTACACCAACCTCGGCAACGTGCTGTTCACCGACCGCCTCGCCAAGGTCGAGGTCCGCGGCGCCGACGGGAAGTGGACCACCGTGCCGGGCGTCACGGCCCCGGCGGAGCCCGTGGCGGGCCACTACCTGGACGGTCGCAACTCCTCGGCGGCGCCCCAGAGTTCGACCACCCGGCGGGTCCGGGTCAGCTACCCCGCCGACAGCCCGCTGGGCAGGACGGCGCTGAACCCCTGCGTGTTCGTCAACGAGGGTGAGGAGATGCCCTTCCGGGGCACCACCATGTGCTCGCAGGGCGCCACCACCGAGGTCGTCGCCCCCGCGCCGAAGCCCTCCCCGACCGGCACCCACAAGGCCGGCGAGCCCTCGACCGGGCCGGCCGGCTCCGACGGCTCGCAGCCGAAGCCGGACGGCGGCGCGGGCGTCGCCCAGCCGGCCGGCGACACCACCACGGCGCCGGCCGCCCCCGCTCCGGCCGCTTCGCAGCCCGCCGTGTTGTCCGCGGACAACGTTCCCGCCGCGGCCGCCCGGCCGGTGGACGCGAACCTGGCCTCCACCGGTGCGGACAGCGACCGGACCGGCCTGATCGCGGGCGTCGGCGCGCTGCTGGTCGGCGCCGGTGCGGGGGCCTTCGTGCTGATCCGCCGCCGCCGCACCGGCTGACCGCGCACGGCCGTGCCGTCGGCGCTCGCTGTACGGCCGACGGCGTACGGCTAGCGCAGGCCGGGGACGGGCAGCCCGAGGTGGTCCCGCAGGGTGGGGCCGGTGTAGTCGGTGCGGAACACCCCGCGCTCCTGGAGCAGCGGGACCACGCGGTCGACGAACTCGTCCAGGCCGCCCGGGGTGAGGTGCGGAACGAGGATGAAGCCGTCGGCCGCGTCGCTCTGCACGAAGCGGTCGATCTCGGCGGCGACGGTGGCGGGCGCGCCGATGAAGGACTGCCGGCCGGTCAGCTCGATCACCAGTTCGCGGCTGGTCAGCCTCTTCTCCGCGGCCACCGCCCGCCACCGTTCGGCGACGGCCACCGGGTCGGCGTGCCGGACCCGGCCCTGGACCAGGCCGCTGTCCGGGTCGGGGTCGACGGCCGGCAGCGGTCCGTCCGGGTCGTGGTCGGACAGGTCGACGCCCCAGACCTGCTCCAGGAAGGCGATCGCGGTCTGCGGGCCCACCTGGGCCCGGCGGATCTCCCGGGCCCGTTCGTCCGCCTCGGCGTCGGTGTCGCCGAGGACGAAGGTGACCCCGGGCATGATCTTCAGCTCGTCCGGCTTGCGGCCGTACGCGGCGAGCCGGCGCTTGACGTCGGCGTGGAAGGCCTGGCCGTCGGCGAGGGTGGAGTGCCGGGAGAAGACCACGTCGGCGGCGGCGGCCGCGAACTCGCGCCCCTCGTCGGAGTCCCCGGCCTGGATCACCACCGGGTGGCCCTGCGGCGGCCGCGGCAGCGAGAGCCGGCCCTCGACCTCGAACTGCGGGCCGGAGTGCCGGACGGGTTCCTCCCCGGCGTCCCAGAACTCCCGTGCCAGCTGGACGGATTCGGCGGCCCGGGTGTAGCGGTCGGCGCGGTCCAGGTACCCGCCGCGGCGGAAGTTCTCCCCGGTGAAGGCGTCCGAGGAGGTGACCACGTTCCAGGCCGCGCGGCCGCCGGAGAGGTGGTCCAGCGAGGCGAAGCGGCGGGCCAGTTCGTACGGCTCGTTGAAGGTCGCGTTGACGGTGGCGGCCAGGCCGAGCCGTTCGGTGACGGCGGCCAGCGCGTTCAGCACGGTGATCGACTCGGGGCGGCCGACCACGTCGAGGTCGTGGATGAGGCCCTTGGTCTCGCGCAGCCGTAGGCCCTCGGCGAGGAAGAAGAAGTCGAACTTCCCGCGCTCGGCGGTCTGCGCGAGGTGGCGGAAGGAGGAGAACTCGATGTGGCTGCCGGCGGCCGGGTCGCTCCACACCGTGGTGTTGTTGACGCCGGGGAAGTGCGCGGCGAGGTGGATCTGCTTGAGCGGTCGGTCCGTCATCGGGTCACCTCGGCGAGGGCGGGAGCGGCGGTGGAGGCGGGGGAGGCAGGGGAGCCGTCGGCGGGGCGGGCGGCGTAGCGGCTGGCCGGGCGGGCCAGGCCGAGGTGGTCGCGCAGGGTGCGGCCGGTGTACCTGGTGCGCAGCAGTCCGGCGGCGCGCAGGGCGGGGGCGATCCGGTCGGCCAGCGCGGCGAGGTCGCGCGACGGGTCGGCGGGGGAGAGGTGGAAGCCGTCGACGCCGGTGCCGGGCGCGGTGAGCTCGGCGAGCAGCCGCTCGTCGGCGGCCCGGTCGGGCAGGGCGGACAGGGCGGCGTCGAGCCGGGCGAGGACGCGCAGGTTCTCGCCGGCCCGCAGCCGCAGTTCGGTGGCGGCGGTCAGCCGGGTGGCGCGGTCGGGGGCGTCGAGCAGGACGACGTCGGCGTGCCGGATCGCGGCGTCGACCCGGGCCCGCCCGCCGGGGGAGGCGTCCGGCGCGAGGTCGGCGGCGGCGACGGGCACCACGACCACCGGGCGGCCCTGCGGCGGGCGCGGGGTGATGGACGGGCCGCGGACGGAGAAGCGCGGGCCCTCGAAGTCGATGTAGTGCAGCTTGTCGCGGTCGATGAACCGTCCGGTGGCGGTGTCGCGGATCTCCGCGTCGTCCTCCCAGCTGTCCCAGAGCCGGGTAGCCACCTCGACGGCGTCGGCGGCCTCGGCCCACAGCTCGTCCTCGGCGGCGACGGGGCGGCGGCCGAAGGCCCGCGCCTCGGCCTCGGTCGTGGAGACGCCGACCAGCCAGCCGGCCCGGCCCTCGCTCACCCAGTCCAGGGTGTTGACCGAGATCGAGGTGTGGAAGGGCTCGGTGTGGGTGGTGGTGACGGTCGGCACCAGCCCGACCCGGCCGGTCAGCGGGGCGGTCCGGGCGAGGGCGGCGAGCGCGTCGGGGCGGCTCGGCTCGGCGGCGAAGGAGTCGTCGAGGGTGACGAAGTCCAGGGTGGCCCGCTCGGCGAGGCGGGCGAGGGCGGTGTAGTGCCCGGCGTCGAGACGGCCGGGGCTGTCGAGGGCTGCGGACAGGTGCAACTGGCGGGGCATGGTGAGCCTGGCTTCCTCGTGCGGACGCGTGCGGGCACCGGCGCGCCCGTACGGGGACACGGGTGCGCGGGGGCGCGCCGGAGCGCGGTGGCGGCCCGCGGGCGGAGCCCGTACGGGCGGGGGAGGGAGGACCGGCGCCGGGCGGGACGTCAGCCGGGCGGCGGTGGGGGAACGGTCAACTCAGCCGCGACACGCCGCGGACCACACGCGACCGAAGTCGATGTGGCTGCGGGTGACCAGCGGGCACGAGGCGTTCACCGCTTCAGTTGACCAGGGCGTCCGGCGGTTCGTCAACCGTCGTTTCCGCCCGCCGGAGCCCGCCTGAGCCCGCCGGAGCCGCGTGGGAGTCCGGCGGGAGTCCGGTCGGGGACCCGCCGGAGCCGCGCGGGCGCGCCCGGGTACGCCGAAGGCCCCGCCCCGCCGCTGGGGGAGCAGCGGCGGGGCGGGGCCTCGGGAGCGGGCGGTGACTCGGGCGTCAGGCCTTGGTGACGTCCTCGATCTCGTCGTCGTCCTCGCGACCGGGGGTCTTGAGGTCGAACTTGGTGATCGCGAAGCGGAAGAGGAAGTAGTAGACCGCGGCGAAGGCCAGGCCGAGCGGGATGATCATCCACGGGTCGGTGGCCTTGTTCCAGGCCAGCGCGTAGTCGATCAGGCCGCCGGAGAAGGTGAAGCCGTCGTGCACGCCGAGCGCCCAGGTGACGGTCATCGAGACGGCGGTGAGCAGCGCGTGGATGACGTACAGGACCGGGGCGATGAAGACGAAGGCGAACTCGATCGGCTCGGTGACACCGGTCACGAAGGAGGTCAGGGCCAGCGAGACCATCATGCCGGTGACGGCCTTGCGGCGGTGCGCCTTGGCGGCGTGGGCGATGGCCAGCGCGGCGGCGGGCAGCGCGAACATCATGATCGGGTAGAAGCCCGACATGAACTGTCCGGCGGTCGGGTCGCCGGCGAAGAAGCGGGTCAGGTCGCCGTGCACGACGGTGCCGTCGGGCTTGGTGAAGTCACCGGTCTGGAACCAGGCGTAGGAGTTCACGAACTGGTGCATGCCGACCGGCAGCAGACCGCGGTTGACCAGGCCGAAGGCGCCCGCACCGAACGCGCCGGCGCCGATCAGGGTGTCGTTCAGGCTCTTGATGGCGTCGCCGATCGGGCCCCAGGCCAGACCGAAGAAGACGCCGACGGCGGTGCCGACGAAGGCCATGATGATCGGGACCAGGCGGCGGCCGTTGAAGAAGCCGAGCCAGTCGACCAGCTTGGTGCGGTGGTACTTCTGCCACAGCACCGCGGCCAGTAGGCCGATCACGATGCCGCCGAGCACACCCGGGTTCTGGTAGGTGGCCGCCTCGTCCTTGCCGGGGAGGATCTTGTACTCGGTGATCGGGAACGCGGTGAGCACGTTCTTGTACACCAGGAAGCCGACCAGGGCGGCGAGGGCGGTGGAGCCGTCCGCCTTCTTGGCGTAGCCGATCGCGATACCCACCGCGAAGAGCATCGGCAGAGCGTCGAAGACCGAGGTGCCGGCGGTGTTGAACACCGCGGCGACCTTGTCCCAGCCGAGGCCGTCCTTGCCGAACACGTCGTCCTGGCCGAGACGCATCAGCAGACCGGCTGCGGGGAGCACAGCGATGGGCAGCTGGAGGCTGCGACCGATCTTCTGCAGACCCTGGAGGAGGTTCTGGCCGAACTTCTTGGCGGGGCTGGGTGAGGCCGGAGCCGTGGCGGGCGCCGGTGCCTGCGCAGACTGACTCATGGGGGTGGGTTCCTAACGGCATGGCGGTCGGTCGGGGGGAAGGCACAGGGGCCGAACCGCGAACTGGTCTACACCACACGTGGTGTAGACCAGTTTTGTAGCACGGGTGGAGAAGTCGAGGAACCCCGGAAAGCGGTGTCGCCGGGAAGCGCTATGAAATCGAAACCTACTTACCGAATGGCGATCATGGTAGCGACCGCGATTGGGATTTTGGCCGACTGCGCAACAAAATCGATTTTGGCTAATCGCGCAACAAAAGCACAGCGTGCTCCGGTGGGCCCTGCCAGGCGCGTTGGGCCCGGTCGGCCGGGCTTTCGGAAATGCCGAAGGCCCCCGGACCGGTGGTCCGGAGGCCTTTGCGGGGATAACTCGGGTGACGCCCGGGTTCAGGCCTTGGTGACGTCCTCGACCTCGGCCTCGTCCTCCCGACCGGGAGTTTTCAGGTTGAATTTGACGATGATGAACCGGAAGAGCGCGTAGTACACGACGGCGAAGCAGAGGCCGATCGGGATGATCAGCCACGGTTTGGTGGCCAGTCCCCAGTTGATCACGTAGTCGATCAGGCCGGCCGAGAAGCTGAACCCGTCGTGCACCCCGAGCCCCCAGGTCACCGCCATCGAGGCGCCGGTCAGCAGCGCGTGCACGGCGTACAGGGCCGGGGCGATGTAGGCGAAGGAGTACTCGATCGGTTCGGTGACGCCCGTCACGAAGGAGGTCAGGCCGACCGAGAGCATCAGGCCGTAGATCTCCTTGCGCCGGTGCGGCTTCGCCGAGTGCGCGATCGCGAGCGCGGCGGCCGGCAGCGCGAACATCATGATCGGGAAGAAGCCGGACTGGAACTGGCCGGCCGTCGGGTCGCCCGCCAGGAAGCGCGGGATGTCGCCGTGCACGATCGCGCCGTCCGGCCTGGTGAACTCCCCGAACTGGAACCAGACGAAGGTGTTCAGCAGCTGGTGCATGCCGATCAGCAGCAGGGCCCGGTTGAACAGGCCGAAGATGCCGGCGCCGCCCGCGCCCAGGTCGGAGAGGGTCTGCGAGAAGTCGTTCAGGCCGCGGCCGATCGGCGGCCAGACCCAGAGCGCCACCACGGCGGTCAGCATGCCGACCAGCGCGGTGATCATCGGCACCAGGCGGCGGCCGTTGAAGAAGCCGAGCCAGTCGACCAGCTTGGTGCGGTGGAACCGCACCCACAGCCAGGCCGACATCAGGCCGATCAGGATGCCGCCGAGCACCCCCGGGTTCTGGAACGTCGCGGCGGCCGCCTTCGCCGAGCTGTAGTCCACGCACTGGTCGCTGACCAGCACCGTCGGCGGCTTGCAGCTCTCCGGGAAGGCGTGCAGGACCTTGTAGTACACCAGGAAGCCGACCACGGCGGCGAGCGCCGTCGAGCCGTCCGCCTTCTTCGCCATGCCGATCGCGACGCCGATGCAGAACAGCAGCGGCAGGCCGAAGGAGGAGTCGAGCAGCGCGCCGCCGGCGGAGGCGAAGACCTTCGCGACGTTGTCCCAGCCGAGGCCGTCCTTGCCGAACACGTCCGGCTGGCCGAGGCGGTTGAGGATGCCCGCGGCGGGGAGCACCGCCACCGGGAGCTGCAGGGAGCGGCCCATCTTCTGGAGGCCGCCGTAGAAGATGTGCCATCGTTTGGCCTGCGGGGCCGTGGCGCCTGCCGAACTCATCCTTCGCCCTCCGAGAGCAGTTGCCTGCCGGGGGCCCGGCGGGACCCTCGGGCAGGGCTCGGGAACACCCGGGGCCGTTCCCGCGTTCGTCGGAGTACACATATATTGGTGTAGACCACTTGACGCAGGTCGCACTCCGGAGGCGCGAGCCCCGCTGATCGTCATCCTCGGGCGGCGATCCGGAGCCTGCCCGCCGGAATGGGCCGAAAGTGGACTAACGTGGCGGACCGGACCGGCACGGGTGATGCTGGTCGCGCCGCTCGCAGGCCGACCGCGGCCGAACCCGCGTCAGCCACCGGCACGCACCTCACCGCACGACGGTCGAGGGACACCCAGCACCAGCGCAGGACGGCACCCGGCAGAGCCGCCGAAGGGCCGAGACAGAGGGAGAAACCAGATGGCCAGCAAGGCTGAGAAGATCGTCGCCGGTCTGGGCGGCATCGACAACATCGAAGAGGTCGAGGGCTGCATCACCCGCCTGCGCACCGAGGTCAAGGACGCCTCCCTGGTCGACGAGGCCGCCCTCAAGGCCGCCGGCGCCCACGGCGTCGTGAAGATGGGCACCGCGATCCAGGTCGTCATCGGCACCGACGCCGACCCGATCGCCGCCGACATCGAGGACATGATGTGAGCTGAACCACCCAGGTTCAGCCCGCCCGGCCCGCCGACCCGCTCAGGGGGACGGCGGGCCGTGGCGCGTCCCCGCCCTCTCCGGCTCGCCTCCGGAAGCGGCCCCCCGGAGCGACTACGCTCAGTGCCTATGTCACGCATCGACGGCCGCACCCCCGACCAGCTCCGCCCGATCACCATCGAACGGGGCTGGAGCAAGCACGCCGAAGGCTCCGTCCTCATCTCCTACGGCGACACCAAGGTGCTGTGCACCGCCAGCGTCACCGAGGGCGTGCCCCGCTGGCGCAAGGGCAGCGGCGAGGGCTGGGTCACCGCCGAGTACTCCATGCTCCCGCGCGCCACCAACACCCGCGGCGACCGCGAAGCCGTCAAGGGCCGCATCGGCGGCCGCACCCACGAGATCAGCCGGCTCATCGGCCGCTCGCTGCGCGCCGTGGTCGACCACCGCGCGCTCGCCGAGAACACCATCGTCCTCGACTGCGACGTCCTCCAGGCCGACGGCGGCACCCGCACCGCCGCCATCACCGGCGCCTACGTCGCCCTGGTCGACGCCGTCGCCTGGGCCCGCGACAAGAAGCTGCTGCGCGCCAAGGGCCAGCCGATCACCGGCGGCGTCAGCGCCGTCAGCGTCGGCATCATCGACGGCGTCCCGATGCTCGACCTCCAGTACGAGGAGGACGTGCGCGCCGAGACCGACATGAACATCGTCTGCACCTCCGACGGCCGCTTCGTCGAGGTCCAGGGCACCGCCGAGGGCGCCCCGTTCGACCGCGAGCTGCTCGACCGGCTGCTCGACCTCGGCAGCCTCGGCTGCGCGGAGCTCGACGAGATCCAGCGCAAGGCCCTGGAAGGCTGAACCGGCGAGGGCCCCGCGGCCGTGGAGCGGAACGGACGGACGGTCAACCCGTGGGTGGGGACGGCCGTTCGGACCGGTACGGACGCGCGTACGGGCCGCGGGTGGGGCCGCGGGGCGAACGGCCCGCCGAAGGGTCGACCTGACGGTCGGCCTGCTGTACAGGCCGGGTCCGGAGACCGTACGGTTCCCGCAGCACCCCCGCTGCGGGAACCGCGCACCCCTCTGCGCGCGTCCCACCCCACGGAACCCGCGCCCCCCAGGAGGATCGGATGCCGTCGAGCATCGCCCGCCCCGCCGCCCTCGCCGTGGCCGGACTCATCGCGATCCTCCCGCTCAGCATGGTGAGCTGCTCCGCCGCCCAGAAGGCGCTCGACTGCGGCAACACCGCCGTGAGGATCACCGGCGACCTCGCCGACGTCACCCAGGCGTACGACAACGCGAGCAACGACTCGGCGGCCGCCGGGAAGGCCCTGCAGAAGCTCAAGAACGACCTCGACCAGGTCGGGAAGAACTCCAAGAACACCGACGTCGCCAAGGCCGTGACCGATCTGCAGAAGCAGGTCGAGAACGTGCAGCGGGCGGCGGACAGGAACGAGGTCCCGGACCTCAAGCCGCTCGGCAACGCGGCCGGCAACCTCACCTCGCTCTGCACCGGCTGACCGCCTCCGGCCACTCGGTAGGGTGGGCGATATGTCCACCCGCCTGATCCTCGCCACCCGCAACCAGCACAAGGTCACCGAGCTCCGCGCCATCCTGGCGGACGCCGGCCTGGACGTCGGACTCGTCGGCGCCGACGCCTACCCGGAGATCCCGGACGTCCCCGAGACCGGCGTCACCTTCGCCGAGAACGCCCTGCTCAAGGCCCACGCCCTGGCCCGCGCCACCGGCCTGCCCGCCGTCGCCGACGACTCCGGCCTCTGCGTGGACGTGCTGAACGGCGCGCCCGGCATCTTCTCCGCGCGCTGGTCCGGCAAGCACGGCGACGACCGCGCCAACCTCGACCTGCTGCTCGCCCAGCTCTCCGACATCGCCGAGCCGCACCGCGGCGCCCACTTCTTCTGCGCCGCCGCCCTCGCCCTCCCCGACGGCACCGAGCGCGTCGTCGAGGGCCGCCTCCTCGGCACCCTGCGCACCGCCCCGGCCGGCGACGGCGGCTTCGGCTACGACCCGATCCTCCAGCCCCTCGGCGAGACCCGCACCTGCGCGGAGCTCACCGCCGACGAGAAGAACGCCATCAGCCACCGCGGCAAGGCCTTCCGCGCCCTCGCCCCGGTCGTGAAGGACCTCATCGCCTGACGCCCCGCAGTAACGAAGATGGCCCGCTCCCCTTCGATTTGAAGGGGAGCGGGCCATCTGGCCTGGTGCGCCCGGTGGGACTCGAACCCACGACACTGCGGTTCTAAGCCGCATCTCTCTTGCCAGCTGGAGTACAGGCGCGTGCCAGGTCAAGCCTACCGGCTGTCGCGCGTGGTGGTGGCACGATTCTTCCGGCGACAGTAGGTATCGGTGATGGCATGGCAGTTCGGGCAGAGCAGCCGGAGGTTGCCCGGGCGGTTGTCCGACCAGTCGCCGTTGACGTGGTCGACCTCCAGCGTCATGGGGCGTCCTCGCCACTCCGGCCCGGTGCCGCAGTCCTCGCACAGCTCGGGTCGGCCGAGTTCGGCCAGCGCACTACGGATTCGAGCGCCGGGGATTCGCTTCGCGCTCTGGGCGCGTCGGACCAGCAGTTGATCGGCTGGGATCCGCGTCGGAGCGTGCCCGCCGCGATTGTGGGCCTGTCCGGTGAAGTGCGACGTGTCGATGCCGAGGTCCTTGATGCGCCGCCCGATGTGGGCCTGGGTGCCGCCGGCCTGTCGTCGATCGAGGTAGCGTACGACGCCGGCCACGCTGTGGGATGCGGCGACGGCCTCCTGGAGCAGTTCCTTCGTGTAGATCGTCCCGGGCGTCGGGAAGTGCGAGGCGTCGACGCCGTACGCCTTGATCCGTTGCCGCAGGTACTTGCGGTTGTACTCGTTCGGCTCGCGATCGAGCGCGAGCAGCATCTCGTCGAGCGTGGTCGCGAGGGCTGCGGCTTCGGCCAGCGCCTCCTTCGAGTACTGGCGCTGACGGTAGGAGCGGCAGCCCTGGTCGAAGTGTGCGGTGTCGATGCCGTAATGGTGGAGCCGCTTGGTGAGGTAGCTGTGTGTGCCACGCGCCATCGGGATGCCGAGCTTGCGCATCATCTCGTTCACGCTGCTCGACTCGGCGGCGAGCGAAGCCAGCAGCTCGCGGGTGTACTTGACCGGCATGATGGCCCCCAGTGCGGGCTCGTGCGGGTCCTCCCTCGGACGGGCCAACGAGCGGGGCGGGGTCGGGTTACGGGTGGCGGTGGGTTTCGGCCAGGGGGCTGACTGGATGTCGCGCGCTTCCGACCTGTGATGTTTGGCTGTTGATTACCAATTGGTACAGACCTATTGACCTATGTGGTTCAGACCACATAGCTTCTCCGCCAATTGCAACCCCCACGTGCGTGCTCCCCCACAGGCACGCGCCGACACTCTCTCCTGGAGGACCGAGTGTTGATCCGAAACACGGCGGAGCGGCGTCCCACCGCCGCGCACCGCCGGAAGAGCCCGGCGGCCCGCGCCGGTGTGGCCTCGCTCGCGGCGGCCTCGTTGGCCGGACTGCTGATGGCGACGCTGGGTGCGGCGCCCTCGCAGGCGTCGGCGGCCGTCGACAACGCGGCCTGTCGGCCCGACGGCCTGTACCAGACGCCCGGCGTGGACGTCCCGTACTGCTCCGTCTACGACACCAGCGGGCGCGAGAAGATGGGCGCGGACCACCAGCGCCGCATCATCGGCTACTTCACCGGCTGGCGCACCGGCAAGAACGGCGACGCCCCGTACCTGGCGACCGACATCCCCTGGGACAAGGTCACCCACCTCAACTACGCCTTCGGCCACGTCGGCGGCGACAACAAGCTCTCGGTCGGCACCGACGGCCCGACCAACGAGGCCACCGGGATCTCCTTCCCCGGCGTCCCCGGTGCCGAGCTGGACCCGAGCCTTCCGTACAAGGGCCACTTCAACCTGCTGACGAAGTTCAAGAAGCAGTACCCGAACGTCAAGACCCTGATCTCGGTGGGCGGTTGGACCGAGACCGGCGGCTACTTCGGGGACGACGGCAAGCGCGTCAACTCCGGCGGCTTCTACTCGATGACCGTCAACCCGGACGGCAGCGTCAACCAGGCCGGCATCGACACCTTCGCCGCCTCCTCGGTCGACTTCATCCGCAAGTACGGCTTCAACGGCGTCGACGTCGACTACGAGTACCCGACCTCGATGAAGGACGCCGGCAACCCGCTGGACTGGCAGCTCGCCAACGGCAAGCGCGGTTCGCTGGCCAAGGGCTACGCGGCGCTGATGAAGACCCTGCGCGAGAGCCTGGACAAGGCCGGCGCCGCCGACGGCAGGCACTACCTGCTGTCGGTCGCCGCCCCGTCCTCCGGCTACCTGCTGCGCGGCATGGAGACCTTCCAGGTGGCGAAGTACCTGGACTACGTCAACATCATGTCGTACGACCTGCACGGCGCCTGGAACAAGTACGTCGGCCCGAACGCCTCGCTGTACGACGACGGCAAGGACGGCGAGCTGGCCGCCGCCAACGTCTACGGCACCGGGCAGTACGGGGGCATCGGCTACCTGAACGCCGACTGGTCGTACCACTACTTCCGCGGCTCGATGCCCGGCGGCCGGATCAACGTCGGCCTGCCGTACTACACCCGCGGCTTCAAGAACGTGCAGGGCGGCACCAACGGCCTCTGGGGCACCGCCTCGGCGACCACCTGCCCGGCCGGCTCCGGCCTGACGGCCTGCGGTGACGGCGCGGTCGGCATCGACAACATCTGGAACGACAAGGACGACGCGGGCAAGGAGTCCCCGGCCGGGTCGAACCCGATGTGGCACGCCAAGAACCTGGAGAAGGGCATCCTGCCCGACTACCTGGCCAAGTACGGCGTCTCCGACACCGCGCTGCAGGGCACCTACACCCGCAACTACAGCTCCGCGCTGGTGGCGCCGTGGCTGTGGAACGACGCCAAGAAGGTGTTCCTCTCCACCGAGGACGAGCAGTCGGTGGGCGCCAAGGCGGACTACATCGTCAACCAGGGCGCCGGCGGCGCGATGATCTGGGAGCTCGCGGGCGACTACAAGTGGGACGCGGCCGCCAACGGCGGCAAGGGCGAGTACGTGCCCGGTTCGACGCTGACCTCGCTGATGTACGACAAGTTCAAGTCGGCGGCCCCGTACGGCGCGGTCCGCGCGACGACCGCGCTGCCGCAGCAGACCCTGCCGATCGACGTGTCGTTCACCAACTTCGCGCTGGGCGACTCGAACTACCCGATCAACCCGAAGCTGCACATCGTCAACAACTCGACGCTGACCCTGCCGGGCGGCACCGAGTTCCAGTTCGACTACGGCAACTCGGCCCCGGGCAACGCCAAGGACCAGTCCGGCTTCGGCCTCCAGGTCATCAAGCAGGACAACCCGGGCCCGGGCAACGTGGGCGGCCTGAAGGGCACCTACAACCGGGTGTCGGTCAAGCTGCCGGGCTGGCAGTCGCTGGCGCCGGGCGCCTCGATCGACATGGACTTCGTCTACTACCTGCCGGTGTCCACGCCGTCGAACTGGACGGTCAACGTGGGCGGCACGCTGTACGGGATCAAGGGCGACCTGACCCGCGGCGCGGTGGACGGCGGCACGCCGACCCCGACCCCGACCCCGACGCCGTCGCAGACGGCCACCCCGACGCCGACCCCCACGGGCACGCCGACCGGCACGCCGACGGCCACCCCGACCGGGACGCCGACGCCGACCGCGACCCCGACCTCGGGCACCTGCGCGGCCGCCCCGAGCTGGGACGCCGGCACCACCTACGCGACGCCCACCAAGGTCTCGTGGAAGGGCCACTACTACCAGAACAAGTGGTGGACCAAGGGCGACGACCCCGCGGCCAGCGGCTCGTGGGGCGTCTGGAGCGACCTCGGGACCTGCTGATCAGGGCGGTCCGCTGAGGTGAGGACGGCGGTGGCGGTGCACCCGGTCGGGGGGTGTGCCGCCACCGCTTCGTCGTACCGGCCGTGCTTACGCGCCGACGCTTACGCGCCGACCTTGAGGTCGCGCAGCAGCTTGGCGACGTGGCCGGTGGCCCGCACGTTGTAGAACGCGTGCTCGACCTTGCCGTGCTCGTCCACGACGATCGTGGAGCGGATGACGCCCAGGTACGTGCGGCCGTAGTTCTGCTTCTCGCCGAAGGCGGCGTACGCCTCCAGCACCTCCTTGTCCGGGTCGGACAGCAGGGTGACCTTGAGGTTCTCGGCCTCGCGGAACTTGCCGAGCTTCTCCGGCTTGTCCGGGGAGATGCCGATGACGTCGTAGCCGGCGTCCGCGAGGACCTCCAGGTTGTCGGTGAAGTCGCAGGCCTGCTTGGTGCAGCCGGGCGTCAGGGCGGCGGGGTAGAAGTAGACGATGACCTTGCGGCCCGCGTGGTCGGCGAGGGACACCTGATTGCCGTCGGCGTCGGACAGGCTGAAGGCGGGCGCGGTGTCGCCGGGCTGGAGACGCTCACTCACGGTCGTACTCTCCTGGATGCTGGGACGGGCGGTCGTACCACGGCAAACTTACCTCCGATGGTGGGTGGGGCCGCGCGACCGTGTGCGGCAGCTGACACACTGGGTCAGTCGCACCGATCGCAGGGATCGGATGGAACAACATCGGCGAGTGAATGGGGTGGCCCGAGTGGGCGAGGCGAGCACGCAGGACAAGTCGGCGCGGACGACCGCCCAGATCGAGGCGGACATCGAGCGGACGCGTGACCGGCTGGCGTCGACCCTGGACGAGCTGGCCGTCCGCGTCCACCCGAGCACGGTGACCGCCCAGGTCAAGGCCAAGGCGGTGGCCGCCGTCGAGGAGAAGACCGCCCGGGCGTACGTGGCCGCCAGCGGCGTGGTGGAGAAGGTCCGGGCGCAGTTCGTGGACGAGAAGGGGCAGCCGCGCCGCGAGCGGATCGTCCCGGCGGCGCTGGTCGGCGTGGGCCTGGTGCTGCTGGTCGCCTCGGCGCGCAAGCGCCGCAAGGGCTGAGCGCACAGCGGGACGGCGGGGCCGGGCGCGACGGGTGCCCGGCCTTTCGCGTGCCCGGGCTTCCGGGTGCCCGGCGCTCCGCCTGCCGGGCCTTCCGGATACCGGGCCAGCGTCACGCCCCGCGCCCGGGGGAGGTACCTTCGGGACCGTGAGTACGAACCACGAACCGACGCGCTCCGACGACGCGCAGGAGCCCGCCCGCCACGACCGGCTCGGCGAGAAGCTGCCGATCCGGATGCTGCACGACCGCGTGCTGGTGCGGATCGAGGGCGGCGAGGGCGAGCGCCGTTCGACCGGCGGCATCCTGATCCCGGCCACGGCGGAGCTGTCCAAGCGCTGTACCTGGGCGGAGGCCGTCGCGGTGGGCCAGAGCGTGCGCTCGGTGGAGCCCGGCGACCGGGTGCTGTACGACCCGGAGGACAAGCTGGAGGTCGAGGTCCGCGGCGCCACCTACGTGCTGCTGCGCGAGCGCGACCTGCACGCCGTCGCCGCCACCCGCTTCGGTGACACGGAGGGCTCGACCGGGCTGTACCTGTGACGGTCTGATCCGTTCCGTGCCCTGAGGTGCCCCCGACCCGGGTCGGGGGCACCGTGCTTTCGCGGCGGGGGTCCGCGACATGGCGGTCCGCCGCGGGGATCGGGGGCGTTGTCGGTGCCGCGCGCTAGGGTCCCGGCATGAGTGTGCCGGTGATCGGGGACGGGGAGCGTCGGGCCAGGCTGGGGCGGCGTCAGCTGCTGGCGCCGTCGGTGCGGGCGGCGCGGGTGGAGGATGTGGCCGACGCGGTGGTCGGGCTGCACGCGACGGACGCGGCCACGGTGTACCTGTCGGCCTGCGCGCGGCTGGCCGAGCCCTCGGCGGCGGAGGTGGACCGGGCGCTGTACGAGGACGTCTCGCTGGTGAAGCTGCTGTCGATGCGGCGGACGATCTTCGCGGTGACGGAGGGCCTGGCCCCGTACGTGAGTTCGGCGGCGGCGCGGGCGATCGCGGCGAAGGAGCGGGCGACGCTGCTGAAGCACCTGCGGGACCACGCCGAGGGCTGGGACGAGGCCCGGCTGGCGGAGGCGGAGCGCGAGGTGCTGGCCGCGCTGGCCGGGCGCGGCGAGGCGACGACCAAGGAACTCTCCGAGGACGTACCGCAGTTGCGCGAGACGATGCTGATGTCGGCGGGCAAGGCGTACGAGGCGCGGCAGAGCGTGGGCAGCCGGCTGCTGCGGCTGCTGGCCTCGGACGGGCACGTGCGCCGCTGCCGTCCGCGCGGGTCGTGGCTGAGCAGCAGCTACCCGTGGGCGCTGGTGCCGCAGTGGCCGGAGGTGCCGGTGCGGGAGGCGAAGGCCGAGGTGGTGCGGCGCTGGCTGGCGGCGTACGGGCCGGCGACGGTCGAGGACGTGAAGTGGTGGACGGGCTGGACGCTGGGGGACGTCCGCCGGGCGCTGGCCGATCTCGGGGCGCTGGACGTGGCGTTGGCCGGCGGGGCGCCCGCCCTGGTGCTGCCGGGGGACGAGGGGCCGGTGGCGGAGCCGGAGCCGTGGGCGGCGCTGCTGCCCGCGCTGGACCCGGCGGTGATGGGCTGGCGCGGGCGGGACTGGTACCTGCGGCCGGAGGACGTGCCGGCGCTGTTCGACCGGGCGGGCAACGCCGGGCCGACGGTGTGGTGGTGCGGCGAGGTGGTGGGCGGCTGGACGCAGCGCGCGGACGGCGAGGTGGTGTGGCGGTTGTTCCGGGGGGCCGGGGCGGAGGCGGAGCGGGCGGTCGCGGCGGAGGCGGAGCGGTTGGCGGGCTGGCTGGGCGGGGTGCGGGTGACGCCGCGGTTCCGCACCCCGCTGGAGAAGGAGCTCAGGGGCTGACCGGGAGCCGATCGGGGGCTCAGGGCGTCGGGGGCGGCGGCACCGGGTGGCTCGCGGGGCCGCCGGTGGCGCTGGGCAGGGCCGTGGGGCGGGTCGGCTGGACCAGGGTGGGCTTCGGGGTGGGGCTGGGCTGCTCCGGGTCGGTGGTCGTCGGCCTGGTGGCCTGCGGGCTGGGGGTGTTGGGGCCGGTGGGGGGCTGGCCGGTGGCGGCGGGGGCGCTGGGCGTGTGGCCCGCGGGAGTGCCGGGGGCCGGGTCGGTGGTGGCGGGTTCGCCGCCGGCGGCCGGGGCGGTGGTCGGGGCGGTGGCGCTGGGGCTGCTGCTAGCGGACACGCCGGGCCAGGGGGTGGCGGTGGTGGCGCCGTGTCCGGTCCGGAGGTCGAAGTCCTGGGTGGGGGTGCCGTCGAGGGCGGCGGCGGTGTAGGCGGTCCAGATCCGGGTGGGGAAGGCGCCGCCGTTGATCCGGCTGAGTCCGGCGGTGCCGGCCAGCGGTTCCTTGGCGTGGGTCTTCGGGTTCTCCCGGAACAGGCCGACGGTGGTGGCGAGTTCGGGGGTGTAGCCGGCGAACCAGGCGGAGAGGTTGGAGTCGGTGGTGCCGGTCTTGCCGGCGGCGGGGCGGCCGAGGTCGAGGGCGGCGGCGCCGGTGCCGCGCGGGCTGATGACGTCGCGCAGCACGTCGGTGACGGAGTCGGCGATCTCCCGGTCGAGGGCGTCGGTGGGGTTGTGCTCGGGCATCTTGGGGACGTCGACGGCGCCGCCGGGGTTGACGCGTTCGAGTTTGAGGACGGACCAGGGGGTGTGCGCCTGGCCGTGGTCGGCGAGGGTGGCGTAGGCGCCGGCCAGGTCGAGGGCGCTGGGGGTGGCGGTGCCGAGGGTCATCGAGGTGTTGGCCGGGTCCATGCCGCGGACGCTGTCGGGGATGCCGAGTCTGACGGCGGTCTCCCGGACGCGGGCGAGTCCGGCGTCCACACCCTCCTGGGCGTACACGGAGTTGACGGACTTCACCATGGCGTAGCGCAGGGTGATGTTGCCGTAGTCGACGCCGTCCTCGTTGGGCGGGGCGTAGGGAGTGGGGCCGCCGGTGACGGGGCGTTCGCTGGTGCCGTCGTAGCGGGACTCGGTGGTGATCGGGCGGCCGTCGAGGTCGTGCTGGGCGACCAGGCCGGCGGCGAGGTCGATGGGCTTGAAGGTGGAGCCGATCTGGTTGTCCTGGCGCAGCGCGTCGTTGTAGGGCTGCTTGGCGTAGTCGGGGCCGCCGTAGACGGCGACGACCCGGCCGGTGGCGGGTTCGACGGAGGCGCCGGCGACCCGGACGTCGGTGTCGGTGGTGGGGCGGGCCTGGGGGTCGAGTTCGCCGGTGAGCTGCTCCTGGACGGCCTTGGCGAAGGCGTCCTGCCGGGGCTTGTCGAAGGTGGTGGTGATGCGCCAGCCGCCGGCCTTGAGGGTGGCGGCGTCGATGGTGCCGGAGGAGACGAGGTAGTCGTCGGCGACGCCGACCAGGTAGCCGGCCTGGCCGGCGAGGCCGGTGGCGGGCTGGGGGTCGATCGGGTCGGGGAAGGTGGTGGCGGCGCGGTCGGCGGGGGTGAGGAAGCCGAGTTGGACCATGCCGTCGAGGGCGTAGTTCCAGCGGGCGACGGCCTTCTCGCGGTTGGCGGGGGTGGCGGTCTTGACGTCGTAGAGGCTGGGGGCCTGGAGCAGGGAGGCGAGGTAGGCGCCCTGGCCGAGGGTGAGTTGGGAGACGTCGACGCCGTAGTAGGCGTGGGCGGCGCTCTGGATGCCGTAGGCGCCGCGGCCGAAGTAGCTGCTGTTGAGGTAGCCGGCGAGGATCTCGCGCTTGTCGCGCTGCTGGTCGACCTTGAGGGCGATGAGCAGTTCGCGGCCCTTGCGCTCGATGGTGCGGTCCTGGGTGAGGTAGTAGTTCTTGACGTACTGCTGGGTGATGGTGGAGCCGCCCTGCATGCCCTTGCCGAGCAGGGTGTTCCAGCCGGCCCGGAGCATGCCCTTCAGGTCGATGCCGCGGTTTTGGTAGAAGGTGCGGTCCTCGGCGGAGACGACGGCCTGCTGGGTCGGGAGCGGGATCTGGTCGATGGTGACGTCGGTGCGGTTGACGGCGCCGGTGCGGGCGATCTCGGTGGTGCCGTCGGCGTAGAGGTAGATGTTGTTCTGGGCGACGGCGTGGGCGTTGGGGTCGGGCACCGGGACGATGACGTAGAGCACGGCGAAGCCGCCGGCGGCGAGCAGGAGCAGCGCGGTGAGGGTGCCGAGGGTGATCCGCCAGGTGGGCAGGAGCCGGCGCCAGAGCGGGAGGGCACGGCGGGCCTCGCGGCGGGCGGCCCGTTTGGCCTGGCGGCGGGTGCTCAAGGTCATGCCGAGATTATCTGCTATTTGACGTCGGCTCAGGTCGGAAAAACCGGGTGCGGGTGGTGCGGGCCGGAGGTACGGTGAAAGGTGAAAACCGCATAGCGCACCGACTTTTCGGCGCACTGGCCTTCCAGTGCACCGGCTTTCCGGCGCACCGACTTCCGCAGCTCCGCCCGCCAGGCCCGGCACCCCCCGGGTACGGCCGGTCGGAGCCGTTGGGGCGTGCGCGGATGTCGGGGGGCGCCTCCCTCTGCCCATATTTGTCGACAAGGAGACAATATGCTCTACGCCGCCGTTGCCCGCGGCGCCTTCCGCCGCTACTCCACCTACCGGGCCGCCACCGTGGCCGGCACCTTCACCAACACCGTCTTCGGCATCATCCTGGCCTCCTCCTTCCTCGCCCTCTGGCAGGCCCGCCCCGGCCTCGGCGGCTACGACCAGAGCCAGGCCGTCACGTACATCTGGGTCAGCCAGAGCCTGCTGGTCACCGTCGCGGTGTGGGGCGGCGGCTTCCAGGACGACCTCCAGGACCGCTTCCGCAGCGGCGACATCGCCGTCGACCTCTACCGCCCGGTCGACTTCCAGGGCTGGTGGCTGGCCTCCGACCTCGGCCGGGCCGGCTTCCAGGCGCTGGTGCGCGGCACCGTGCCGATGCTGATCGGCGCGCTGGTGTTCCGCATCCGGCTGCCCGAACACCCGCTGACCTGGGCGTTCTTCCTGCTCTCGGCGCTGCTCGCGGTGATCGTCAGCTTCGGGCTGCGGTTCCTGGTCTCGATCACCGGCTTCTGGCTGCACGACTCGGAGGGGGTGCGCTCGGTGATGCTGGTGGTCTCGATGTTCTTCTCCGGGATGCTGCTGCCGGTCGCGCTGTTCCCCGGCTGGCTCGGCGACCTCGGCCGGGTGCTGCCCTGGTCGGCCCTGGTGAACGTCCCCACCGACGTCTTCCTGGAGCGGACCGGCGGCGCCGCGCTGCTCGGGGCGCTCGGCTTCCAGCTCGGCTGGGCGGCGGTGCTGCTCGCCGCCGGGCGGGGCGCCCAGTGGCTGGCCACCCGCAGGGTGGTGGTGCAGGGTGGCTGAGCAGTTCGTGCGACAGCCCCTCGGGCCCCGCGACTCCCTCGGGCACCAGGAGTCCTTCGGGCCCCGCACCGCCTGGGCGCTGCGCTCCTGGTGGCTCTGCGCCCGCATGTGGATGCGCTCGATGATGGCCTACCGGGCCTCCTTCGCCCTGAACCTGGTGGCCAGCCTGGTCACCCACTCCCTCGACTTCGTGGTGCTGGTGATCATGTTCCGGCACACCGACCGGCTCGGCGGCTGGAGCCTGCCGGAGACCGCCTTCCTCTACGCCACCGCGGCCTTCTCGCTCGGCACGGCCAACCTGCTGGTCGGCTCGGCCGAGGGCCTGGGCGCGCGGATCCGGAGCGGCTCGCTGGACACCATGCTGATCCGGCCCGCGCCCGCGCTCTCCCAGCTGTGCGCGGAGCGCTTCACGCTGCGCCGGCTCGGCCGCCCGCTCCAGGCCGTCGCCGTGCTGGTCTGGTCGCTGACCGCCCTGGACGTGCACTGGACCTGGGACCGGGTGCTGCTGGTGCCCGTCCTGCTGCTCTGCGGCACCGTCATCTTCGGCGCGGTCTACGTCGGCGGCGCCACCGTCCAGTTCTGGTGGGGCGAGTCCAAGGAGATCCAGAACTCCTTCACCTACGGCGGCGCGACCCTGCTGCACTACCCGCCGACGATCTTCGCCAAGGAGCTGGTCGCCGCGGTGGTCTTCGGCGTCCCGCTGGCCTTCGTCAACTGGCTGCCCACGCTGCGCATCCTCGACCGGCCCGACCCGCTCGGCCTGCCCACCGCCTTCCAGTTCGCCTCCCCGGTGGCCGCCGCGGTCTGCGTCCTCGCCGCCGGACTCGCCTGGCGGGCCGGGCTGCGCGCCTACCGCGGCACCGGCAGCTGAACCCCCGCCGCTTCGCTTCGCTTCGCTTCGTGAGGAACCCCATGGCACTGATCGAACTGCAGGACGTCCACCGCACCTTCACCGTGCGGACCCGCACCGGCCGGTTCAGCCGGGCCAGGCGCGAGGTCCGCGCGGTGGACGGGCTCGGCTTCACCGTCGAGGCCGGCGAGTGCGTCGGCTACATCGGGCCCAACGGGGCCGGCAAGTCCACCACCATCAAGATGCTCACCGGCATCCTCGTCCCCAGCTCCGGACGGCTGCGGGTGGCCGGGGTCGACCCGGCCCGGGAGCGCGTCGCGCTGGCCCGCCGGATCGGCGTCGTCTTCGGCCAGCGCACCACCCTCTGGTGGGACCTGCCGCTGCGCGACTCCTTCGAGCTCGCCCGCCGGATCTACCGGATCCCGGACGCCCGGTACCGCGAGAACCTCGACCGCTGCGTCGAACTGCTCGACCTCGGCGGGCTGTTGGACACCCCGGTGCGCCAGCTCTCGCTCGGCCAGCGGATGCGCGGCGACCTCGCGGCGGCGCTGCTGCACGACCCCCGGGTGCTCTACCTGGACGAGCCGACCATCGGCCTGGACGTGGTCAGCAAGGGCCGGGTGCGGGAGTTCCTGCGCGAGGTCAACCGGGACCGGGGCACCACCGTGCTGCTCACCACCCACGACCTGACCGACATCGAGCAGCTCTGCGGCCGGGTGATGGTGATCGACCACGGCCGGCTGGTGTACGACGGCGGGCTGGAGGGGCTGCACGCCACCGGCCGCAGCGAGCGGACGCTGGTGGTGGACCTCGCGCAGGAACTCGGGCACCCGGTCGAGGTGCCCGGGGCCCGGGTCACCCGGGTCGAGGGGTCGCGCCAGTGGCTGGCCTTCCCGGCCCAGGAGAGCGCCGCGCCGATCGTGGCGGCGGTCGCCGCGCGCTACCCGCTGGTGGACCTGTCGGTGCGCGAGCCGGCCATCGAGGACGTGATCGCCCGGATGTACGCGGAGGTCGCGATCGGCTGACGGGTGCCGGGTCCTGGTTCGCCTTCCCGGCCGTCGCTCACCCGTGCGACGGCCGGGGGTGCGTTCGGTTCCTAGTCACCGGTGTGGGTGATCGTCGTGACCCCCGGCCCCCACCGTGAGTTGACCCGGCATCACTCGCCGATGTCCGGAACCGGAGGCCCGCCACCCGATGGCCGTACCCGACGTGACCGTGGTGGTCGCGGTCTACAACACCATGCCGTACCTCACCGCCTGCCTGGACTCGCTGGTCGGGCAGTCCCTGGCGCCGGGGCGGCTGGAGGTGGTGGCGGTGGACGACGGCTCCACGGACGGCGGCGGGGAGCTGCTGGACGAGTACGCCGCCCGCCACCCCGGGCTGTTCACGGTGGTGCACCAGTCCAACTCGGGCGGCCCGGCCGGCCCGACCAACCGTGGCCTGGAGCTGGCCCGCGGCCGCTACGTGCTGTTCCTCGGCGCGGACGACTGGCTCGGCGAGGAGGCGCTGGAACGGCTGGTCACGGCCGCCGACGCCTGGGGCTCGGACGTGGTGGTGCCCAAGCAGGTCGGGGTGAACGGGCGGCTGGTGCCGCAGGGGATCTTCCACGCCGACGCCGAGTCGGTGGGCTTCGCCGACTCCGCGCTGGCCTGGGCGCTGGCCGACACCAAGCTGTTCCGGCTCGACCTCGTCCGGCGCCACGGGCTGCGCCGCGACGAGGGGTTGAAGGTCTTCTCGGACCAGCCGTTCACCCTGGAGGCCTGCCTGCGGGCGGCCAGGGTGTCCGTCCTCGCCTCCTACGACTGCTACTTCCTGGTGCTGCGCGAGGACCGGGGCAACGTCACCGAGCGGGCCGGGGTGCTGGACCGGCTGCGCGGGATCGCCGCGCTGCAGCAGGTGGCCGTCGAACTGGCCGAGCCGGGCGAGGAGTTGGACGCCATCCGGGCCCGAAGCTTCGGCTGGGACGTGCCCCGGCTGCTGCGGGAGGGCTTCCTGCTGCTGACCGCGGACATGCAGGAGCGGGTGTGCGTCGAGACCGCCCGGCTGGTCGA
Organism: Kitasatospora sp. NPDC058046; assembly: GCF_042885595.1. NCBI lineage: Bacteria > Bacillati > Actinomycetota > Actinomycetes > Kitasatosporales > Streptomycetaceae > Kitasatospora > Kitasatospora sp. NPDC058046. The sequence goes on from NZ_JBHVRS010000014.1 coordinate 115,466, forward strand.
GCGGTTCGGCGCCCGCGAGGTGTACCACCGGCTGCCGGTCGCCGAGCGGGTGCGGCTCGAACTCGCCTGCGCGGTACGGCCGGAGGCGCTGCGCGACCAGGTCCGCTACGAGGCGGCGCACGGCGATCCGCCGGTGGTGGTGGACGGACGGCGGCAGTACGCGGGCTACCCGGCGTTCCGGGACGCCCGGCTCGGTCTGCCGGACGAGCTGTTCCTGCTGCGGGAGGAGGCGGCGGTGGCGGAGGTCGAGGCGGCCGCCGGGCCGCTGGACCTGGCGCGGCAGCTGTGGCGCGGTCTCGTCCCGGAGCAGGTGCGGCGCGGGCTGCGGAGGAACCCGGCGTGGCGCCGGCTGGCCGACTCGGTGAACGGAGGACGGGGATGAGCCTGGACGTCTGCGTGGTCGGGCTGGGCAAGCTGGGCCTGCCACTGGCGGTGCAGTTCGCGCTGAAGGGCCACCGGGTGACCGGCGCGGACATCGCGCCGGGCGTGGTGGACAGCGTCAACCGGGGCGTGCCGCCGTTCCCCCGGGAGGCGGGCCTGGACCAGGCGCTCAAGCGGGTCGTCGCCGAGGGCCTGCTGCGGGCCACCACCGACACCGCGGCCGCGGTCGCCCGGGCCGAGGCCGTCGTCGTGGTCGTCCCGCTGGTCACCGCCGCCGACGGCAGCCCGGACTTCGCCCTGCTGGACGCGGCCACCGACGCCGTCGCGGCCGGGCTGCGCCGGGGCACCCTGGTCAGCTACGAGACCACCCTGCCGGTCGGCACCACCAGGGAGCGCTGGGCGCCGCGGCTGTCGGCCCGGTCGGGGCTCGCGGCCGGGACGGACTTCGCGCTGGTGTTCAGCCCGGAGCGGGTCCGTACCGGACGGGTCTTCGCCGACCTGCGGCGCTACCCCAAGCTGGTCGGCGGCCTGGACGCGTCCTCCACCCGGCGCGGCGCCGAGTTCTACCGGGCGGTGCTGGACTTCGACCCGCGCCCCGACCTGCCCCGGCCCAACGGCGTCTGGGAGCTGGCCTCGGTGGAGGCGGCCGAGTTCAGCAAGCTCGCCGAGACGACGTACCGGGACGTGAACATCGCGCTGGCCAACCAGTTCGCCCGCTACGCGGACGAGGTCGGGGTGGACTTCGCGGAGATCGCCGACGCCTGCAACTCGCAGCCGTACAGCCACCTGCACCGGCCGGGCATCGCGGTCGGCGGGCACTGCATCCCGGTGTACCCGCGGCTGTACCTGTGGAACGACCCGGGGGCGACGGTGGTCCGGGCGGCGCGCGAGGCCAACCTGGCGGTGCCGGGGTACGCGGTGGGCGTGCTGGCGGGCGCGGTGCCGGGCGGGATCGCCGGGCAGGGCGTGCTGGTGCTCGGCGCCTCGTACCGGGGCGGGGTCAAGGAGACGGCGTACTCCGGGGTGTTCCCGCTGGTCGAGGCGGTGCGGTCGGCGGGCGCGCGGCCGTACGTCAGCGACCCGCTGTACGAGGCGGAGGAGCTGGCGGCGCTCGGGCTGCCGCCGTACGGCGGGGAGCCGGTGGTGGCGGCGGTGCTGCAGGCGGACCACCCGGAGTACCGGGACCTGGCGCCGGTGGACCTGCCCGGGGTTCGGGTGCTGCTGGACGGGCGGCGGTGCACGGACCCGAAGCGCTGGGCGGGCGCGGAGGTGCGGCGGATGGTGCTGGGCGGGGAGTGAGGCCCCTCCTCGCCCGGCCCCGTGAGGCCCCCGGGGCGCGTGATCGCGATGCGCGCCCCCGTCCGCGCCGGGCAACGGGCAGACTGGCGGGGTGAGTGACGATGCCTTCAGCGGGACCGGCCCCGGAGTCCGGTTCACCGCGGCCGACGAGGAGAAGAGACGCGGCGTCCGCCGGATGAAGACCATCGCGACCGGCCTGCTGGCCTTCGCGACCCTGGTCTTCGCCCTGGCCACCTGGGCCAAGGCGGCCGGCGCCGGCCCCTGGGCGGGGTACGTGGCGGCCGCCGCCGAAGCGGGCATGGTCGGCGCGCTGGCCGACTGGTTCGCGGTGACCGCGCTGTTCCGCCGGCCGTTCGGCCTGCCGATCCCGCACACCGCGATCATCCCGACCAAGAAGGACGCCTTCGGCCGCTCGCTCGGCGACTTCGTCGGCGAGAACTTCCTCTCCGGCCACGTGGTCCGCGGCCGCCTGGCGGCGCTCGGCATCGGCCGCCGGCTGGGGGAGTGGCTGGCCGCGCCGGGCAGCGCCGAGCGGGTCACCAAGGAGGCCTCGGCGGCGCTCCGCGGCCTGCTCGCGGTGCTCCGCGACGACGACGTGCGGGCGGTGGTCGCCGAGGCGGTGACCAGGCGGGCCGCGGCCACCTCGGTGGCCGAGCCGATGGGCCGGATGCTCGGCAAGGTGGTCGCGGACGGCGGGCACCACGGGGTGGTGGACCTGGTCGCCGTCCGGGCGCACGGCTGGCTGACCACCAACCACGAGGAGGTGGTCCAGAAGGTCACCCAGAAGACCCCGGGCTGGACGCCCAGGTTCATCGACCACCAGGTCGGCGAGCGGGTCTACAAGGAGCTGATGCGCTTCGTCACCGAGATCCGGGACGACCCGGACCACCCGGCCCGCGGCGCGATCGACAACTTCCTCGCCGACTTCGCGACCGAGCTGCAGACCGACCCGGAGACCATCGCCCGGGTCGAGCGGGCCAAGGGCGAACTGCTGGCCCGCCCCGAGGTGCAGGACCTGATCAACTCCACCTGGGCGGCCGTGCGCACCCTGGTGATGGGCGCGGCCGAGGACGAGGACAGCGAACTGCGCCGGCGCATCCGCGACGGCGTGCGCCGCTTCGGCGAGCGCCTGGCCACCGACCCCAAGCTCCAGGCCAAGGTGGACGGCTGGCTCCAGGACGCCGCCCAGTACCTGGTCGACACCTACCGCACCGAGATCACCTCGCTGATCTCCGAGACGGTGGCGGGCTGGGACGCCGACGACGCCTCCCGCAAGATCGAGGCCAACGTCGGCCGCGACCTCCAGTTCATCCGGATCAACGGCACCGTGGTCGGCGCCCTGGCCGGGCTGCTGATCCACACCGTGGCGGTCGCGCTCGGGGGGTGATCCGGGGACGGCGCCCCCGGCGTGGGCCTATCCTGGGCCGAACTTCGCGATACGCGCGTAGAAGCACGGAGAAGGAAGAAGGGAACCACCGTGGTCCAGCCGGACGGAAGTCGGATCGTCCCCCACACCAGCCGGATCGGCTCCACCGACCGGAGCATCGAGGCGTTCATCGCCGGGATGCCCAAGGCGGAGCTGCACGTCCACCACGTCGGCTCGGCCTCGCCGCGCGTCGTCGCGGAGCTGGCCGCCCGGTACGCCGGGAACTCCAAGGTGCCGACCGACCCGGCGGCGCTCGCCGAGTACTTCACCTTCACCGACTTCGCGCACTTCATCGAGGTCTACCTCAGCGTGGTGGACCTGGTCCGGGACGCCGAGGACGTCCGCGCGCTCACCTACGGCGTGGCCGAGGACATGGCCCGGCAGAACATCCGGTACGCCGAGCTGACCATCACCCCGTACTCCTCGGTCCGCCGGGGCATCCCCGAGGTCGCCTTCATGGAGGCGATCGAGGACGCCCGGCTGCGCGCCGAGAAGGAGCTCGGCGTGGTGCTGCGCTGGTGCTTCGACATCCCGGGCGAGGCCGGGCTGCGGTCCGCCGAGGAGACCGCCCGGCTGGCCACCGAGCTGGGCCCCGAGGGCCTGGTCAGCTTCGGCCTGGGCGGCCCGGAGATCGGCGTGCCGCGCCCGCAGTTCAAGCCGTACTTCGACCGGGCCCGGGCGGCCGGCCTGCACAGCGTGCCGCACGCGGGCGAGACCACCGGGCCGGAGACGGTCTGGGACGCGATCCGGATGCTCGGCGCCGAGCGCATCGGGCACGGCACCCAGGCGGTGAAGGACCCGGCGCTGCTCGACTACCTGGGCGAGCACCGCATCCCGCTGGAGGTCTGCCCGACCTCCAACATCGCCACCCGGGCCGTGGAGCGGATCGAGGACCACCCGATCAAGCGGATGGTGGACGCCGGACTGCTGGTGACGGTCAACAGCGACGACCCGCCGATGTTCGGCACCGACCTCAACACCGAGTACGCGGTGGCGGCGCGGCTGCTGGGCCTGGACGAGGCCGGGGTGGCGGGGCTGGCCCGCAACGCCGTCGAGGCCTCCTTCCTGGACGGGGCGGGCAAGACCCGGCTGACCGGGGAGATCGACGCCTACCTGGCGGGCTGGCAGCAGGCCTGACCTTCCCGCGGTCCGCGTTTCCCCTGGTGAACCGCCCCGCCGACCCCCTCGTTCCCGGGGGTCGGCGGGGCGGTTCCGTGTTCCGGTGCGGGTCGGCGCCACCGCCGTTCGGGTGATGGCGCCACAGTGGTGCCATAAATGCTCGACATGGCGCCACCGCTGTGCCATGCTTACGGCCATGGACCTCACGCCATATGTGGAAAACCTCCGGAACGAGCTCGCGGTGGCCGCCGCCACCGGCGGGGACGAAGCCCGCGCGCTGGCCGAGCGGCTGACGCTCCCGCTGGAGTCGGCCGTGCGGCTCACCCTGCTCAACGCGCTGTCGGCGGCCATGGGCGAGGTCACCCGCGACCTCGCCCCCGGCTCGGTGGACGTGCGCCTGCGCGGACTCGACCCGGAGTTCGTGGTGACGGCGCCGCCCGGATCGGATGCCTTCCACGGCGATATGGCGCCACCGTCGGCGCCGGTGGCACCAGTCGTGCCGCCCGTGGTGCCACCGGTGGTGCCTCCGGTGGCGCCGGAGTCGGACGAGACGGGCACCGCCCGGATCAACCTCCGGCTGCCCGCCCACCTCAAGGCCCGGGCGGAGGAGGCCGCCGTCGAGGCCGGCCTCTCGCTCAACGCCTGGCTGGTCCGGGCCCTGGCCGGCGCCCTGGAGGGCGGTGAGCCGGCCCGCCGGCCGGTCGCCGACCCGGGCAGCCGGGTCCCGCGCAGCATGGGCGGCCAGGGCTTCACCGGCTGGGTCCACTGACAGCTCCGTAGCGTCCGCAGCACCTCCCGCACCACCTTCTGCACCTTCGACGTCACCCCCGCTCCGACCAGCGGGGACACCCACACGAGTCAAGAGGACGGGACAGCCATGCCTACGTACGAGACCGACGGACCGATCTCCGCCATCCTCGAGTTCGACATCGGCTCGGTCTGGATCAAGGCGAGCAAGCGCACCGACGCCGTGGTCGAGGTCCGGCCCGCCAACCCGGCCAAGGAGGCGGACGTCAAGGCCGCCGAGCAGACCCAGGTCGACTTCTCGGGTGGCCGGCTCGGCATCAAGGCGCCCAAGCAGCGCTCCGTCTTCAGCGGCAAGAAGGGCGCGGTCGAGATCCTGGTCGAGCTGCCGGTCGGCTCCGAGGTCCACAGCGAGTCCCCGATGGCCGAGTTCGTCACCGAGGGGGCGCTCGGCGCCTGCCGGCTGAAGACCTCGCTCGGCCGGATCCAGGTCGAGCACGCCGACAGCGCCCGGCTCGACAGCGGCTTCGGGGACATCCGGCTCGGGGGGACGGCCTGGGACGCCGAGGTCTCCGGAGCCGGCCGGATCGAGATCGGCTCCGTCGGCGGCCGGCTGACGGTCAAGAACAGCAGCGGCGACACCGAGATCGACGAGGTCCGCGGCGAGCTGCACGCCAACGCCTCCAACGGGCGGATCCACGTCGGCCAGGCCGAGGGGAACGTGACCGCCAAGTCGGCGCACGGCCACATCCGGGTCGGCCGGGTGGTCCGCGGCCAGGTCACCCTGCAGACCAGCGTGGGGGACGTGGAGGTCGGCATCGCGGAGGGCACGGCGGCCTGGCTCGACGTGCACAGCAAGGTCGGCGGCGTCCGCAACGACCTCGGCCCCACCAAGGGCCCGGGCGACGCGGTGGAGACGGTCGAGGTCCGCGGCCGCACCCAGGTCGGCAACGTCATCGTCCGGCGGGCGTGATGGCGGCGAACGCGGCGGCCCCGGCGGACGTGGCGGTCCGTTCGCTCCCGGCGGTCTCGGCGACGGGGCTCACCAAGTCCTACGGGGACAAGGCGGTCCTGCGGGGCATCGACCTGGAGATCCCGGCGGGCAGCGTGTTCGCCCTGCTCGGGCCCAACGGCGCCGGCAAGACCACCACCGTGCAGATCCTCTCCACCCTGATCCCCGCCGACGGCGGCTCGGCCCGGGTGGCCGGGCACGACGTGGAACGCGAGGCCGACGGGGTGCGGAAGGCGATCGGGGTGACGGGCCAGTTCTCCGCGGTGGACAACCTGCTCACCGCCGAGGAGAACCTGCTGCTGATGGCCGACCTCAACCACCTCCGCCGTCGGGAGGGGCGGAGGCGGGCCGAGGAGCTGCTGCGGCGCTTCGACCTCACCGAGGCGTCCCGCGAGGCCGTCGCCACCTTCTCCGGCGGCATGCGGCGCAAGCTCGACCTCGCGATGACCCTGGTCGGGGACCCGAGGGTGATCTTCCTGGACGAGCCGACCACCGGGCTGGACCCGCGCAGCCGGCGCACCATGTGGGAGATCATCCGGAGCCTGGTCGCCGACCACGGGGTGACGATCTTCCTCACCACCCAGTACCTGGAGGAGGCCGACCAACTCGCCGACCGGATAGCCGTCCTGGACGGCGGCCGGATCGTCGCCGAGGGCACGGCCGAGGAGCTGAAGCGGTACGCCCCCGGCGGGCGGATCCGGCTCCGGTTCGCCGACGCCGGCTCGCTGGCCACCGCCGCCGCCCTGTTCCCGTACGCCACGGCCGACACCGAGGCGCTGCGGCTGGAGATCCCGGGGGACAACTCTGTCCTCACGGTGAAGGCCGTGCTGGACGCCCTCGACAACGCGTCCGTGCAGGCCGAGTCGCTGGTCGTGGAGACGGCCGACCTGGACGACGTGTTCCTGCAACTGACCGGGGAGGGCTCGCGATGAGCACGGCCACGCACACGGCCACGCGTATGGCCACCAGTACCGCCGGCCACGCGCTCGGCGACTCGCTGACCATGCTGCGCCGCAACCTCAAGCACGCGCTGCGGTACCCGTCCCTGACCTTCGCGGTCGTGGTGACGCCGGTCATGATGCTGCTGCTCTTCAACTACGCCTACGGCAGCACGCTGGGCGCCGGCATCGGCGGCGGCCACTACATCGACTACGTCACGCCCGGCATCGTGCTGATGGCGGCCACGTCCGGGGCGCTGGTCACCGCGATCGGCATCTGCACCGACATGACCGAGGGCATCGTCAACCGCTTCCGCACGATGGCGATCTCGCGCTCCGCCTTCCTGGCGGGGCACGTGGTCGGCAGCGTCATCCAGACCATGATCGGGCTGGTGCTGGTGGTCGGCACGGCCCTCGCGATGGGCTTCCGGCCCAACGCCGGACCGGTGGAGTGGCTGGCCGCGGCCGGGCTGCTGCTCTTCCTCACCATCGCCCTGACCTGGATATCGGCCGGCATCGGCCTGGTGGCCAAGACGGTCGAGAGCGCCAGCAACATGCCGATGCCGCTGCAGTTCCTGCCCTTCATCGGCAGCGCCATCGTGCCGACGGACTCCATGCCCACGGCGCTGCGCTGGTTCGCCGAGTACCAGCCCTTCACGCCCATGATCGAGACCCTGCGCGGGCTGCTGCTGGGCACCGGGATCGGCACCAGTGCCTGGATCGCCCTCGCCTGGTGCACCGCGCTGACGCTGGTCGGCTACTTCTGGTCGCGGAGCGTCTTCTACCGGCGGTGACGGGGGTACGGCCGGCGGGGCGGGTGACCAGTACGCAGTGACCAGGGGCCGGGCGGCCCGGACAGCGGAGCACCCGCCGTCCGGGCCGCCCGGCACCCCCGTAGTAAAGTCCCGGCAAAGGGCAACTCCGGGGGGAGCAAATGACGGTGACGCGCCGCGGGCAGGTCGTCTGGTGGCTCCGTGGCGCGGCGCTGGCGGCCTTCCTGGTGTACCTGCCGGGCTACTTCTCCTCCCGCCAGGGCGGGCTGGTCGAGGTCGAGCGCTGGCTGAACCACCCGGTGCTGCTGCTCGGCACGGCCGTCACCCTGGCCATGGCCTCGGCGGTGGCCCAGGTCGAGTTCCGCACCAGGTGGGCGCAGATCGGTTTCGCGGCCGTCCTGTCGCCGCTGCTCGTCATCGGGGCGGCGGTCGGCGGCCTGGCGTACGTCTTCGGCGGCGACGGCCGGCTGGTCGACCGCAAGCCCGACCCGAGCCGCTCCGACCACGTGCTGAGCGTCACCGACGTCGCCTTCTCGATCGATCCGGTCTACCGGGTGGAGCTGGTGGCCGGCAGCGGCTGGTCGGCCCGTCACTGGGGCCTAGGTACCTGGGAGGAGGACGACGGCTTCGTCAGGGCCGAGTGGTCCGGTCCGGGCCGGATCACGGTGACCTTGGAGAAGGAGATCGAGGTCTTCACCGTGGGCGAGGACGGGACGCCGGCCGGCCCGTCGTCCACGCCCCGGCCGCGGTAGCGGGCCTGTAGTAGGGTCCGCGCCAAAGTTCGGTCAAGAACCGCCGGGGGGCGAAGGTGACAGCGGTACGCCGCAGAAGGATCGTGTGGGGGCTCGGAGGGGCCGCGCTCCTGGCGCTGCTGGCCTACGCGGTGGGTCGGTACGAGTCCCGGTCGGGAGGGCTCGTGGTGGTCGAGCGCTGGCTCGACCACCCGGTCCTGCTGGTCGGGACGGCGGTCGTGCTGGTGCTGGTCTCGCTGATCGTCGAGCTGGACTTCCGTACGCCGGAGTCGCAAGTCGGCCTGGCCGGCGGCCTGGTGGCGCTGGTCCTGCTCGGGGTGCCGCTCGCGCTGTCGACGCTCGCGGCCGGGGACTCCGGGGTGCGGACCGCGCGGGAGGCCGCCCCGGGCCACCCGGACCGGGTGCTCGTCTTCACCGATGCCGCCGACTCGTTCGAGCCGGACCGCCGGGTGGAGCTGCTGACCGGCAGCGGCTGGTCGGCGCGCCACTGGTCCCTCGGTGCCAGGGGGCCGGGCGAACGCCTGCTCAGGGCCGAGTGGTCGGGCCCGGACCGGATCACGGTGACCTCGGAGAAGGAGATCCAGGTGTTCACCGTGGGCGAGGACGGGACGCCGGCCGGCCCGTCCTCCACGCCCCGGCCGCGGTAGCGGGCCTGTAGTAGGGTCCGCGCCAAAGTTCGGTCAAGAACCGCCGGGGGGCGAAGGTGACAGCGGTACGCCGCAGAAGGATCGCGTGGGGGCTCGGAGGGGCGGCGCTCCTGGCGCTGCTGGCCTACGCGGTGGGTCGGTACGAGTCCCGGTCGGGAGGGCTCGTGGTGGTCGAGCGCTGGCTCGACCACCCGGTCCTGCTGGTCGGGACGGCGGTCGTGCTGACCGCCGTCGCGTTGTACATCGGGATGGAGTTCCGGACCTGGGTGTCGCAGATCGGCTGCGCCGTCGCCATGGTGGCGCTGGTCTTCGGTGGGCCGCTGATCGCGTTCCTGGCGCTCGTGAGCGGCGAGGGGCGGACCGCGCGGACGGCCGCCCCGGGCCACCCGGACCGGGTGCTGACCATGACCAACATGGCCTCGATCGACCCGATCTACCGGGTGGAGCTGGTGGCCGGCAGCGGCTGGTCGGCCCGCCACTGGAGCATGGGGATCTGGGACACCCGGGGCGGCGACTTCGTGCGCGCCGACTGGTCCGGCCCGGACCGGATCACCATCACCGGCCGCAAGAAGCTCACGGTCTTCGACGTCCACCCGGACGGCAGCCTGAGCGCGCCCCGGGAGGAGCCCAAGCCCCCGGAGGGCTGAGGCCGGCCCGGCCCTCCCCCGAAGTCCGGGGGAGGGCCGGGGCGTTCGGGCTCAGCGGGGCGGTGTCACCACGTGTCGATGTGCATCGTGTTGGCCGCGTTGTGGATGGCGTTGTAGTGCGGGATCGACATGTCGGACCTCTTCTGGCTCGCCGGCAGGTTCTTGTCGGCGGCGCGGAACTCGTCGCGGGCCTCCGCCAGCAGGCTGACGCCGTGGGAGACCGGGACGTCCTTCGTGCCGTGCGCCGGGTGGGACTTGGCGGCCGTCTTGCTGCCGGCGTTGATCAGGGTGCCGCGGGCCTGGTTGTAGTCGGCCACCTTGATCGTCTTCGGGTTGCGGAGCTCCGCCTGCACCCCCGCGGTCGGCGGCGTCTGCTCGGCGGCCAGGGCGGCGGGGGCGGCGGCGGTGGTGAGCGCACCCGTCACGATGACGGTGGCGAGGGCGTTGCGGAGGGTCCTGTGCATGAGGGTGTCCTTCCGATAAGAAAGCATCAAGGATTTCGCGCCCGCCGTGATGATGAAACGGTCGGGATGCGAACGTCTCGGCCCTACCCCGGCCCCCGGTGGCGGAAAACCGGCTTCCGTTCCGGGAATTCGCAGAGGATGAGATCAGGCCTTTTTCTGATCATGCGCAAATAGGACTGGCGTAATGGTGAGCCGAGGGACTGCGCCGGAGGGAGGGGGAGCCCGGGCGCAACTCCGCGCTGCGGCAGACGGGGCAATGCGATTCGTGCGTTGACTCCACCCGGGTTACTTGCCGTTGCGGGGGCCCGGTGCGGGTGGTTCCCTCGGCTCCGTGGCCCTGTACGCGGTCACGGAATTCGAGGAATCACCCTCGCAGAAGGAGAAATCCTTGTTCAGCATCAAGAAGGCGGCCGCCGTCGCGACCGCCGCCCTGGCCGTCACCGGCGCGGTGGCCTCGGCCTCGCCCGCCTCGGCGGGCGAAGTGCGCGTCGGCGGCCAGGAAGTGCGCTTCTACAACGAGTCCGTGAACGGCTTCCTGGACTCCGCCAAGTACGGGACCGACGCCATCACCTGGCAGGCCAACGGCACGGTCTGGCAGGACTGGATCCTCCGCCCGACCCCCGGCGGCTACCTGATCGAGTCCAAGGGGAAGCCCGACAAGTGCCTCCAGGCGTTCGCGGAGCCCGGCACGCCGATCCCGCTCGTCGCGTGCAACCCCAACATCCCGACCCAGCAGTGGCAGATCGACCGGACGGGCGACAGGTACGTCATCGCCGAGGCCACGGACCAGGACTACGTCATCGCGGCGCAGAGCAACGGCGCCAACGTGGTGAAGGCGCTCCGTGACGACAGCCCGCGTCAGCTCTGGGACGTGGTTGCCCCCGCCGCCCCCTGAGCCTCCGGCGACACCTTCCCGCCCCCGCCGGCGGATCCGGCGGGGGCGGGTTCGTGTCCCGGGGGCTCCGGCCCACGACGGCGAACGCCGGGGCCGGGTGGTCCGGGTCAGTAGAGGTAGGTGCCCCAACGCTGTTCGGCGCGCCCGGTGCACGGTTCGATGGTGATCTGGTTGCCGTACCCGTTGTCGGTCAGGCACTTGTTCCGCTCGGCCACCGAGTAGACCTCGTACCAGCCGTCTCCCTTGCCGAAGAAGGCCCACATGCCGTTGGCGGTGGCGTCCCAGTGGTAGAGCTGGACGTCGCGGTTGTTGGAGCCGGCGAGGTTGAGGACCTGCGCGTCCCGGAGGCGGCTGGTGAGCGCGTACTGCGGGACGCCGTCGCCGGTGTCCCCCTTGCGGTCCAGCCGCCAGCCCTGGGAGGCCTCGTTCGGGTTGTGCTGGTTCCAGGCCTGGATCTTGTTGCCGTCGCCGAAGGCGCCGTTGGCGGAGTCGACCGCCCGGCCGGTGCCCTGGTTGACGAGGGTGACCCAGGAGCCGTCGGGGTGGCCGCCGCGCTGGCCGTTGTTGCCCGCGCCGTGGGTGCCGCGGTCACCGCCGCCGCTGGGGATGTCGTTGACGGTGGCGGGGAGTTCCTGCCCGCAGCCGACCTCGTACGAGGCGGTCTCGTACCAGTTGACGTCGCTCGGGGCGTTGAGCTTGACGCTGCTCCGCAGTTCGCGCTTCGCGACCCCGTTGACCGGGTTCTTGAGCGTCACCGTGTACGTCCCGGTGCTGTCGGCGTGCGCGACGCGCACGTAGAGGGCGCCCTTCCGGCCGGGGTTGACGGTCACCTGGCGCGTGCCGGTGTACTCGTTGGTGTAGGACCACTTGTGCCCGTACTGGGTCTCGATGCTCAGCGACACCTTGGTGATGAGCGAGCCCAGGATCCCCGGCGAGGTGGACAGCCCCACCGAGACGGACGTGCTGTCCTCGGAGGTCCGCGACTGCCGGAAGCTCAGGGACATGGTGTCGGCCGTGGTCTTTCCCGGGGCGCAGTTGCTGTGGGTCTCCCCGCGCTGGTAGTCGGTGAAGCCCTGGGTGTAGCTCTCGCTCCGGTAGGTGCAGTTGGCGGTGTTGTTCGGGTCGCCCGGGAAGTAGCCCTGGGCGCAGGCCTGCAGCCAGTCCTTGTCGCTGACGGCCTTGGGCCACTCGGCGTTGAACTTCTGCGCGTCGGAGTTGTTGCACCCGTACGCCCACGGCTGGACGCCCTCGGCGAAGTTGCCGTTGGGGATGTCCACGCAGAGCTTGTTGCCCTCGGTGGTGTAGATCGGCGTCCCCTTGGAGTTGTAGTACCACCAGCTCTGCGTGGGGTTCTTCCGGTTCGAGCAGGCGTCGAGGACCAGCGGCGTCTGCTGGTCCGTCCGACCGCCCTCCATGGACAGGCACTTGCCGGTCGCCTTGTTCCGGATCTGGTAGAGGCCGCCGTTCCAGTACCAGATCTGCGCGTCGGAGCCGTTGCAGGTCCACAGCTGCACCTTGGGCCCGGTGCCGTTGGACGCGTCCAGGCACAGGTCCGGCCGCTTGTCGGCGGTGAACGACAGCCACGAGGAGTCCGCTTCGGCGCTCGCGGCCGGGGCGAGGAGGCCGACGAGGCCCAGGGACATGAATAAGGCCAGGAGGGCGCTCAGGTAACGGCGGTGAGAGCGGCGCTTTTCCATGGGTTCTCCGAACTGGATGCTCGACACGGCCGGATCGCGGGCCGTGGCGTCATTGCATCGCCAGTTGGTAGACAAAAGATCAACACCGGTACGGGAGGGCCGTTGCCGTCCTCGCCGGGATGGGGAACGCGGAAGGGTCCGGCACCTGTGTGGTGCCGGACCCTTCCGACTGTGGAGCGCCAGGCCCGGGTTGCACGGACTCTTCCTACTGAAAGTAGGACGTACTCTGGTAGTACCGCTGACGCCTGGCGAGGAATCATGTTCCTCGCGACAGAAGAAAGATTAGCAGCTCAACGCCGGTGTGCCGAATCGTGGATCGGGGGCGACCGGGCCGGCGGGTGCGGCCCTTGTCACCGGGGCGGGGAATGCGAAAGGGTCCGGCACCTGTGTGGTGCCGGACCCTTCCGACTGTGGAGCGCCAGGCCCGGGTTGCACGGACTCTTCCTACTGAAAGTAGGACGTACTC